>JANNYB010000180.1:0-3930 GCA_031409875.1 Acidobacteriota bacterium | reverse complement strand
TTTGAGTCGGCGTGTAAGGAGAATGACGCTTTCGCTCTGTGACGGTTTCCAAAGAACCAATAAACAGCCAAACTGTCATTCTCCACTAAGTCCAATTTACTACATTTTGAACTCATTTCTTAACATACAATAAACACAGATGAACTCAGATAAGAATAAAGACAAAAAAACAAAGACCAAAGCCGTCTTTATTGACCGCGACGGAACTTTGATTGAAGAAGTAAATTTTCTTCATCGAGTTGAAGATTTGCAATATTTTTCTTACACGGATGAAGCCGTGAAACTCTTAAAAGACAACGGTTTTTTGACAATTATCGTTACGAATCAATCAGGCATCGGGCGCGGGATTTATACGGAAAACGATATGCACAAGGTTCACGAGCAGATTCAAAATGATTTGACGGAAAAGCTCGATGCGTTTTATTTTTGCCCGCATTTGCCGGACGCAGGTTGCGCGTGCCGCAAACCGAATCTCGGAATGATTGAAGCAGCAATGAAAGATTTTGAAATTGATTTGGAAAATTCGTGGATGATTGGCGATAAAGATATTGATATTAAAACCGGCTTCAATATTCAAATCAAAACCGCGCTTGTTTTGACGGGCTACGGACATACATCGGTAGCGATTTTAGATAGAGAACCGGATATTATTGCGAATAATTTGCTTGATGCCGTTAAATCAATTACAAATTACAAATTACAGATTACAAATTAGCTTTTTTTCAATCTGTAATTTAGGGTTTTCTCATAAAAACAAAGTTGCTGGTAACTTGCCAATTATGAAAAAATTGACAGAGATAAAGGGGATGCAAGGGATAAAAACTAAAAAAAATATTAAAAAATCCCTTCCATCCCTTCAATCCCTGTTAATTTTTTCGATTTTTGTTTAACTTTCAATTTTTATGAGAAAGCCCTAATCTGTAATTTGTAATTTGCAATTTCAGGAGATTCTTCCAAAATCATCTTCAAACCGTTCAATATCGTCTTCGCCGAAGTAATCGCCGGTTTGGGTTTCGATAAAAATCAGCAATTCTTTCGGGTCGGGATTTTCGACACGGTGTTTGTCCATTATCGCAATATCTATAAATTCGCCCGTTTTGACTAGAAATTCGCGGTCGTTTAATGTTACTTTAGCAATGCCGCAAACGACGAACCAATGTTCGGCGCGGCGCGTGTGGCGTTGATAACTGAGACGCTTTTCGGGCAAGACTTCTATTCGTTTTACTTTAAAATTTTCGCCTTCGTCCAGAACTGTGTAGTTTCCCCAAGGGCGTTGGTCAAATTCATTCATAATGTCAATATAACAGGTCAGAACAGGAAGCGGTAGCGACCTGTTTAAAGTATAGCGAACATTTGGTTTGTTCCAAAAATCAATTCAGCAAGTTGTTAATAAACGATGCTCAAAAATGACAATCAAGCAGGTCGCTACCGCTTCCTGTTCTGACAAGAGATGAAAAATGACAAAGCAGGTCGCTACCGCTTCCTGTTCTGACAAGAGATGAAATTTAATCAGAAGTTTTTTTCAAACGAAACAGAACTGACACAAAAAATCCAGACTTTAATTATCGGGCGTTTGCTGGTAATTTTTCTGATGCTTGTGGCAGGTTGGCTTTACAATAACGGCGGAAATTTGAAATTTTCGGCGAATAATTTTCCGTTCGAGTTGATGATTGTTTTGCTGATTTCAGTCGGGCTGACGATTGTTTATTTTTTTGTTTTGCGGCTCAATGAAAATTTTGAATGGCAAATTCGCATTCAATTTTTTCTCGATATTTTGCTCGTAACGTGGCTCGTTTGGCGAACCGGAGATTTAACTTCGCCGTTTATAATGCTTTACATCGTCGCCATCGGCATTTCGAGCTTTTTTCTTTCTGCGCGGGAAACGCTTTTTTTTGCGGCTTTGAGCGTTTTTCTTTTTACTGTTCTTGCGATTGCGATTGCGACGGGCGCGGTTCGTTCGTTTGGCGTGATGCCCGAAACGTCGAAGATTGTGCCGATTATTGCATTTAATATCGTCGCTTTTCTCGTTGTCGGATTGCTTGCAGCACGGCTTGCCGACCGTCGTTCTTCCGGCGAAAAGTTGCAGGAAACGACGAAAACGCTGGCAAACTTGCGGCTTTTGCACGAACGCATTGTCGAATCAATCCGTTCGGGTTTGATTACGACTGATTTGGAAGGAAATATCTATACTTTTAACGCAACCGCCGCCGAAATTACCGGATTTTCCGCCGAAGAAATGCGCGGCAAACCGATTTCCACACTCTTCGGCGACATCAATCTTTCGCTCGGAAACGCACTTGAAATTACTGAAACCGGCGAACATCCGGCGCGTTTTGAAACGGATTTTCAGACACCGCAAGAAGAATTCGTCAGAATCGGTTACAGCATCACGCCGCTTTTGAGCGAAAACGGCGAAGCGAAAGGTTTGATTTTCAGTTTTCAGGATTTGACCGAAATTCGCACGATGGAAGAAAACGTGCGTCGCAAAGATCGTCTGGCGGCAGTCGGGCGCGTTGCCGCCGGATTAGCGCACGAAATCCGTAATCCTCTGGGCGCAATGCGCGGCGCAATTCAGGTTTTGCAATTGCAAACGCCGCCCGAATCTTCGCACGCGAGTTTAATGGAAATTATTTTGCGCGAATCGGACAGGCTTAATAAAATCATTATCAATTTTCTGACTTACGCTCGCCCGCGTGTGAGTAATTTTTCGGAAATTGATGTGCGCGAAGCGATAAACGATACTTTTACGCTTCTCAAACACAGCCCCGACGTTCAGGAAAATCACCAACTCGAATCGGTTTTGCCCGAAAACGAAGTTTTGGTTTCGGCTGATCCGACGCAAATTAAACAAATCTTCTGGAATTTGACGCGAAACGCTTTACAAGCAATGCCGAACGGCGGAGTTTTAACGGTCAATCTCGAAGAATTAGGCAAAGAACGTATTCGCATTCAATTTACAGATTCGGGTTGCGGAATGTCGCCGACGCAGGTTGAAAGACTTTTCGAGCCGTTTTCGGATTCGACAACCGGCGGCACGGGTTTAGGACTT
The DNA here is from genome assembly GCA_031409875.1 of Acidobacteriota bacterium. Lineage (GTDB taxonomy): Bacteria > Acidobacteriota > Blastocatellia > Pyrinomonadales > Pyrinomonadaceae > CALMEH01. The sequence goes on along the minus strand of JANNYB010000180.1, from coordinate 881 downwards.
TCCATCGTTTATCAAATCGTCCGCGACCATCACGGCACAATCAATGTCCGCAGCATTGAAGGCAACGGCACGACCATTACGCTCGAATTTCCGACCGAAATTCGTGGGCAAAAATCATCGAATGAAATCGAAGCCGGCGAAGCATTTGCCCAACCTTCGAGATTGGAAGGTTTTTTGACTGTGAAGAAATAACTGGGAGCGCGGGCTTCCCAGCCTGCAAGATTGTGAAGCGTTTCGCGGAGCAATCTAACGAAGTTCGATTAGAAATCGAGTTGATTTTAACCGCGACGTTTTAGATTGTTGCGCGAAACGCTCCGCAATCTTGCAGGCAGGATGCCTGCGCTCCCAGTAATCGTAAAATTTTCCTTGTATAAATACATCTAAATTTGTAAAAATATATTTAACGGCTTTTTCCGTTGAACAAAACCCGAACTGACTTACCTTTTATTATAATCAATGGCAAATCTACTTATTGTTGACGATGAGCAAAGTTACAGACAACTTCTGAATTTGGTTTTTCAAGGCGACGGACATAATATCCGAACCGCAATGAACGGGCGCGACGCGCTTGCCAAACTCGAAACCGAATCTGCCGACGTAATTATCACGGACGTTAAAATGCCCGATATGGACGGCATCGAACTTTTGCGCTCGGTGCGCGAATTTCTGCCCGATGTCGGCGTTATTTTGATGACTGCATTTGCCACCGTCGAAACCGCCCGCGAAGCGTTCAAACTCGGCGCAGACGATTTTATCCAAAAACCTTTCGATGTCGAAGAACTTAAAATAATCGTCAAAAAAGCACTCGAAAAACAAGAACTTATCGCTGAAAACAAAGCGTTTAAGAAGGCTCAACGCGAACGCGGAAGCATCAAAAACAT
>JANNYB010000179.1:0-11275 GCA_031409875.1 Acidobacteriota bacterium | reverse complement strand
CGTGTAAGGAGAATGACGCTTTCGCTCTGTGACGGTTTCCAAAGAACCAATAAACAGCCAAACTGTCATTCTCCACTAAGTCCAATTTACTACATTTTGAACTCATTTCTTAACATACAATAAACACAGATAAACACAGATAAAATCAAGATAAAAAATATCTATGTTTATCTGTGTTCATCTGTGGATAATTTTTTCTTGCGCCTTACTTTTGTGATTGTCTAATTTAAACCAAACGGAAATTGAATTTACTAGCGTTTTTGTAAAGCGCGTAGCCCAAAACTACGGCAAACACGATGTAAAAATAAAATTTGAACAAACTCGAAATTGCTACTGCCGGAATATTTCCCATTCCGGGCAGATTAAAAGCGGATAAAACAAAATGAAAACCAAATTCGATAATGCCGACGGTTAAACTCAAAATCAAAGTCATCGCTAAAATTTTCACATAATCCGTGCCGAGAAGTCTGATCGCTTCAAGCCCGACTGTCGGGTTGATGGTTGCTGAAAACGAGCGCGAATAACCGGCAACCGTGCAGGCAATCGGATAATAAAAAATTCCCCAAAGCAAAGCCAGAAATATCGGAATTATCAATAAACTTGAAGATTTCATTGCGATTGACATTGATTCGCCCAACGATATGTCTGATTCGGGATCAACCGCGCCCAACGATCTCAAACTGCTAATTTGCTGTTGTTTGTTCGTTTTTTCGAGGTCTTCGCGGTATGCACGGTCTTTGTCGCTTTCCCAATTTTTATTCGGGTTGGCGTTTATCGCGTCCTGTTTTTGCTTTTTCACGACTTCCATTCGTTTATCCGATTCCGTTTTCAAACTTGCGGTTACATTGCCCCACATAATCCAAACCGAACCGAGAAATACGACAACCAGCAAGCCGAAGGAAACGATAAAAACGCCGATATTCAGGAAAAAAGGCTGAACGACATCGTCCCAAAGCGAAAATTCATCGAAATCGGGCATAAAATTTTTCGTGATTTTGCCTTGTGAAAAATTCTCGACCGTATTTGCCAAAACCGAAAACGAAATCATATTTGCCAGCATAAAGCACATAATAACCGCGCTGAACATCATAAAACTTCCCGATCCGGCGGCGAGTTGTCCAATCGAAAACAACATAAACAAAATCGCGCCGAAAAATAAACTGACTTTGAATTTCAACGGATAAGCTAACGCTTTGCCAAAATCACTGAAATTAAAACCTTCCTGCATATCGCGCTGATAACTCAAGGCTTTTTCGCGTTCGGCTTGGTGTATGCCGATTGATTTGCACATCGAACCGCACATCGGGCAAATTCTCACACTTCCGCCATAACCTTTCGGGCAATTTTGGCAAAAAACATTAAAACAAGTTTCGCAAAAAAATTTCGTCGGTTCGCCCGCGTGAAGAACGCAAGAATCTTGCAAAATCAGCGTTTCAGGTTGAACAAAATCATTAAAACCGGACGGCTGAAATTGTTCCGTCGGCGGAATAAATTGCTCCGTCGGCGGAAGAAAATTCGGCGGCGGTTGTTGCGTTTGAAAAGCATCCGCCTGAGTTTGAAATTTTGCGCTTTGAAATGAATCCGGCGCGGTCGGCGTTTGAAAACCTAAGGTTTGAAACGAATTCTGCATCGGCGGCGTTTGAAAACTATTTAAATTATTTGTCGGTTGCGCGTCGGTTATCGAAGTCAAAACCGGCGGCGGTGCGCCTTGTTCCTTCGCGTTAAAAAACGGCAACAAATGCGGGACTTTTCGCGCTTCAATCCAACGCAGATTTCCGCGCCGAACGCGGTCGCTGGGCAACATTGTGCCGTCGGAAATCCATTGCGCCAATATTTCCATATCGGCTTCAAACAGATCGCCGTTAATATCTACTTCCCAAACGTCTTGTAAATTTGTTTCATTCATAATTTTACATTTGAATTTCATTGCCAATCGGCAAATCTTCGTTTCTGTCGCTGATGGTTATCGCCAAAATACTGGAAAAAACCGTCCAAAAATAAAACATCAAAACACTTCCGGCAATCATTGCCGACAAAATTCCGGCAATCGGCAAATTCAGGTAAGAAAAAAGTATATTCAACCCGAACATTGCTCCAATCGAAACAATTAGCAAAATTAAGCACAAAAACACAATTTTTATGTAATCGAAACCAATTACTTTAATTTCCTTAAAACTGAAAATAAAGCGTTTTTTCAAAGAAAGTGAATGGTTTCTGCCGATTGTCAGACAAACAGCCGGAAAAAATAAAACACCTAAAATAAAAGTGAAAAACACAGGCATTTTGGAGTAAACCGTCAGCCGCGAAATTGACATCACAGCTTTTTCAAGCTCGCGGTTATCAACCAGATGATTGCTTCCGAAGACCGATTCCATTTGCGAAAGCCGCGCCTGATTAACCATTTTTCTAAGCTCGTTTTCACGAATTCCTTGAGCCAGCAAATCCGTGTCGAGTTTTGAAGTTATTTGTGTTCCGGCAGTCAACATTCCATTTTCCATTGCATCCAAACCGCTTTCAAAACTTAACAATGCGTAAAAAATGACAGCCGCCGCAAAAATCGCAAACAATCCGAAGGCAATACAATAAGATTTTAATCCCATAAATAACGGATTTATAAAATCTTCAAACACGGCAAATTTTTTGATTCGCGGCATAAAGCCGGATTTCATCGAATTTTGCGAAAAATTTTCAAAGCATCTCGACAAAACGCCGAATTTCAACATCACAAATAAGCCGGTTAAAATTATCGTTGCCGAAAACATTATTCCGCCTTTGAAAATCGTTACAATCTGACCGAAAACCAAGAAAGCAAACAAAAATCCGCCGATAAAAAGTCCGACCGGATATTTCAAAGGAAACGCCAAAGCACGAATAAAATCTTTTGTTTGCAGTTTCGTATAGACATATTCGGCTTGCGGTGTTTCGGTTATTTTGTCTATTTTTTCCGTAGTTTTTATGTCGTATTCGGCTTCCTTTTTTTCCTCGAACTGCCACGTTTGTCCGAGATACAAAACGCATTTTCCGCCGCAAAACGGACAAAACTTCAAATCGTTTTCAAAGACCGGACAATCTTTGCAGAAAAAATTTTCACAAACCGTGCAAACATAAAACGGCGGACTTTCGTTGTGAATTGCACAGCGTTTTCCGGCTTCGTGCGCCGGTTCTGCAAGCGTTTTATAATCTGTTTCTGGAACTTGGAAGTTCGTGAAAATGTTCGTGCTGTCAAAGTTTTCAGGCAATCTGTTTTTTGCCTCGAATTCTTCAAATACCGAAGTAAATTCAGGGATAAATTCGATAACAGTCCAAGCCGTATTGCCGACCTTGATTTGGTCTTTACGGAGAACTGTGCCGTTTTTTATTTTAAGTTTAATTTCTTCAACATTTACATAATAAATACGATCTAACACTTTGAGTTGGCAAGAGTCGCTTGGGTTCATCTTTTTTACCTCATCTTATTGGAGTTTTAGCTGTTTCAAATGTCCGAATATGGAAGCGGACTGTTCTGATATAGCTTTTTTTGACAAAATATTCCATCAGGATAAATGGAAGTGGAAAAATTCGGCACAAAAGTTTACACCGAATGTTAATTTGTCCGTTTGGGAGTTTTAAGAATATCGGAAAATAGGTAACGTCCGAATTCTTAAAAAATCGTAAAAGACAGATTTTCAAATAACATTTTCGAGCAAAGCCAATTCGTCTTTGCCATAATAAAAACTTATGCCGCTTTGTTAATCTGAATTTGCACTTCGCGTAAATTCACATTATTCGGCATATTTTCTTTCAAACGAATAATGCCGATGCCGACTTGTCCTTCGTCGCACGCACGAATCAACGCTTCAACCACGCTGCCGTCGTAGCGTGTGCCGACAAAACTGCGGATGCGGTCGAGCGAATCTTGTAAATTCATTCCTTTTGAATAAGGGCGGTCAATCGTCATCGCGTCAAACGTATCGGCAACCGAAACGATTTTCGCTTGCAGCGGAATTTGTTCGCCGTGCAAACCTTGCGGATAACCCGCGCCGTTGATCATTTCGTGGTGCATATACATTCCGGGCAAAAACTCTTTCATTGCCGGAATTTGCGACATAATTTTGAAACCGCGAACCGGATGAGTTTTCATAATCGTAAATTCTTCATCAGTTAATGCCGCAGGTTTTTTCAAAATCGAATCGTCAATCGCAATCTTCCCGACATCGTGCAAAAGTGCGCTGATTCGCAAGGTTTCGAGTTCTTCCGCTTCCATTCCGAGTTGTTTGCCGATGGCAACCGAAATACGCGAAACTCTTTCGGAATGACCGCGTGTATATTTGTCTTTGCCGTCAATCGCCGCCGCCAACGCTTTGACCGTGCCGACGAAAAGTTCGCGGTTTGCTTCGGCGGATTTGGCAAGTTGGACGATTTGATTTTCAACTTTTTCCGTCATTAAATTAAAAGTTTCGCCCAAAGTTCCGATTTCCGTGATGTTTTTCGATTCGACACGCGAAGAAAAATCTCCGCCGGCAATTTTTTCCGCCGCCGATGCAAGTTTGGTCAGCGGCGCAGTTAAATGCCTCGACAAAATAAATCCGATAACCAGCGCAAAGAATGCAAAAGCAAGGCTGATAATCCAAGTTTGCAGACGCATTTCGCCAACCGATGCCAGAGCCTTATTTTCATCCTGCATCGCAATCACGCCAAGATTCAAATCTTGCAAATCTGCGGTTGAATATGCGCCGATCATCTCGTGTTTTGTGTCTTTATATTCAGCCGTAAAAGGTAAAAGCGCAGATTTTATTTGCGAATTTGTTTCTTGCCATTCCTGCACGATTTTAAGATAATTTAAAGGTTTTCGATTAACCGCGACGCTCAAATCGGGATATGAAACGGCGCGACCTTCCGAATCAACGACAAAAACAATCGGCAAACCGTCTTTCCATAATTTTTCTTCTTCGATAACCTTTTTATCGCCCATTATTTGAGCGATTTCGCGCAAGGAAACGACACCGACAACCGCCGCCGATATTCCGTTTTCAATGATTACCGGCGAAGCAAAAGTCAAAACGGTTTCGCCGCTCGATTCGATTTTTTGAGGCTTGCCAATCAACGCTTTTTTGTTACCGATTTTGGTTAAAACCTCGCCTGAAACCGCTTCGACTTCTTCGCTGGACATTGCTTCAGAATTGAAAACCGAGAGTGATTCGCCCTGTATCGGTTTGATTGAAAGCGCGATTAGATAAGGATTTTCCTTGAGCGTAATGCTGAGTTTTTGTTCTGTTTCAGGCGAAGAAAGAACCGAAAAATCATTTGAAAGTTCAAGTCCCTTGGCATAACCTCCAACCAAATCGCCGTATCGCTGTCCGAACATTTCAATTTGATTCGCTTTTTCTTGAACAAGCTGTGTTTGATAACGATTTTCCACCGCACGAAGCTCTTTCGCACTTCTTTCGGACAGAAAATACCCTGTCAACACGAGCGGAACTAAGCCGACGAGCAAAAGCGTCGCAATAACGAAATATATTAAACCGATTTTTTTTGTTTTTAGAGGCATTTTCAGAAATCTTGTGGAATACGAAGAATATCGTCAATTTAGATTCTAAAATAATTATTAAAATTGGTCAACAAGTTTTAATTTCTTTAATCAAAGCGCGGACGAGCCGTTCGCGCTTCGATTAAAAAGCAACGTGCAAGATTTACCAGTCGTCTAAAAATCGGTTAAAATTAAATCCGCAAGTCATTTTCCCTTAAAAATTTCCGCTATATGAAAAAAATAATCTTTATCGCCGCTGTTTTTATCGCATTTTCAATTACTATTTTTGGGCAATCTTCGGATGCCGCGCTTCGTGCCGTGCAGGAAAAAGACGCGATAAGCCGAGATGCTTCGGGCAAATTGTTGACGCTTTCCGCCACCGAACACGCGACACGCGGCGAAGTTTATATGTCGAACCGGCTTTTTCCGCAAGCCCGCGAACATTGGACAAAAATCATCGAAAATTACCCAACCGATTTAAATGCTATGCCTAAAGCACTTTTCGGCACGGCGCGGTCTTATCAATGGGAACGCCAATATGAAAAAGCGATTTCGTGGTTTGATAAACTCTTAAAAGATTATCCGATGACCAAAGAAGGACGCGACGGTTTGGCGTTCAAAGGCGCGTGTCAAGTTCGTCTGAGCCGCAATCTGGACGCGGCGAAAACTTATCAGCAATATGTCGTGATGTTTCCGACGGGCGAAAAAATCGAATCGGCGCATTCGAATATTATTGATTCGTTGCGCGAAGCCGGAAAATACGACGAGGCAAACGATTGGGTAAATCGAACGCGCACGAGATTTTCGGGAATGCCGGCGGAAATGAATGCTTTGCACGCTCGTTTGCGGATGGAAATTTATCGCGGAAATTGGGAAAAAGCAACTCAGACAGCAGATGAAATGGTCGGTTTGCGAAAATTTTCCGGTTCGATGACGAGTGCCGACGAAGTATTTTACTTAAAAGCCTTCGCGCTCGAAAAATGGGGACGAAAAGCCGATGCGATCACGGTTTATTCTTCGATTACCGATAGTTTCAGTTCATATTACAGCGGTTTAGCAACGGAAAAATTAAAAAATTTATCGCCGCAACTCGTCCGCCCGCAAGCGAAGGTTTCGGCAAATATGACGAAAGATTATCCGGTAATGTATAAAGCGGAAATTTTGCGTTATGCAAAAGCTAAAAAGATTGACGGACGTTTTGTTTTGGCGATTATGAAACAAGAATCTAGTTTTAAGGCAAACGCCAAATCTCCGGCGGCGGCTCGCGGACTTTTACAACTCGTTTTCGACACGGCAATTAAATATAAAAATCAAACAGGTTATCCGAATTTACAGCCCGACGATCTTTATCAACCTTCAATAAACATCGCCCTCGGAAGCTATTACATTGCCGAATTGAAAGACGAATTTGGCGGAATGTATGAAGCAATCGCGGCAAGTTACAACGGCGGCGAAGACAATGCCGCGCGTTGGCTCAACCGCTCAAAACCGAAAGACGCAGGAATTTTCGCCTCCGAAGTCGGTTTCGCCGAAACAAAAGCCTACGTCGGCAAAGTAATGAACAACTACCGCGTCTATCGCGCACTTTATACAGAAGATTTGCTTCGCAAATAAGTAAAAAGTAAAAGGTAAAAGGTAAAAAGTTAAGAAACAAATTTCGACCTTTTACCTTTTACCTTTTACCTTTTACCTTTTCACTCTTCCCAGTCGCCAACGCCTTCGTGTTCGGCGTGATAGCCGTTTTCGCGGAGATGTTTGAGAACTTCGCGCCCGTGTGGTTGATCGCGGACTTCGAGTAGCATTTCGATTCCGACATAGCCGAGCGGCGCAAGCCACATTGCGCGTCGGTGATAAACTTCGATGACGTTTGCGCCTGTATCTGCGGTAGTTTTAAGAAGTTTTGCGAGATTTCCCGGGCGGTCAACGACGAGAAGTTTGAGCATAATGTAACGACCTTGCCGCACGAGAACTTGCTCCAAAACTCTCGAAAGCAAATTTGCGTCAATGTTTCCGCCGCACAAAACCGTGCAAACGATGTCGTCAGGTTTAACCTTTATTTTTTTCGCAAGCAAAGCCGCAACGCCAGCCGCGCCTGCGCCTTCGACAACGAGACGAGTATTTTGAACGCAATGAAAAATTCCCCGCGCGATTTCTTCTTCCGAAACTTCGACGATTTCATCAACCAATTCGGCAATCATCGGCAAAGTTTTCTCGCCCGGACGTTTAACGGCAATTCCGTCGGCAATTGTCGGTTTGGCTTTAAATTCGATTGGTTTGCCTTGTTTAAGTGATTCTTTGACAGCCGCACAATTTTCCGCTTGAACGCCAACGACACGAACTTTCGGCAGAAGATTTTTTACAGCCAGCGCAATGCCCGAAATAATTCCGCCGCCGCCAATCGGCACGACAACGAGCGTTGCTTGCGGCAAATCTTCGACAATTTCCCATCCGATAGTTCCCTGTCCGGCAATAATCGCGTCATCTTCAAAAGCGTGAACGTAAATTGCGTTTTGTTCTTCGCAAAGCAGTTTTGAATAAGCGACGGCTTCATCAAAACTTCCGCCTTTCAAAATTACTTCCGCGCCGAAGTTTTTGGTCGCGTTGATTTTCGTCAAAGGCGCGAATTCGGGCAAAACAATTGTCGCTTTGATATTGTGAAGTTGGGCGGCAAGCGCAACGCCTTGCGCGTGATTTCCGGCAGATGCCGCAATCACGCCGCGCCGTTTTTCGTCTTCGGAAAGCTGATGAATTTTGTTATACGCACCGCGAATCTTAAACGAACCGCCGCGCTGAAGACACTCAGCTTTCAAAAAAACTTTCGCGCCGATTTCGTTGCCCAATCGCGCATCGGGCAAAATCGGTGTCGGAATAATGATGTTTTCGAGATTCGTTCGCGCTTCGCTGATGTCGGAAAGTTTAACGGTCATAATTTAATGAAAATTATACGCCAATTAAAAGAATTAAAGAAAAAGGGATGAAGAATGAATAAAAAATCATATTCATCCCTCATCCCTTTTCCCTCATCCCTCAAAAAAACCGCCGCCGGAAAAAGATTTGGTATGTTAAAAGTGGATAACTGAAGAAAAATAAATGTAGAATAATTGAATTACTGATTATGCCTTTTTCCGGCGGCGTTTTTATTGTTAAAGAACTGTTTCTTTGAACTTTATTCCGGCATTTTCTGCCTTCATAATGTATTTCATTAGTTTATACGACAAAGTATATGAAAAAGTGCCATTTATTTTCAATTTTTTATTTTTTTCTGCATTTTTTTTGAAATTGCGCTATATTTATTGATAATCGGTCGGAGGAAAATATGGAAATATTTATTTTAGGCTTTTTGGCGTTTATCGGGATTGCATTGTTGGTCATAGCCGCGAAAACAATCAAAATCGTGCCGCAATCGTCGGTTTTGTTGATTGAGCGTCTCGGCAAATTTCACCGCGTTGCAGCAAGCGGTTTGAATATTATCGTGCCGTTAATTGATTCTCCGCGCGGCGTTTTTTGGACAAACGTGCGCCCCGGACAGACTTCGATTGACCTGCGCGAACAATACATAGATTTGCCGCCGCAACCCGTGATTACACGCGATAACGTCACGATTAACGTAGATTCGGTCGTATATTGGATGATAACCGATCCGATAAAATCGGTTTATGAAATCAATGATTTAGTCGGAAGTATCGTTCAATTGACGATTACCGGAATGCGTTCGGTGATGGGCGAAATGGATTTGGATCACACGCTTTCAAACCGCGATGCAATCAATGCGAAGTTGCGTTTAATTTTAGACGAAGCAACCGATAAATGGGGCGTAAAAGTTACCAGAGTTGATGTCAAAAACATCAATCCGCCGGAAGATGTTCGCATCACGATGGAAAAACAAATGACGGCTGAACGCAACCGACGCGCTTTGATTCTGCAAGCCGAAGGCGAAAAACAAGCCGCAATGACTCGCGCAGAAGGCGAAAAACAAGCTGCGATTACACGCTCCGAAGGCTTTAAAGAATCTGCCGTTTTGGAAGCTGACGGCGCGGCGCAATCGAGATTAAAAGCCGCCAGCGCAGATGCTCAAGCTATCGCGCTAATCGCCCAAGCTATCGGCGATCCGCAACAAACGACGCAATATTTAATCACGTCGCGCTACATCGAATCTCTGCGCGATATGACGCGCACAACCAACGCAAAAGTAATTTTTATGCCGATGGAAACGTCGAGTTTGCTTTCAAGCATTGGCGCAATCAAAGAAGTCTTTGCGGAAACGGGCGAGAAAAAAGAGCAATTACCAAGTGCGCCGCGTTCGCCGCGAGAGTTGAATAAATAAAGTTCAGAGTAACGGCTTCAGCCGTGCAATCGCCGCGCTTCGCTGGAGATCAAACACGCATAAATGTGTTACTCTGAACACTTGAAGGAGAAATTATGTTAAAAATCGGAATCGTAGCAATTATTTTATTATCGGTCGGAGTCGTCGGTGCGGCTTACAAGTTTGGTTTTATCTTAAATCCGTCGCCCGTTGATCCGCCGAAGGAAAAATCTATTTTGGAATTTACGATGAAGGACATTGACGGCAACGATGTCAAAATGGACAAATACAAAGGCAAAGTTTTGCTCATCGTAAATACCGCGAGCAAATGCGGTTTGACTCCGCAATATGAAGGTTTGCAAGCACTTTATGACAAATATAAAGACAAAGATTTTGTCATTTTGGGATTTCCCGCAAACAATTTTATGGGACAAGAACCCGGAACCGAAAAGGAAATCAAGGAATTTTGCACTCTGAATTACAAAGTAACTTTCCCGATGTTCGCTAAACTTTCCGTCAAAGGAACTGACCAAAACTCGTTCTATACTTTTTTGACAAACAAAGAATCGAATCCCGGTTTTGACGGCGAGATTAGTTGGAATTTCGAGAAATTCCTCACAGATAAAGACGGCAAAATCATTGCGCGTTTCAGCCCGAAAACCAAACCCGACGACGCAAAATTGGTCGAAGCTGTCGAAAATGCTTTGAAGAGCGAAAAAGCGAAATAACTCGTTTTTTGAGTTCTATAACCGCTAAAGAAAGCTGAATCTATCAGTTATTATCTGTCATCTATCATCTATTAGACGAGTTAAAAGTTTTCACCTTCTATATAACTGATAGATGATAACTGATAACTGATAGATTTTTTTGCTTCGTGGTAATGTTATCGTGTTCAAAATTCTGCTTTGATTTTATTGTAAGTCGTTCGCAAATCTTCGGGAATTGTGCGCGTTTGTCCGATTGAGGTCATAAAATTTGCATCGCCGAACCAGCGCGGCAAAATGTGTAGATGAAAATGTTCGGCTACGCCTGCGCCGGCGGCTTTTCCGAGATTCATTCCGAGATTTATCCCGTTCGGCTGATAAACTTCGCGCAAAAGGCTTTGACATTTCTTAGTCAAATCCATCATTTCGTCGGTCGTTTCTTTGTCGGCTTTGTCCAAATCAGCCAAATGCGCGTAAGGAACAACCATCAAATGCCCCGAAATATACGGGTAAATATTTAAAATAACAAAATTAAATCCGGCACGGTGAAGAATAAATTTTTCTTCGTCCGATGCCGGATTTTCCAAAATACTGCAAAAAACGCAATTCGTCTTTTCGGCAGAATTATCGCCGCTTTTGATGTAATCGTATCGCCAAGGACTCCACAAAACGTCCATAAGTAGTGGTAAGCGGTAAGTGGTAAACGGTAAGTGTAAAAATTCTTTACTTACCACTTACCGTTTGCCGCTTACCACTATTTAT
>JANNYB010000178.1:0-32030 GCA_031409875.1 Acidobacteriota bacterium | reverse complement strand
CTGTTCAAATATCTCAAATTCTGTGGTATTATCCATCTGTAAAAGACCTTCCTTTTTGATTTAGTGTTTTTGTTCAAACTTAGATTGAATCAAATTTGAATGGTCTTTTCAATTTTTCAACGACTTTGCAATAGCCCTAGCTCAGACTCAATTTGCTCAAACCACAAATGACCGTAATCTTTCCATTTATTTTGAAGTTTTTGTCCGAATTCCATTTTTAATAATTCGCCAGATTTGCCATCTACAATTAAAGGCAGAGTCGTCCAAGTTTCGCAATCCAAATAAAGTTCGAGCGGAGAAAGTTTTTGTAATAAAGCTAAATTTTGATTTTGAAAAGCCTTATAAGGCGCATCGAAATACTTTGGAATATCCAATCTGACAAAACTTTCAAAATTTATTTTTTCATCCGGTGAAATAATAAAAGTTTTCTTTTGCGGTGGCTTTGATTGATTTAACTCTTCTCTTATTTTTTTCCAATCTCTTGAAAACATTGCAGACGATGTTCCGAATTTATCATTTTGCGCCAAAATTGGAATAAATGTTCCATCTATTAAATAAGTTTCTGTTTTTACAGAAGCATAGTTTATAAGCGGTTCAGATTGGAAAAGAATTATCGGAACCGGACTTCTGTTTTCTAAAGTGAGGTTTAGTTTAATAAAAACAAGATAAGATGCCGAATTGGTATTTTGATTAATTTCTTGAGCGGTAATTTCTTTGACTATTCCTGTTAAAATAAGATTTGGCTTTTCTGTTACATCTTGAGCAAAAACGCCAAAACATAAAGCAAAAACAATTAAAATCAAAAAAAATATTTTCATAAGACTTAATTTACTTTACACGCCACGGCGGATTTTGGCGATTTTCGGCGGCGTAAAAAAGACAAATTCGGTTTCCGCTTGGGTCTTTCAGATAACTTTCGCGCCACAGCCAACTTTCATCTTGCGGTTCTTGTTCAAACTTTAACCCAAGATTTTTCAGTTCTTTAACTTTCGCGTCCAAATCTTCACATTCAAAATAAAGCACGATATTGGACGAATTTCCTACGTTTTCCGCCGTATGAATCGAAAGCGTCGAATCGCCGTCGGGACACAGCAGACGCGCATATCGCGGCAAACTGTCCACAATAATTTTCAGCCCGAGTTTTTGATAAAATTCGACAGTTTCGAGCGGTTTGTCGGTGTGAATTGTAACTTGGTTTAAGTTCATTTTTTAGTGAATGGTAAATAGTAAATAGTGAATAGTTTTCTTTCTATTTACTATTTACTATTCACTATTTACTTTTTCGATTGAATTTCCTTCAAAATCTTTTCCGAATCAGATTTAAAACGGCTTTGCGGATATTTTTCGACAATCATTGCGAAATACGCAACTGCGTCTTCGCGGAGTTTTTCGGGCGCGTATTTTTTCTTATCTTCTTCGGACAAAGTTTTCAAATCAATCTTTTGCTTGCCTTTATTTTCCGACAGATAATAACTGCTCATTGCGGCAAGATAAATAAATTCGTCCATTTTGGAATAATCGGGATAAGCCGCAAAAGTTTCTTCAAAGCGTAGCAAAACGGCTTTGTAAGCCTTGCGTGTCTTAAAATAAAGTTGTGCGGCTTCCAAATTATGATTCGCGTCCGCTTCCAAAATCGGCTCACGCTGAACTTGAACTTCGATCTGCCTTTGCGCGAAAACTTGCGCGGAAAACGCGAACACACACGCGAATAAACTTAAAAATAAAATTGCTTTTTTCATAAAATTATTGAATCTCCAAAGCCGTTTGATGCACTCGGATAATTTAAAGTTTGTTGCATCAATATTTTTACCACATAAGCAGGTGGGCAAAAGTTTTGAGGCATTTTGAAAAGTTTGGAGTTCCAGCTTTAGCTGGCTCTTGCGCCGCGCTTCGCTGGCGCAAGCCAACTAAAGTTGGAACTCCAAACGCCAAGCAAAATCTGACAAAACTTTTGCTCACCTGCTTAGAAACATAGAAAACATAGTTTTCTTATCTATGTTCTCTATGTTTCTATGTGGTAAAATCTTCTTATTTCGCCGCATATTTGCCGATAATCGCTTCCAAATTTTTCGCCGTTTCCGCGTTCCAAGTTTCGGGCGCGGTAAAAATCGCGCTTTTCGTTGCGCCTTCAAACGGATTTGGCGTTGTTTTTGCGGCAACTCTTTTTACGGCTTCCTTCAAAACGAGTTGCGCGTTGCGGACATTTTTTTGCAAATAGCCGATGACCATTTCCGCCGAAACCGCGTCGTGTTCTTCGTGCCAACAATCGTAATCGGTAACGAGCGCAAGCGTCGCGTAAGCAATTTCGGCTTCACGCGCAAGTTTTGCTTCCTGCAAATTCGTCATTCCGATAATGTCCATTCCCCACGAGCGATAGACGTTTGATTCGGCTTTTGTCGAAAACGCCGGACCTTCCATACAAATATAAGTCCCGCCGCGATGCAGTTTCAAACCTTCAACCGCCCGACAAGATTCTTCCAAAATATCGCCCAATTCCGCGCAAACCGGATGTGCAAACGTGATGTGTCCGACAATTCCTTCGCCGAAAAACGTAGATTCTTCCGAACGCGCACGAGTTCTATCAAAAAACTGATCAGGAATACAAAAGTCCGTCGGCGCGTAATCTTCGCGCAGGCTTCCAACCGCCGAAACCGACAAAATATAATCCACGCCGAGCAATTTCATCGCATAAATATTCGCCCGAAAAGGCAACTCCGAAGGCGTAAGTTTATGCCCGCGCCCGTGTCGCGGCAAAAATGCGACCGTAACATTTTCCAATTCGCCAATAATAAAAGCATCCGAAGGTTTCCCAAAAGGCGTTTCAACTTCCTGCTCTCTAACATTTTTCAACTCCGGCATCTGATACAAACCACTGCCGCCGATAATTCCGATTTTTACTTGTTCCATTTTATAATTTTTCTATTTACAATTTGCGTCTTTTAATGATTCTGCCAACTGATTTTTATTTTTAATATCAACTAAAGCGTCAAAATATCCGTATTTTGCGCTTGGATTATTTTTTAAAATTTTCTCATAAACATTCGTAGCACTTGCTAAAGCGACGGTATGAGAATCAACTGTATTATATTTTTTCCCTGAATTCTCAAGTTCATAAGCCGCAAGTTTTATTAAAAATTGTGTTAATACTTCGCCTCTTACTTCTTTTGCAAGAAATAGCTTTAAGATAGGATCACAGGTTGGATATTTAATATCTTCCGAATACTTTAACGCCCAACTACGATTTTGTTTTGCTGTTTCGGCAAATGGGTTTTCTTCAAGAGATTGAACCGTTGAAATAAATTTCTCTTTATCACTCGGAACTTGAGTATTGGTTTGATTTTTATTTGTTTGGCTTTCATTTGCTAGATTTTTATTTGCCTGACTATCATTAGTTTGGCAACTAATTACCTGAAGAATTACACTTGTTAGAAGTAATAAAAGTAAGATGTTTTTCATTTGCTCTTCTCCTTAATCGAACCAAAAATTTAATTTTAAGCAAAAACTAATCTGCCTTTCGGTTCGGGAATTTTTCTGCCTAAATCTTGCGCCGTTTCAATCCATTCTCCGACAATAATTTCCGCATTTGCCAACGCTTCTCTGTAAGTTTCGCCATCAGCCATACATCCGGCGAGTTTGGGAACTTCGATGATAAACGCTTTATCTTCTTCACTCCAATAAATAATAATTTCGTATTTACTCATCGCGGAGTTTTTCCAAATCTGCCAAATCTTGCAAACGCCCCGATGCTTTTTTATTCTTTTTGAGATTTTCTAAATTGATGACCGATATTTTCAATCCTTCAATATCAATTTCGATTCTTGAAGCGTAACATTCATCAAAATCAACTCCGTCGGGCGAATTTATCAAATCAATTCGATTTGGCGGATAACCGAGTTGAACGACCATTCCTTTGTGCAGAAAATCGTCTTTTGTAACTTCCAAACCACCAAAGCCAAAATCATCCAAGGCTTTCATCGTATTTAAAGCATTTTCGTCGCTCAATTCCAGCCAAACGTCAAGGTCTTTCGTATAGCGCGGATGACCGTGAAAGGCAATCGCATATCCGCCAAGCACAAGATATTTAACTTTGTTTGAGTTTAACGATTCGATAAACTCTCTGAAATCTTTGTTCAACATCGCTGTATTTCCAGTTGTTATATTCGTGCCGAATTTCTTCCAAAGCGTTTAATCGTTCGGCGTAACTTTTTGTCTGCCAATAGGCAAAATCGGATTTTTGATTCCTTAGATTAGTTTTTGCGACGGTTTTTACTATTGTTCTGTTTTTCATAAACGAAATAATACTCAAATCTATTATAAACCATTGTCCGGTTTCTTCGATTTATAAAATCATTGCGAAATAATAACTTCCGTTGCAGGGCTGAAATTGTCTTTTTCAACTTCCTTGGCTTTTTTCAAATCCGCTTCTGCCGGTTTTTTTTGTCCGAGTTTTTTATATGTTTCGGAACGACGGCGAAAGGCTTCTGACCAGCGCGGGAAAATTTCAATCGCTTTTGTGAAATCTCTCACGGCTGAGGCAAAATCTTTTTTCAGAACGTAGATATTGGCGCGATTAAAATAATAAACGCCATCTTTTTCGTTCAAAGATACGGCTTTTGAAAAATCTTGTAAAGCTGCGTCCAAGTTCTCTTTTGATTGATAAACCAAGCCGCGATTGTTATAAGCGGCGGCAAAATTCGGGCTGAGTTCGATGGCTTTTGTGTAATCTTTTATTGCTTCATCCGACGATTGTCGTTCCTGTTGAACGCGGGCGCGACCGTAAAAGGCAGGCGCAAGCGGTGTTATTTCGATTGATTTATTGTAATCCGCCAACGCCGCATCGTATTGCTTCAACAAAGTATAAGTATTTGCGCGGTTTGTGTAATATCTCGCGTCATTCGGGTTGAGCGAAATCGCTTTGTTAATATCTTCAATCGCTTTGGCGTAATCGCCGCTTTCCTGATACGCGCTGCCGCGATTCAGATAAGCATCACCCGACACGGAATTGAGTTCAATCGCTCTGTCGAAATCCTTAATCGCCGCGTTAAAATCTCGAATTGTCCGATAAGCATTGCCGCGATTATTATAAGCCGTAATCATTCGCGGATTTAACTCGATGGCTTTTGTGTGATCTTTTATCGCCTGCGCCGCATTGCCCAAACCTTTGTAAGCAATGCCGCGATGATCAAATGCTTCGGCAAAATTCGGGTAAAGTTCGATTGATTTATCAAAATCTTTTATCGCTTCGGGAAATCTCGAATTCATCGCAAACATCGTCCCGCGAGCATAATAAAGTTGCGATGATTGCGGATAAAGCGCAATCGCCTTCGTCAAATTATCAATCGCCGACGCAAATTCGCCGCGCTTAAATGCCGCGTTTCCTTCGTCGTAAAACTTCTGTGCTTTTTGAAGTTCGTCTCTCGTTTGAGCAAAAATCAATAGCGGAAAAAATGCGGCAAATAAAACCAGCGGCAAAATGATTTTTTGAATTTTCATAGTTTTATCGGCGACAATTTCCGCTCTCAATTTATTTCTTTCCGCATTTTGCAGATTCGACTAAAGTTTTAAGTTCGTTGTTATTGCGTTTCGTGAGCAAAGCATCGAGGTCGGCATTTTTTGCGTCGCTCTTTTCGGCAACCATTACTTCATAACTTTTCAGCATACTTTCCAAACCGGCTAATTGCGCGGCGTTTTCATCTTTGTTGTCAGCATTTTCTAACTTGAAAACCGCCATTCCGAACATAAATTGCAACAGTTGCTCAGATTTGTATTTATTTTTCTTTTCGGGAATCATTTTCATCGTTTCCGAACACAGCACAACGCTCACTTCGTCCGTATCGGAAACCCACTTAAATCCCCATTGACGCGCCGCATTCGCATTCGGATCAAAAGGTTTTTTCTCCAAAAGCCGTGTATTATTGATAAAAGCCGCGCGGTCTTTTTCCTTTTTTGATTGTGCAAAAGCGATTTGAGCCGTCAAAGCGACAACCAAAAGCGCAAAAATAATTGATGCTTTTTTCATTATTAATTTCTCCTGAATTTTATGATTTGCTTCCTAAAATATCGTCAACCGCAATTTTTATTTCGTCAAAAACGGTTGATTCGGCAACATCGCCGCGATGCAAAATTTTTACCAAACGATAGCCGTTTTTTGTCGGTTGCGTGTGAATTTCTACGCGGTCATTTTCCAAATCAATGAGCCACGCTTCTGGAATTCCGTTTGCCGCATATTTCGGAAATTTTATGTCGCGGTCATATTTGACGGTTGAATCAGCAACTTCCATTGCCAAAAAAACATCCTTCGCCGTAGCCGAAATCAGACGATAAAAATCATCGCGGCGTTTGAGCAAACAAACATCCGGCTGAGGTTCACTGAAATCGTTCAAAACAATTGGATTTTGAGTTCTCACGATTACTTGTCTATTCAAATAATCCTTTAACATTTCCGACATTGCATCTACACATCCGGCGTGTTTTTTTCCGATTGGCGACATTTCGACAAATTCTCCTTCCCAAAGTTCGAGGCGTTCTTCGGGCTTGAATATGCCCATTTTGATAAAACGATGATAATCTTCGACTGAAAATTTTCGGTGCGGCAAAGACGCTAAAGCAATTGACATATTTTCTCCGTTTTAAAGCTAAAAAGTGAAAAAGCTGAAAAGTGAAATGTTATTATTTCACAAATTTCCAACTTTTTCACTTTTTCACTTTTTCACCCTATTTTTTCTTGGTTTCGGGTTTCTTAGTCTGCGGTTGCGTTTGCGGATTAGCAGAATTCGGCTCATTGGGATCGGCTTGCGGATTTTGCTGTTGCATCTGTTGCATCTGTTGCTGCATCACTTTTTGCATTTCTTCTTCCGAAACTTTGGGAATCTCGAAATCTTCCGCAATTTCAACCGGATTTTCGGCGATGATTTGATCCAAAACCGCTTTTTGTTTGTCGGTTTCGAGTTTTTGCGTAACGTATTCCTTAATCGGCATCGGTCCGCCCATCGGATTTTCGGGGTCTTGGAATCCGGTGTTAATCAAGATATGACGCGCATCATAACTCGGAGCCATTTTGCCGTCCGCGCCTTTTTTCTCGCCTTTCTTTTCGAGTTTGATGATGTGAAAACCGTAAGTCGTTTCAATCAAAGTCGGCGCGATTTGTCCGGCTTCGAGAGCAAGCGCGGCTTTTTCAAATTCGGGCATAAATTGTCCCATCGTAACGCCTTCGTAAAGTCCGCCTTTTTCTTTGCTGCCCGGATCTTCCGAAAATTCCTTCGCCAATTTCGCAAAATCTTCGCCGCCTTTAGCACGAGTCAAGATTTCTTCGGCTTTCGTTTTCTTTGCCGATTGGTCGAGTTCGGGATGTTCGGAGATGTATTTTTGAATGTCCTCATCGGTAACTTTGGTTTTTTCCGCTAAAACTTTTTCCGCATAAAGCCGCGAAAGATACGAAGCCTGTTGAAGTTTGATGGAAATATTCGTTTTCTTTTTGAATTCTTCGCCCAAAGTCGGCATTTTTTCTTTGGCTTCTTCGTAATAAATGCGCGTTTTGGCGAAATATTCTCTGGCTTGTTTGATGTCGTCTTCGCTCGGAACAATGTCGTCTTTGATTTGCCCGCTGGCTTTTGCGAGTTCGATTTTGGTGGCTAAAAATTCATCGAATTCGCGCTGACGGCGTTGATATTTTGCCGCATCGCCCAAACCGATTTTTCCTAAAAAGCCTTGAAATCCGCTCGGTTCGGCTTGTCCTTCGCCCCAAAACGCCTTCACGCGGTCTTCGCCGATAAATCCGAAAGGCGGCATTTGCCCTTTATCTTTATTCATCTCGCGGTCATAATTTACCGCCGTCAATTCGATACTTACATTATCGAGTTCTTTTTTGACTTTATCTTTAACCAAACCTTCTTTTTTCGCCGCATTTGCCAACGCGAAAAGTTGTTTAAGATTTTCGAGCTGCTTTTTCTTCATTTCCGGGTCTTCGCCCAAACGCTTGAGCATCATCGGGTTGGCATCTTTCAAAAGAAGTTCCAATTCGGATTTGTTCAAACCGTTAAGTTCGAGGTTTCCGTGTCCGGCGGCATTTTTTACCGACCAAAAGAGCAAGCCCGCGCCGAGTGCGAAAATTAACGCCAAAACCGTCAAACCTTTCGCTCCCGCGCTCATTCCACCCGAATTCGCTCCGGCGGCAACGGTTTTCGCCGCTGAAACTTCGACGGTTTTCGGCAAATCTGCTTTCAAATCAGCTTCGTCTTTCGCTTCGACTTCGGCAATTTTCTCAGCCATTTCTTCAACTTCCGTATCAATTTCGTTTTTCGATTCGCCCGAAATTTCAACGGTTTCCGGCAATTCATTTTCAATTTCCGCCGCTGAAAGCTCAACGGTTTCCGGCACTTCATTCGATATTTCCGCCGCCGAAAGTTCGACGGTTTCCGCTTCGGTTGCCGAAATTTCCGTTGTTTCCGCGATTTCTACGATTTCTTCCGATGAGGTTTCTATCGTTTCCGCAATTTCATCTGTCTTCTTTTTTGAACTTCTTTTCATTAAATTTCCTCTTAAAATTTTTACTTTTTACTTTTTACTTTTTACTTTCCATCAATTCTAACAGAACTCCGCCGGTTGTTGAAGGATGCACAAACGCAACAAGGCAACCTTCCGCGCCGATTCTCGGTTTTTCATCTATTAAACGCGCTCCCGCCGCCTTAAGTTTCGCTAATGCGGCAACAATATCGTCGGTTTCCACCGCAATATGATGAATTCCGCCGCCGCGTTTCTCCAAAAACTTAGAAATCGGCGAATCTTCGCTCGTCGGTTCGAGCAATTCTATCCGACTTTCGCCAATCGGCAACATCGCCACGCGCACCTTTTGATCTTCGACAATTTCCGTATGAACATTTTCCAATCCAAGCGCGTCTTCCCAAAACTTCAACGCTTCCCCAATATCTTTCGTGGCAATGCCAAGATGATTTATTTTCATTTTTCTTCCAAAATACCGACTAAACTTCTTACTAATATTTCTAAATCTTCGATTAAGTCGTAATTCTTGATGTCTTGCGAAATCATTTTGGTTTTGCGGTCGAGTTTGCCAAATTGCCAAATATTTCCGGTAGTAATTGCTCCGTAGATAATCTTTTGCGCTGTCTTATCGGCTTTGTCAAGTGCAATCATTTCAACTGAAAGCTGTGTAAAACCTCGCGTCATATCAGCATCTTTGGCTTCAATAACCAATAAATTTTGTTCGGTTCTTAATAAATAATCCAAAGAACCTTTTAATTGATTATTATACTCAAACCAATACTCTGAACGTAATTTTGAATTTGTCAAACGCCGCACTTCAGCCATTATCGGCGCAATTAAAAATTCGCGGCGCGTTATTTCATTTTCTAAACTAATATGTAGAAGCGCGTCTTCGATAATGAAAAAAAGTTGTTGCAAAACAGGTAAATCGCGGTGGCTTGAAGGTAATTTTAATCTTGCATTTTCTTTAGTGTAGCCGAAATAATTAACGACATCTTCGGTGCTTATTCGCATTTTAAAGTAGTCGGAAAAGGTATATGATTTTTCAGGTAAAATTACATTTCTCATCTTAAAATTTCCTCAACTGCCGAATACGGATTCGTTTTCTTTTCCGCGATTTCCTGCGCTAATCTGTCCAATTTTTCGTTCGTTCCGTTGCGATTCAAAACGTCTGTGAGAAGTTTTTCCTGCAATAATTCCAACAAACGCCAACGCGCAATGGCTTTTCTTCGTTCCAAATTTTCGCCCGTTTTTTGAAATTCGTAATAACTTTCGATGGCTTTTGATAAATCTTCGATGCCTTTTGATTCGGTGGCGATGGTTTTGACAATCGGCGGATGCCAAAAATCGGGGCGCATTGCCAAACTCAGAAGTGCTTCGAGTTCTTTTTCCGTTCGCAAAACGCCTTCGCGGTCGGCTTTATTGATGACGAAAACATCGCCGATTTCCATAATTCCGGCTTTTATCGCTTGAATATCGTCGCCCATTCCGGGAACTAAAACGACGACCGAAACATCTGCTGTTTTGACGATTTCAACTTCATCTTGCCCGACTCCAACCGTTTCGACAATCACTTTATCAAATCCGGCAGCATCCAAAATCGCCACCGCATCAACCGTTGCGCGTGATAAACCGCCGAGATTTCCGCGTGTCGCCATCGAACGAATGAAAATATTTTTGTCTAAACCGAGCGTTGACATACGGATTCTATCACCAAGAATCGCGCCGCCCGAAAACGGACTCGACGGATCAACGCAAATGATTCCAACCTTTTCGCCGCGTTCTTTGTAATAAAAAGCAAGTTTATCAACAAGCGAAGATTTCCCCGCGCCCGGCGCACCTGTAATGCCAACGACGAGCGCGTTTCCCGTGCGCGGAAAAACGGCTTTCATCAATTCGCCGGAATCCGCCGAAGCATTTTCAACCTTCGTAATGCTCCGCGCCACAGCACGAGACTCGCCCGCAAAAAGTTTTTCAATAAGTTCGGTTAAAGTCATTCTCAAGCGTTTGAAGTGTTATCGTCAAAAATAAAATCGAGCGTTTCGCGTATGTCGGGCGCGGCATTGATGATTTTAATTTTTTTATAAGCCGCTAAACCAAGTCTTTCAATAGGCGTTGCCAACATCGCATTCAACAAACTATGCGGCGCAGAAATGATGTCTTCAAAATCCATTATCAAAGATTTATTTTCAGCTAAAGCAGGCAACAATTTCTCATCACGAATCTTTTTCGCTTTATCTTTATCTTCAGCGTATTTGCCAAAATAAGTTTGAATAGAAATAGTTATTCTTTCGTTGCTCATAGCAAACCGTTATTTTCGCATTTTTTCGCCTAAAAGCAAAAATGCCGCAACATATCAAATATTTCTATGGTCTGGCAACGCCCAAATCGTCGCAAATCTTTTTGGCTAAAAATTCTTTGATTTCCCGATGGCGTGGGACGGAAGTCATTTTTCCATTGACGGGATTTTTGTAGATTGTGTGGTTTCCGCCTTCGCGCACGAAGACGCAATTTTGCTTATTCAAATGACGGATTAAATCGGTGAGTTTCATTTTCAAGCGGCTTGCAAAATCAAGTCTTCTTTTCGTGCTTTTAACGATTTTCCTATATGTTTTTCGGCATCTTCGCGGTAACATTCGAGCAACATTTCGACGGCTTCTTTCAAGTTTTCACGAACTTCTTCAATCGTTTCGCCTTGCGTATTCGCGCCCGGAAGTTCCGCAACATAACCGATAAATCCGCCTTCTTCGGCTTCTTCATAAATCGCCGTATATTTTAATTGATTCATAACAACCGAATTTTCGCATTTTTTCCCGAAAAGAAAAAGCCTTTCGGAAGTAAAAAGTAAAAAGGCAAAAGTAAAAAATGGAAAATTCCTTTCTTACTTTTGCCTTTTTACTTTTTACTTTTTACTTACATTTGACCTTCATCCGCGCTCGGACCGTAAATTTCGGGAACAGGAATGTCGTTCAGACGCAGATAAACCGAAAGTTGTCCGCGATGATGCCAGATGTGATTGAAACACATTGAGCGAATTGTGGCGATTTTCGTCATTGTAAAATAAGTTACATCGCCATTTCGCAGAGTCCAAGGTTTGTGCATATCTTCATCCGAAGTATTTTTCAAAGCCTCAAGCGCGGCGACAACTTTTTTATCGTGAAATTCGACCAATTCGGCAGTCGTTTTCGGCTCGACCGGCGTGAAATCCATTCCTTCAAAATTGAGTTCGTCTTTTGTGCAAGTTTCGTTCACCCAATCAACCATATCGGCAACGTGCCACGCCAAACGAATCATCGTCATAGATTTTTCGTGCGGTTTGTAATCGAATTTTTCCGGCGGAATTCGTTCCAAAATTTTGCGCGTCGTCGCGGCTTCGTGCGTCAATTCTGCGATTAAACCTGTGGCGATGTTAAAAGATTTTGCTGTTGCTGTTTCCATAGTTTTTGCTCCTTATTCAGTTAGTTTTTTAGATTTAAAAATCGTTTCAAATTACAATTTGGGATGATGTTTTTGAAAGCACGAAAATCATATCAAAGCTGTTTCATTCGTGCAACGTGAAACAACTAAAAAGCGCAAAATGTTTCACAAAATTACAGGGCTTTCTCATAAAAACAAATTTGCCGGTAACTTGCCAATCAAGAATAAATTGACAGGGATAAATGGAATGCAAGGGATAAAAACTAAAAAACTCATAAAAAAAATCCCTTTCATCCCTTCAATCCCTGTTAATTTTCGGTTTTTGTTTAACTTTCAATTTTTATGAGAAAGCCCTACACAAAATTAATATGGCGGTTCGGCAGGACCATCGTAACCGCAAACTCCCATTCGCGGAGAATTGACTAATTCGAGAATATCGCCGTATTGATCGTGAGATTCGTGGTCATCATAATGATTTTGACAAACCAATCCGCCGTCATCGGTGTCGTAAAGACATTCGACACAAAGCCATTTAGAAGATTCTTGGCATTCCCGACATTCGACTTCAGGTATTAAATTTCGCGCCATCAGCGAAATCGGACGTTTTGAAAGCGGTTTTCCTTGTCGGTTTGAAATAAATTTGACGGCGGTTTGCGACTCGCTTCCGAAATCGTAGATATGCGTAAATTCGGCGTATTTATCGAAAACTTCGCTAACTTTTTTGGTCATCGCAATTTTCGCGCTGCCCCAACCGCCCGCAGAAAATTCGCTCAGATGCCCGCAACATTCAAGCCAAATTCCGCGCAAATAATGATCCAAATCCTTCATCTTGGCAGAACCTTTGATTTCCAAATCGAGCCAGAAATCTTTCGCGTAAGGTTCAAAAGCCCTGACATAATAAAGCGTTTCCGATTCGAGTTTGCCGCTTTCCGCTTTTTCGATTGCTTCGAGATGCTTCGGACAAGAACTCAAATGTTTTGCCATCGAAGTTGTCGTAAAATCTTCCCCGCAATATTGGCATTTCGCCTTGTTCATTTGTTTGCGTGCCATAATTTTCTATCAAATTTAGCTTTTCAAAAGCTGTTTTGCAATTACAAGACGTTGAATCTCCGAAGTTCCTTCGCCGATTGTGCAGAGTTTTGAATCGCGCCAGAATTTTTCCGCCGGATAATCTTTCGTATAGCCGTAGCCACCGTGGATTTGGATTGATTCTTCGGCAACTTTTACCGCAACTTCCGACGCATAAAGTTTTGCCATCGCCGATTTTTGCGAAACTTTTGCGCCCGCATCTTTCATCGCCGCCGCTTGTTGCGTCAAAAGTCTGGCGCATTCGATTTGCGTTGCCATATCTGCAAGTTTGAATTGAATCGCCTGAAATTCCGCAATCGGTTTGCCGAATTGATGACGTTCTTTGGCATATTTTACTGCCGCTTCGTATGCTCCTTGCGCGATTCCGACTGACAGCGCGGCAATCGAAATTCGTCCGCCATCAAGGATTTGCATCGCTTGAAGAAAACCTTCGCCCAAGTTTCCGAGCCGATTTTCGTCCGGCACATAACAATCTTCAAACACGACCGAAGCCGTTTCCGACGCACGCATTCCGAGTTTATTTTCCTTCTTATCCGAACGAAAACCTTCCATTGATTTGTCGAAAATAAACGCCGAAATTCCTTTATTTCCCTTCTCTTTATCGGTTACGGCGACGGCAACAAGCGTGTTTCCGGTGATTGCGTGAGTGATAAAATTTTTCGAGCCGTTGACCTTCCAACCGCCGTTTGATTTCACGGCGTTCGTGCGCGTTCCGGCAGAATCTGAGCCGGCTTGCGATTCGGTCAAGCCCCACGCGCCCCAAGTTTCGCCGTTTATCAAAGGCACGAGATATTTCTGCTTTTGCTCTTCATTGCCAAACATAAAAATATGATTCGAGCAAAGCGAATTGTGCGCCGCAACCGACAAACCGACCGAACCGCAAACCCGCGCAATTTCCTCAATAATCGTCGCATATTCGACATAACCAAGCCCTGAGCCGCCATATTCTTCGGGAAAAATTACGCCCATCAAACCAAGTTCGGCGAGCTTCGGGCGCAATTCATCGGGAAAATGTTGCGTTTCGTCCCATTCCATCACGTTCGGGCGAATCTCGCTTTCGGCAAATTCGCGCACCGAAAATTTTATCTGCTGTTGTTCTTCATTAAGTTCAAAATTCATATTTTATCCTAAAAATTTCATTCGATTATATCTAAAATTTAGCATAAAATAACCGTAATGCGTATTTTGAAATTGATTCTGAAAGTGCTTTTCGCAATTCTTTTTATCTCTGCGGGAATTTTGCATTTCACAAATCCCGATTTTTTCGTGCGAATCGTGCCGCCGATTCTGCCCGCGCCGCTTTTCATCGTTTATCTGAGCGGAGTTTTTGAGATTGCGTTGGGAATTTTACTGCTCGTGCCAAAGTTTTCGCGTTTTGCGGCATTCGGGTTAATTGCGCTTTTGATTGCGGTTTTTCCGGCAAATATTTATATGGCATTAAATCCGCAAACCTTCGCCGACTATAATCCGCTGATGCTTTATCTGCGTCTGCCGATTCAATTTCTTTTAATTTTTTGGGCGTATCAGTTGACGAAAGTTGAAGTTAGATGAGATGAAGCAATTTTTGGTTTTTTAGCCCGCGTAGCGGGTGCAAGCGTGTAGCCCGTAGCGCGAGCTACGGGAATATGACGAAACATCATCAAAGCCCGCGAAGTCGGGCGACAGATGTGTGCGCGTTTCTGCCGCTATCTACGATAGCTAAGCGTCAAATTGCGATTCTTCCCGTAGCTCGCGCTACGGGCTACATACTGTCGCCATCTCCGTGGCTAAAATCCTAACTGCGTAAGATGGATTAATCACTCAAATCATCAATCTGCAACAAAATCGGGCTTGCGCCGACTTCTTTGAGCGCGTCAATAAGTTTGGCGATTTCTTCGTATTTGGCAGAGCGAAAACCTTGCACGGTAACGGCTTTGTAAATTTCGTTTGTGCCTTCTTTGAAAACGCCGTTTTGTTCGCGGTTGCGGAAAACTTCGCGCAAACGAGCTTTCACAGCGTCGAGCGTGTTGCCTTCCCTATTGAGTTGGACTTTGCCGTCTTTTTGCAAAGCGGCAATCAGAGTCAACGGATTCGGCTTAACCGGCTCAGAAGAATTTCGCGGCAATTCCGGCAAAATAACTTCCAAAACATTTTTCACGTCCGCTTTGTCATTCTGGCTGACGACGAGTTTGATATTGAAAATTTTATTTTTCCGCGCAAGCTCGAAAATCTTTACCAAACCCGCATAATCATTGCTTGCGTCGGCAATAACATAAACGGTTTTCGCATCATTCGAGAGCGTTTCCGACGCGCCCCAATATTCTTCAAACTTTTTGCCGAGTTCGTCCGCGCTGATTTTTTGTTTGTCGGCGCGATAAAAAATATCCGAATTATTCGGCAAAGTTACAATCGCCGAAATTTCATTGTCAATTTCAAAATCACGAAACGAATTCTTCAAATTTCGCGGAAAATTAACCACGCCGTCCGTCTTTTCAGCCGAACTTTTAGCCGCAGAATTTGAACTCTGCCCGCCGATTTGCTTCAACTGCGAACACGAAACGCAAACCGCCAAAGCAATCAGCAAAAAAATGATTTTCAGATTTTTCATCGTTATTTTATCGGAGCTTTAATTTTCAAAATTTTCGGATTGTATTCATAAACGACAACTGTTCTTTCTCCGATTCTTTTTGGCTCTAACCGTCCGTATTCCATTTCTCTCCTCAATATAAAACCATTGTTATCAACCCAAAATTTATCATCGAAATAAAATGTTTCTTCTTTCCCTTTGTCCTGTGAACTCGTTTTTTTATTTGTGCGATGCTGCTGATAAAGTTTGACAGATTGATTATTGAGTTTTGTTTCTTCAACTGTAAACTTTAAAGTCGTTGCTGCCCCTAATGATTTAATTGTCTGTTTCGCACACCATTGCTCAGACTTCTTCCATTTATCCCCGTTAGTTCGACAATAATAAACTTTTCCGATTTGAATTAGCTCATCTTTGTATGCACTTTTGTCGGATTTGTAGATTTCAACATAACGTCTTTTGTCAGGATTGAGAAATTCATCCGTAGTTTCTTTGATATAAGGTATATTTCCAAAATATTCTTCTTTCGTGGTTACACGCCTTGAAATATCAAACGGCATTTCAACTGCCGCGTGATATTGTTCCCAATAATCCCTTTCCGTAATTTCTTGGACTTGGCTAAAAATATTGAGCGCAGTAGCCAGTAAAAACGTCATCAATAAAACAATTTTCTTCATATTATTTCAAATCCTCCAATTTTTAAAATCTTATTTTATCGGTGCTTCGATTTTCAGATTTACTTTGTATTCGTAATCAAAACTTCGGCGCGTGATGCTGTTGGGCGTTTCGGTTTCGTCTTCGGTGCGGATAAGTGTGCCGTCGGTGCCGAAATAGTTTTTTACTTTGATGACGGTTACAAAATCGCGTCCGCCTTTGACGGTTTTGCTCGTGTATTTGCTTTCGTAAAGTGAAACTTCTTTTGTGCCTAATTTAACAATGCCTTTGTAAAAATGTTCAACCGTATCGCCTGTATAAACGCCTTGTTGGACATATATATTGCTGGAAACAAGTTGCCAATTGCCGTTATTTATGCGCGTGAACATTTTTTCGCTGATTTTAATAGTTTCGGTAATCGTCGGTTTTTCGTTGCCGCTGGCATTTTCAAGAACCGAACGCGAAGAACCGGGCAACATAAATTCGATGGTTTCGTTATAATAGCGCGACAGCGAATTATCGGTGCGTTTATAGGTTTTTGAAGATTTTTTCAAACGATAAGTTTCGCCTTGCGTCAAATTGTCCGATTTTCGCTGGACTGCCAGAAATTCCGCGTCCGAAATTTGTTTTTCCTGCGTTTCAACAGGTTTCTTCTGCTGTGCCGAAATTCCGACAACCGCAAAAATTATGGAGAGTGCGATGATCAATGTTTTTTTCATAAATTACCTCGTAAAGTTGTTATTATCTAAATAATTCGTCGCTGAAAGCGACCAACAATATAGCCTAGCGAGAATCGCTAGGAAGTTTGCGGCAAATGTTTCGCTCGCTGAAAGCGAGCAACAATCGCCGCACAAACTTTGTTCGTCGCCTTCAGCGACGGGAAATCTTGTCAAAACCAACCTAGCGATTCTCGCTAGGCTATAATGTTCGTCGCCTTCAGCGACCGTATGCAAAAATTTATTTTACACTTAAACGATTTAATTTTTTCCCGAAGCGATTTTCGGAGCTTCGATTTTTAAATCCTTTATATTGTATTCATAAACAGTTACCCGCGTTTCAAATACTTTTTTTGGTTCAATTAAACCAAATTCCCATTCTCTCCGTATCATAAAACCTTTGTTGTCAACCCAGAATTTATCGTGAAAATAAGTAATTCCTTCTTTGTCTTTAGTTGAAAAATATTCATTTATATAGGTATTATACTTCTGATAAAATTTGACCGTTTGACCATTCACCTTTGTTTCTTCGACCGTTAATTTTGAAGTCTTAGGCTCAGGCATAGTGCTAAGTGTCATCGGTCCACACCATTGCTCCGATTGCTTCCACAAATCTTCATTTATCCGGCAATAGTATGTTTTACCGATTAAAATTAATTCGACTTTTGTCGTGCGATTATTTTCTTTTTTAATTTCAATATACCGCCGATTCCCTGAATTCAAGAATTCTTCAATTATTTCCCTTGTGTAAGAAGATTTTTCGCCTTGATATACTTCTTTCGTAGTTATGCGCTTAGAACTTTTAAAAGATTGTTCATTCGCCATTTTAAATTGCAACCAATACTGACTTTCCGTAATTTCCTCCGTTTGACTGAAAGAATTGACAGCAATTACCAAACAAAAAATTATTAAAGCAATAGTTTTTTTCATATTATCTCAAAGCCTCCAAATTCTGCCTTAAAGTTAGCACTTGCGATTCGATTTCCGCAACTCTTTCGCGGATTTCCTGCACTTTTTCTGTTGGGGCGCGTTCGATAAAGTTTTGATTTGAGAGTTGTTTATTGAGTTGCTCGTTTTCCTTTTCGAGTTTGCCGACTTGATTTTCGAGCCGCGCAATTTCTTTTTCAAAATCAATCAAACCTTCGAGCGGAACGGCGATTTCCGCAAGTGTCGTAACGGCTTTTGCCGACGCTTTCGGAACGTCCAAACTTTCGCTCAAAACTAATCTTCCCGCACGGGCGAGCTTTAAGATTTGCGCTTCGTTTGCCGCGAAAATCTTTTGCGAATCGGCGTTTGCCGCAATGTGAATTGTCGGTTTGTCCGAAGGTTTGATTTGCATTTCGGCGCGAATGTTGCGGACTTTCGAGATAACATCAATTATGGCTTGCATTTCCGATTCGGCGCGTTCGTCAATCGCCGACGCATCGCCTGACGGAAAATCCGTGAGCATAATTGTTTGTTCCGCCGATTTGTAAGCCGAATTGTGCAATTTGCTTGAAGTGTTCGGCAGTTTTTGCCACAATTCTTCGGTCAAATACGGCATAAACGGATGAAGCATTCGCAAAGATTGTTCGATAATCGTGATAATTCTAGTCCGCGCTTCGGTTTGTCTGTCAGAACCGTCTGCGGTAGCGGGTGGTTGAAGTTTGCCGTCTGAGATATTTGACGAATTTTCAGAAGTTTGCGTTAAACCATCCGCTACCGCGGATGGTTCTGACTTAGTAATTTCATCTTTAACGAGTTCGATATACCAATCGCAAAAATCGTCCCAAAAGAAATGATAAAGCAACGAAACGGCAGTATGAAATTCGTATTTTTCGAGTGATTTATTAACTTCCAAAGCCGTTTTGTTGAGTTTTGAAATTATCCATCTGTCCGCAATCGAAGCAGATTCATCGAGTTTCAAACTTTCAATTTCAACGCTTGCGCCTTCAGAATTTAACAAACAAAATCGCGTCGCGTTCCAGATTTTATTGGCAAAATTGCGATAAGTTTCAATCTGCGTATCGTTCCAACGAATGTCCGCGCCGGTCGCAATCGAAGCAAGATAAATGCGCGTCGCATCAACGCCGAATTTATCGAACATTTCAATCGGATCAACGCCGTTGCCACGAGATTTCGACATCGGTTTGCCGTCTTTTCCTAAAACCGTTCCCGTAATAATTGCATCTTCAAACGCAGTTTTCCCGACAAACTTCTTCGTCAACATCATCATCCGCGAAACCCAAAGAAAAATAATATCGCGTCCGGTTACGAGAACGTCTGTCGGGCTGAAGACTTCTAAATCAGAAGGGGAGAAAGTGAGAAGAGGAGAAAGTGAGATTTCAGAAGTTTCATTATTCTCGCTTTCTCGCTTTCTCGCTTTCTCGCTTTCTTCTTCACCTGTCCATCCGAATGTCGAAAACGCCCACAATCCCGACGAAAACCAAGTGTCCAAAACGTCGTTATCTTGTTTTAATTCATCAGTTCCGGCTTTTTCGGCGGCTTCTTCAAAAGTTCGCGCAACGAAAATATTTCCGTCCGCGTCATACCACGCCGGAATTTGATGTCCCCACCAAAGTTGGCGCGAAATTGTCCAATCTTTGAGATTTTCAAGCCACGTCGTATAAACTTTTGCGTGCGGAACTTCGGGCGAAAAATGTGGAACAGACTCATTTTTGATTAAATCTAACCCGATGTCGCGCATTTCGTCCATTTTAACAAACCATTGTTCCGACAAAATCGGCTCGACAATCGTTTTGCAACGCTCACAAATCGGCAGAGAAATTTCATAATCTTCAACTTTTTCGAGCAATCCGAGTTCTTCAAACCGTTCGATGACCTTTTCACGCGCTACGAATCTGTCTAAACCTTCAAAATCCGCGCCCGCGTTTTCGTTCATCGTCGCGTTATCGTTCATTATCAAAATCTGCGGCAAATTGTGTCGTTCGCCGATTTGATAATCGTTCGGATCGTGTGCGGGCGTAACCTTAACCGCGCCCGTGCCGAATTCTGCGTCAACATATTCGTCGGCAACAATCGGGATTTCGCGGTTTGTGAGCGGCAATTCAATCATTTTTCCGATTAAATCTTTGTAGCGTTCATCTTTCGGATTAACCGCAACCGCCGTATCGCCGAGCATCGTTTCGGGGCGCGTCGTGGCAACCGTAAGTGTGCTGTCTGCACCTTTTATCGGATATTTCAGATAAACTAATTTGCCGTCTTTGCGCGATTCTTCTTTAACTTCCAAATCAGAAAGCACAGTTTTATCTTTTGGACACCAATTTACAATCCGAAGCCCGCGATAAATCGAACCTTCTTCGTAAAGTGTGCAAAAAACTTCTTTTACGGCGCGTGAAAGACTTTCGTCCATCGTAAAACGATGCCGCGACCAATCAACGCTTGCGCCTTCGCGCTTCATCTGCTCGATAATTGTGTTGCCGTATTCTTCCTTCCATTTCCAGCAACGCTTTAAAAATTCTTCGCGCCCGATGTCGAGCGGCGATTTATTTTCGTTTCTTTTTAGCTGTTCGACGACTTTTCGCTGAACCGAAATTCCTGCGTGATCAGTTCCCGGAAGCCAAAGAGTTTTAAAACCTTGCATCCGTTTGCGCCGAATCAAAACATCCATCAAAGTATGCTGAAGCGCGTGTCCGATATGCAGACTTCCTGTAACATTCGGCGGCGGAATGACAATCGAATACTTCACAGCATCGGCGTTTTCGTTGATTTCAGGCGCGAAACAACCGTTTGCTTCCCAAGTTTGATAATGCGTTTCTTCCGCTTCTTGCGGATTATATGCTTTTGCGATTTCCATTTCTTTTTTTAGTGGTAAGTGGTAAGTGGTAAACGGTAAGTGTAAAAGCCGAAACTTACCACTCACCACTTACCACTTACTACTATTAAAATTCTAAAACAAAATCGGCTGACTTTCACCTTCGGAAAATCAGCCGTTTTACCTTTTACCTTTTACCTTTTAATTACTCTGCGATGCGTTTGGCAATCATTTCGGTAATCTGCGGCTTTAATTCTTCAATAAGTTCACGAAGCACTTTGTCGGAAAATCTTTCCGACACTTTTGCCGCAATCGCGTCAATAACTTCCGGCGAAAGATTCAAACTTCCGGCGGCATTTTCTGTTTCGTCCGTTTTCACCGCTTCGACGTGGCTCAAATCAATCATTTCGTCCGTCGGAATTTCACGAATATCAACTTCTTCCGCTTCGGTTTCAGCCGTTGTTTCGTCTGCAATCGCTTCCGGCTCGTTTTCGATTACGGTTTCCGGCACAAACAGAGTTTCTTCAACCGCTTCGATATTCGATTCAGCTTGTATTTCCTCAACAGTTTCAACTATTTCAGGCGTTTCGGCTTGCGGTTCAAATATCGGCGCAAATTGATTTACTTCCGCTGTTTCGCGGATTGATTCATGTTCGATTGTTTCCGAAATTGGCGCAATTTCTGTTTGCCAGACAG
Source organism: Acidobacteriota bacterium (assembly GCA_031409875.1). Classification (GTDB taxonomy): domain Bacteria; phylum Acidobacteriota; class Blastocatellia; order Pyrinomonadales; family Pyrinomonadaceae; genus CALMEH01. The sequence continues at coordinate 10,642 of JANNYB010000178.1, read as the reverse complement.
GTCTGCTGCTGAAAGCGGCGGTTGATAATCTTTCGACCTGCGGCGGAAGTTCGAGAAGATTTGCATCGTCTTCCGTTTCTATTGCCGGAATTCGCTGAGTTTGATAAAACGCATCACTTTGCGGCAAAGGCGCGGTTTCCGCTATTGTCGAAACATTTTCGGAAATATCTTCGGAAACTTCGGCTGTCGGCTGTGAAAAAGGCGTTTCGCCAACAAAGGCATAACCGCGTTCTTCTTCCGCCGAGCTATGAATTGCGTCAAATTCCGCAGTCGTCAAGGGTTGCGTAATGCGGTCGTCTTCTTCGGCGGCGGCGATTTGATTCGTTTGAATCATTTCATCGTCCATTCCCGAATCGCCGAATTCTTCCGCCGCTTCGGGCATTTTCATTTCCAGAGTGTTTTCAAATTCGCCCGGAACTTTGTTTTCGGCGGGCGTATCCAAATCGGAAATAACGTCGTCCGTCGAGTTTTTATTAGAAGCATCGAGCAAGCCCGAAACTTTTGTAACAAGTTGGCGAATAGATTGAAACGGCTTTGTCAAAAAATCGTTTGCGCCGACGCGCTGGGCTTCCGCTTCGTCAAACGGCTCGAACGAACCGACGAGCAAAATTACCGGCACACGGCTTGTTGCCTCATTAGCGCGGATGCGTTCGCAAATTTCGTAACCGCTCAAACCGGGCATATTGATGTCAACCATCACCAAATCGGGCGTAAATTCCGAGAGTTTCTCCATCGCCGCATTGCCGTCGCTGACGCTGATAACTTCAATCCCTTCATCGGCAAACGTCAAATTTACGACCTTCTGAATCGTTATCGAATCGTCCGCTAAGAGTAATTTATGTTTTGACACTGGCATTTTCGCTCCTTAAAAAAGAAATATTATCCACAGATGAACACAGATAAGCACAGATATTTTGTTGATTTATCCTTGATTTTATCTGTGTTTATCTGTGGATAAATAAAAAACATTACTTAGAATTTCCGCGCACGAACATCCGCAACATTGTTTGCAGTTGTGCAGTTGTAAAAGGTTTCGGCAAAAATGCGACCGCGCCGGACGAAAAACTCTCGGATGATAAACGCGGATTTTGCTCTGCCGTCATAATTATCACCGGAATTCTCATCAGACGTTTTTCCGATTGCATATGTTTCGCCAATTCCGTGCCTTGAATATACGGCATCACGACATCGAAAATCGCCGCCACAAACGGCTCGCCCGATTGCAGAAGTTTATACGCTTCTTTGCCGTCACGCGCCGCGACTACCGTGTAGCCTTCTTTTTCGACTATTGCTTTGACAAGGCGCAAAATTGCCGGATCGTCATCGGCAACTAAAATCTGTGCGTTGTCTGTTATTTCACTCATTAATCTTTAAAAAACTCACTTGGGTTATTTCCGAAATTATTTCAGATGAAACAAAAAATTTGCCCGCGAATTTTCGCTAATCTTCGCTAATTAAAGAAAAAAATTCGCGCTAATTCGCGTAGATTAGCGGGCAATTTCTTATTTCAAACAATCTCTATTTTTTAATTTGATTGCTAAACTCATCTCCGACAATCGCAAAAAACAATGCGTATTGCAATGATGATTTTTGACTTCCAAAATGCTTCCGAAGATTATTCTAACCAAACTTTGATGATTTTACGAATTTGCGGACAATTTTGCGGCTAATTTTATCGCCGCCTTCATACTCGAAGCCTCTGCAATTCCTTTTCCGGCAATGTCGAATGCTGTGCCGTGGTCAACCGAAGTTCTAACCAAAGGCAATCCGAGCGTTACATTGACGGACGCGCCGAACGAAAGACATTTGACGGCAATCGTCGCTTGGTCGTGATAACACGCGACTACAGCATCGAATTCGCCTTTGAATCCGCGCAAAAAAATCGTGTCCGGCGAATATGCTCCCGAAACGTCAATGCCGAATTTATCGCGGCATTCCGCGATTGCCGGCGCGATTTCATCCGCTTCTTCGCTTCCGAACATTCCGAATTCCGAAGCGTGCGGATTTACGCCCGCAACGGCGATTTTTGCTTCTCTTTTCAAAAGTTTTGATAAGGTTTTATGCGTAAATCTTATCAGTTCGACGAGTTTTTCTTTTTTAATTAACGCAATCGCATCAATTAAAGAAACGTGCGTCGAAAGCAGAACGACACGCAAATCTTCCGCAAAAAACGACATTGCAAACTCTTTCGTATCTGTTAAGAAAGCTAAAAATTCGGTGTGTCCGGGATAATTATAACCGCCCAAAGACAGAGATTTTTTACTTATCGGCGCAGTCGATATCGCATCAATTTTTCCTTCGCGCCAAAACCGGACAGCCGTTTCGATATATTCGGCGGAAGCCTTGCCCGTCATCGCCGCATCTTTTCCTAAAACAATTTTTTCCGGCAGATTTTTAAGATTGAAAACCGCAATTTTATCGGCTAAAGGTTCGCTCGATTCGACCAAATCAATTTTTAAGTCCAAACTTTGCGCCGTTTCCGCCAAAAAATCAAAATCGCCGATAATCAACGGCACGCAAATCTCCGAAATCTCGCCGTCAGCCAAAGCCTTCAACGTAATTTCCGCACCGATTCCCGCCGCATCACCCATCGTAATCCCGATGCGCGGCAATTTTTCACGCTCTTCAAATGTCACAGAATCAATTATAAGGGTAAAGGGGAAAAGGTTAAAGGTAAAAAGTTAAGAGATTTTTCCCTTTTACCTTTTCCCCTTTACCTTATCAATCTTCAAATTTATACATATATTTGATGTGCTGTTTCAAAATCAAAAGATTCGGTGCGTCTTTGCGGTTAATTTTGAGCGCGTCAATGTCATACCATTCGATTGTGCCTTTGATTTCTTCGCCATCGGTCAGCATCAAAACCATTTCGGTATGCGAATCAATCTGTTTTTTGTAATAAAAAATCTCCGCATTGGTTTCTACCGGCGGTGGAGTTTTCTTTCTTTGGTCGGCGAAATCGCCTCCGTGTCTGATGAATTTGCTCATTTTTTTTCTCCGATATTATCAAGATTTGGGTGAGGCAAATCCCTGAATTTTAATTTCGTAAAGCTGTTTTTACAATCTATCACACCCCGACTACTTTTTCACTAACCTACTTTCTCGCTTTCTCACTTTCTCGCTTTCTCACTTTCTCGCTTTCTCACTTTCTAGTCCGCCTGACGGCGAATAAACGTGGGAATGTTTATATCTTCGTCGCTTCTCGGCGGTTCGGTTCGATGCGGCGGAAACTGGTTCGGATACGCGACGGCTTGCGTGTCTGTGAACGATGTTTGCGGTTTATGAACCGGAATTTGTTGGTCGAATCCGGTTGCAATGACGGTAATTTTCACTTCATCCTTCATATCTTCGTCGAAAACCGTTCCGAAAATAATGTTTGCATCTTCGTCGGCTTCTTCGTGAATCAAGGAAATTGCGGCTTCGATTTCATCGAGCGGCATATTTTTTGAACCCGTAATATTGATTAGTGCGCCGCGTGCGCCTTTGATCGAATTTTCTTCGAGAAGTTTTGAATCAATCGCCGCCTTCATCGCTTTGATTGCCGCGCCGTCGCCCGTGCCGTGTCCGATGCCCATCAACGCAACGCCCATTCCTTTCATCACCGATTTCACGTCGGCAAAATCCAGATTGATTATTCCGGGAACGGTAATCAAATTTGAAATGCCTTGAACAGCTTGCAGAAGAATATTATCGGCGCGTTCAAAGGCTTCGATAATGCTGATTTTTTCTTCGACTTCCTTAAGTTTTGAATTGGGGATGGTAATTATCGTATCAACACAACCGCGCATTTCCGCCAAGCCTTCTTCCGCCTGACGCATACGCTTTTTGCCTTCGACAACAAACGGTTTGGTAACAACGGCAACGGTCAGAGCCTTCATTTCGATTGCAAGAGCGGCAATCACCGGCGCGGCACCTGTTCCCGTTCCACCGCCGAGTCCGGTGGTTACGAAAACCATATCTGCGCCTTTTAAAACGTCAATAATCTTATCCGTATCTTCGATTGCGGCTTGTCGCCCGATGTTCGGGTCTGCGCCTGCGCCGAGTCCGCGCGTCAAATCGCTTCCGAGTTGTATTTTTATCGGAGCTTTTGAAGAATTGAGAGCTTGCACGTCCGTGTTGGCGACGATGAATTCAACGCCTTTTATTCCGGCATCAATCATTCGGTTGACAGCATTTCCGCCGCCGCCGCCGACACCGATAACTTTTATCTTTGCACCCGTTACAATTTCTTCGGCAAAGGTGATATTTAATTTACTACTACTATTTGTCAAAAGACCGTTCGTTGTCATTTTTGCTTTCCCCTTTTGGTAGTTTTTTAAGTGCTGAAATAGACAAAAACCTCTATTTCGGGAGTTAGTGCCGTTTTCACAATATATTGTGCTTACGGCGAAAGAGCATACAATTTTTTGCGGTAAAAATCCAATCCGAAAGTTAAATTTATCTGAATTTTCCGCGAAAATTTTCAAACCACTCGGCAACCTTTCTCGTTGCCGACCTGCCGCCGTGCATCTGCTCGCGGATTTGCGCCTGCATAGACGAAAGTGCAAGCCCGCCGGCGACTGCCCAATCAGGCGTTTGGACTTCTTCAAAAAGCCCTGTAAAGAGCGAAGACTCCAAAAATCCGAGTCGCGTCGGAGCATCGAAAACCTGTTCGGCAATCTCGACCATTCCGCGACTCATTGCCCCGCCGCCCGTCAAAATCACGCCGCTCGACATTTGTGCGCCGGTGTTGACGACTTCGAGCGCGATGTGCTGTAAAAGTTCGATTGCCCGCGGCTGCATTATGTCGCACAAAATTTCCTTCGGTAAAAGGCGCGTTTCTTGTCTGCCAACGGGCGTAATTTCGATAACTTCGTGCCGTTCGTCTTCGTTCATCAAAAATCCGGCAACGCATCCGTAAAGTTCTTTAATTTTTCCGGCTTCAGGAATCGAAACGCGCAAACCTTGGGCAATATCTTTCGTAAAGTGCATTCCGCCGAACGGAAAAACTACCGTATGCTGAACTGCGCCGCGCCCGAAAATCATCAACGAAGTAACTTCTGCGCCGATATTTACGAGCGCACAACCGTATTCTTTATCGTCATCAGTCAAAACCGCAGTTGCCGCCGCCAGCGGTTCGAGCATCATTTGTTGAACATCGAAACCGGCATTATTGACGGCTTTCATAATATTTTGCCGTCCCGCGCTCGGACTCGTAACGACGTGAATTCGGCTTTCGAGCCGTGCGCCGCTCATTCCGACAGGTTCGATAATTCCGTCTTGCCCGTCAATAATAAATTCCTGCGGCAACCGATCCGCAATTTCCCAACCTGAGGGCAACGGCATCGCGCTGGCTGATTCAATCGCACGGTCAACATCTTCCTGCGAAATCTCGCGTCCTGCACCGGCAACCGCAACGACTCCGGCTTTATTTTCACCGCGCAGATGTTCGCCCGAAATATTTACGGTTGCCATCTGAACTTCCAAACCGCTCATCCGTTCGGCTTCTTCGACGGCGCGTTTAATAACTTCGGCAACTGCGTCTGCGGTTGTGATAATTCCGCCGCGAAGCCCACGCGAATCCGCCGTGCCAAACCCAACAACGCTCATCACGCCGCTTTCCGACGCTTCGCCGATAATACATTTAACCTTGCTCGTCCCGATGTCTAAACCGACTGCTTGAATTTCACTACTCATTTTTTTATTTATCCAGTAGATGGACACAGATATTTTTATCTTGATTTTATCTGTGTTTATCTGTGTTTATCTGTGGATAATTTTTCTTCATTCCTTTTCAACTTTCCCGAAATATCAAAACGCTCTGCGTTCCGCTGACGTTGATGCCTGAAACATCTTTGCCTTTTCCGGCAATTCCTTCTAAACCGGCTTTTAATTTTTTGCCGAGATTATCCTTCGGCAGAATGATTTTTTTCTGTTCGCCCGAATCGGAAACAATCGCCAGCGGCTCGCTCAAATTCGATAAATCAACCGCGACGACGCGCTTTGCAAGATCATATTCTTTCCATTCATCGAGCATTTTCAGATACATTTTTACGCGCTCTTGATTTTCCTTTCTGGCTTTGTCGGTGTTATCTCTGTTCCAACCTTGCAGATAAAACGGCGGTCTTTCCTCGCCTTTTTCGATGATGCCGAGAACCACCGCTTCATCGTCCGCCCAAAAATCTCCGCCGTCAATTCTGACCAATGTTTTGGCATCGCGTTCGACGATATTGACGCGCACCACATCGGGCAAAACGCGCGAAACCGAAACGGATTTGACGAGTGTTAATTTTTCAACCTGCGATTTAATTTCCGTCAAATCAGCGTTCCAAACGCCGGATTTTTCGGTTTGATTTTTGACGATGCGCTCGATTTCTTCTTTCGGCGCACGTTTCGCACCATTGATTTCAATCGCCTTGACATCAAAAAATGACGAAGCCGTAACCGTCCGATAGCCCATCACGAACAAAAATCCGAGACAAACAACAATCCCGACCAGCAAAAAAACCGGCACCAGAACATTTGCAAAATTTCCCGTAGATTTCCGTCGCGTCGGCGCGGAGATTCGCCGTTTGCGCGGCGTTTTCGCCACAGATTTATTCGTCGTTGTTGTTGTTCTTCTTTTTCTTACTGCCATATTTTTGAGTGAGCCGTGAGCAGTAAGCGGTGAGCAGAAATACTGCTTACTGCTTACTGCTTACTGCTAACTGACTAAAAATCTCGTCCGAAAGTTTCGTAATCGTTCCCGCGCCTAACGTGATGACCAAATCATTTTCTTGCAAATGCGGAATGACTTTTTCGGCGGCGGCTTCGACTGTGCCGATATAATTTGCGTTTTTGTGTCCGTATTTCTTGATGTTTTCGGTCAAAATTTCCGCCGTAATTCCTTCAATCGGTTGTTCGCTGGCGGCGTAAATGTCGGTTACGAAAAGCACGTCGGCATTATTGAAACAGATTGCGAATTCGTTCATTAATTCCTGAGTTCTCGAATATCTGTGCGGCTGAAAAATTACGACAGTGCGTTTGCCGTTCGAGCCGTTTTTCGCCGCCGAAAGCGTCGCCAAAATTTCCGTCGGATGATGTCCGTAATCGTCCACAACTGAAATTCCGTTAGCTTCGCCTTTGAATTGAAAACGGCGGTTTGCATTCTGAAATCCGTTAAACGATTCGGCAATTTTTTCAAACGGAACTTCGAGTTCGAGCGCGACGGCAATTGCGCCTAAAGCGTTATAAACATTGTGTTGTCCCGGCACGGGCAAATTTATTTCGCCCAAGTTTTCACCGCGCCTCATCACCGAAAAAGTCGAACCGAAATTATCGTTAAAGCGAACATCTTGCGCCGAAATATCAGACTGCGCCGTCATTCCGTAAGTTACGCGGCGGCGTTTGATGCGCGGAATTATTAACTGCACATTCGGATCGTCCAAACACAAAATACACGCCCCGAAAAACGGAACTTTATTGACGAAATCCGTAAAACATTGGACGACATCTTCCATTCCTTTGTAAGATTCCATATGTTCTTTATCAATGTTCGTAACCACCGCAACCGTCGGATTCAACATCAAAAAAGAACGGTCTGATTCGTCCGCTTCGGTAACAAACCAATCGCTTTTTCCAAGCCGCGCATTCGAGCCGAGCGTATTGACAATGCCGCCGACAATCGTTGTCGGATCAACTCCGGCGTGTCCGAGAATTGTTGCAACCATTGAAGTTGTCGTCGTTTTTCCGTGCGTTCCCGAAATAGCAACGGCGTAAGGTTTAAGCATCATCAATTCCGCTAACATTTCGGCGCGGGGAATTACGGGAATGCCTTTTTCCTTCGCCAAAATCACTTCGGGATTGTCTTCTTTAACCGCTGAAGAATAAACGACAACCTCCGCGTCGCCGATATTTTCCGCCGCGTGTCCTTCGGAAATCTTGACTTGGAAAAGCGTTTCAAGGCGGTCGGTATTTTTCGATTTCTTCAAATCCGAACCCGAAACATTAAAACCGAGATTGCACAAAACCTCCGCGATGCCGGACATACCAATCCCGCCGATGCCGATAAAATGAATGTTCTTAACGTGACGAAACATTTCTTTTAATTACGAATTTCAAATTACGAATTACGAATTATAAGAATCCTTCCGACATTCGTAATTCGTAATTTGAAATTCGTAATTTCACTTTCTCCTTATATCTTCTATTAAATCAACCGTAACTTCTGCCGCATCTGCTCTTGCCATTTTCTTTGCGGAAGTTTCCATCGCGCCGATTTTTTCGGGCGAATTTATAAAATCTGAAATATCGTTTGCCAATCGTTCGCCGCTTAAATCTATTTGCAAAATCATTCGTGCCGCGCCGTTTTTCTCTAAGGCTTCGGCGTTTTTGCGCTGATGATCGTCCGCCGCCGTTGGCAAAGGAATCATTATTGACGCTTTTCCGGCGGCGGCGAGTTCGGCGCAAGTCGTTGCGCCTGCACGACATATCACCAAATCGGCTTTCGCAAATTCGTCAACCATATTTGAAATGTATGGTCGAACGTCTGCCGTTTCAAAAGCCGAGCGCGAATAAATTTCCTTCAATTTTTCAAAGTCCGATTCGCCTGTCTGATGCGTAATGTTTAATTTTTCGGACGGCAAACTCCCTAGCGCGTCAGCCATTGCATTGTTTATCGCTCTCGCGCCTTGCGAACCGCCGAAAATTAGCAAATTCACTTGTTCGCCGCGTGTTTTCGGCGCAATTTCAAAAAATTCTTTGCGGACAGGATTGCCAGTAACCACGCCTTTTGCGCCGAAATAAGGCATTGCGTCTTCAAATGTCAGCGCGGCTTTCGTAACAAACATTGCCAGCCGCCGATTCGTAAAACCCGGAAGCGCGTTTGAATCCATCACGAGCGTCGGAATGCCTGAAAAACTCGCCATCAACAAAACCGGACCCGAAACATAACCACCTGCGCCGACAACAACATCCGGCTTAAAATCTTTTATCAACCGCCGTGCTTCAAGAAAACTTTTCGGCAAAATCAGCAAACCTTTCAATTTTCCGACAAAACCGACGTTTTTAAGTCCCGCGCTGTTTATCAAAGAAAGTTGAAAACCGTTGTCGGGAACGATTTTCGTTTCCAAACCTCGCGCCGTGCCGACAAACAAAATTTCCGACTCGGAATCGCGCCGCAAAATTTCTTTTGCCACGGCAATTCCCGGATAAATATGTCCGCCCGTTCCTCCGGCGGCGATTAAAACTTTCATATCAGTTGGCAGTTGCAGATTTCCTGCCGACTGTCGCTGCTTACTGCCGCTATCATTTCAATCCCGTTCGAGCCTTTTTTCTCCGCACAGTAGTTTCCGTCTTTTCCGTTGAAGCAAAACCCGCGTATTGCGAAATATTCAGCAAAATGCCCACCGCAAAAAGCGTTACGATAATCGAACTTCCGCCGTAAGAAATAAACGGCAGAGGAATTCCTTTCGCGGGCAGAATCGAAATCACGACCGAAATATTGAACAAGGCTTGCACGATAATTCCCGTGATAATGCCGATGCCGAGAAGCATTCCGAATCTGTCCGGCGCAAACAGGGCGGCGCGAGTTCCGCGCCAGAGAAGTAACCCGAACGCAATTACGACTGCCAAAGTGCCGACAAGCCCTAATTCTTCGCCAACGACCGAGAAAATAAAGTCGGAATACGGATACGGCAAATAAAAAAGTTTCTGCTGACCTTTGGCAAAACCTTCGCCCAAAATTCCGCCCGAACCGAGCGCGTAGAGCGATTGGCAAACTTGATAACCTGCGCCAGCCGCGTTTTCCGCACTGCACGGATCAAAAAACGCCATCAAACGCCTCAATCTCCAAGGTGCGAAAATCAACATTCCAACACCGAAAATTAAAAGTCCGCCGGCAACCGTGGCGAGATGCAAAATCCGCGCTCCGGCAGCAAAATAAACGGCGACGAAAACCGCGCAAAGCACAATCGTCGTTCCCAAATCCGGCTCTAAAACAACCAAACCGCCAAAGAAAACCAAAACCGCCAAACACGGCAAAACCGTTTCTTTCAAATCGCCGATTGCCTTTTCTTTTTCTGTCAAAAACCACGCCAAAAAAATCGGCAAAGCAAGTTTTGCGGCTTCCGAAGGCTGAAACGAAATGCCCGAAAAACGAATCCAACGCCGCGCTCCGTTGATTGAAGGAAATAAAAAAACCGACATCAAAAGCAATCCCGTTACGGCTAAAATTCCGATAACGACGACTTTGTTTTGATAAAGTTTGTAATCAATCCGCGAACCGATATACATTGCAAAAAGCCCAGTAATCGTAAAGGCAAACTGCTTGAAAAAGTAAGAAAACTGCGTCGCGCCTTCGGGATTATCTGCGGTTTCGCGCAAGGAAATCATCGCCGACGCGGAATAAACCATCACCGCGCCAAACAGCGCGAGCGATGCCGCGATTGCGAACATAAACCAATCTATGCGTAGTTTTTTTGCCATTCTTTTTTTAGTCGAGAGTCGAGGGGGGGGTGTGGGGGGGTGAATTAAGGGGTTTTTTGTTTTTTTTTTTGTTTATATTTTTTTTTGTGCTGGCCTTGGTGTCTGTTGCCTAATATTATTTATTTTTTTTTTTGTCTTTTACGCCCCACCCCCCCCCCGACACTCGACTTCTACATCATATTTGCCGGATTGCAATACA
>JANNYB010000177.1:0-30784 GCA_031409875.1 Acidobacteriota bacterium | reverse complement strand
GGCTCATCTCATCCTGGGGCTGAAGAAGGTCCCAAGGGTTTGGCTGTTCGCCAATTAAAGAGGTACGTGAGCTGGGTTCAGAACGTCGCGAGACAGTTCGGTCCCTATCTGGTGTGGGCGCAGCAAAATTGAAGGAATCTGTCCTTAGTACGAGAGGACCGGGATGGATTGACCTCTAGTGTACGTGTTATCACGCCAGTGGTATCGCACGGTAGCTATGTTGAGCATGGATAAACGCTGAATGCATCTAAGCGTGAAGCCAGACCTAAGATTAGTTTTGCCAGTGAGACTCGTGGAAGACCACCACGTTGATAGGTTGGAGATGTAAGCACAGTAATGTGTTTAGTTGACCAATACTAATTGTCCCAAGGCTTGACCATAAAATTTGTTTGCACGCAAATTTTTTCAATTCAACTTGTAGTTTTTCATAAATTCAATTATCACCCAGATATTTTACAGTTTTCCGGTGATTTTGTCGGCAGAGTCATACCCGTTCCCATCCCGAACACGGAAGTTAAGCCTGCTAGAGCCGATGATACTGCATCTTTCAGGTGTGGGAAAGTAGGAAGTCGCCGGATTTATTTTTAGATAAAAAGAGCTTGTTCATTATGAACAAGCTCTTTTTTTATGTTTTTATGTCAATTTATTCGTTGAAATCCAGTCAGTTGTATGGCTTGGAAAAATGGAGTGCCAGGGGGCAGACGGTTAGGATCAAGGAAACTTTGGTCAAATGCCCAATTTCTGGTTGGTGGTGAATAAACCATCGCACAACATTTGAAAGCACCGTTGTTATTGTGCGAATTGTAGAGATTAATCAAAGAACCCGTATAATTCAGCCGAGAACCCCATGATTCGAGAAATCTTTTGAAATTGTGGACACCGCCGGCGAGATTCGGGTCGCCGCCGCCTTGATTTGGTGTTGATTCTGGGTTTGATTTGGTGTCGCCGGCAAGCATTGCAAAGCGTATAAAAGTTTCGTTTGCCGTCCTTTGCGAAAGATTGAACGGATATTTAAAGCTCTTGGCATCGCTCCAACTGTTTGAAAGAATAGTTACCGCGTCCGCCGCAATGGAAGCCGGAATGTGATTTACGGTATTTTGCGGTTGGTAATCGGTTGAAGGGGTCGGACTACCAACGCTTGCAATACCCGTTGCATTGTAATTTCCGTGAACATAAACACCATTTTCCGAAGCTAGGGTAAAACCGCGAGTGTTTAACGGGTTCGTGCTGTCGTAATTTCCGGGAAGTAGAGTTCCGTTAATCAAACGAATGCCGCGTCTGAAAAATTTATGTTCAAAAAGCGCGGCAATGTCGGGTGATTCCGAAGTGCCGAAACCTGTATAACGAACAGCTTCGTTGAAGTAATCAGTTTGTAGAGAATTATTGTTATTTACGTCTTCGCCCGTCTGCAAAACGCCGTCGTTGTTGCCGAAGATGTCTTCCATATCGTATTCGCCGTCAAAATCGCCATCACCGCGACGATCTGAAATATACAGCACCCAACCGTTTGAATTATGTATATCGGTCGAACGCAGAGTTCGTCCGGCTGAGGTTGCAAAAGGCGTTCCGGTCGGCATTTTGCCGTCAAATGTTCCGCTTAAAAAATCGCGCAGATTTTTAACATCAATATCAACCAAACTCATCACGCCCGCCCAAGGCACTTTTGAGCCGTAATTTCCGGCGGCTGTCGGATTAAAAACGCTCGTGCCTTCATAATAAAGCCCTTCGCGCGTGTCGAACATATTTATCGGAAACGGCGAAATCCAATTTTCGTCCGTTGTTCCGTCAACAATCGCCTTTTTCCAATGCTGAGTGTGGTCGCCGCCAAAAACTCCGCCGAAACTTCCGCTGTCAACCCGCGCTTGAGTTCCTAAAAGCGGCTTTCGGGCAGCGTGAACAAAATTGTAATTCTCAGTATTCCAAGTCGCATTTGAAATATAATTCGTAACTGCGGCATTTGAATTCGTGAGCGTTGCGCCCTTAAACATAAATCTTTGAAGTTTAAGAATCGAACGGCTGTCATAATTATTTGTCGAGTAATTCGGTTCGGTAACGGCAAATAAAGGCGTTGCGCCGTTAAGAATCGTTTTTGCTTGCTCGGTTACGCCCAAACTCAGAATGTCTTGCGTAATATCAATCGCTTCAAACACATTCGACGCGCCGTTATAACCAACGGTTTCGACTTTTATCCAAACTTCTTTGCCCGAAACATAAAATCTTTCGCCATTAATGCGTGTTGCCTGATAACTTCCAAGTGTTTCAACCATCGGGCGCGGTTGATAGCCGCGAGCATCGCTGCCGCCTGCCTCACTGCCTAATCCGTCTATATTTCCTTCGAGCCGCACACCGCAAACGGTCGTAACCGCCGCTCCGGTCGAGGTTGCACAACCCGGAAGTTTCGCCTTGCTGTCAGCGATTGAAACGCGGATTCCGGGTTTATTGTAATAGCGTTCTTTAAATGTTACCGAATCGTCTTGATTTGCAGTAGTTACGGGAACTGCGCCCGAACCAAAATTGTATAAATCACCAACGGCTTTGCCGCGTTTGATGAGATCGATATAATCGGTAGCCGAGCCGTTTATCGAATTTTGCAGTTTAATCGGGAGATTTAATTCCGGTTGCTTCGAAAGCAAATTTCCTTGAAAAAGATTTGAATTCGATGTCCAATTCGCGCTTGTATATGTTGTCGGATATTGCGGCGCATTTGTTACAGGCGAACCGTTGACGACCGTATTCAAAACGCTGCCCATATTGCTTTTCAACTTAACGAAAGTTCCCGAAGCGTTTTTAATAAAGACGTTTTCGCCCCATTGCGTCGAAGGTCTACCGTTTTTGGCAACATCGGTAAAAATATGATTTTTCGCTGTAACTTTTGAAGCGAAGTAAAGTCCTGTGCTAGCCATCAAAAACATACTGCCGTTAGAATGAACGCGCCCGCCGAAATCGAAACGAGGTCCGGGATGAAGTTCCAAATCGTCTTCGTAGAAAATCCCGAATTGGAAGATTGGAATACGATTGTTGAAAAATTCGCGCCGCAGAGCAACTTTCGTATCGGTAGAATTTTCGGTTGCCGTCGTTCGCAATTCCCATTTATCGCGGATAGCGTTTAAACCTTGAAACTGCTCGCCCGTCATCACGACAATCTGGCTCGCCTGAATTTGATTTACGTCTTGTTGAAAAGTGTAATTATCAAAATTAGGCGGCGTTTGTCCTTCGATGCGCGTCAAATCTGTCGCATCGGGATTTAATTTAACGTCAAAAATCTTGTTAAAATTGCGCGTCATCACTTCCAGACTCGCGTGCGATGCCGTAAAAGTCCGCGTTTCGGCTTGGTCGTTTCCCGCCGCCACGGTTTCGTTCGTCGTGCGCGTAACTGCAAATGCTACAAAACTCAAAAGCAGAAGCATTACAAACAAAGAAATCAATAATGCGGAACCGTCTTCGCTCCGCGAAAAGTTACTTGTTTTTTTCATATTCATCCCTCATCCCTCATCCCTTATCCGGCATCATATTCCAGATTTCTGACGCTGAAAGTCGCATTCAGCGTGATAACCGCCGGTTTTCCTGTTTGTTCATCATTTTCGGGCGCAAGAACTTTCACGGAAACCGTGATTTGCCGAATTTGATTTGAATTCAGCATTTCGTCGTCGGTCGTGCCGGCAATTCCGTCAACGCCGAGCGTCGGATTATCAACCGCCGTGCCGTCTTCCAAAACGTATTTAAATTGAATGTTTTCAATATTATATGCCAATGGCTGTTCCTGAATTTGTTCCGCCGCCGGACGATTCGTATTATTACCGAAAACAATTCGCACGAGCGTTCCATCTTCCTTGACCTTATATGCAACCCACACGAATTTTTTCGCCGAAGCAAGATAAGTCGTGCAATTTTCGACAACTACAGTCGTGCATTTTTTCAAAAGCGAACCGTTAACGCCCGTTCCGTTAAACGCTTGATTAATTCCGAGCGGATCAGTCGGCGCAATGTCAATTTGGTTTGCGTTCGGAACATTCGTTGCCATTACCGCAACTTGCGAACTGTCCGATTCAATCAAATATAGATCAAAAGCCCGCGCCGGAGCCGCTTGTCCCGCCAAATTTGCAATTTCCGGCGAAGTTCCGGTTGATGAAACATTTGTGAGCGAAACCGTATTTCCCGAATTAAACGCTAAATCGCGGTAAGCAAACGAGATAAGATCGGTGCGGACGTTCACGTCTTCGTTCAGGTTGTTTGCAAAAACATTGTTTCCAACAACGATTGAAGTCAACATATCGCGGTCGCTGTCGGCATCGGCGGGTGTTCCTAAGCGGGTTGAAAGAAAATTGTCAGGAACAACTGCGCCGCGCCTGTGAAATCCCATTCCGGCATTTAAAACATCACGCCCGATAAGATGAATTGCCGTCCGCGCATTTTTCAGCATATCGCTCCGGCGACTAGCACGATTGCGGTCAATGCGCCCGATTTGCAACATTCCGAAAATTACGCCCGTAATAATTGCGAAGATTACAATCGAAACCATTAATTCGAGAAGCGAAAAGCCTTTCTGATTTTTATAGGATAATTTTTTCATTTTGTTCTGACTAATAATTCGTGATAATCGTCGAAATGATTTCTTCTCTGGCAAGCGTATTGTAAAAATAGCGGATTTTGACATCAATTCGGCGGCGCGAAATCGGATTTGGCGGTGTCGGGCGTTCCGCGTCGGCAATGTCCGTGATGATGATTTGACGTTCAAAACCGTCAACAACCGCGCTCGTGTTTGGCGGATGACCGCTAACATCGCAAATCGAACCGTCCGGGCAAGCATCATCGGCAGTTCCGGCAACTCCGTCCCAACCCAAATCTTCACGAATCGGACACCAATCGTTCAAAAACACACCTTGAAATGTGCCGTTCACGGGATTTGTTCCGACGTTTCCGATAGAATCCCAACCCGCGACCGCGCCGGTTCTGGCAATATCACGGGCGGAAATGATTGATTCAATCGTCGAAAGCGCAATTTGCTTGGCAACGATGCGTTTTTCCGTTTCATATGACCGCACTAAATTTGCCGATAAAGCCGATGCCATCTGCAAAACGCCGACCATCAATATAACCAAAGCAATCATTATCTCAATATAAGAAAACCCTTTTTCACTTGAAATTTTGTATTTCATAACCAATTCATCCCTCATCCCTTATCCCTCATCCCTTAACTTATTGTCCGTAACCGCCGGAACGCCGCGTATCTTGCCATTTGTTCGATTCTGTCGAAATCTTGTCGTATTCCCAAAGCCGCAAAGCACCGGAAGCACCGATAATCGTAATCGCGCGGGCGATATTTGCATCATTCGGAGCAGTTTCATTCGGCGACCAAACGTGCAATGTAACGCCCGTAACTGTCGAACCTGTGCCGATTGCGTCATTTCCGCCGTTCAAAACCGTGCCGTTACTTTGAAATCTGATCGTGCAAACATTGTGCGTGCTGCTCGAAGGATAAACGCTCGGAAAATAAACAGCGTTTGCTACGGGCAAAGGTTCGGGCGGATTATAAGCAATATTGTCGGCTCTGCGCGAGATTTTTACTTCGTTGATTTCAAAGAGACTGACGCGGCGGATTTCGCGGTCATCGGTTTCCGTCGTCGGTGAATTTTCGTCAATCAGCCGCGCAATATTATCGGTCGTGTCGAGTTCGACGCGCATAGATTCGCGCTGTGTCAAAGCGCGTTGGCGGGCTTCTTGAAACATATCTACGATCTTTAAAGCCTGCTCGTCGGGTTTGTATAATTTTTGATGTGCCGTAAAATAAAAACCGGAAATTGCCGCTAAAACGCCGATAATTATCATCACGACGAGTAACTCGATAATTGAAAATCCGTTTTCCGAAACTGATGCTTTTTGCATATAATATTAGCCGTTGCAAATGAAACTTCTGTTTTTGAGTGAAGTCGAAGTAGTATTCAATCGGTCAAACTGATTGGTTACTAATCTTCGAGAAAAGACAGCATTAATGCGAAGGTAAAACAATGTTTAATGTTTGTCAACACTTTTTTCAAAATGAACGAAAAATATTTTCAGTTTGGAGCAAAATCGGTCAAATTGATTAATAAATCTTTGTTTTCAATGTTTGCGGTCTTTATTTCGCGCCGAAATTCAGCTAAAATTACAAACACAAATTAATCTGAGAACGACTTGTTTTTATAGTCCAGTCAAAATTTTGAAAATGCCGGAAAATAAACCTGTTGAAAA
The DNA here is from genome assembly GCA_031409875.1 of Acidobacteriota bacterium. GTDB lineage: Bacteria > Acidobacteriota > Blastocatellia > Pyrinomonadales > Pyrinomonadaceae > CALMEH01. Next base: position 24,556 of record JANNYB010000177.1, on the reverse strand, counting down.
TAAAAAGAAACTTTCCGTTGATTGGCTGATGCGCGGTTCGCTGACGAAAGTCGGCGACATTTTCGACCGTCTGACCGGCAGAGGTTGGAAGCCTACGAGCAGTTTAGCGACCAGCGAATTAATCGAGAGATTAAAAACTTTGCTCGATAAAGAAGCCAAAGATTTAGGCAAAAAAGGGAAATTCGTGCCACATAATTTGAAGCTGAAAATTCAATGGGACAAATTTACGCTCGATTCGGACGAGGCGATGAACAAACTTCAAAACGAGCTTTTGACTTCGATAATTGACCACATCAACGACAATCGGTATCACACTTACGCGCCGATGAAACTTCAAGTTAAGCCTGATTATTTCACTGAAGGCGTAAAACTTTCGGCAAGTTTCGACAAATTTTCCGAAGAAGAAGGCGAAGCGGCGGTGAATGTAACGATGTCGGATATGAAAAATATCGTTATTCCGACCGCGCCCGAAATTAAAATCGAGACTGAAAAAGAAATCGTCATTGTCGAATTTTCGCTGAACGGCAAGCCCAAAAAAGTCGAATTAAGATTTGCTGCGGGCGCACGTCTGAGCGTCGGGCGGACAAAGGAAAACGCTCTGGTTATTGAAGATACGAGCATTTCAAAAATCCACGCCACGCTTTTTATCAACAATGAAAAGCAAATTACGGTTGCCGACACAGGCTCGACCAACGGAACATTCATCAACGAAAAACGTATCGGATACGGCAAGGCTTATCCGATTTTAGATACGGATAAATTAAAATTTGGCACAATCGAAGTCGCGCTCGATTACACGCCGAAGGAAATTGAAATAATTGCCGAAGAACCGCAAAGCGCAGTAAAAACCGAGCAATTCGTGATGACAAACGATGCTTTGGAGAAAACGCGGCAAGTTGAAATTCCGAAACCTGCAATGGTTACGCTAAAACCCATCGGTTCCTCGGTGAAAGCGGAAGATAAAACGCCGCAAATCGAATTAAAACCGCTTGCTCCGCCGATTGAAGTAAAGCCTGAAATTGAAATGAGCAACGAAAAAACTTTGACGGATTTGGCAGAAACGGTTTTGCCGAAGGAAAAAGAAGTTAAAGAAAATCGGGGCAATACGGGGCAAGGAATTGTTTTTGATTTTGAAGAAAAAAAATAACTTCAAGTTTGATTTTCTTTTATGCAAATTGAAAAAAGAATTTTAAGCCGGGAGCGCAGGCTTCCCAGCCTGCAAGATTGTGAAGCGTTTCGCGTAACAATCTAACGGCGTTGCTGAAAAAATCAAGTTAATTTCTACTCGAACTTCGTTAGATTGCGCCGCGAAACGCTCTGCAATCTTGCAGGCTGGGAAGCCCGCGCTCCCAGCTAAATAAATTAAAGCAATGAAACTTCCAATATTTCTTTTACAATTTGATTTATCGAAATTCACGGAAAACATTTTCGGCGGGCAGGTTTTGGAACGCACGCCTGCCGGATTGAGTATTGTTTATCTCATCGGACTCGGCGTTTTGATGGTTTTTCTGATGCTTTCGTTTTTTCGTGCGGCGCGTCCGAAATTTGCGTTTGAAGAAAATTTACCAAAGGAAGTTTCAAAGCGTCTGAGCTTGACGCAGACAAACGGAAGTTTGAAAACGTGGCTGTTCGTTTTTGTTTGTTTGGCTTTAACGGTTTATGGTTTTCACGTTTATTGGACGTATTTTGCCGATAAAAACAACGAACAATTTCAGAAATTGAGTTATAAAGATTTGCGAAACCGCCGGACTACGGCTTCGACCTTGCGCGGTTGGATGCTTGACCGCACAGGGAAATTAGATAAATCTTTGGCTTATTACAAGCTCGACAAAAACGGCAAAATTGACCGCACTTTTCCGCTTGAAAAAGAGATGGCGCATCTTCTCGGAACGGAGCGCGGAACGCCCGGACTAGAACGAACGCTTTACAAACGTGAAGCCGATCCGATGCCTGAGGCGTGGGAAATTTTAACGAAGGTTAAACAAAAAGACCCGGAAAATAAAGACGTTCGCGTGACGATTGATCACGATTTACAGAAATACGCCGCCCAAAAACTCGAAGGGAAAAAAGGCGCAATCGTCGTGTTGAATCCGCAAAACGGCGATGTTTTGGCGATGTATTCAAATCCTTCGTATAATTTGAACGAAGCCGAATCGCTTGACGGTTATCTAAAACTCGAAGCCGACAAAGATACAAAACCGCTTCTCAACCGCACGACGCGCGAATTTTATATTCCCGGCTCGACCTTTAAACTTTTTACGATGCTTTCATCATTTCGCGCCGGCGGACAAAATCTGACATTTCCGGGCAAACCGGCATCGGAAGGTTGCTACACGCCTTACGCAAAATCGCGCCCGATTTGCGATGCTGGTGGAAGTTGCCACGCTTGCAGCGACGCAGTTATTTTGAAGGACGCATTCAAGGTGTCGAGCAATCAATATTTTGCCCAACTCGCCAACGAATTAGGACGCGAAAGAATGGCGGAAACCGCAAAATTACTCGGCATTACGCCTGTTGAAACCGACAAGGAAGCGGTTACACAAGGTTTTTATTCGGACATTTGGAACACGAGCAATCCGCGTATTGCAAACTCCGTCTCCGTCGTGCGTTCGACGATTGTAACGGGCAAAGATTTAACGAAATTTGATTTCGGACTCGAAGGAATGGGACAAGGACTTGCCGGACAACAAACACCTTTTCAGATGGCTTTGATAACGTCGGCGGCTGGAAATCTGGAAGGAAAATTAATGAAACCGCGCATTGAAGCCGATGTTCCGTCGCAGGTTTATAATCAAATTTTGAACCGCGAACAAGCCGCTGTCGTGCGCGATATTATGTCAACCGTTACGGAAGAACAAGGCGGAACGGGCGGCATTATCCGTGTCAGATTAGCCGGAACAGGAATCGAAACCGGCGGCAAAACCGGCACGGCGGAAAAAGATAATGTTCCTGTTTTCAACAAAGACGGCACGCGCAAAACCGAAACGAAACGCCGCAAAAACGACAAAGGCGAATGGGAAGATTATCAATCGCCCGTAACGCGCCGCCGCACGGACGGTTGGTTTATCGTTATTGCGCCGCTCGAAAATCCGCAACTTGCAATTGCCATCGTCATTGAAGACATCGGTGTCGGACAATATGGCGGCACGACCGCCGCGCCGATTGCCGCCGATGTCATTATGAAAGCCCGTGAATTAGGACTTTTAGGCGAACAATACAAACCGAAAACGCAGACTGATAACAAAAAGAAAAAGAACCAAAAATAATGATTAACGAAAATTTTATTCAATCAACACAGCAATTAACCGCACCGGAAAGACGCGAAGTTTTGGCGCGTCTTTTGGCGGAACAGACAGAAAACGAAGTCGGCACGATTTGGAAAAGCATTCGTTTCGGGGAAAATCTGCGGATTGTTGCATATGTGTCTAAACAAGAACAGTTTCTTGAAGAATTAAAGCAATTATTACAAAAAGGTGCGTTGGCACGACTCGAAAATCAAGCGGACGGAACTTTTGAAATCTACGGGGAAAAGCGCACGTTTTATGTTACGATGTCGGAAAAAAGAGGATTTGTCGGCTTGCTTAGTTCGTGGTTGCCGACAGAACCGCCGAAAGAAATTAAATTGCCACTAGCTTCAGCTAGTGGTTAGCAAAATGAAGAAACAAGGCTTTAGTCGAATAGGAAAAAAAATAAAATTCCTTTTGGCTTTAGCCCGATTATTTACGCTAAAGCGATAAGGATTTTATTTTTTCTCTTATTCGGCTAAAGCCTTTGGCATTTACACATTTCAACCACCAGCTAAAGCTAGTGGCAATTTATATCGAAGCAATAAGTATGATTAACCGCGCCACGACAAACATTTTAATTTTGCTTTTAATAGTCGCATTGACGGCAATCGGACATTATTCGATTTATTACGGAGCAATGATTCGCGGTTACGAAGCCTCGCCGATGAGCGCGTATCGCAATCTTGCCTTACTCGGATTTTTGGCGATTTTGCCGCTGCTTGTTTCGGTATTTTTGAAATTCAAAGGAAATTGGACGCTTTATACTTGCGCGGTTTTGCTTTTTTCGATTGGTTTAACGGTTCAATACAGGCTTTTTACCGACGGCGAATATGCGGTTGAAATTCCGGCGGAAGAGCGTCAGAAAATTCAAAGTTCAAGTATGTCGGATAAAGAAAAAGGGCGTGAACTGAACCGCGCCAAACTCCGCGAAATTACCCGCGAACGCAACGCGAAAATTAAAACCGCACAGCTTCATTATATTCAGGAAAATTATTCGCCCGAAAAAAAAGCGATGATGGGATTGCCGCCGACTCCGCCTTCGCCGGTTGATTTATCGAAGGAAAAACCGCGTCCGGTCGAAGATTCGCTGTGGGCAACGATTACTTCGGGCAAAACGCTGATTCCGCTTTTGGGGATTTTTACGATGGTCGGCGTGATATGGCTTTTCCGGCGCGACGATGTTTTAAATTTTATGCAGAACAACGGATTTTTGATTGTTTTGCTGACGCTCGGACCTTTACTTTTGGCGGCAGTAACTTCGCGGGCGGGAAAATCAATCGGAAATATGACACCTTGGGAGCTTGCAAAAATTCCGTTTTTGATTGGTTTTGCGGCGATTTTATCGGTTTTGTATAAAAATCTGGCGAAAACTTATTGGGGCGTTCCGCGTGCAAAAGATGTGATTCCGCTGGTTTTTATGGGGATTTTACCGTTCGTGCCGTTTTTTGTTTTGAAGGATTTCGGGCAAATGATGGTTTTCAGTTCGGTTTATGTAACGCTTTATGTGATTGCCGTGCGCCGGTTTTCGCAAAGATTCGTGTTGGTCGGAAGCGTTGTTTTGATTGTCAGCATTTTGGTTGTCGGCGCATTGCCGGCTTCGACGCAGGACAAAATTCCGCTTCTGCCGACGCTTGCCACGCCCGTCAAAAAAATTCTGCCGAATCGTATTCAACAACGATTTCATCTGTGGCTCGACGGCTTTACTCCGCCTTCAACCGACACTTCTTGGTGGAAGGAAGATTACGATGATTATTACGAAGATTTGGTAAAAAAACAGCCCGAATTGCCGAAAATTCTGGAAGAAGACGCACAGATGAAAGCCTCGATTAACATTGATGCGTGGTTTGACATTCTCGCGTTTCAGCCCGCGCAAGCGACGTTCGGACTCGTTTCCGGCGGCACGACCGGGCGCGGACTCGGACTCGGCTTCGTCGAACTGATTCCGGTGTCCGATTCGGATTACATCTACGCCGCACTCAGCGAAGAACTTGGACTTTTCGGCGGATTGTTGGTAATCTTTGCGCTGATAACATTTATCGGCGCAGGCATTCGCACCGCATTGGATTCGCGCGATATGTTCAGCAAACTTTGCGCGGTCGGTTTGACGGCTTTCATCGGATTTCAAGCCTTGGTCAATATGGGCGGCACAACGCGGGCTTTGCCGATGACCGGAATTACTCTGCCGTTTGTCAGCTACGGCGGATTTAGTTTGATAACGAGTTTTATAATGCTCGGAATGTTAATGGCTTTTTCGCATCGAAACGCGATGGATAGAGCGATTGAAGCACAAGCAGTTTTGGATAATCGATAGGAAATGAAGAAAAGTATCCACAGATAAACACAGATAAACACAGATAAAATCAAAGAAAAATCTGTGTGCATCTGTGTTTATCTGTGGACAAATAAAAAATGTCAGCGTTTTCGGCATTAAAAAACGGGAGAAAAAAATGACGGAATATAATTTTCAGATTGATTCAGCGGCGGTTTCGGACAGAGGTTTGAGTAATACACGACCGCAAAACGAAGATTCGTTTCTCGAAATTGCGGAACGCGGAATTTTTTCGGTGGCGGACGGCGTTGGCGGAGCGCAAGCGGGCGAAGTCGCGTCGCAAATGGCAATGGAGATTTTGGGCGAAGCGTTTGTCAATACGAAGGCAAACAGCGATGCCGAAGAATTGATGCAAGTCGCCATAACACAGGCGAATTCTTCGATTTATCAAATGTCCCGCGATTTGCCGCAGCTTTCGACAATGGCGACGACGATTGTTGCGCTTCACGTTTCGGGAAATATCGCCACCATCGGTCACGTCGGCGATTCGCGGCTTTATCGGCTTGACGGAAACGGCAATCTTTACCGCGAAACGCAGGATCATTCGGTTGTCGAAGAAGAAGTTCGCGCCGGACGAATGACTCCCGCGCAAGCCGCAAATCATCCGTCGCGCAACGTGATTTCACGCGCACTCGGCGCAGAACCGACGGTCGAAATTGATATGAAAACGATTATGTTCGAGCCGCAAACGTCGTTTTTGCTCTGCTCGGACGGCATCACGCGCCACGTTGACGATTTTGAAATCCGCAATCTGATGTTGATGGGCGAAACACCTGAAGAAATTTGCGCCGAACTCAAAAGAATTTGCTTCGAACGCGGCGCGGAAGACAATCTGACGGCGATAATCGTGAAAATTACAAAAGCCGTTGCGCCGCTTTCAGCACCGCAAATTATTCCGCCAGTCGTCATTGAAACGGAAGAACAAACCGTTGCCGCGCCGCGTCTTTCGGATTATGAAGACGAAGATTTTTTGCTCGATGTTGATGAAACCGACATTCCGACGCAAAATCTCGTGATGCCTAAAGCGATGGAAGAAGCAAATATTCCGACTGACGAATATCCGACGGAAACGCCTTCCGAAAACTTCGTTGAAGAAAAACCTATTCCCGTAATGGCGCAAATCAGCGAAGAATTTACTCCGGTTACGGCAGTCGAACCGATTGTTGCACAGCCGCCTTTGATTACGGGACAATCAATTATTCCGGACGCTGATTTGTTTGCTGAAACTGAACCGGAAAAACCGAAAAGCGGTAGCTTTTTTGGGAAATTATTGAGTGCGTTGCTCTGGCTTCTGCTCGGCGCGGCAATCGGCGCGGGCGGTTTTTGGTATTGGATGCAAATGAATAAACAGCCCGAATTGCCGCCACAACTTCCCGTAATGGATGCGGCGGAAGCGGCGGTTTCGACATTTGAAAAAGGTCGCCGGACTGCTGACGAAGCACCGACTAAATACCTCGAAGTCAACAAAAACGAACCGAAGAATGCCGAAAAACTTTATCTTCTCGGTCGTGCCGCTTTGCTGAATAATAGTTTCAAAGAAGCCGAAACGTATTTCAAAGAAGCCCAAACACAGCTTTCCGAAGTTCACAAAAGCAATCAAAAGACTTTGAAAAACGATATAAGTCTCGGCTTGACGATTGCAACATCCGAAGCCGCGCAAGCCGAATTTAAGAAACAATCGCCGTCGAACAGTTCTTCTCCGGCAAATTCAAATTCGGCAAATTTGAAAGTAACTATTCCGTAAAAATTATTTTGCTAAAGTTTAAGAAAAGAATTTTTGCCCGCGAAACACACGAAACATACGAAAAAAGACACAAGTTTTCTAATTTCTTTATTTCGTGATTTTCATTTATTTCGTGGGCAAATTCTTTGTTTTAAAACACCTTCCAAGTATCGGATTTTTTTTAGCGTTATTCGCGGACAATATTTTTTTGCCTTTTCGCTTCAAATAAAATTATTCCGCAAGAAATCGCCAGATTGAGGCTTTCGACATTGTTTTCCATCGGAATCAGCAAACTTTCGTCAATCTTTTCGCGTTCGCTTACGTTCAAACCGTGCGCTTCCGAACCGAAAATCAGCAGACGCGGTTGCTTCCAATCAATTTCGGTGTAACTTTTTTTTGAATTAACATCGGCGCAAACTGAAACTAGATTTTGCTCACGCGCCCAATCAAGAACTTCGGAAAAATCCGCATTCGTCCAAATCGGCAAACGAAGACTCGCGCCCATCGCTGAGCGCAGAGCTTTTGGCGAAAATGCGTCAGCCGAATTTTTTGTAATTATAATGCCTGCAACATTTGCCGCTTCCGCGGTTCGCAAAATCGCGCCTAAATTTGAAGGATTATTCGTTTCGTGAAGCAAAATAACGAGCGGAAATTCGTGGTTTGATAATTCAGATTCGACGCGCCGCCGATTTGTTTCCGGCTTCACGCAAATCAAAACAACGCCTTGAGAATTTTTCGTATCGGCAAGCGAATTGAAAACTTTCTCATCTGTCAGAACAGGGAGCGGTAGCGACTTGCTGAATTCATCTGTCAGAACAGGGAGCGGTAGCGACTTGCTGAATTCGCGCTCAAGCAAGTCGCTACCGCTCCCTGTTCTGACAAAAATTTCCTTAATTTCGACATTCGAGCGCAAAACTTCTTCCGCAAGGCGCAAACCTTCGACAAAAATCAATCCGCGCTCACGCCCGTCGCGCACATTTCGCGCAAATTTTAATTTTGAATTGTCGCGGCTGGTGATTTTCAAAGTAAAGAAAAATAACAAAAAAGTTCGGAGTCCCGCCTTTAGGCGGCTTTCTGCGAGCGAAGCAAAGCAGAAATTCGTTCACAATCAAGACGGGTAATAAAAAATAAAACCGCTCCGCTTCGCTGGCGGTTTGCCGCCTAAAGGCAGGACTCAAAACTTTTATTTCGGCTGAATCGTAATTGATTTAATTCTGACTGCGTCAATCGGTTTTTCGCCGTTTTTGGGAACGCCGGCGATGGTGTTGACGTAAGTCATTTCGCCGATAACTTTGCCGAAAACGGTGTAGCTTTTATCGAATTGCGGTTCGGGTTTAAGCATTATAAAAAATTGTGCGTTGGCAGAATTAACATCGTTGCCGAGACGCGCCGCGCCTAAAATTCCTGTCGTGTATGGAACATCGGAAAATTCTGCGGGAACATTCGGCTTGCCCGAATCGCCTTCTTTCGCCGGATTTGGTTGTTTGCCGGGTTTCGTGTCGGAATTTCCGGCTTGGATAACCGTGGCGTTTATGCGATGAAAAGCGATGCCGTTGTAATAACCTTCGCGGGCGAGAGTTTTGAATCTTTCGACTTGCAGCGGCGCGATGTTTGAATAAAGTTCGAGCTTTATCGTGCCGAATGCCGGTTCTTCCATTTCGATAACGGCGATTTCGTTATCGGCGACGGGCGCAACGCCGGTTTTTACGTTTGCGTTTGCCTTTGCGTTTGAATTCGTTGATTTATTAATGGAATTCGTTTTCGCATCATTGCACGAAGCCATCAAAAAAAGTGTCGTTAAAAGAGTTAAAAATAAAAGTTTTCTAATCATATCAATTTAGTTTAAAACAATTTGCCGCTATCAAGCAAAATCGTAACCGGACCATCGTTGACGAGTTCGACATCCATCATTGCTTGAAAACGTCCGGTTTCGACTTTCGAGATTTGTTTTCGCGCTTCGGCAACGAAAAATTCATACAGCAAATTAGCTTTTTCAGGCGGCGCGGCTTTGATAAACGAAGGTCTGCGCCCTTTTCTTGCGTCGCCATAAAGCGTAAATTGCGAAACAACGAGCATTTCGCCGGCAATGTCTAAAAGCGAAAGATTCATTTTGCCGTCCGAATCTTCAAAAATGCGGAGATTCAAGATTTTATCGAGCAAATAAAGTGCATCTTTTTCCGAATCTTCAATCGCCACGCCCAAAAACACCAAAACGCCGTTGCCGATTTCGCCCGTAATTTCGCCGTGAACCGTAACTTTGGCGCGTGAAACTTTTTGGATAATACTTCGCATAGTGAAAAAAATATTTTCGGCTGGGAGCGCGGGCATCCTGCCTGCAAGATTGCAGAGCGTTTCGCGGCGCAATCTAAAGCGCGTTCGAGTAGAAATCAACTTGATTTTATCCGGGACGTTTTAGATTGCTCCGCGAAACGCTACACAATCTTGCAGGCAGGATGCCCGCGCTCCCAGCAAAAAAACTTTTTGAATATCAATTTGTCTTACATTTAACCGCCGTTTTAAGAAAATTCAAATCTCTTTCAAACTCAAATGCCAAATCTTCCGCTTCATCAATCGAAACGAGATGAAAAGCAATTTTATCATTTGCTCCGAGTTGTGCAACCATCGGTAAATCGGTCGGAATAACACTTGCAATGCGCGGATAACCGCCGGAAGTTTGATGATCAGCCATCAGAATTATCGTCTGACCGTCGGGCAAAAGCTGAATCGTGCCGAAATTTACGGCAGATGAAACGAGTTCTTTGTGGTCAAGCAAATAAAGCGGTTCGCCTTGAAGACGAAAACCCATTCGGTCGGAATTTTGCGAAATTGTAAAGTTCGTTTTTAGAAAATTTTGCTCGCTTAAAGCCGTCAATGCTTCAAATTCCGCGCCCGCAACAACGCGAACTGTCGGAAAACGACTGTAAAAAGGAATCAGATTATGTGAAATTTTGCTTTTTAATTTGAAATTTGAAATTTGAAATTTGAAATTAAGTCTGTCGCCGTTATTGAGCTTTCTGCCTTCGATGCCGCCGAAATTCGCGGTTAAGTTTGTGCTTTTGCTGTTTAAAACTTCAGCGATTTTGAAACCGCCTTTGATGGAAAGATAGGCGCGATTGCCGAAAACTTTGTTGCGAAATTTGAGAATGCTTCCGCTTTCGGCAAAGTTCGTGCGCCAACTATCAATGGCAACGCCGTCGAGTTCGGCGGCAAAGTCCGCGCCGCCGAGCGCGAAGTTAGCGGCGGTTTCAAAAACGATTTCGGGCGCAGGGAAATGAATTTCCAACACGGCTTCGGCTTCATCGTTACTGAGCAAAACATTTATCAAACGGACGGCGGTTTTGTCCATTGCGCCGTTCGGATTGATGCCGAATTTGCGAAAACCTTTTCTGCCCAAATCTTGAATTGTCGTTAAAATCCCGCTTTTGTTAATGAGAATGCTCATAAAATTTTACCGTGTCGCCAACTTGTAACTGGTTAGAAATATTATTTATATCAAACATCGCCGCGTTTGTGCGACCGATGATTTGCCATCCGCCGGGCGATTCGAGCGGATAAACGCCTGTTTGCGTTCCGGCAATGCCGACGCTTCCTTGTGGAACTTTCAAACGCGGCGATTCTTTGCGCGGCGCGGAAATTCTTTCGTTCACTTCGCCCATATAAGCAAAGCCGGGCAAAAATCCGAGCATAAAAACGCGATAATTTTGTGCCGTGAAAATGTTTTTGACTTCATCAGACGTTAAATTATTCAACTCTGCGACAAATTTCAAATCAGGCGCGTCTTTTTTATCAAAACTGACTGGAATTTCAATCAGACGACTGTTATTTTCAGCAGTTTCGTCTAAATTGCCGAGCGCATTTTCGACAAAATTCTTCACTATGCCAAAAGCGTTGGTAAAATCGCCGTAACTTTTTCTGACTTTGTAAAAATCATAAAAAACCGAAACCGAAGCGTAAGCCGGAACTGATTCGATAAAGCCGTTAAATTGATTCTGTTCGAGATAAGCGGAAAGATTCGCGGCACGGCGATTGAGATTTATGTCAATCACATTGCCGAATTCAACGGTCAAAGCGTCTAAGCCGAGCGGAAAAATTTTTGTTTTCATAATTGCGGAATAAATAATTCTACATTTTATAGAAATGAGAACAAAGAGCGGTAGCGACTTGGCTTTTTATCCGGTCGCTACCGCTCGCGGTTCTCATCAAGCATTTTTTCATAATTTCGGTTAAAATCTAAAGATATGTTTCGCAGAGTTTATTTAGATAATTCAGCCACCACGCCGATTGACAAAGAAGTCGTCGAAACGATGCTGCCGTTTTTAACCGAGAAGTTCGGCAATGCTTCGAGCATTCATTTTTTCGGTCAGGAAGCCCGCGCCGCTGTTGATAAAGCGCGTCATCAAGTCGCCGAAATTATCAATGCGCGTCCCGCAGAAATCATTTTTACGTCGGGCGGAACGGAAGCGAATAATTTGGCAATTCGCGGTTTAATCGAAGCCAATGACAAACACGGAAAACATATTATCACGTCGGAAATCGAACATTCGGCGGTCAAAGAAGTTTGCGAAGATTTGGAAAAACGCGGTTATGAAGTTACATATTTGCCCGTTTATGAAAACGGCATCGTCAAAATCGAAGACGTGAAAAACGCCGTGCGCGACGATACGATTTTGATTTCCGTGATGACGGCAAACAACGAAATCGGCACGATTCAGCCGGTTGCGGAAATTGGAAAATTCGTTCGAGAATTAAAAGAAACGGGCAAAAAAATTTGGTTTCACACGGACGCGGTGCAAGCAATCGGGAAAATCGCGGTTGATGTCGAAGAAATCGGTTGCGATTTATTATCAATTTCGGCGCATAAAATCTACGCGCCCAAAGGCGTTGGCGCACTTTACGTTCGGCGCGGTGTGCGGCTTCACAAACAAAATATCGGCGGACATCAGGAACGCGAACGGCGCGGCGGCACGGAAAATGTCCCGTTTATTGCCGCTTTCGGAAAGGCTTGCGAACTTGCGAAAAAGAATTTGGCGGAAAGCGCGGCTGAATTAAAAATCTTGCGCGATAAATTTGAATCGGCAATCGGCGAAAAAATCGAAGATTTTATTTTCAACGGCGAGCGCGAAAATCGTCTGCCGCATATTTCAAACATTTCGTTTCGCTTCATCGAAGGCGAAGGCTTGCTCATCAATCTCGATATGAACGGAATCGCCGTTTCAACCGGCTCGGCTTGCAGTTCGGGAAGCCTTGAACCGTCGCCCGTGATTCGCGCTCTCGGCAGAAATGACGAACTCGCACGCGGCGCGATTCGTTTCAGTTTCGGCAAAGAAAATTCGGCGGAAGATGTTGCATATCTTTTGGAAGTGTTGCCGAAAGCCGTCGAAAATTTACGAAAATTATCACCTCGTTTTGTAAAAACCGTTTAATTCTGTAACCTAACCCGCAAGTTTGAATAAGACTGCGAATTTTGCCCACGAAACACACGAAATATACGAAAAAAAGACAAAAGATTTAGATTTCATTTTTTTTCGTGCTTTTCGTGTGTTTCGTGGGCAAAAAATCATTTCGCATAAAGATTTTTTTCTTGTTCCAATTCGTTCAAAAGATTTTTGTCCGCATCGCGCAAGGCGTTTTCTTCTTTCAATTTTTGAATCAGCGGAATTGCTTTTTCAATAAATTCGACGGCTTTTTGGCGATTACCTTTCTGAAAATATGCTTCGGCGGAAAGTCTGTAAGCCATAGATAAATCATACAAATTTGTCGTTGTTTCCTTATCGGCTTCGGCAATCGGAATCATAATTTCGATTACTTTTTGCAAAGTTACGATGGCTTTGTCAGGTTGTTTGAGTTTAATTTCGGCGCGGGATTTTTCGGTGTCGTAAATTGCCAAATTCCGTCTGTATTCCAAATTATCGGGCGTTTTTTCGCTCAATTTCGACATTACCGCAGATGCTTTTTCAGCTTCTTCAATTGTCTGCGGATATTTTTCCGCAAAGCGAAATGCCCGCGCCAGATTAAAATGTGAAATCGCCAAATCGAAGGCGACAACGCCGTTTTCGGGTTCTTTTTCGAGCGCATTTTTCGGAAATTCAATCGTCGGAGCGCAAGTTTCGACGGATTTTTGAGCATCGCTTTTGTTAATATAAAGCTCGCACAACATCGAATTCGTCAGCCAAACGCTGCGCTGAACGCGAAAGTCCGCCGGAAATTGTTTCGCCAAATCTTTGTTAATTTCGATGGCTTTTTGAAAACCTTGAATGCCGCCTTCATAATCGCCGATTGCGCCTTTCGCGTTGCTCATTATTCGCAAAAGCCGCGTATTCGTCTTTTTAAAATCGGCGTTTTCCGGTTCTTTTTGTCGCAAATTTTCGACAATTTTCAAGGCTTCGTCAAATAAAACAAGTGCTTTATCCGCTTGCGAATTAAAAACCGGAATTGCGCCGTAATCAATTAGTAAAACTGCCAGACGATTTTGAAATTCGACCGAATCCGGTTGTGCCGCGACCAATTCGCGTCGAACTTTCAAGCCTTTTTCAAACATTTCTTCGGCTTCGGCAGTTTGGCTGTTATTCCAGAGCGTTCGCGCCGTCGTGTAATAGTTATTCGCAAGTTTTTCCTTCGCTTCGAGGTTCGACGGATTTGCGGCAAACACGGCTTCGCGCAATTTTCGCGCCTTCGTATAGCTGTCGAGTCCGGCTTGAATATTGCCCAAACTCGAATTCGTCATCGCGCCTTGAACGTCGCCGATTTTTTCGTAAGCCGTTGCCAATTCGCTCTGCAATTCTAAATCTCCGGCGGCTTCATTCGATAAACTGTCGAGATATTGCAGCGCATTCGTCAGAATTTTTTCACGCGCTTTGAGTGAGCCTTCGAGATTTTCGATTTCGGGATAAACGTCGAAAATATAAGAGTTTGCGAGTTGGCGCACATCTTTAAAACGCTTTTCCGCTTTTGCTCTTTCGGCTTGTGCGACACGCGCTTGCCAAAGCGTCGTAACAAGTCCGGCAATTATCGCCAAGACAATAAAAAATCCGCCGATAACGCCCGCTTTGTTGCGTTTGAAATATTTTTCGGCGCGATACGAAAGCGTATTCGGACGTGCCGTAACGGGCAAACCGCGCTGATGCCGATGAATATCTTCCGCCAAATTTTCAGCGGATGAATAGCGTCTTTCGGGTTCTTTTCGCAAGGCTTTGAGAACAATATTGTCCAAATCGCCGATTAGTGATTTGGGATTTGGGATTTGGAATTGCGGATTTGTTTGGATCTTTTGCTTTTTCGTGTATTTCGGGAGCGCAATCGTTTCGCTTTCGGAATCCGCAATCCGCAATCCGCAATCCGCAATCAAAGCCGATGGCGGCGGCGGTTCGTTTTCGAGAACGGCTTGGTAAATTTCTCTCAAATTCGCTTCTTTCGTTTCAAACGGACGATGACCGCTCAAAAGTTCATACAAAATCACGCCGAGAGAATAAATATCGGTCGCGGTCGTAACGCTTTTCGATTGTAATTGTTCGGGCGAAGCGTAACTTGGAGTCATCACGCCGAGTTTGGTTACGGTCGCCGAGTTTATCTGTTCAAGTTCGGCGGAAAGAATTTTCGAGATGCCAAAATCGAGCAATTTCGGCGTTCCTTCGTCATTGACAAGAATATTCGACGGCTTCAAATCACGGTGAACAATCAAATTTCGATGCGCGAAACTAACTGCGGCGCAAACTTTTCGGAACAAATCCAAACGCGCATTCAAGTCCAATCTATGCTTGTTGCAATAATCATCAATCGGCAAACCTTCGACATATTCCATTGCCAAAAACGGAATTTTGTCGTCAGTCGTTCCGGCATCGAGCAAACGCGCAATATTCGGATGCTCCAAACTTGCGAGAATTTCGCGTTCCTGCTGAAAACGTCGGCGAAACGCGGAAGTATTCATCTCGCGTTTGAGAATTTTGAGCGCGGCGCGTTGCTCGAATTTCCCGTCGGCACGAGTTCCGAGATAAACCGCGCCCATTCCGCCGAAACCTAATTCGCGGATGATTTTGTAATTGCCGAGTTGTTGTCCGATAAGCGGATTTTCCGCATCTTCGTCAAAGAAATCTCTTGAAAATTCGACCGCTGAAAGATGCAGTGCGTCTTCGGATTCGGTTTCAAACGCCAGCAAAGATTCGACTTCGCTCACGATTTCGCCGTCGAATTTGCTCAGGTAAGTCTTTCGCGCAGAAGTTTCAAGTTCCAAAACATCGTTCAAAACCTGCTTTACTTTTTTCCAATTTTCCGCTTGCATAATGTCCTTATTTTGATATGCGTAATCTAAAGGAAAAGTCTGCCACATTAAAAATTTAGAGTAACTCTGAACATCTAATGTGAAACTCTTTTTTCCTTCAAATGTCGCGTAGCGATTAACTGACTTTAGCCGTGTAATTTATTGCACGGTGTTGATTTAAGTGATTTTCTGTCGCGTCAGCGACAACTGAACAGGGCGAAATTCAATCGTAGCTACGCCACGAAAAAGGCTTTTTTTGCTTCCCGTGCCTTGAAAGACACGGCTAAACTCAATAAGTCGCTACGCGACAAAAACGCAAATGCTGATTATTTGCAACAATTACAGAATTTACTGATTTTCAAAAAGAGTTGCACTTTTAGGTTCTGAACTTATTTTCGATTCAATTCTCTAAATAGCCAAAGTTTTGCTGATTGCCATTCGCGTCCGACGGTTCTTTCCGATATTTCCAAGGCTTCGGCGATTTCTGTGTTGTTCATTCCGCCGAAAAAGCGCATTTCGACAATTTTTGCTTGTTGTTCATCAAATTCAGCCAATCTTTCGAGAATTTCATTCATTATCAAAATCGAATCGGCGCGTTGTTCGATAGGAATCTGCACATCGTCAATCGAAAAATGAATCGGATTGTTGCCACGTTTTTCTGCCGCGTGATGTCGGGCGTGGTCAACCAAAATCTGCCGCATCAAGCGCGAAGCGATGCCGTAGAAATGACTGCGATTTTGCCAATCAATGTCGGATTGTTCCGCGAGTTTCATAAACGCTTCGTGAACGAGCGCGGTCGGTTGAAGCGTGTGGTTGGCACGTTCGCGCGACATTAAAATTCTGGCTTGCCGCCGCAGTTCGTCATAGACAAACGGCAACAGACGCTCTTTCGCATCTAATTCGCCGTCGTTCCAATCCTGTAAAATTTGCGTGATTTCAGAAGTTTGTTTATCACTCATAAATTTTTGAATGGCTTGAGTTTATTTACTTGGATTTTAACTTATTTTTCGCCGAAATGAAAATTTTTCAGAAAATTTGGCAGACTTTATTAATTTTCTACGCATATTGGTTTAGGAAGAGAATTTTAATTTGATAAAAAGGGGAACAAAAACTAATGACACAAGTAGAAATGATACAGGCTCTTAATGCCTTAAATAACGGATTAAATAGCATACAACAAAGCATTGGACCGGCGGTTTTGGCACAACTGAACCAATTCCAGCAAAGTATGGCGGCGGGAATGTCAAGCGGCTCTACTCAATGTTTTCGGACTGCTTTTCAGGGGTTTTGGAACATTGCATTAGGGCAAGTCAGAAATATGAACTTGTTACGAGCGATGCAACCATATCTTGGTATGGGATTAGGCGTTGCCGGTTGCACCTTTGCAAATATCGAAATGGTCGGTTTGGCAATTACGGGATTTTTAACGTCCGAAATTATTATCGGAGCAATGTTGGTTTTGATTGTCGCCGCGATACTTATCTTTTTAGTTTTGCTGTTAATAAAACTTGCACCTGTAATCAAAAATGGCATATTTTCGCCGGTGAACCAACGTCCACAACCGATGCAAACGCCACATTTTGAGAATCTGTTAAATGCGCTACGCAATCCGGCGTTCGGTCCGGTTTATGCGATAAATTCGGGCAGTCTTCCGTCGGAAATAAGTTTGGAGTTGGTTTAGTTTCGTCATAAAATAATTAGGACATAAAAGTCGTAGGACAAAAAATTATCGGTTCAATTCGTATTCATTGACAATTATTTCTTTGAAATTCGGATTTAATAATCCGACAGCCGTCCTATCAGCTATACGATGAAGGTTTCGATTCGATAAAGTGAACAAAACTAATTTAACGCAAAGACGGTTTTTCAGCCGTCTTTTTTCGCATTTTGGAATAAAATTTATTTACAACACTGCAATTTAGGAGTATAAATGAAAATATAAACCGTCTTTATCCCATAAAGAAATTATATGTCTAGGACCAAAATTCAATGAAATTTTTAAAGAAACTTCCGCCGATTGCGGCATTATTAACTATCGTTTTCGGACTCTTTTTAGTTTCAGCAAAAGCTGAATCGAACAGTTCGGGTGTGTGGCTGAAAAAAAATGAAAGCAAAATTGCTTCGCGTGGAAATCGTTTGATTGTGCCGGAGCGGTATCTTGTTTATGGCTTAAATCAGACGCTTTTGAAACAGGTTTTCGCTGATGCGCCTTTGGAATTTTCCGATGAAGCGCGAAACAGGGAAACCATCATCGAACTTCCGACACCTGACGGCACAATCGAGCGTTTTCGCATTCTCGAATCGCCCGTTTTAGCTCCGAATGTTGCGGCGGATTTCCCCGATTGGAAATATTTTCAGGCTTACGGGATTGACGATCCGACCGCGACGGCGCGTTTGGGCATTACGATTCTCGGCTTTCACGCTTCGGTTTTTTCGACACGCGGAACTTATCAAATTGACCCGTATCAACGCGGCGACAACGATAATTACATAACTTATTACCGCCGCGATGTGAACCGCGAACATAAATTTCATTGTCTTTTGGACGAACAGTTTATGAAAAGCGATTTGCCGACCGAGCATTCATTTTTTGCCGCGCCGGAATTTTCGCACGGCTCGCAAATTCGCACATACCGTTTGGCAATCGCCGCAACAGGCGAATATACGGCAGTTTTCGGAGGTCAAACTCAAGGACTTGCGGCGGTTACGATTACCGCAAATCGGATGAACGGCATTTATCGCAAAGATTTTGCCGTCGGTTTGCAACTCGTTTCGGGAACGAATCTCGTTTATCCTGACGCCGCAACCGATCCTTACACGAATATTTTGAATTCCGCTCAGTTGGACGTGAACAACACGAATCTCAATACGGTTTTGACTTCGGCTGGTTATGATGTCGGACATCTTTTTGCAACCAGCAACAACGGCATCGCCCAACTTTCTTCAATTTGCGGTTCAGGCAAAGGGCGCGGCGCGTCCGGTCAGCCGAATCCGCAAGGCGACGGTTTCGATGTTGATTATGTGGCGCACGAAATCGGACACCAAATCGGCGGAAATCATACGTTTAATTCCGATGCGAACTGCGGTTCGGGTAACGCCGCCGCACGCAAAGAACCGGGAAGCGGCGTAACGATTATGAGTTATGCCGGAATCTGTTCCAGCACTTCAAATTTACAGCGCAACGCTATCGAGATTTTTCAAGGACACAGCCAGCAGGAAGCAATCGCGTTTCTTGCGGCTGGCGGCGCAGCTTGCGGAACTCTGAGCGGAAGCAATACGATTCCGACCGTAACCGCTCCGGCAGCGTTTTCGATTCCGTTCAACACGCCTTTTGAATTGATTGCAACCGCAGCAGACGGCAACGGCGACCCGCTGACATACGTTTGGGAACATAACACGGCAAGCGGCGGTTTGACTTCGAGCTATCCGGGAACGGTTGACGACGACGATACGAATTTGGGCGCAAGTCGTGTTTTGATGCGTTCGTATTTGCCTACAAACAGCCCAACCAGAACATTTCCGTCTTTGCCATACATTTTGAACAATGCCAACGAACCTCCCGTAACCTACACGGGAACTTCCGCAACAGGTTCGATTTGTGCGGCAACCTGCATCACCGGCGAAGATTTACCGTCGGTTGCCCGCACCATCAACTATCGCGTAACCGTGCGCGACGGTCAGGGCGGCGTTGCCGATGCAACAACGGACGTTAATTTTATCAACACGACCACGCCGTTCGGCATTACGTCGCAAAATACGGCAATAACTTACGCCGGAAATTCAGCGCAAACCGTAACGTGGAATGTCAGCGGAACAACTGCCGCGCCAATCAGCACGGCAAACGTCAAGATTTCGTTTTCGACCGATGGCGGACAAACTTTTCCGACGACAATTCTGGCTTCAACGCCGAATGACGGCACGGAAAGCGTTACGATTCCGAATCTCGGCACGACAACAGGCAGAATCAAAGTCGAAGCCGTCGGAAACATTTTCTTTGACATCAATGGCGCAAGCATCACCGTTACCGCCGCGCCGGTAGCCGGAATTCGTGCGCCGTTCGATTATGACGGCGACGACAAATCAGACCTTTCGATTTTCCGTCCCGCGCCCGGTCAATGGTGGATTAACCGCTCGTCAACCGGCGTAACATTCGCCGCAACTTTCGGTTCGTCAAGCGATAAAATCGTTCCCGCAGATTACACCGGCGACCAAAAAACCGACATCGCGTTTTTCCGTCCTTCGAGCGGTCAATGGTTTATTTTGCGCTCAGAAGATTTTTCATTCTTCGCTTTCCCGTTCGGCGTTTCGACAGACATTCCCGCGCCTGCCGATTATGACGGCGACGGCAAAGCAGATCCGACCGTTTATCGTCCTTCGACAAACACCTGGTTTATTCAAAAATCAACCGGCGGCACGGACTTCATTACTTTCGGCGCGGCAGGCGACAAACCCGTTCCGGCGGATTACGATGGCGACGGCAAAGCCGACATTGCGATTTATCGCGCGGCGGCAGGTCAATGGTGGATTCGCCGCAGTGCTGATTTGTCCGTTTTTGCGGCAACTTTCGGTTCACCGACCGACCGACCTGTTCAAGGCTATTACACGGCAGACAATAAAGCGGATATGGCTTTCTGGAGAAGCGGTCAATGGTTTGT
Source organism: Acidobacteriota bacterium (assembly GCA_031409875.1). Taxonomy (GTDB): domain Bacteria; phylum Acidobacteriota; class Blastocatellia; order Pyrinomonadales; family Pyrinomonadaceae; genus CALMEH01. The sequence continues at coordinate 4,308 of JANNYB010000177.1, read as the reverse complement.
TCTTCGCTCGGAAGACTTCTCGTTCTTTGCCGTGCCTTTCGGACTTTCGACCGATATTCCGGTTCCGGGAGAATACGACGGCGACGACCGTTATGATTTTGCCGTCTTCCGTCCGTCAACAAATACTTGGTTTGTCCAAAGAACAACTGCCGGAACGCTGATTCAAGCCTTCGGCGCAACGGGAGATTTACCGACTCCTAATGCTTACGTTCCGTAAAACAAAGTAATTTTCGGACTAATCTTTCAGCAAGCGCAAAGCAGATATTTATTTGCTTTGCGCTTTTTTGTTTGAATTGTTTACGTTTGGATGTGAATTTTTTTAGGAAGATGACAGAGATAAAATCGGAACGGTTTAGAGTTGAAGGCAAGCTCAGACAATAGAAAAAATTGTTTTGACAGCCGCGTTGCAATAACTCGCAACGATTTATGTTGCTCAAACCTGCCATATAAGATAAATTAAAACATTGCGGAAACTTACGACATCAAAGCACCGTAATTTAGTTTTTATAAGGATATTATAATGGATTTTGCAACAAAAGAGATTTTTAAACGATATGCGAGCATTTTGGTCGGCAGACCAATCTCGCCGGTTTTCTTAAATATTTTGGTTACGAGCGTTTGCGATATGCGCTGCACGCATTGTTTTTTTACGGAAGAACTTGATGATCGTCCGCGCAAGAAATTGCAGATGAAAGCTGAAGAAATTCATAAAATTTCCGAAACTTTAGGCGGTAATCTCGGCGTTTTGGTTTTGGCGGGTGGCGAACCTTTTACGCGCAAGGATTTGCCCGAAATCGTGCGTTCGTTTTATGAAAATAACAAACTCGATTCGGTTTATCTGATGTCGAACGGACAGATTCATCCGCGAATTTTCCCTGATGTTACGCGAATTATGGAAGAATGTCCGAATCTGAACGTAACGGTCGCGCTCGGCATTGACGGCATAAAGGCACCGCACGAAAAAATTCGTCAAAAAGAGGGAAGTTGGGACAAAGCGATTCACACGGCGCGGACTTTGCAACAGATGAAACGCGAACAATTTCCGAAACTCGACATTCAAACTTGCACTTGCGTAATGAATTCCAATCAAGACACGATTTTTGAATGGTATGATTACTTAAAACACGATTTGAAACCGGACAAAATCAATATCAATTACATTCGTCCGCCGTCAAAAGACCCGAATGAATTGAACTTCGATCCCGCGATGTATAAGAAACTGTCGCATCAGATTTTGGAAGACACGAAAAATGCGACGCTAAAAAATAATTACGGCGGAAAATCGGGATTTTTCAAAGCTGCTGTGGATATTTATATGCACGATTTGATTGCGAAAACTAAAGAAGAAAACAAAGCGCAATTAAAATGTTATGCCGGAAGCGCGGGCGCGGTAATTTATGATAACGGCGCACTTTCTTCGTGCGAAAACAAGCCTGATGTGCTGAATTTGCGCGATTATGATTGGGATTTTCAAGCCGCGTGGAAAACAGATTTGATGAAACAACGTCGCAAAGAAGCCGGCGCAGGTTGTTTTTGCACACACGAATCAAACTGTTTTTATCCGAGTTTGCCGCTGAATCCGGGTCATCTGATTCAAATCAAAAAACTCGAAGGTCAAATGAAAAAAGCCGCGAAAAATATGGGAACAATCAGCGAAGGTCTTGCGGTAAAAGCATAAAATGTTGACATACAAAGCAATGTATAAATTTTTAGACGATAGCGTTCACGGCGAAGTTTTGGATTTCGCCGGTGTAATAACTTGCGGGAAAAATTTGGACGAAACGCGCAAATTGCTTGCTGATGCTTTGGTTGATATGGCGGAAACGAATTTGATTTTAGGCGAATCTTTACCGCTTCCAAATCCGAATCTGACAAATGCAGATTCGGATTTGGAAGAGCCGATTCACTTGATTTTAAACGCATCTTCAAAAGTCAAAATTGTTCCCGAATTAATTTATGAAACGGCGTGATTTGATTCGACATCTTGAATCAAATGATTGTCGTTTGCTTCGTGAAGGCGGAAGCCATTCGATTTGGGAAAACCCGAAAAACGGCAAACGAACCGCAGTTCCGCGACATCGGGAAATTGCGGAATATACGGCAAACAGTATTTGCAAACAATTGGAAATTCCATTGCCTTAAAAAATATGCAAATTTCTTTAGAACAAGCTATGCAAATGCCGGACGCGGCGATTTTCGCGCAGAAGTTGGAGTCTGCGTTGAAAGAAGAACAAAAAAAGCGTCGGCATTTTTACGAGATTGTCGAAGAGAATAAAAAGATGGAATTTATTAACGGCGAAACCATTTTTCATTCGCCGGTTAAGTTACAACATAATCGAGCAACAACTTTGCTGGCAAAATTGCTTGATACTTTTGTTGTTAAGCATAATCTTGGTCTTGTCGGTGTCGAAAAGTTATTGATTTCATTGACGCGCAACGATTACGAACCTGATGTTTGTTTTTGGGGAAAGGTAAAAACTAATAATTTCAAGCGAAGACAGATGCAATTTCCCGCGCCGGATTTTATTGTTGAAGTTTTGTCGGATTCGACTGAAAAACACGACCGCGAAACGAAATTTCAAGATTATGCGGCACACGGCGTTGAAGAATATTGGATTATTGACGCGGAAAAAGAAACAATCGAGCAGTATTTTTTGCAAGACGAACAATACGAACTTTTGCTAAAATCAAATAGCGGCGAAATTACGAGCGTAGTTTTGACCGACTTTAAAATTCCGATTCGTTCTGTTTTCGATGAATCGGAAAATTTAACAACCTTAGAAAAATTTTTAGCGAAATAAATCGCAAATGCCGCAAAATATTCCTAAAATTCTCATCATTTCATCCGACACCGGCGGCGGACATCGTTCGGCGGCGGCGGCGATTGCCGAAGGTTTGAAAAAAGTTTGGTCGGGCAAATCGTTTGCCGTGCGGACGATAAAAGCTGTTGAAGAATCGCATCACATTACCGAAAAATTGGTCAGAGTTTATAATTGGGTTTTGCAAAATCGCCAACATTGGATGAAATATCTCTATTGGGCGATGAACAAAATTCGCCCTGAAACGCGCGAGTTTTTTCAGAAAAGATGTATCGGTTATGTCCGCGAACAATTTGAAAAATGGTGTCCGCATATTATTGTCAGCGTTCATCCTTTGACACAGCATATCTTTGCGCGAATTTTGAAAGAATTGAACTTAGCCGATCAAATTCCGCTCGTAACTGTTGTAACCGATCCGTGTTACGGGTTTTGGAAGGCTTGGGCGTGCGATGACGTTTCGCTCTATCTCGTGGCGAATGAAGACGCGCAAAAACAACTTATTGATTACGGTGTTTCGCCCGAAAAAATCAAAATTTCGGGAATGCCCGTGCATCCGAAATTTCACGAAGTTGACGAAAAAGTCGCACAGGAAGCACGCACGGCTTACGGTTTAAATCCCGATAAATTCACGGTTTTCGTCAATGCCGGATGGATTGGCGGCGGCAATATTCCGCAGATTTTCCGCGAACTCGTGCGCGGCGATTTGGATGTTCAGGCAATTTTTCTCGCCGGAAAAAACGACGAGTTAAAACGCGAAGCCGAAGAACTTGCCAAAACCGCAAAATTTCCTATAAAAGTTATCGGTTATTCGGATGAAATCGAAAAATTAATGCAGTCGGCAAACGTAATGGTCAGCAAACTCGGCGGTTTGACGACGTTTGAGGCTCTGGCTTGTCGTCTGCCAATTATCGCCGATGCCACCACGCCGCCGATGCCGCAAGAAGCCGGAACAGTAAATTTAATTCATAAAAACGGCGCGGGAATTCTTCTCCGAAAATCTTCCGACATCGTGCCGACAATCCAAAATCTGCTCACGGACAAACTCAAATATAAGCAAATGAAAGCCGCTGCCGGAAGTCTTTCAATGCCTAATTCAACGCGCAACATCATCGAAGAAATCGCCGCGCTTTTACCTGCCGAAAACAAACCCGTAATCGTCTAATCCATTAATTGTTCGCCCAAAATTATTCCTTCGCTTGAAATATCGCCGAGCGGTTTGCCGTCTGAATTGATGACGATAACATTTGAAAGTTTTATTTTTGTCGGATGATTTTGCAAATTTTGCAGATTCGCTTGTTTTTCGTCGTCGGTCAATGTTTCCCAAGAATTTTTCGCGCTTACAAAAAGCGTCGAGCCTTGCCGATGCGCGATTTTCAGATGTTCGCCGAGCGGCAATTCGGCGACGTTGATTTCTTCGACATCTTTCGGCATCGGCATTGCGCCGTTTAATTGCGAAGCAAAGAAATAAAATCCGCCGCAAAAGAAAGCG
>JANNYB010000176.1:0-5859 GCA_031409875.1 Acidobacteriota bacterium | reverse complement strand
TCCGGCGAGTCGCTACCGCTTCCCGTTCTGACTTTTAGCAAATAGAGCGTATATTGGAAGTGTTTTGAAAGTTAATTTGCATCAGCACAAAATTTGCGACGCGGCGGCACGGCTTTTTCTGGAGAAAGGTTTTGATAACGTGCGGCTTGAAGAGATCGCGCAAGCCGCCGGAATTGATGAAAAAGACGTTTATAAATATTTCGGCGGCAAACAGGACGTGATGCTTTTTCTTTATCAGCGCGTAAATGCCGATTGGGAAATTTTTGTCGGCGGCTTGCGCGAAAAAAACCTTGCCGTGCGGTTTGAAAAAGCGTTGCTGAAAAAGATTGAATTGATTGCGCCTTACGCTGAATTGTTGGGCGAGATGATGAGTTTGCTGATGAAAAATTCCGGTCTCGGCGTGGCTTCGCCGCGCACACGGCATATCAGAATCAAAGGAATTCGGACGATGCAAAGTCTTTTGGAAGGCTCGGACAGCCGGTTTTTGAAAAAGCGTGCGGGAAATTTACCGGCTCTGCTTTACCTGATTCATTGGGCGGTTTTGTTTCTCCATATTCAGAGCAATGATTTGGAAAAAACCGTTGAAATAGTTCGGCTTATCGGCAAACTGCTCAAACGCGGCGATAATTTTTTTCTGCTTTTGCCGCTGCTTCCGTTTTTCAAAGACCTGACTAAACTATCGGAATTGCTTTTGGAAGAAAAATCGTCGGACGACGCTCCGAAACGCGGCAGACAGATTTTGAACGTGATTTTTAATCACCGAAAAATAAGCGGTTACGACGAAGCGTGCCGCCGCCAAAATTGCGAAAAATGTCTTGAAAAACATCTCTCAAAAGTCGAATATTTTATCGCGTCGGAGCAACCGATTCATTTTATTTTGCCTGCTTTCCCTGCAAAATCACCGAACAAAAATAAAGTTCTCGGCGAGTTTCCCGATTTGGGCGAAGAAACCGCGCTGATTACGCTCGAAAATATGTGCCGCGAAATTGCCGACGCATATCCGCCGGGCGCGAAGGTTACGATTTGCTCCGATGGCAGAATTTTTGCGGATTTGGTTGGCGTATCGGACGAAAAAATCACGAATTACGGCAACGCGCTGGCAAAAATGATTGACGAATTGGAACTGCAAAATGTTGATATTGTTAATTTGGAAGATTTGCTACCCGAAAAATCTTTCGACGAAGCACGGCAATTTGTAATGGCGAATTACGCCGAAAATATTGCCGATTTGCGGGAAAAACTGAAAAATAACGATGAGTTCAAACAATTATTTAACGGCATTCATCGTTTTATTTCGGAAGACCGAATGGCGTTTGAAGTTGGCAAATCGAAGACTAAAATCAAGGAAGAAGCGAAACTGACCGCTTTGCAGGTGATTCAACACAGCAATGCGTGGACGCGGTTTCTCGCCTTTTATTTTCCCGAATCCGTGCGGCTTTCGATTCATCCGTATTCGTCGCATGCCGACAAAATCGGGATTCAATTAACCAAAGCGACCGACAACTGGCTGACTCCGTGGCACGGCGTAATGGTTTTGACCGAAGACGGTTATTTGCTGATGAAAAAACAAGACGCGGAAAAATTAAACGCCCGATTGATGCGGAAAAACGGTCAGGCGTATTATTACACTTTAGTTGAGCCGAATGAATAATTACACCATCGAAAAACTAAGTCCTTGCGGCGCAATCGTGAGAAATTCGGGCGTTGAAAATTCGATTGTGGCGTTCGGCAAAGAAGAAATTTTCAATTTGCTTGAAAAATATAAAATCATTGTTTTCAGAGGATTTGAAACGCTTTCCAAACAGCAACTGGCTTTGTTTGCCCAATATTTGGGTGAACCTTTGCAATGGGAATTCGGCGCGATTAACGATTTACAGGTCAAACCCGACACGGAAAATTACATTTTTACCGACCACGAAGTTCCGCTTCACTGGGACGGCGCGTTTGCCGGAAAAATCCCGTATATTATTTTGTTTCAATGCGTTACGCCGCCGCGCAAAGAAGATTTGGGTGGCACAACATTTTGCGATACGTCAAAAATCGTCCGACAGAGCAAACCCGAACAATTAAAAAATTGGGAGCAAATTTCCGTAACTTACACGACTGAAAAAAAAGTGCATTACGGCGGAACTGTAAAGCAATATTTTCTGCAAAAACATCCGATTACAAATCAAACCGTGATTCGCTTTGCCGAGCCGGTCGCGGATTTGAATCCCGTAACGCTGAAAATAAACGGTTTGCAAAATCAGACGGCGGACGAATTTATCGGCGAAATGCAAAAACTGCTTTACGATGACGATTTTTTATACACGCATCGCTGGGAAAAAGGCGACATCGTTCTGGCGGATAATCACACTTTACTGCACGGCAGAGAAGCGTTCAAAAATCCGAATCAACGCTACATTCAGCGAATCAACATCCTAAATCGTCCCGCCAAATTTTCGCTGTTTCGATTTCTGAAAAACTCTCTGACCATTCGCCGAAAAGAGTTTTTCACCGCCGAATTGCCGATTTTTCTGATTCCCGTTTTTTTGTCAATCGCTTCAATCGAAGGATTTCTGCAACCGCCGTTTTTGCTCGGATTAGCGGCGATTTTTCTGCTTTTCAATCTCGGAGATATGATAAATTGCTACGCCGATTACGAACTCGACGCGATTTACAAAAGCCATCTGTCAAACGCCGTTTTTGAACTCGGAAAGCGAAACGTCCTCGCACAAATCGTTTTGTCAGGCGTTTTCGCACTCGGTTTGACGATTTGGGTGGCGTTTTTGAGTGGGCAGATTTATCTGATTCCGCTGACGCTGTTCGGAATTTTTATCGGTCTGCAATATTCGCTCAAGCCTTTTAAATTCAAATCCGGCGGAATTTCTCAACTCGTTTGTCTGTGGGCGATTATTTTTTTCGGTCCGATGATTTTCACGGCGATTATTTCAGACGGTTTTCCGACGTTAATAGAAACGCTCCTGTTCGCTTTTTACGGCTTTCATCAGATGGGAATTATTATGCTCAACACGGCGGAAGACTTCACCGAAGACAAAAACGCCGGACTAAACACAATCATCGTTGCGCTCGGACTTCACCGTGCGATGCGTTTTGCGCGGCAACTCGTTTTTTTCAGCGGAATCGCTTTGCAGATTATCTTTGGGCGTTTGTTTTACGAAGCCGCCGCGCCGCCCGTGTTTTATTTATCGGTTTTGATTTTTACGTTCGGCTGGCTGAAAATATTTGTCGAATACGGAAAAATTCTGCAAAAAATTGCCGGATTGAGCGAAGACAAAGCGACCCAAGTGCTAAAGAAAAACGGAATGAAAGTTCCCGAATGGCTGAAAATCGGAGCTTACGGCAGTTTGTTTGTCATCGTCGTTTTGTTTGTTTGGAAGATTTACAGTTATTAAAAATGACTCGTGAAACGGAATATGATTGTGCAATTATCGGCGGCGGCGTTGCCGGCTTGTCGCTTGCCATTTTGCTGGCGAAAGACGGCAGAAAGACGATTTTGTTTGAAAAGCAAGAGTATCCGTTTCACAAAGTTTGCGGCGAATATATCTCGAATGAAAGCGTGAAATTTATCAACAAATTGGGCGCAAAAATATCGAATTACGATTTGCCAAACATTGATTCGCTTTTTATGAGTTCAGTTTCGGGAATTGCCGTCAAACGAAATTTGAGCGTCGGCGGCATCGGATTTTCGCGCTACGAACTCGACCGGCTTTTGTATCAAACGTCGATTGCTTGCGGCGTTCAAGTAAAAACGCAAACAAAGGTTCAGCACGTCGGATTTGAAAAAGATTTTTTGCAAATCTCGTTTGGCAACGAAACGATAAATGCCAAAACCGTCGGCGGCGCGTTCGGGAAAAATTCAAACATTGACGCTCATTTAAACCGGACGATTCGCGCTGACGAACGAAATTTATTTGTCGCCGTCAAACATCACATCAAACTTTCTTCATACAATCGCGCTTGCGTTGAGCTTCATAATTTTAACGGCGGTTATTGCGGTTTGTCGGCAATCGAAGACGACAAAGTGAATCTGAGCTACATCACCAAAGCGGAAAATTTACGAAAATGTGGCAACAAAATTTCGGAACTCGAAAGACGAATTTTGTCGGAAAATCCGTTTCTCGGAAAAATTATCGCCGAAGCAAAATTTGAACTCGAAAAGCCTTTGGTTATTTCGCATCTGCATTTCGGATTGAAAACGGCGGTTAATTCGCATATTTTAATGCTCGGCGATGCGGCTGGAAATATCGCGCCTCTGAGCGGCAACGGAATGAGTATGGCGTTTCGCTCGGCAGCAATCGCGCATTTGTGTATCAATGATTTTCTGAGCGGAAAAATGTCGAGAGCCGCGATGGAAAAATCTTATACAGACGAATACAAAAAAGCGTTTTCAGCCCGGATCAGATATGCCCGAATGGTTCACAAAACCTTCGGCAAGCCGTTTTTAAATAATCTGAGTTTTTATTTTTTGAAGGCGTTTCCGTTTCTCATTGATTTCACGCAGACGCAAATTCACGGCAAGGAATTTTGATATGATTCGGCGTGTTTTCTTTTCGTGTTGATTCGTGGTTTAGATTTTTATTTTAACCACAAAATAACACGAAACAAATCAAAAGAACAAAGCCCCAATCTCGCATTATAAATATTTTGCCGCTAAAACCGCGCCGCCAAAAGTTACGAACAGAATCACGCTGACAAAAGCGTTTGTCGTAAAAAATGCGGCGTTCATTTTTGATAAATCGTTTGGTTTAACCAAAGTGTGCTGATAAATCATCAACGTGCCGACGAGGAAAACGCCGACGAGCGCGAGCCAGCCCAAACCTGTTACGAAATATAGTAAAACTAAAACGATAAACGCTTGAAAGTGAAAAAGCCGTGCGATTCTGAGCGAATTTTTGATGCCGAAACGCGCCGGAATCGAACGTAATCCGGCGCGTTTGTCGAATTCGTAATCTTGGCAAGCGTAGAGAACATCAAAACCTGCCGTCCACATCATCACGAGCAAAGACAGCAAGATCGGGATTTCCGAATCAAGCGTTCCGCGCACGGCAATCCACGCAGCAGACGGCGAAATTGCCAAACTTAAACCTAAAATTAAATGTGCAAAACTCGTAAATCTTTTCGCGTAAGAGTAGCCGAGAACGAAAAAAAGCGCGACGGGCGAAAGCGCGAACGTCAGCCAATTTAAACTGTAAGCGGCGATTTCAAACAGCAAAACCGAAGCAACAAAAAACGTCCAAGCAAATGAAACGCTCAATTTTCCGCTCGGAAGTTCGCGGTTGGCGGTGCGCGGATTTTCTGCGTCGAATTTGCGGTCAATGATTCGATTAAACGTCATCGCCGCCGAGCGTGCGCCGAACATTGCGACCGTTATCCAAAGAATTTGCCACGCCGACGGCAAGCCGTCTGCCGCGAGAATTGCGCCGAGAAACGCAAACGGAAGCGCGAATAAAGTATGCTCAAACTTTATCATTTCGAGCGTTGTTTTTAATTTTGTCCAGAAACTGTTCATTGAAAAAATTTTCGGCTTTACGCACGAAAACGCCTTATCATCAAATATATTTCGCACAATCCGAAGCGTTTCGCGCCTGTTCTCGCAAAGCCTCGAACGCGCGGGCAGGCAAGATGCCTGCGCTCCCAGTTTGCAAACTCAATGCCAAACGAAAAGTCTAGCAAAATCAAGTATTTTTTTCAGTTTCGCTTGGCAGATTGCAAAATGTTTAGGGCTATTGCAAAGTCAGACAACAATTGGCTGAGTTATTAAATTTAGTCCCTTGGCGGTAAAAACCTCATAAAATCTCCGTGCTTTGGCAATATTTTCCCAGCCTGTTTTTCGTAATATTCCGATTGCCAAATTGT
>JANNYB010000175.1:0-10756 GCA_031409875.1 Acidobacteriota bacterium | reverse complement strand
ACAATTTGGCAATCGGAATATTACGAAAAACAGGCTGGGAAAATATTGCCAAAGCACGGAGATTTTATGAGGTTTTTACCGCCAAGGGACTAAATTTAATAACTCAGCCAATTGTTGTCTGACTTTGCAATAGCCCTAGCGGACGAAGAACACGGCGATGCGACAGTTGCACACGCTTGAGATTTGCGATTTGCAATTTGCGATTTGCGATTGTTCTAAGAGTCGCACAGATTTTTAGAAGATTTGAAAACAGAATAATTTGAAAACCTGCAATTTATAGCAGATATGCCCGCACGCGACAGGAGCCTCGACTCCAACGAGAGTAGAAATCGAGGCATACCGGAAGTGAGGCGAAATAATACCAGCCGCAGGTTAGACGAAAATTCCGTTTCAAAAAATGCAGAAACACGCACGAAGTAAGTGTGTGCGGTCTGCAAAATAAAATAACAGGAGACTATAAAAAAATGAATAAATTAAGAAATGTATTTTTCGCAGTTTTAACAATGGCTTTGATGGCAGTTTCGGCTTTCGCGGCTGAAACGGCAACGACGAGTGGCGAATCGGGCAGCAGCGTTGGAACAGGTTTGGGTATTCTCGGCTTTGGCGTAGCGGCTGGTTTGGCAGCTATCGGTCAAGGTCTTGTCGGTTCAAAAGGTGCAGAAGGCGCGGCGCGTAATCCGGGCGCGGCTGGAACAGTGCAAACAATTATGATTATTGCACTTGCGCTTATCGAATCGCTCGTTTTGTTTGCTTTGGTTATCGTTCTTTTGAAAGTTAAATAGTCAAGAAAACATACAAAAAAATTGCGGACGCACAGTTGAAAAACTCGCGTCCGTATTTTTTTTAGTTTTTATGCGAATCAAGAGTAAAAACTTTGTGTTCTTTGCGTCATTCGCGTGGAAAAAAACTTGCTTAAAAACTAAAAAAACTTGATTAAAACTTAAAATGGTTTCACGCAAAGGCGCAAAGAACGCGAAGAAAACAATTTAGATTAACCAAAATTTTTTACTTTTGATTCACATTTCTTGAATTTCAATACTGCGACCAAACGCCGCAGAAAGCTAAATCGGCGCGTCCCGTGATTAGCATTTCGCCGTCTTCGCGCCAGACGGTTTCGGTTGTGCCGCCTTCTGCGTGAACCGAAACTTGGCGCAAAGTTTTTTCGGCAAACGCAGATGCAACCGCCGCCGCAATCGAACAAGTGCCGGATGAAGAAGTTTCGCCTGCGCCGCGTTCCCAAATGCGAATTTCGATATTTTCGCGGTCAATAATTTTTACAAAAACGACATTTGTCCGTTCGGGAAAATGCGTATGAGATTCGATTTCTTTACCGATGTTTCGCCAACCAAGCGCATCAAAATCATCAACAAAAATCGCACAAACCGGATTGCCGACATCAAGCGTAATTGTTGATAATTCCAAATCCGCAATCCGCAATCCGCAATCCGCAATCCCGATTGGTTCGCCTAATTCGGCGCAAAACCAAAACGTATTTTCTTCGCGGCTGAGAAATTGATAATTTTTGATGCCGCTTTTGGTTTGAAGTTTGAGATTTTCGTTTGACCAAAGATTTTTGTAGTAGAGATAAGCGACGGCGCAACGAGTTCCGTTGCCCGAAAATCCGGCTTCGCTGCCGTCTGGATTGATAATTCTGCACGAGTAATCTACCGTTTCATTTTCGAGTTTTTCAAGAACCGCAATGCCGTCAGAACCAACGCCCGTATTGCGATGACAGATTTTTTGCGAAAACTCGCTGAGGTTTTCAACCTCAGCGAGATCGCTCTGTTCGATGACAATGTAATCGTTGCCGAAGCCGTGAAATTTGCAGAAATTTATCATAAAATCGGAGCGCAATTACTGGGAGCGCAGGCATCTTGCCTGCCCGCGCGTTCGAGGCTTTGCGAGAACAGGCGCGGAAACGCCGCACATTAAAAAACTTGATTTTCTCCGTAGCGTTTGCCGTTCTTGCTTCGCTCGAACGGGCAGGCAAGATGCCTGCGCTCCCAGTTTAAATCTTCTTAATGCTGATAATTCGTTCTTGTCCTTGATTGTCTTCCAACACGAATGAAACCTTATCGCCGACTTTCAAGACTTCGAGTTCCGATTTTTCTTTGACGTAAAATTCCATAGTCATGGCGGGCATCAAGTCTTCGATTTTTTCGTGATTGAGTTCGACGGAAACGAGTTCGAGATTAATTTTCGTAACCACGCCTTTGCTTTTATAAGTTTTAATTTTCGATGTGTCCGGCGGCGGAGTTCGCATTATGCTCGGTTCTGTTTCTGCCGTCGGTTTCGCATTTGTCGTCTGCGTCGGTTTCGCGTTTTGCGGTTTCGTTTCCGCCGCGTTTTGCTGACACGCCGAAATTAAACCTAAAAATGCAATAATTAAAAATATTCTCATCGTTTTTTCTCCTGCAAAAAAAGTTTTGAGTCCCGCCTTTAGGCGGCAAAACCGTTAGCGAAGCGAAACGGTTTTCACGTTACTTTTACTGAATTCTGTTTCGAGGAAGAGAACGCTACGCTTCGCGGGCGTTCTGCCGCCTGAAGGCGGGACTCAAAACTTTTATTTCCGCGCCGCCGGTTTAATTTTGAAAACCAATCTCTCGCTGCCGCGCATAATTTCGATTTCGTATTCGGTGTCGGCTTTTAATTCGCCTAAGATTTTCGTGTAATCTTGGACGTTTTTGACTTCTTTTCCGGCGAATTTTATGATTTTATCGCCTGCTTTAAGTCCGGCGATTGCGGCTGGCGAACCGTCGCGCACACCGTCGAGCGGCATTCCGTCGTTTGAATCACCGTAGCCCGGAATTACGCCGATTGTAACATTAAAACTCGTTCTGCCGCCGCCGGTTGATGATTGCGGCGCAACTTTGTAAGTCGGGCGTGTCGGGTTTTGGTCAACGCTTCGGACGATTTCGCCGACAAAATTCAAAACTTTTTCCAAACCTTCATAATTGATTTTGTCCGCCGTGTCCGAAGGTTTGTGATAATCGAGATGCGTTCCCGTGAAGAAAAACAGCACGGGAATTTGCTTGCCGTAAAACGATGAATGATCGCTCGGACCGAAGCCGTCTTCGTTTAATTGTAAGGTAAATGTTGCAGGTATATTTTTTATTATATCTTTGTTTATTTCGTCGTCTGCTTTGTCAAAAGGTTTAGAATCTTTATTTGACACAACCTTTAAATTTGTTGGTTTGTTTATTTCCTCAATCAAATTTTTCCATTCGCTTGCCGTGCCGATTCCGCCGACGGTTAATTTGTTTTCGTTGAGCCGTCCGACCATATCCATATTTATCATTGCGACGGTTTTTTCAATCGGGAAAATCGGATTGTTGACGTAAAACTTCGAGCCTAGCAAACCTTCTTCTTCGCCGCCGAACGCGATAAAAATTAGCGTGCGTTTGTTGTTTTTCGATTTGGCAAATTGGCGGGCGAGTTCAATCATTGCCGCTACGCCCGAAGCGTTATCGTCTGCGCCGTGATGAATTTCGGTGGAATTTGCAGCCAAACTTCCCATTCCGCCTTTGCCGAGATGGTCGTAATGTGCGCCGATGACGATGGCTTCATTTTTCAATGTAGCATCAGTTCCTTCCAAAATTCCGACGACATTATACGCTTCCAAAGCCTTCGCATCTTGCAAAACTTCGCCTTTTTCGTTGCGCGGTTTGTATTCAAACGGTTGCAGAAAATTGCGTTTATTATTTTTCACAATTCCGCCTTTGAGCTTATATTTCGCAAACATATTCGCCACAAAACCGGCAGAAACCGTCGCGCCTGTTTCGCCTGTTCTACGTCCTTCGAGCGCGTCCGAAGCGAGATACGCCACCGATTTACGAAGATTTTTCTCCGTTTCGGTTTGCTTCTGCGCCTTCTGCGCCGCAATGCTAAACGCGAGAGAAATTAAAAGAAGAAAACTTAAAAATTGCTTTTTCATAAATTATTCGGGAACTATATCAATTACGGTTATTTCGGGACTTGCCCAAAAACGCACACGCGGCACATTTCCGCCTTCCATTCCGATTCCGCGATTTACATTTAACCAAGTTTTATTGACTTGATATGTTCCACCCTCATATTTTTTTCCAAATTTTGAAAATGTTACCAACGCACCGTAAAAAGGCATCGCCACTTGTCCGCCGTGCGTGTGTCCGGCGCAATACAAATCAATTTCTTCGCGGCTGACTTCTTCAATCAAGTCAGGATAATGGTATAAAAGGAGCGAAAATTCATTTTTTGGAATTTGCCGAAGCAAATCGGCTGTTTTAGTTTCCGATTCGACGAAAACACCTGCAAGCCAAATAGGATTGCCGTTAATTTCTAATTTTTCGACAGTTCCGTTAAGTTGTTTTGCGCCTGTTTCATCAAATAAGTTCTGATTATTCCAATACCAAACATCCCAATTTCCGCGAACCACAAAAGTCGGTGCAATTTTAGCAATTTCCGTTAAACATTTCCGAAAAACCGGCAAACCTTCCGGCGAATTAAGCGAATCGCCGGAAAAAACTATCAAATCAGGCTTTTGTTCGGCGATTGCCGCAGGCAATTTTTCTTCGAGACGCGGTTTCGGGTCGCTGTGAATATCGGAAATATGAACAATGCGAATCGGTTTGCTGCCTTTCAGTAATTTCGCGCTTTTTATTTCGATATTTCTGACTTTCAACCAATAAGGTTCGATAAAATAAGCATATCCGAAGCATCCGAAGCCGAACAGCGCAAGGCTGAAAACGATTCGCCTGAACCATATTTGCAAAGGTTTCGGTTTCCGCTCTACAAAACCGAATTTTTCCAATAAAATTCTAACCAAACCACCGAGCGCAAAGATATAGACGGCGATGATAATAGCAAATACAACGAGCAATCCATATCTTTCTTCGGGTGTCATAATTATTCAACCCAATCGGCGATGAAAACATTTGTGTCGCCTTGTTTGGCGGCGTTTCGGTTTGATGCGAAAACGAGTTTTTTGCCGTCGGGCGAGAACATCGGGAAACCGTCGAAAGATTCGTTGAAAGTTACTCTTTCGATGCCTGTGCCGTCAACATTTATTAAGGCTAAATCGAAATTTCGTTTTGTTTTATCGGCGGCAAAATGGTTTGTGCAAAAGATAATTCGTTTGCCGTCGGGCGTGAAAAACGGTGCGAACGAAGCCGCGCCGAGTTTTGTTACTTGACGTTTGTTGCTTCCATCTGCATTCATTACCCAAACTTCAAAAATTGTCGGTTCGATTAAATTTTCGCCCAATTTTTGTCTGTATCGCAAAATGTCCTGCTCTTCAATCGGATGATAAGCGCGATAGACGATTTGTTTGCCGTCGGGCGAGAAAAACGCGCCGCCGTCGTAGCCGACTTCATTTGTTAAGCGTTTGACGTTTTTGCCGTTCGTGTCCATCGAATACAAGTCCAAATCGCCGTCGCGTGTTGACGTAAAGATGATTTTTTTGCCGTCGGGCGAAATTGTCGCTTCTGCGTCGTAGCCGTTGGTTTTGGTTAATTGTTTGATGTTTTTGCCGTCGGAATCAGCCGTGAAAATATCGAAATTCGGATAAATCGCCCAGACGTAACCTTTTGAATAATCAGGATTCGGCGGACATTCTTTGCCGCCCAAAAACGTCGAAGCATAGAGAACTTTTTTGCCGTCTTTGAAATAATACGAGCAAGTCGTGCGCCCTTCGCCGTTCGAGATTTTTTTCACGTCCGAGCCGTCAGTTTTCATCGAAAAAATCTGGTCGCATTTGAGTTCGTCGCGCTTGGATTGAAAAATCAAACGCTTGCCGTCAGACGAAAAATACGCTTCGGCATTTTCGCCGCCGTTGGTCAATTGTTTGATGTTCGTCAGATGTTTTTCGCCCGCAACTTGCAGATTTTTCTGCCCGAAGGTGCTGACACACAGAACTAGAATAAAAAGTAAAGATAAAAATTTCATATTTTGAATCATAGCATTGTCGCTCCCAAGTGTTTGAATCTAAATAAATAAGTATAACGAATTATGCTTTAGAGAGAAACTGATGTTTTTTAGTCGTAAAAAGTTTCCTGTGGAGTTAGTTATGAGTTTTGAAACAAGCAAAGACGTTTTAGATTGGTATGAAAAACAGCCGCGCACATTGACCGATGAATTTATTTCCAATATTCGTTGGCAAGACGTGAAAAAATATGAACTCGACGAGCGTTTCGTTCCTGTGCTTTTGTATATGCGCGATGTCGAGGTTTTGACCGATATGTATTACGAAGAATTGCGCCGCACGCCGACAGGAAAAGACCCGATAATCTCGAAATTTATGGAGCGTTGGGGCATCGAAGAAGTTGCACACGGCGAAGTTCTCAATCGTTTTTTGAACGAAGCCGGAATCGAAACGGACAAAAAATGGAAAGACCAAGTGCGAAAATCAGTTTCGATGAGCTACACAGTCAACAATTATCTGATCGGAGTTTTAACAAATCTCGTCGGGAAAAAATTCACCGCGACACATATGGCGTTCGGCGCAATTCACGAAATGACGACCGGACAAGGCTATCGTCGTTTGATGAATATGGCGAATCATCCGGTTTTGACTGAAATCTTAACCGCGATTATGCGCGAAGAATCGGCGCACACGAAATTTTATTGGAGTATGGCGAAAATCGAATTGCAGCAAAGCAAATTTGCGCGAAAAATAGCGCGTTCGGTTATCGGTAATTTTTACACACCCGTCGGACAAGGTTCTCTGCCGAAATCGAAAACGGATTATTTAATCAGAACGCTTTTCAATGACCAAGAAGGTTTGGACGGCATCGAACGAATGGTTTCGGACAGAGTTCAAAAACTTCCGGGCTTTGACGGATTAACAAAAGTCGGCGACCATATTCGGCGGATTGTTTCGTCAAACCGTTTAGAGTCCACACTTTAGCGTGCAAAACCGCCAGCGAAGCGAAGCGGTTTTCTGCTTCGCTTATAATTCAAGTTAATCGAAGAAAACGCAACGCTTCGCTCGCGTTTAGCCGCCTGAAGGCGGGACTCAAAACTTTACCGTCTGACATAAACTTTGTAAGTATATTTGATTTCCTTCTCGCCGCTCGGAATTGTCAGATTCCATCTCACGACCGAATTCGGATTTACGGACTGCAAATTCAAACCTTCACGCGAGATTTTTCCGTCGTCGGTTGCCGTCAAAGTTTCGCCGACCATATTGCGCGTTAAGACTAATTCGACAGATTCTTTTTTGATGTTGCGGAGTTTTATCGTGCCTTCAATCGTTACCAAATCGAAAGTGTAATTACTTCCGCCGTAGCGCAATTCGGTTTGTGTGCGCGATTTTTCTTCTAATTTGTGCGTGCCGATAACTTCGGTTGCGGGCGTTACGCGCAAAATATTTTCGCCGCCGATTGGCGTGAACGAAAGCATATCTTGCCCAATCGGTTTCCATTCGCGGAAGGTGATTGCGGGCGCAGTCGTCCAAGGCATTCCGGTTTGATTTTTCAGCCGAAGCGCATACCAAACCTTGCTCGAAAGGTCTTGAAGGAGCGGCGTAGTTGTCGAACTTCCCGAATATTCCAAATATTTTCTCTGCGTGTCCGCCGCATCGTTCAAAGTCCATTCAAAAACTTCGGTTGCCGGAACTGTCAACGAAAAAAGCCGCAAACTTGCGCGTTCGTTTTTCTTCAAATTGATGTTGTTTGCCTGATAAAGAAAAAGTTGTTCGGCGGAAAATGTGTTGGTTTTTTCTTCGCCGGACACAGTTGGCGAAGCACCGTCTTCTTCAAATTTTGTATCACCTAAATCTGCCGTTTGCGACATAATCGCGTTTGAATAACTGTCGCGCCGATTATTTCCCGCGCCGGTTTGAAAATAACTCGAAACGCCCGCAAAAGCCGTGTTCATCGAAAGCGGCGACATCTGATCTTGAAAAAGAAAATGCGGCACGCCGACGACAAAATTAACTTCCGTATTTTGCAAATCGGTTAATTCGTTGATCAACATTGCTTCGAGTTCGAGCTTGGCTTCTTTCACGGGCGTTCCCTTGACTTCGACGCGATATGCCGGAATCCAACGAATTCCGCGTTCGAGCGCGGCAATGCCGAGATTGACGTTTTGCCCGTCGTTTGCGCCTTCGACTTTCATCATCAGACGATTTTCCTTTGAAATTTTCGGGCGTTCCATTTTCGGTTGACCGATGATTTCGATTTTTCTGATGGAATTTACCGGAAAAAACATCACGCCCGTTTCGGTTTTCAAAGCGATGATTATTTCGTCATTATTGTAAGTTTCGTTTGGCAAAACCGCGAAATTTCGGTTGCGGCTGACGATTTCGTAAGTTCCTTCAAAAAACTTATTGTTGTCGTAAGTATCAACAAACCGAATCCGCGCACCTTCGTTTGCCAGAAGAATTTCCGCGATTGTGTTGACGCGCTCGATGTCGCGTTTGTCCGTCTGCGAAGCGAGCATTTGCATTATTTTAACATTCGGCGAAGTCGAATAACCCCAAACTGTGCCGAGAACACCAATCGGCGCATTCGTCGTATAAGCCCAACCGTTCAACGTCTGCGCGATGCCTTCGCGGTATGTAAAAGCATAACCGTTTTTGAAAACCGCCACACGCTTAACCGTCGGCGTAAAAGCATTTTGCGCGAAAACGGAATTGATAAAAAGACAGAAAACCGCCGAAAGAAGCCAAATTTTTTTCATAGTTTCTCCATTTAATCGTTGCAATGTCTGAACGGAAAGATGCGGCGAGATTGCAAATTAGTTGTATTATCGCCATAAATTATTTGTGAAAAGTCGCTGAAAGCGACAAACATTATAGCGTAGGGAAAGCGAGTGAAACGAGCGCGTCCCTACGTTAGTTGAAAAGAAAAGTCCGACGCTGAAAGTGTCGAACAAAATTGTTGCTCACTTTCAGCGAGCATTTGAATTACGAATATAACGTAGGGATTCATTCGCTCCGCTCATTTCTCCCTACGCTATAATGTTGGTCGCTTTCAGCGACATCTTCAAAACTAATTCAAAATATAAAAAAAGGACGAGAAAAATCTCGCCCTTGCAATGTTCGTTAGAAAATAAATTTTCCGTGAACCAGTTCAGGAGTTGCGTTTTAGGGAATAAACGCATTGGGAATCGGACTGTCGCCAGCCGCGCCGAATTGTTGAATCAGCGTTCCAGCCGTTGAGCGATTGACGAACCAAGTTGTGCTTGAAGGACGGAAAACTCCGGCATCGAATCTGCCGTCGCCGTCATAATCGCCCGGCGCGGGAACGTCTGTGCCTATGCCGAACGGGAACGAGTAGAACGAAAAATCGTTGCTTCTCAGCACAAACCAATTACCGTTTGACGGACGGAAAATCGCAATGTCGGTTCTGCCGTCGCCCGTGTAATCGCCTTGCACGATTTTATCGGTGGCGATTCCGAAAGTCGTCGCAAAAACCGAATTATCCAAACTGCGCTGAATCCACCATTCCGCACCGTTTGCGCCATTCGGACGGAAGATTGCGATGTCGGCTTTATTATCGGCATCGTAATTTCCGATTGCCGGAATATCGCCCGCCGCGCCGAATGTGCGGATGTCCGTGCCGCCCGAAGATTTTGAAATAAACCAAACATTTCCTGTCGGACGATAAACTGCCGCGTCTGCTTTGTTGTCGCCGTCGTAGTCAGCCGGAATTGGAACGTCCGTGCCTGTGCCGAACGGAAATGCGTAGAACGAAAAATCTTCCGAGCGCAAAACGAACCAATTGCCGTTTGAAGGACGGAAAACTGCGATGTCCGTTTTGCCGTCGCCGGTGTAATCTGCCGGAACGATTTTGTCCGTGCCATTGCCAAATGTTGCGGCAAAAGTCGTGTTGTTTCCGCTTCGATTTATCCACCATTCTGCGCCGTTTGCGCCGTTTGGACGGAAAATTCCGATGTCGGTTTTGGCATCGCCGTCAAAATCAAATGGTGCGCGTCCGGTATCGGTTAAACAAGTTGCCGTGGCGATTTTGTTCAAAATCAAGGCTTTCGGCTGAGTTCCGAAACCGAGCAAGAAATTAATGCCGACAGCGTTCAGATGGCAATAACTCATAATCGTTCCGCCACCAGCCGGAGCCGGAGGCGCGGGGCAAAGTCCGTTCGGTCCCGGTTCAATCGCCACACAACCGTCAATCGCCGTATTATTGCCGTTCCAGACGCAAGCCTGCGTGTGGTCTGAGCCGAGATTATGTCCGGCTTCGTGCGTAAAGACTTCAACCGTCCAAGAAAACGTCGGCACGGTTTGAAAATCAGGTTCGATACCGCTCACGGCATAGCCGTTCGGACAAATGGAATTCAAATTGGCGATTCCGCCGTAACTTCTTAAAGTAATCAGATGTGCTATATTTCCGTTGTAAGTCGGGCGATTCATCGCAAACGCATTTAAATGAACCTCCGCATCGTTTGTTGCACCGTAAGGACTTGCGGAGTTCCAGACAAAGGTTTCCGACAGCGAAACGAATATTCCGTCGTTGGCATAAAGCGTTGCCGATTGATTGAAAAATCCGGCAACGTAAGCGATAGTCGCGGCAACCGAGCCTTTATTTTGGAAAAGGTCAAAATTTGCCTCGACATAAATGCGGACAGATCTCACGGCAACTGCGTCGGCAGATTCTTCCTGAAACGCCGGCATCGAAGTCTGTTCGTTGCCCGTGCTTCGGACATTGCAGAAATTTTCGGGGCGCGTTTTTAATTTTTTCGTATCAAAAAATATGTGAGTATTATTGCGATTATCGCCCGATAATTTGCCGAGAGCCGAATTTCCGAGCGTTTTTGAACG
>JANNYB010000174.1:0-46347 GCA_031409875.1 Acidobacteriota bacterium | reverse complement strand
ACAATTTGGCAATCGGAATATTACGAAAAACAGGCTGGGAAAATATTGCCAAAGCACGGAGATTTTATGAGGTTTTTACCGCCAAGGGACTAAATTTAATAACTCAGCCAATTGTTGTCTGACTTTGCAATAGCCCTATTTTCTTCGTGAACAAAGTTGAGTTTCTGCGGCATACCACGTTAGAATGCTTTAGCTTTAGTAAAAATTCTGTTGTTCAATACACGGCAGAAACAATATTAAACATTAAGACTTTAAATTATCGTAAGTAATTTAAAGTCTTAATGTTTACCCAATAGAAGGTTAGGAATTTTGCAATCTTAAAGGGACTAATCTCCCATTGTAATTCCGGGTGATAACGCATTATTTTCCGGGCATTGTTCACCATTTGAATTTACACTAATCAAATTCAAAATATCTTGTAAAATACTACTTTCATCCTGGTTACATTGATTAGTTACAGAAGAATTGTCGGAATTTGTGGTTTGTGCATAAACATTTATCAGACCGAATAAAACCATTAACACCGAAACCATTAACAAATTTGCAGTTTTTTTCATTTCTTTCTCCATAATATTATTTGAACTTTTACTGTTTTCGCAGAATATAAAAAACAAAATGGACTTTATTTTCAAAATCTTGAAACTCAATCATTTTGTCTCTTAATTCAATCTGAAACTTTTCAGTTGATACTTTTTACAAAAATAAATTACAAGAAACTCAAAAAAAACAATACGTCAATAAAAATTATTGTTTTTAGAGAAACAGTTTCAGAAAGTTTTCTTGGTAACTTTATTTTTTATCAAATGAAACATTTCCACAGTAAATTTACAAAATAATTTTATTAATGTCTTGAAAATAAATAAAAAGTTCTGAATTATTATGAATTTGAATTTCTACGTTTATAGGATTTATGTTGAATATATTGATATTTTCGGTAAAAGTGTGAGAGTTAATTAAATATTTTACGCCAAGTTTATTTTCTTTAATATTGACTTAAATCTTTCATTGCTTCTGATATTGCCTAATCTCGGATCAATCTTAATTAAATTGATATGATAGCTTTTAGCTGAAATTGCCTTTTCAAAAAACTCAAAAGCTAAATCTGCCTTACCCAAAGCACAATAAACAAGCGCAATTTCATAGTAATCAATTATCTCGTTATCAGCATTTTTTATTACCTCTGCTAAAATTGATAACGCTTCATTCGGCTTATTAAAAGTTGCATATAAATAGGCATAGCTAATTGCAGTGTCTGTTGTATCGTGAAGTTTTTGAAGTTCTTTAAGGTAAAATAGAGCTTCATCATAATTTCCGAGTAAAGCGTAACAAATTGAAATGATACCGAGAGGCGCAAGAAGTCTCGAATCTATATCCAAAATATCTTTTCCTTGCGCTATGGCTTTCTCGTATTGTCCGGATAAATACAGAATACGGCATCTCATCAGATGATTTTTTATATCGAGCGGATTTAATGCTAAACCTTTGCTTTGATTGAGTTCTGCATCCTCAAATTCTCCGCAAATTATATTTGTCATACTTAAATTCAAATATATTAAAGAATTGTTCGGATTTAACGACAAGGCTTTATTAAACGAAGTTTTAGCACCTGAATTATTCCATTCAAAAACCGATTCAACGATGCCTTTAGTCAAATATGCTTCAGAATTATCTTTATCAAATGTCAAAGCAAGTTTGATATATATTTTTGATTTCTCTTTAGCTTCATCTCCCGAAATGTAGTAAAAAGAAGCCATCAAATGATAAATATATGCTAATCCCGAATATGCCTGAGAGAAATCGGGATATTTATTGATAATTTGTTGGTAAAGACTGACAGCTTCATCCAACACTTCTTTGTTTTTTACTCTGATAAATTTATTATCAACTAAAAATCTGGCTTTTAAAAAAAGACGATAGGTATCTATATCCAGCCGGTTTATTGACAATGAAATAGCCGATATGTTCGGGCTGGGCAGTATTTTTAGATGTTTAACGATTTCCGCGATAGTATTACGATTGATTTGAAAAACCTTGTCAAATTCAACCGTATAGGTTTTGCCGAAAATAACTTCATTACCTTCAGCATTTATTAATTCGAGGCTCACTAAAAACTCATTATCACGTTTGTAAATGTTTCCAATCAAACATCTTTTGACTCCAAGCTGAAAACAAATTTCTTGAATATCAAGATTCGTATTTTTATATTGTAGGGAAGCACTACTTGAAATTACTCTTAAATTAGTAACCTGCGAAAGATTTATGATGTAAGTTTCAGTTAATTCATCTGCCGTATTTTCTTTGTTCAATCCTGTTTGAGAGCTTTTATAGACAAATGGTAATACCGCAATTAATTCGGATTTCTTGCCTTCGAGATTTTCAACCTCGGTTAATGAATTTTTGTGATTTTCATTAACTTTGTATGAGTCTATTAATTTCGTCGGATAAATAAAACAATAGCCTTTGCCAGAAATTGTTTCGATGTATTTATTTTTATTTCTTTTTTCTCCAAAAACTCTTCGTAAAGCAGAAATATGCACGGCAAGGTTATTTTCTTCCACAAAACTGTCATTCCAGACATTGTTTATTAATTTATCTTTTTCTACTATTTTCCCCTTATTTTTTATTAAATACAATAAAATCTGATAGGCTCGTGTGCTTAAATCAACAATCTCACCGCCATAAAATAATTTCCTTTTGCCTGTATCAAGGATATAATTATCAAACTGATAAACTAAAAAATTCATTTTTATTTAAGTAACACTGCTTGTTTAATTACTTACAAAACTAATTGAATATAAACTCTTACTATTTTACTATAAAATTTATATTACCAAAGTTGTAAAATGCCAAAACGAACAGACATCGAAAAAATTTTAATCATCGGCTCAGGTCCAATTGTTATCGGTCAAGCGTGTGAGTTTGATTATTCGGGAACGCAGGCTTGCCGCGCTTTGAAGGACGAAGGTTTTGAAGTAATTCTCGTAAACTCAAATCCTGCAACAATTATGACCGATCCTGAAATTGCCGATAAGACTTATATCGAACCGTTGACGATTGAAACCGTTACCGCAATTATCGAAAAAGAACGCCCGGACGCGCTGCTTCCGACGGTTGGCGGACAAACTGCGCTGAATCTTTCGGTCGAACTTTTTGAAGCGGGAATTCTCGATAAATTCGATGTGAAACTGATTGGCGCGAATATTAATTCAATCAAAGTCGGCGAAGACCGCGAACTTTTTAAAGCGGCGATGGACGAAATCGGGATTGAATCGGCAAAAGGCGGCTTCGCGCATAATTGGGAAGAAGCGCAGAAAATCGTCGAAGAAACAGGTTATCCGGCAATTATTCGTCCGAGTTTTACACTTGGCGGAACTGGCGGCGGCGTGGCTTTTAATCCCGAAGAATTTGAAGATATTGCGAAAGGCGGAATTGCCGCGTCGCCGATTTCGCAGGTTTTAATCGAAGAATCAATTTTGGGCTGGAAAGAATACGAACTCGAAGTGATGCGCGATGTTCACGATAATGTCGTGATTATTTGTTCAATCGAAAACTTCGATCCGATGGGCGTTCACACCGGCGATTCGATTACGGTTGCGCCTGCTCAAACCTTAACGGATGTTGAATATCAACGGCTTCGGGATATGTCAATCGCCTGTATTCGCAAGGTCGGCGTTGAAACCGGCGGCTCGAATATTCAGTTTGCGGTCAACCCCGAAAACGGCGATGTTCGCATTATCGAAATGAATCCGCGTGTGTCGCGCTCAAGTGCGCTTGCGAGTAAAGCGACCGGATTTCCGATTGCGAAAATCGCGGCAAAACTTGCCGTCGGTTACACTTTGGACGAAATTCCGAACGACATCACGAAAAAAACGCCCGCGAGTTTTGAGCCGACGATTGATTATGTCGTAACAAAAATCCCGAAATGGGCGTTCGAGAAATTTCCGGGTGCAGAAGATGTATTAGGAACGCAAATGAAATCAGTCGGCGAAGTAATGGCGATTGGGCGAACTTTTAAAGAGAGTTTATTTAAAGGTTTGCGCTCGCTCGAAGCCGTCAAACCGCTTCGACTCGAAGGAATTCCAGACCACGTTTTGCAGAGAAAACTTGCGCGTCCGAATTCTAACCGTTTTCAATACTTAACTTACGCGCTACAAAACGGTTATTCGATTGCGGAAATTCATCGTTTGACCAAAATTGATCCGTGGTTTTTAGAGCAGTTGCAGGAAGTAATGGTTTTGCAAAAAGAGATTGAAACACGCAATTTGAACGACGTTCCGAGCGAGGTTTTGCGAACAGCAAAAGAATTTGCTTTGTCGGACAGACGCATTGCGTATTTGACGAATTCGACCGAAACAGAAGTTCGCAAACGCCGCAAAGATTTGAATATTACGCCGGTTTATAAACGAGTTGATACTTGTGGCGCAGAGTTTGAATCGCACACGCCTTATTTATATTCAACCTACGAAGAAGAATGCGAAGCCGAACCGACGACGCGGCGCAAGATTATGATTTTAGGTTCGGGACCAAACCGAATCGGGCAGGGAATCGAGTTTGATTATTGCTGTTGCCACGCTTCATTTGCCTTGCGCGAGGCGGATTTTGAAACGATTATGGTCAACTGCAATCCCGAAACCGTTTCGACCGATTACGACACTTCGGACAGATTATATTTTGAGCCGCTGACGTTTGAAGACGTGATGAACATCGTCGAAGTCGAAAAACCGGAAGGCGTAATCGTCCAATTCGGCGGACAAACTCCTTTGAATTTAGCGGACAGATTGCACAACGCGGGCGTTCCGATTATCGGCACTTCGAGCGATTCAATCGGTTTGGCGGAAGATCGAAAAAGGTTTAGCGCATTGCTTCAAGATTTGAAAATTCCGCAACCCGAAAACGGCACGGCGATTTCCGGCGAAGAAGCGAAAATTATCGCCAATAAATTAGGTTATCCGGTTGTCGTGCGCCCAAGTTTTGTTTTAGGCGGACGCGCAATGGCGATTGTTTATGACGAGGAAACTTTGGCGGAATATATGCGTTCGGCGGTTGATGCTTCGCCCGAAAAGCCGATTTTGATTGACAAGTTCCTCGAACGCGCCGTCGAAATTGACGTTGACGCGCTGGCTGATGAAACTGCCGTCGTTATCTGCGGAATTCAGGAACACATCGAAGAAGCCGGAATTCATTCGGGCGATTCGAGCAGTGTTTTGCCCGCGCAAAGAATCGCTGTCGAGCATCTCGAAACCATCAAACATTACACGATAAACTTAGCAAAAGCCTTAAAAGTAGTCGGTTTGATGAATCTGCAATTAGCCATCAAAGACGACCGCGTTTATGTTATCGAAGTAAATCCGCGAGCTTCAAGAACAGTTCCGTTTGTTGCGAAAGCGACAGGAATTCCGCTTGCAAAAATCGCTTCGTTGATAATGTCCGGCGATAAAAAATTAGCTGATTTTAACTTGCCGGAACTTTTAACCGTTCCAAAAATCTTTGTCAAATCGCCCGTTTTTCCGTTCAAAAAATTCGCCGGAGTTGACCCGATTCTCGGACCGGAAATGCACTCGACGGGCGAAGTTATGGGCGTTGGCGACACATTCGGCGAAGCCTACGGCAAAGCGATGGAAGGCGCAAGTTTAGTTTTGCCAATGTCCGGCAAAGCCTTTATTTCCGTCAACGATTCCGATAAAGGTCAAGCCGTAATTCTCGCCCGCAGACTAGAAAAACTCGGCTTCGATTTAGTCGCAACCTACGGCACAACCAAGCGTTTACAAGAAGTCGGCTTAACCTGCGAAACCGTTTTCAAAGTCAACGAAGGTCGCCCAAACATCGCCGATTTAATCAAACAAAACGAAATTTCGCTCATCATCAACACGCCTTTGGGAAAAACTTCGCACTACGACGAACAATCAATCCGCAAATCCGCGCTCCAATTCAACGTCCCGACAGTTACCACAATCACCGGCGCAGAAGCCTTAATCGAAGCGATTGCCACAAAGAAAAATCAAGAAAAAGTAATCGTCAGAAGTTTGCAGGAAATTCATAGCGGTAAATCGCTTGATGTTAGCAGATAATTTGTTCATTTATGATAAAATTCGCGTTATTGAATTAAAAATAGTATCGGCTTAAAATAAACGAATGGAACAAACAACCGTAACCGTCAAGATACCTAAAAGACTTAGTTTAAGCGAATTTGAAATCAGTATGATTTTGGCTTCAAGGCTTTATGAAACGGGCAAAATAACTTCGGGGCAAGCTGCCGAAATGGTCGGTTTGTCAAAACGGGCTTTTATCGAACTTCTCGGTAAATATAATGTTTCCGTTTTCGGTTACACGCTCGAAGATGAGGATTTATCTGTTTTATAAGAAAAATCGTTATTTCTGATACGAGTTGTTTGATTATTTTGAGCAAAATCGGATTTCTGGACATTTTGCAAAATCTTTTTGGCGAAGTTTTGATAAACGAGGCGGTGAGAAACGAATTTGGCGAAACTTTACCCGATTGGATTGTTGTCAAAAAAGTCGAATCCCGACAAATCGAGAAAATTCTTTTGCTAAATGTTGACGAAGGCGAAGCGAGTGCAATGGCTCTATATTTGGAGCAAACCGAAGCAGCTTTATTGGTGATAGATGAGCGCAAAGGCAGACTCGTCGCCAAAGATTTGGGAATAAAAATAATCGGCACAATCGGAATTATTCTCAAAGCAAAAGAAACGGGAATAATTCCAAATCTTTCGGAAATAATTGAACAGTTGGAACAAACCGATTTCCGGCTTTCCCCAAAACTCAAACAACAACTACTCGAAAAAAACACCTAATTCGGATAATTTCCGCTTTTCGCAATATAGTTAATGGATAATTGGAAACAAACCGCCAAAATAGATAAAAATAGATTTTTAACTCAAAATATATGGACATTTTACAAAAAGCAGTTGAGCAAAACCTTATTTCGTTTGATGATGAACGCAAATTTATCACTTACGTTCATCAAGGCAAAAAGCGTAATTTTCATAATCCCGAAGAAAAAGTTCAGGCTGAAACATTTTGCCGTTTGATTGTTGAATACGGTTATTCAGAGAAACGAATTGAGCAATTTGTTTCCGTCAAAATGGGCGTTGAAACCAAAGAAGCGGACATCATTATTTATCACGATGACGAATGCGAAAAGCCTTATATCGTTGTCGAATGCAAAAGCCCCGAAGTTTCGGAAATGGAATTTAAAGAAGCAGTGAAGCAAGCCAATAGTTATGCTCACGCACTTGCCGGAACGACCAAGTTTATTTGGGTAACGAAAGGCAATAAACAGGAATTTTATCGTTTTGACAAAGAGAAAAATAAACTTTCAATCGAGGCTGATATTCCATATTTCGGCGAAACTTCCGCGAAAAAATATAAGTATGCGAAAAACAGCTATTACACCGACAAAGTAAAAGGGAAAGACGAGCAAATTAAAACGGGCGATATTAACAAAGTCGGTGAAAGTGAATTGACGCGGATTTTTAAGCAAGCTCACGATGCACTTTGGGCTGGCGGTGAACTCAATCCTTCACAGGCTTTTGATGAACTCGATAAACTCATCTTTTGCAAGGTTTGGGACGAACGCAACACGAAGAAAGGCGAGCCGTATAAGTTTCAAATTTACAGCGATTTTGATGACAATGATAAAAATTTGGCATCGCTCAAGCAACGCATTGATGCACTTTACGACAAAGGGAAATTGCAAGACCCCGAAATTTTTAATAAGCCGATTGATTTATCGAATGAACGGATTAAAACCGTTGTCGAGTATTTTCAAAGCATTAACTTTACCGATACCGATTTAGACAGCAAAGGTAAAGCGTTTGAAACTTTTCTCGGCACATATTTTCGTGGTGAATTCGGGCAATATTTTACGCCGCGTAATGTCGTTAAGTTTGCGGTTGAAGTTTTGCCGATTACCAACGAAAGCCGTGTGCTTGATACTTCTTGCGGTTCGGGCGGTTTTTTGTTGTATGTGTTGGACAAAGTTCGCCGTCAGGCAGATGCGGAGTTTGATGTTGAAAAGCCGAAAGAAGCGGTCGAACATTATAATCATTGGCACACATTCGCCGAGAAAAATCTGTTCGGCATCGAGATCAACGATCAAATTAGTCGCGTTGCCAAAATGAATATGATTATTCACGACGACGGACATACAAACGTCGTAACTTATGATGGTTTATTTCAGATTGACCATATTGCCGATGTCAAAAACAACAAAGGTTTTGCTGAAAACAGTTTTGATTACATCGTTACAAATCCGCCGTTTGGTTCAATCGTCAAACAATCCGAAAAATCTTATATGCAGGTTGATAGGTCAACCGCACCTTATTACAACTTTGCGACTAAAGAGATGAATTGGATTGATGCCAAGTTGAAAGGCAAGCACACGGCGACGGGCAGAGAAAATCAAAGCACCGAGATTTTATTTATCGAGCAGTGTTATAAATTTCTCAAGGAAGGCGGTTATTTGGCGGTAGTTGTTCCTGACGGGATTTTGACGAACAGCAGTTCGCAATATGTTCGTGATGGAATTGAAGAAAAGTTTCGCATTGTCGCGGTTGTGTCCTTGCCGCAAACGGCGTTCACGAATACGGGGGCGGGCGTGAAAAGTTCGGTGATGTTTTTGAAGAAGCATAAATATCAAACGACGGAAGTTATTCGTAATACTAAACTTGGGTTGCAGGATATGTTGAGCGACGAGATGAATCTCATCGGACGTTTTGAGGTTTGGGAACGTGAGAAAAGAGAAAAGCTCAAACCGCTAAAAAGTAAGGACGCAGAAACTGAAGCGAAACGTAAAGAAATCAGCGAAGAATACGGCGAAAAAATCGGCAGTTTCAAAGAGAATTTAGAAGAACGCTATCAAACGGCGAAACAAAAAGAGTTGTTAGATTATCCGATTTTTATGGCGATTGCCGAAAACATCGGCTATGACGCGGCGGGGAAAAACAGTTACAAAATTCTCAGTAAAGATGAAACCAAAGCTGACAACGGCGACAAACTTATCACCGAAGTTCAGGAAAACGATTTATTTACGTCAAAGGTTGTCCGAACAATTCGGCTCGAAAACGGTAAAGAAACCGAAATACTTGCCAAAGAAGAAATCCAGCCCGACACGGGAATCATCGGCGAACTGCACCGCTTTATCTTGAGCATCGAAGCAGGTAAAGACTCTTTTTTCGTCTCAGCCCTTTCGTAAATCCCGATAAAGTTTTTATCGTGCGAAAGGGCGAAGTAACAGATAGATTTGATTGTGAATATTTCAGTTTAATTAGTGCTTTTACGTCTAAATCTATTTATCCAAGTCATTCAATTGGTTCAAATTTCCACATTCGAGATGGCGACCATAATAAATTTCCGCCTGAACATAATTCGGATGCTATAAACGGCGTTCGATATTTAAGATCACAAGACATAAAAGACGATAAGATAATTGATGAAAACCCAATTTACGTTTCAAGAGAGTATTTCAGCAAACTTAAAAGGTCAGAAATCAAAAGTGGTTATATTCTATTTTCGATAATGGCAAGCGTTGGCGGTGTTGTAGTTTATCCCGAAGGCAGAGAAAATTGCACAGCTAATCGTGCTGTTGGAATACTTGTGCCAAAGGCAAATAATTCGATATTGCCACATTATTTCAAGACATTATTTAATACAAAGTTTGGTGAAACGCTCATTCAAACATTGAAAAAGGGCGGAGTTCAACAAAGAATTAATTTATTTGATTTTGCGAACTTAAAAATCCCAGTTCCGCCGCTTTCCATTCAAACGCAAATCGTTGAGAAGTTTGAGAATGCTTACAACGCCAAACGTGCCAAAGAAGCCGAAGCAAAAGAGTTGTTAGCGGGAATAGATGCGTATTTGTTGGACAAACTCGGCATCAAACCGCCAACCAAAACCGCCGCGAAAAAGACTTTCTATGCGAAGTTAAGCGAGATAAGCGGAAATCGGTTTGACGCAAATTCTTACAATTCAGAAAGAATCTCGGCAATCGAAGCGGTGAAAAGTTGTAAGTTTCCAATCAAAAAACTAAAAGTTGTTGCCGATTTTTCAAAAACGATTGTTTCAGAAGCTAATGATTTGCCGTATCTCGGACTAGAAAATATTGAAAGCAATACGGGCAATTATATCGAAACATCGGAGAAACAATCTTTCAGTTCAGCAGTTGTTTTCAGCAAAAATCAAATCCTTTTCCCGAAACTCCGACCATATTTAAACAAAGTCTATTTCGCTGAATTTGACGGCGTTTGCTCAACCGAATTTCACATACTCGACAGCCAACACGAAGATTTAACCAACGAATTTCTTGCAAACTTCTTGCGAAGTCAAATCATTGTTTTACAAACAAAGCATTTAATGTCAGGAAACACTTTGCCAAGATTACAAACCGAAGACATTGAAAATTTATTGATTCCGCTGCCGCCGCTTGAGATACAAAACGAAATTGCCGCCCATATCCAAAACGTGAGAGAAAAAGCCAAGCGTCTGGAAACACAAGCCAAAGCCGAAATCGAACAGGCAAAGACGGAAGTTGAACGGA
Source organism: Acidobacteriota bacterium (assembly GCA_031409875.1). Taxonomy (GTDB): domain Bacteria; phylum Acidobacteriota; class Blastocatellia; order Pyrinomonadales; family Pyrinomonadaceae; genus CALMEH01. Next base: position 35,792 of record JANNYB010000174.1, on the reverse strand, counting down.
TAATTTTGGGCGAGAGTTAGAAAAATTAAAACGCCAAAACTCGTTTGTGATAAAATCTTGAATTATGGAAGTTACGCTAAACCTACCCGAAAATATCTACCGAAATTTCAGCAAGTTGGCTGAGAAAAAGCATCGGCGAGTTGAGGAAGTCATTGCGGATAAACTGCAAGACGATTTTTCGGCGGAAACGGTTGATTATGAAGAAACGGTGGCGGGTTGGACTGATGACGCGGTTTTGGCATTGGCAAAGTTGAAAATTCCAACCGAATATGCCGACGGAATGAGTGTTTTGCTGGCGCGTTTGGATGAAGGCAAGATTACGGATGCGGAAGAAAGAGAACTCGAAGTTTATACCGAACTTTGCCAAATTTCTACACTTCGCAAAGCCTACGGAATTGCCGAAGCGGTCAAACGTGGTTTAATTACTTCACCTGACGATTTAAAATGAGCCGAATCTCAGAAAAACTCCGTGAAAAAATTCGTCTGGTGGCAAAAGACCGATGCGGTTATTGTCAATCTCCGCAACATCTTATCCCGATTTCATTTGAAATGGAACATATTTTGCCGACTGCCGAAGGTGGAACAGACGATGAGGAAAATTTGTGGCTGGCGTGTCGCGTTTGCAACAGTTTCAAACACGCTAAAACTCACGCGATTGACCCACAAACAAAGCGCAAAACTCGTCTTTTCAATCCACGAAAACAAGTTTGGATTGAACATTTTGAATTTAGCGAAGACAAGACCGAAATCAACGGCAAAACTGCTTGCGGACGAGCGACTGTAATTGCTCTCAAATTGAATAACATTCGTTCAGTTAATATGCGAAAACTTTGGGTGAGCGTTGGTTGGTTTCCGCCTAAAATTGAAGAAAACTAATACTAATTTAGTCGAAAAACTTTTGCTAAATAAATCTCTCTGCTACAATAAATTCAAATCAATTTCCGGTCTTAAAATCTATGAAAAAATATCTATTTCCGAAACTTTTAATTTTTGTTTTGTTGCTTTCTTCTGTTGCTTTCGCGCAGAGGCAAATGGCGGCGCGTCCGACGGAATCGGGTGGCGTTTTGTTAGCGGAACAGGCGGCGTATGATGTGCAGCATTATGATTTGGCGTTGAGCGTTAATCCGAATGAGCAGTCAATTAAAGGCGTTTTGACGGTGAAGGCGAAAATTGTCAAGCCGATTGAAAAGTTTGTGCTTGATTTGGATTCGCGTCTGACGGTTGAATCGGTGGCGTTGGTTAATGGCGCAAAGTCGGAAACTTTGAAATTTGAGCGCACGGATAAAAAGATTTGGATTGATTTCGGTAAAATGCAAAAGTCGGGGAAAATGGTCGAAGTGCGCGTTTTTTATGGCGGAAAACCGCTGGTTGCGCCGACTCCGCCGTGGGTTGGCGGTTTTGTTTGGTCGAAAACGAAGGACGGGCAACATTGGTTTGCGACTGCCGTTCAGATGGACGGTGCGGATTTGTGGTTTCCGGTCAAAGATCATCCGTCCGACAAGGCTGAAACGACATCTTTGCATTTTACTGTTCCCGATAATTTAATTGCCGCTTCAAACGGGAAATTGATGTCAACGGTGGACAATAAAGATGGCACGAAAACTTTTAACTGGTTTATTTCGCAACCAATTAGCAATTACAATATTGCGCTCAATGTTGCGCCGTATAAAGTGATTGAAGACAAAATGCAATCAATTACCGGCGAAACTATTCCGATATTTTTCTATGTTTTGCCCGAACATTTTGAAAAAGGTCAGGAACTTGTTAATAAAACAAAAGATTACGTCAAGTTTTTTGAAGAATATCTCGGACCATATCCGTTTCGCGCTGATAAACTCGGCATTGCCGAAACGCCGCATCTCGGAATGGAACATCAATCAATTACGGCTTACGGAAACGAGTTTAAATACGACAAAAACGGAGTTGACGGATTGATGTTTCACGAACTCGGACACGAATGGTGGGCAAATCTCGTAACCGCGCCGGATTGGAACGATTTTTGGATTCACGAAGGTTTTCAATCGTTTATGGACGCGCTTTACACCGAAAAATTAGTCGGACGCGAGCAGTTTATCAAGAGTTTGCCGAATCGCATTAAAGGAACACAAAATCGAAAAGCCGTTGCGCCGCGTGAAGCCAAAATGACGACTGAAATGTATCTGATTCCGCCCGATTATCTTCGCGGCGACGGCGATATTTACGGCAAAGGCGCGTTGATTTTGAACACTTTACGCGGTTATATCGGCGACGAAGCATTTTTCCGAAGTTTGCGAAAAATGTGTTATAAAGACGCGAAAGCCGAAAAAGTTTCTAACGGAAAACAAGTTAATTTCCGCACGACCGATGATTTTTTACGGATTGCCGAACGCGAATCGGGCAAAGATTTGAAATGGTTTTTTGAACTTTATTTGCGTCAACCGCAACTGCCGAAATTGATGACGGAAACAAAAGCTAATCAACTTGTTTTGCGTTGGGAAACGCCGAATAATTTGCCGTTTCCGATGCCGGTCGAAGTGAAAATCGGTGGCGAAGTGAAAAAAGTAGAAATGAAAAACGGACAAGGCGTTTTGCCTCTGCCGCAAGATGTCGCCGTCGAGATTGACCCGAACGGCTGGCTTTTGAAAGCGCAATAATAAAATTAAATTAACCGCGAAATACGCGAAATACGCGAAAAGAAGAAATAGAAAATTCTTCCTTTCGCGCTTTTTCGCGTATTTCGCGGTTAAAAAATCTCCAAAAGTTTTTCAACAATCTCGCGTGAAGCGTTTGGGCGTGCGAATTTTAAGACGTTTGTTTTCATCGTTTCAAAACGCACTTTATCTTTGACGAGTTCATCAATTTTGTAGGCTAAAACAGGCAAATTGTTGCATTTTATCGCACAACCTTTTTCGAGAAGATGATCGGAATTTCGTTCTTCTTGTCCGGGAATCGGATTGACGACGACGAAAATCAAACCTTTTGCCATTGCTTCCGAAGTCGTTAATCCGCCGGGTTTTCCGACGATTAAATCTGACGCGGACATATATTCGTCCATTTCTTTGGTAAAGCCGATTGGTGTAAAAGTTACGCGTTCGTTGTTAAGTTTTTCTTTCGATAATTTTTCGAGTTTGGTTTTCAACTCTTCGTTGCGCCCACAAATGGCGAGAATTTGCGCGGGCGTTTGCAAATCGCTCAAGGCTTGCAAAAGATGTTCGATATTTCCAACGCCGAAACCGCCGGCGGAAACCATAATCGTCAATTTATCTTTCGCCAAACCGTATTTTTCGCGCATTGCAGATTTATCTTTCGTTTCGGCAAAAATCGGATCAATCGGAATGCCGGAAACGGTAATTTTTTCTGCATTAATGCCGATTTTTGAAAGATGAACTTTTGTTTCATCGAGCGCAACAAAATATTGTTCGTAATGATGACACAGCCACATTGCGTGCGCGTCAAAGTCTGTAACGACAACAGCTTGCGGAAAATCAATCTTCTTTTTTGCCTTCAGCCACGAGATAATTTCCGACGGCAAAAAATGTGTGCAAACCGCCAAATCCGGCTTTTCGCTTTTGAGCAAAGTTATTAGCGGTTGCGTATTTAATCTGTCCAAAGCAAGCCGCCGACGTTCATTTTCCCAAGGTTTATCGAGCGAATCATACATCCAGCCCAAAACTTCGGGCATTTTGTTGACCATTTCGAGATAAGCCTTGCCGTAAAGCCTGCGGAAAAGCGGATTCGTGTAATCGAGAACGTCAATGTTTTTGACTTCCTCAGCCGCGTTTGATAATTTGAACTGTTTTTCGAGAGCTTCAGCCGCACGAAGATGTCCCGCGCCAACTGCCGCCGATAAAATTAAGACTTTTTTGAACATAATTTTTTTCGAGAATTAACGGCTCAAAGATAACATTTGAAATCGAATTTGAAAATAGGAATTAGCGAGAAAACCTAAAGTCGGTCATTGAAAAATGCAATTACGCGGTTGTTGTAATCGCTGAAAAATTGATGTGCGGTAAAGCAAACATTGAGATGAATTGAAATTTCGTCAAGTTTTGATTGATATGCAGCCGGAATAAAATTTTGCCAGCCGGAAGTATTCGGTGGTTGCAAAAGATAATTATCACGGTCGAGAAAACCGTTATTTTTCAGACTGTTATAAATCGTTTGCGAATCGCTTAAAGTTAAACCGGGAATTCGCGCAAAGCGTTGCGGATAAACGGGCGAAGGAATATTTACATTAAATTGAGTGGCAATTCCGCGATTTGCTAAAGTTTGCGAATTGCTTAAAGCCGTCGCGTTTCCGGCTGCACCGACATTTTCGTGATCATCAAATTGTTGCACATTCCAGATTGTCGGAATATTTGTGATATTGACAAATGCCGAACCTTGAGCGCAATAAACTGCCGCCGCTTTAAACTGTAAAACGTAAGCGACACGCGGCGAAAATGCACCGCCGTTTGACATTCCGGTTGAAAAAATCGGCGTAGTTGTCGAGATTAAACCTTGTGAAATGAACAAGTTAATAATCGCTTGCACATTATTTACGTCAACATTATTTGGCGGCAAAACAGTTGACCATTGCTTGTTCACACGGTCGTCGCTGTCGAGCGCGACAACGGCAAAACCTGCTGAAACAAAGTCGTCGGCGTGGCTTCTATCTTCAAGTCGGTTAAAAAATGTCGTTGCAAATCCGCCTGTTCCGTGAAATCTAAAAACTAATCCGCGTATGTTTGCCGGAAAATGATAGCCGTAAATTCTGCCGTTAATTGTTTGATAAACCGGATTCCAAGCAGGCGCAGATTTGTAAGTCGCCGTGAGCGTGATATTTTTTCTTTTCGGCGAAATTCGCGTATGCCAAGCGTTGACATCAATTAGCAAATCCGTATCGCCCGTCCATCTGTCAAAAACCATATTCGGCGGATTGGCTTCCGCCCAAACGTGAATTGGGCGCGAACCGCGATATTTTCCGCTTCCGTAACCGTTATTGACCGTTACCGTAACTTGCGAAAACGCCGTCAGCGCGAGCAAAAAAACGATTGTGGGAAGATAAAGAAATAGTTTCATAAAAAATTAAACAGTCAAGAAATAGGAGCAAGTTATTAGACTCTGCAAGACGCGAAAAAGTCTGAATGTTATGATGGAATTGATAAATGAATTTGACTGCAAATAGTTCAAATAATACAAACTCATTTTTGAGCGAAGGCGTGAAAGCAATGTTTCTTTCGACGCTCTTTTTTGCGCTGGCAAATGTGTTTGTTAAGCAAATATCGCATCTTCCGGCAATGGAAGTCGTTTTTTTTCGATGTCTTTTAGGAACGATTTTTTGTTTCTACGGACTGCGGAAAGCAAATGCAAGTTGGATTGGACACAATCATTTACAGCTTTTTCTGCGCGGACTTTTCGGCACGACTGCGCTGTTTTGTTTTTTCGTTACGGTGCAAAATATTCCGCTCGCTTCGGCAATGACGATTCAATATCTTTCGCCGATTTTTACGAGTATTATTGCGATTTTTCTGCTCAAAGAATCGGTTCGCCCGATGCAATGGATTTTTTACGCGATTGCTTTTGCGGGCGTTTTATTTATCGAGCAATTCGACACACGAGTTTCGCCGCTTTTTCTTGCGCTCGGCATAATTTCGGCTTTCGGTTCGGGAATGGCGTATAATCTCGTGCGAAATTTGAAGGAACGCGAACATCCTTTGACCGTCGTTTTGCATTTTCAACTTGTCGGCTTGATTGCCGGATTTTTGTTTTCGATTTTTAATTGGAAAATGCCTGTCGGTTCGGACTGGATTTATCTATTTTTGATTGGCGTAACTTCGCAACTCGGACAGATTTGTCTAACCAACGCACTGCAAAAAGAACGCGCCGCCAATGTTTCGATAATTATTTATTCGGGCTTGATTTACGGCATCTCAATCGGCTGGATTTTTTTCGGCGAAGCGCAAACGATTTTTTCGCTTTTCGGAATGTTTCTCGTCGTTTTCGGCGTAATTTTAAGTATTTTTTACAACAAAAGCAAGGTCAGCGCAGAAGCGTTGGAAGTTACAAAAGGCTGATTTGTTGGTTGTCAAAACATTTTACGATAGAAACTGTGCATTAAGTCAGAACCCTGAGCTAGGGGGCTTGCAAAGTCAGAGTTTGAGCCGGTTCAGCTATTCGCTATCAGTTATTAGTTATCAGTTATTCCGAAAAGTAACTGTTTCATTTCGGAATAACTGATAACTGAGAGCGAATAGGTGATAATGTGTGGATTGCAGACATTTACAATTTACGATATTTCTGACTTTGCAATAGCCCTACGAACTATTGCGATATTCCTGCGAAATATTGACCTTACACAACTGTCTGCTATATGATAACCGCATCAAATTAACGCTATGACTCCTGAAAAAACCGTTAAACCCAAACGCACCCGCCAACCGCAATCGGAAGCAGAACCGCAACCTTGCCACGTTCACGATGAATGTGGTGATCATGAACGACAAGGTATTCAAGAATCTGTCTGCCGAGATTTGATAACCGTCAAACACACCGACGGCAATCATTATTGTCTGCTTCATCAGCCGACCAAAGAAAAAGATGCCGATAAATTCCAACAAATAATTGACGAACGTTTTGACGAAATTGCGAAAGGAATTGCGAAGATTGAAGCCGAATTGCCCGAAGCCGAGCAGGAAGAAGCAAAAGCCAAACTTAATTACGACTTTCGCTATGTTTGGTTCACAACCGATTTTAGTTTTGAAAACAAAGTCTTTAGTAACTGTCTCGTAAATTTCATATCTGCAATGTTTAACGGTTCGACTAAGTTCAAATCGGCAGTATTTAATGGACAAGTTAATTTCATGGCGGCAACATTTGATGGACACGTCGATTTCACCTCGACAGTCTTTAAGAGTTTTGCAATGTTTAGAGGTTTCTCTCCTTTCAAACCAGCAATATTTAAAAGCTCAGTTACTTTCCTATCTACAACGTTTGATGCACACGCAGATTTCACTGAAGTGACTTTTGAGCGAGGTGCGTCTTTTTCGTCAACGCCCGGCGAGAAGCCAACTACCTTTGGCGATTCGGTAATTTTTAATGGGGCAAAGTTTAAAGAGTATGCAAGTTTCCAATTCTCAGTTTTTAGTGGTCAGGCGATGTTTCATTCAACGAAATTTTGCTTTGGAGCAGATTTTTTCTCGTCAAAGTTCTTAGAAAAGTCACAAATCGGCTTTTACGAAACAAGATTTTGCTCGAATGTTCGGTTTGAGCAAACTGAATTTGACGGTTTTGTGGAGTTTACGGGTGATGTTTTTCTAGATAAAGAATCTGTTCAAAGGGTAAAAGCCGAATTAGAAGTAGAAAGAATTGAAGACGGACAAGAATCTTTTCTAGATTTTAGAAAAGCGAGGCTTAATCGACCCGAAAGAATTACATTTAATTCCATGAAACTTCGCCCAAGTTGGTTTGTAGGTGGCGAAGTTCGCAGTCTTGTGTTTAATGATGTCAAGTGGCTTAATCTTGATATTGATGTTGATAAAAGTGGTCTTAATGCCGAGTTTGAAAACCTGACAAAACATAACACTAGTCAGCCGAAAGAGTCGTTGATAAAAGCCTGTAACCAACTCGCCGACAATGCCGAAGCCAACCGACGGTTTGAAGAAGCCAAACAATTCCGCAAACAAGGCATCGCTCTGCAAAATAAGGATTGTTATGTGCATTTTGAAGTTAATCCTGATAAGAAACCCGACATTCGTAAAAAAGTTTGCCGACATTATCCTGTGGTTAATGAAGACGGCGGACGTTATTATTGTCTCTGGCACAATCCCGATGCCGATAAATCCGAAGTTTTCCGCGAACAATTCGATGAACAGAAATATACGCACACCGATTACCAAGGCGTTGTCTTTACCTGCAACGTCATATTTGACGGCAACAGGAATTTGGATAACTTAGACTTTCATTACGCGACATTTCAAAAACAAATTGCCTTTGAGAATGTGGTTGTTGCCGATCTTAAACTCAGAAAAACTTATTTTACCGAAGACGCGGAGTTGTTATTCAAAAATGCTTCCTGCAAAGGTTGGATCAATCTTAACCGAGCAACCTTCGAGGGCAAACTTAATCTTTATAAGGTAGATAATTATAAGTTCTTTACAGGTAACGGCAGATTATCGGCAGTAGAAACAAAATTCGATAAACCGAATTGGATAACCTTCCGCAATGTTCGTCTGCTTCCTGAATACTTTTTTGATGTTGATTCAAGCAAGTTTACCTTTCACGACTGCAAATGGATTGAAGAAAACGAAAATTATCTGAAATTAAACAAATCAGACAGCTACCAAACCCATAAACAAATTGCCCAAACCTGCAATTATCTGGCGATTAACTACGAAGAAAACCGACACTTTGAAGAATCTTCGATGTTCCGCTACGCCTCGATGGATTCAAAACGTCTGTCGTTTATCGCCAGCGAGAAAAAAGATTGGTTCAAAAGGTTCAATCTGTTGCTCTATCGAATTTACAAATGGACAAGCGGCTACGGGGAAAGTTGGAGTTGGGCGATGGGCGTTTTGATAGGATTGTTGATTTTATTTGGTTATCTGTATTCCTCGCCTTTGTCTGCTTTTGATTATGGGAAAGAGGGAAAACCTGTTAGTGAAAATACTGTCGCCCAAAATATATGTGATAAGGTTCGGCTTATCGGAAATCCTGATATGAATGTCTGCGAAGGAATTGTCCACAGCCTGTCCGTCGCCACATTCCAACGCCCCGAACCAAAGGCTTACGATACTTTAACGAAATTATTTGTCGCGCTTGAAGTAATCCTCGCACCATTACAAGCCGCGTTATTGGCGTTGGCAATCCGGCGGAAGTTTATGCGCTAAAACGGAGCGCAGGTGCGGGATTTTGTTTTCGATTTTCGGAATGTTCTTTGTCGTCTTTGGCGTAATCCTAAACATCTTATACAACAAACGAAAAATAACCGCGAAAGCCTTAGAAGTTACAAAAGTGTGTAGCTGAAATTTTGCTTTCTTCAATATTTTTTGTTTAAATAACATTATGAACGAACCCGAAACCATCAAAAAAATTCTCGACGAATGCAAAACGATTGCCGTCGTCGGATTATCTTCAAACGCTTTTCGTCCGTCAAACGGCGTGGCGAATTTTATGCTTAAAAAAGGTTATAAAGTTATTCCCGTTAATCCGAATGAAACGGAAGTTTTTAGCATCAAAGCCGTCGCGCACCTTTCGGACGTTGCGGAAAAAGTTGATTTGGTTGACATTTTTCGGCGTTCCGAAGAAGCCGGAAATATTGTTGACGAAGCAATTAAAATCGGCGCAAAAGCAGTCTGGTTGCAAGAAGGCGTAATTGACAAATCGGCAGCAAAACGCGCCGAAGATGCCGGTTTGCTGGTCGTTATGGATAGATGTTGGCTCAAGGATTATGTGAAATATGGCGGATAATACAAAAATAAAGGCTATTGTTGTTACCGTTAGCGATTCGCGGCGGGAAGATGATGATTTGTCGGGCGTAACGCTTTTGGGGTTATTGCTTTCGATTTCGGCGGAAGTTCACGAAAAACTTATCGTGTCGGACGATTTTGACGAATTGCGGCAGACGCTTTTTAATTTAACCGAACGTAGCGACATAAATTTGATTATGACCACGGGCGGAACGGGTTTTGCGGAACGCGACAACACGCCCGAAGCGACACGCGCCGTTATCGAAAAAGAAACGCCCGGACTTGCCGAAGCAATGCGTTACGAAACGATGAAATTTAATCCGAAAGCGATGCTTTCGCGCGGCGTTTGCGGTATTCGGAACAATACTTTGATTATAAATCTGCCCGGTTCGCCCCGCGCCGTCGGCGAATGTTTCGAGGTTATCAAATCCGTTTTGCCGCACGCCGTAAATTTATTGTCGGGAAATACTGAACATTAAAAATCACAAAAAGACAGAAGAAAATTATCCACAGATGAACACAGATAAACACAGATGATTTAATCAGAAATATCTGTGTTTATCTGTGTTCATCTGTGGATAAAAAATTATTTATCTTCGATTTCAACCGGCGAATCAATCTGAATATTATTGACCAAAAAAGTCGTCGAAGTTACGCGCTGAAGGTCGGAGATTGCTTTGTTGTAATCGGTTTCGGCGCGGATTTCGGCATTGCGAGCGTTGGCAAGCGAATTTTCGCGTTGGAAAAGCAGAAATGTGTTCGAGCGTCCGGCATCAAAAAGTTTGCGTTCGCCTTCGAGTTGGATTTCGGCATTTTGTCTTGCTTTTCTTGCCGAAAGAACGCGAAGGCGCGAAGTTTCAAGAGCTTGGACGGCGTTGCGAACTTCCGTAAAAACCGTGTTTTCTTGCGAACGGGTTTGCGCGGCGATTTGTTCCTGCTGAATTTGCGCTCCGGCTAAATCGGCTTTGGCGCGTGTGTTTCTGAGGGGAAACGAAAACGTAACGCCGACCGAAAAATTCGGCGCGTCCGTGCGAAAAAGATTGGCAAAAGTGCGTCCGAAACCGCCGACGAGATAACCCGGCGTTGCCGGAACATTAATCGGCGTGTTGACGATTTGCTGATTCGGCGGAAGCAAAAGATTAAGTCTTTGGCGCAAAAGTTCATCATTTCCGGTAAATTGAAAAGTCGTAAATGCCGCCGAACCGTTGCTGTTTGCCAATCCGCCGAGTGAAAAACTCGTGTTCAAATCAATTTGCGGTTTGGTTTGATTGCGAAAATAATTAATGTCAATCTGATTTATCTCACGCGCAAGTTTCAGACGGCGAAGTTCCAAACGATTATCCATCGCATCTTTCATTGCGAGATCGAGATTTACAGGTTCGTCCGAATATACGGGTTTGTCCGTCGGAACATACGCCACGTTCCATTCGTCGGAATTCGGGTCGCGCAAAATCAGTTGTTTCAAGGTGTTTTCGGAAATCGAAACTTGTTGCGCGGCAGTTAAAACGTCGGTTTCGCGGTTGGCAACTTCCGTATTCACTTCGGCGCGAGCAAGCGGCGCGAGTGTTCCGGCAGCGATTTTGGCTTCGACTTGGCGCAGATTTTCTTTGGCGAGATTTAAGTTTTCAACCTTATTTTGCTGGTCGCGCAGAGCAAAAACCAAATCCCAATAAGCACGTTGAACTTGCGAAATAGTGTTAATCGTTTGACGGCGAAAATCAGCGTCCGATTGTTGCAATCTTTTTCTTTGAATCTTGATTTGGCGGCGATTGTTGTCAATGTTTAAATTTCTGAAAAGCGGTTGCGTGTAATTTACGCCCAAACTCGAACTGTAAAGCGCACTGCCCGAAGAACTCGTCGTGCCTGAACTGAGTTGCGATTGCGCGAAATTATTTTCGGTGCGGTTATTGTTGAAAAATACGGAATAATTTCCGCCGCCGCGCTGAATTTGCCCGGAAAAATCTGAATTAACGCGAAAATCTTTCGTCGCGGTCGAGCCGGTCGTGTTGTTGCGCGAAAAATTCGGCGAAACGCTAATCACCGGATCATAAATGCCGAGAAGCGAACGCAAACTCGTTTCCTGGATGCGAACGTCGGTGCGCGAAATTTCGATGTCGTTGTTGTTTTCCAGAGCCTTTTTGATTGCTTCGTTGAGCGAAATCGGCAGCGTCCGGTCGTTTTGAATTCCGACGCGGTTGTATTGAAAATTATTGGTTGAAACAGGCGTTTCCGTCGTTTCGGTTGTGGAAGAAATTGATGTTTTTTCTTCCGTATTTTTGGCGATTTGCGGCTTTTCCGTCGGTGTTTGCGCGAAAACCTGACTTCCGAAAATAATAAAAGTCAGACTTAAAAAACCGAATTTCTGCAATGATAACATTATGATAAAAGACTCCGAGTTGTGCTGAAAATTTTGTTGAAACTCAGAAAGTTACTACGGTAATTAAATTTTGTTTGTTTCAAATATTTGTCAGTTGTTCGTTGTTCTTGCAAAGTCGTTTTAAGGAAACAACGAATGACGAACGAATGACTTTGAATTTTACCGTAAATTGTAATATCTTCAAAGTTTTACAATTCAAAAATTTTCTTGGAGGAAATTCAATTAAAAATGGGTATTAAAGTAGGAATTAACGGTTTCGGACGCATCGGGCGCAATGTTTTGCGGACTTGTTTGGGCGATAAAGATATTGATTTTGTGGCGGTTAATGATTTGACGGACACGAAAACTTTGGCGCATCTTTTGAAATATGACTCGGTGATGGGAAATCTTCACAACGATATTTCGGCAGACGGCGACACGATAAATGTTGACGGCGATAGCTTTAAGGTTTTCAGCGAAAGAGATCCGGCAAAAATTGATTGGGAATCGGTCGGCGCGGAAATTGTTATCGAATCAACCGGAATCTTTACCAAAGCCGAAGATGCCGTGAAACATATTCGCGGTTCGGTCAAAAAAGTAATCATTTCTGCGCCCGCAAAAGGCGAAGATGTAACGATTGTTTTAGGCGTGAACGAAGAAATGTATGACGCAGAAAAGCATAATATTATTTCAAATGCTTCTTGCACGACGAATTGTCTTGCGCCGGTTGCGAAAGTGATTCACGAAAAATTTGTCATCAAAAATGCGCTGATGAATACGATTCACAGTTACACAAATGACCAAAATTTGCTTGATTTACCGCACAAAGATTTGCGTCGCGCACGAGCCGCCGCGCTTTCGATGATTCCGACATCAACAGGTGCGGCAAAAGCGGTTGCGCTTGTAATTCCCGAATTAAAAGGTAAATTTGACGGAATTTCCGTCCGCGTGCCGACTCCGAATGTTTCGTTGGTTGACGTTGTGATGAACGTCGAAAAAGAAACTTCGACCGAAGAAGTCAACGCAGTTTTGAAAGAAGCGGCAAACGGTGAACTCAAAGGAATTCTCGCATTTAGCGAAGAACCGCTAGTTTCGATTGATTTTCGCGGCAACCCGAATTCGTCAATCGTTGACGCTGAAAACACGAAAGTTATCGGCGGAACGTGCATCAAAATTCTTTCGTGGTATGACAACGAATGGGGCTATTCGTGCCGCGTGCGCGATTTGGTTAAATTCATCGCAGCGAAAGGTTTGTAAAATTTCGGTTTCAAAAAGAACAAACAAAATCGGCGTATAAACAATTTATACGCCGATTTTTTATTAGGTTTTCACAAAAACATCTGTTTTATTTATTGAGGTCGGGAATGAATAAAGGTTGTGGGTGAATCGAAGAAATTTCCAACGCACACATTTTGAGTTCATGACAAAAATTTGTCTTTACGATAAGAAGTTCTCAAATGTCGGAATAAAATTTAGTGTGAATAACATTGTCCGGAATTTTCAGAAAAAAAGATTTGTTAAAACCGAATTACCTGTGATAGGATTTTCCCCAAAGCATTTTATTACATAATTTCAGAAAGTTTCGGTTTATGGAAATCATAAACAAAATCAAAAATTCTGCCGAAACTGTTGAGGAAACCGTTACGGATTTCGCCGATGCATTTCGTAAAAAGCGTTGGGTTAAAATTTTGTCTGTCGGATGTGCCTCTTCCGCTATTATTTTATTTCCCCCAACTTTTAATATTGGGTATAAATTATTAACTTCAAAAACTACAACAAATGAAGCACCTCCATATTATTTTTGGGTTATATGGATAGGAGTTACAGCATTATTTTTTGTGGCGGCATTGATAGCTGCTTTATCAAAAAAAGAAGCGAAAATAATTGAATCCGAACCTGCGACTTCGATAATCAAGGGGTTGCTGGCTTATACAAATAGCGAAGAGGATGCAAAATGGTTTGCAAAACTGCAACGCGGAAATATTTTGCAGGAATGTTTGCAATTTTGTATGGCAAAGGATTATTCGCTGGGCGTGATAAGCGGCGAATCGGGAACGGGAAAGACTTCCTTAATGCAAGCCGGATTACAACCGAGTTTGGAGAAACAAAATATTGATTCATATTACATTCCATTTTCGGATATGTCGCCGCTGGATTCGATAAAACAACACATAACTGAAAATACTGATGAAACTTCAACGGAAGATACAAAAACTTTGTTGGAAATGTGTCAGGAAAAATTAAGAAAGGGAAACCGACCGATTATATTAATTCTCGACCAATTTGAGCAGTTTTTTGTCCATCACAAGACAAAAACTGAGCGCAAATCTTTTATAAAGCAAGTTGGCGAACTCCTTAATCATAAAAAAACATTGCCTATTAAATTGTTGGTTTCAATAAGAGGGGATTATTTTTATTTGCTAAACGAATTTCAAAATGAAATTCGTTACATTCTCACGCCGCACAACAACCTTTCGATAAAGAAGTTTGAACCCGAAGTCGCAACCAAGATTTTTAAAGTATTTGCTGAAGAAATGAAAATCGAATTTGACGAAGAGTTTGTCAAAAAGTTTGTTAGATACGAACTCGCTGATAGTGAAGACGGGACAGTTTCGCCGGTTGATATACAAATACTTGTTTGGATGCTCGACGGACAGCGACATTCCGATGAACACGCTTTTAATCAAAAATCATTCGATAAATTGGGGCGTGTTTCGGGGTTGCTCGAAAGATTTCTTAAGAGAGCTTTAAAGAGCCGCGAAAGTGATTCGCGCCGTCAAGCGGCAATTCATGTTATGCGAGCTTTAACAGAAGGTGAAGTTCGTGCGGGCGCATTAAAATTATCTGATATAAAGAAAAAATTAAAAGGAGTTATATCTGAAAATGATGTTGAAGAAAGTATTATTTGGTTGATAAGAAGTGACGTGCGGTTGGTTACTTCAATCCAAGAAAAAAATGTTACGTTATTTGAAATTGCTCACGAAAAAATAATTAAACCTTTGCATCGTTTGGTAGAAAAAGAAATATTAGAGGTTACTGAAGCCCAAAACAATCTTGATTTCGGAGTTGTTGAGTGGATGAAAAATAATCAATCTCGCCATTATTTGCTAAATCGAAATGACATGAAATTAATTACCCGAAATTGGAACTTGCTTTCTTTAGAATCTAAAAAAGAGCAAAAAGAGGATTTCGTTCAAAAAAGTAAGAGATATATTTTGCTTAAATCTGTCGGACTTATATCAATTTGTGCAATGTTGCTTTTTGGAGTTGGCTTTTACTTGGTCAGGCAGTGGAATGCCGAAAAACCCGAAGCACAAATTAGCAATGTTGAAAATGATTTGGCAGATGTGTTAGATAAAACAACTAATTCGACCACAACGAAGATTGCTTCATTATTAATTCCTCTATTGCCTTCAGAAACAAACCAACCACTAAAAGATAAAATTTGGAAAAAAATAGAAGGACAATCCGAGAATGACAAATTTGACATCTTAAAATCGCTAACTGACATAGATACAAATATTTTAAAAAATCAGATTGATTCAACATTCGGAGAACATTTTACTTCTCAAATCAATGATACGTCCGAACATAGAAAAATAATCTTGCAGTTAAGACAAGCAAATATTTATAAAAAATTGACAAAGGAGGATGAAGCAAAAAAAATATTTGACTCAATAAATGAGAGTTTTATTAGAAACGCTAACTATGTGGACAAAAACCAAGAATCAATTATTGAAATAATTGGTGTCGCATCTGATATGTTTATCAATTACGGAAAAATTTCTGATGCCAAAAATGCTTTGAATATAATCAGAGAATCAGCAAATAAGAATCATATAGATAAACGTAAGCAACTTTTGGAAACTATAGCCATAGATTTTGGGAAATTGTCTGAGATAGATAGTGCTTGGGAAGTTTTTGAAGAAATAAACTATTCTCCACTTATGAAAGATGAAGATGGGTATCCAAAAAATTCGGAAGATTTTCCAAAGAAGGCAAAAATATTTTCAGCAATAGCTGATGGTTGCGGCAAGTTAATAAACTCAAAACGCACAGAAAAAGGGTTACTGGAATTAAGGAAAGTTGAAGAAAAGGTTAAAGAGTTGGAAACCTTTGAATATGGAACTTCTGAAACAAATAATATTCATCTTTCCCTTATAAAAGCATACGGAGAATTACCAAAAGAAGTAGCTTTAACAGAAATAGACAGGCATTTTCAATCATACAAACATTATTTTTCCCACGATGAGTTTTTGGAAGCCGCAGACATATTTATAAAATTGGATGAGTTTCAAAAAGCCTTAAGTATTTTAGAGCGTGGGAAAACCAGTGGGTCAATCAAAAAACTTAAATCATCTGCTGAAAACCTAACAAACTCATCCGATGATATTAATAAACTCAAAATGATTGAACAATATGCCTTTCGTATTGAACACCCATTTGAAAAAGCGGATATGTTGTATTTTGTTGTTCAAAGCTACATAAGACTTTCAAAATTAGGGGAAGCAAGAAATCTCCTTAATAAAATTGACGAATTTGTAAAAACCAAGAATTTTGACAAAGAATTACAACTTGAGTTAAAGATGTTTGAATTTAAAACAAATCTCGGATTAGGACGAACTGAACCTGCAAAAAATGTAAGCAAACAAATAAAAGATTTGTCACCGGACCTAAATTTTATTCAAACAGCAGAAAAACTGTTGATTGTAGTTTTTGAAATTTCCAAAATTCAAGGACAAGATATTATGGATGTTGACAATGAAGTTTCAAGTATCTTGGTTCAATTAAAAAATGACTATCGTAAAAATGTAGGCGATAGAGATACGCCACCCGATTTCGCTATTGATTTAGTGAAAATTACGAAAATACTTGCTGAGCTAAAAAAATGGAAAGAAGCATTTGAAATTGTGCAGTTAATAACTGATGCTAATTATAGAGTAGAAGCACTAAGTAAAATTTTAATAACTTACTACGCGCCAAATAGTAAGGATTTTGCGGAAAAAGAATTTCAAAGAATTGAAAAAAAAACTCTTCCCTATAAAAGTTATTGACCGTTGCTACGCAAGTGATAGAATAGAAAAAAGCAAAAGGAGAATCGAAAAAATGCCAATATTAATCGGGATTGACGGAACGGGCGGCGGAACATTTCCGGGGAAAAAACGTGATGCGAGTTATGACATTGATTTTGCGAACAGTTTCGTGTCGAAATTGTGCAAATTTAAGCCGAACGCGCTTTATTGTCGCGGTCCGGTAACGCTCGGCGGCGGACTCGATATTGCGATTTACAACAGCTTGAAATTTATCGAAGCCAAGCGCAAAGAATTGGGCGAAAATGAACCGATTTTAGTTACGGGATACAGTCGCGGCGCACTCGGCGCAATGGTTGTTGCCCAGCGTTTGCAAAGGGAAAACGTCAAAGTTCGGGCGGCGATGTTGTTTGATTGCGTTGATAGACACGGCGATTACGACGCGGAAGTCGTGCCGAATAATGTCGAAAATGTGTTACACGTTATCCGAAATCCGAAAGCGAAATCGCGCCACAGTTTCGGCAACGATGCGATGAAATATCGAATGCCGACAAGATACGACGGTCCGTTTATGTTTATGTGCACTCACGGCGGAATGGGCGGCACACCTTGGCAAAAACCTTACGATAAAACAATGAAAGATTTGATTGATGAAGGCGCGAGCGAAGAATTTTATAACGAAACTACTGCCGTTACTTATCAGCAAGATGTGGATGTTTCAGCGGAAGTTTGGAATCATTGTCAGATTTTTATGAGAAATCATAAGTTTATTGCTTGAAATGTAAAATAAAAATTCGGCGATAACGGTGGGAGCTGCTACCGCCGAATTTTTATGTGTTGTTAAATTAGCATTTTCCTAAAAGCCAAAAAACAAGCACAAAAATCAAAATCGTCGAAATCAAACCGCCGCCCAATTTCCACGCCGCCGCACCTGCCACTAAACCTTTAAATAAATCGTTCATTATCTTGTTCTCCTTTTTCAAAAAAATTGTGAACTATTTTCGTTCACATTTTTTATATTAACCAATGAGAAGCAAGTTGCGTTCCACAATTAAGGGATGAGGGCAAAGGGATGAGGGATGAATAAGATCGTTTTCTTATTCATCCCTCATCCCTTTGCCCTCATCCCTTAATTAGTAAGCCTTTGCAAACAAAACTCTTTGTGCGGATTCGTTGCCCGAATAGACGCAAGTTCCGCTTTGTTCGATTGAGTTAAACGGAATACAGCGAATTGTTGCTTTGGTTTCGTTTTTGATTTTT
Source organism: Acidobacteriota bacterium (assembly GCA_031409875.1). GTDB lineage: Bacteria > Acidobacteriota > Blastocatellia > Pyrinomonadales > Pyrinomonadaceae > CALMEH01. The sequence continues at coordinate 17,721 of JANNYB010000174.1, read as the reverse complement.
TCTTCGGTTTCGCCTGTGCCGTCCCAATGTGCGAGAACGAAACCGCCTTTTTCGATTTGGGCTTTGAATTCGTCCCAAGTTTCAACAGTAAACGTGTTTTCTTCGCGGAATTTTAAGGCTTTTTCGTAAATATTTGTTTGAATTTCTTCGAGAAGATTTGCAACATAATCAGCGATGCCTTCGATTGGTTGCGATTCTTTTGTTAAAGTATCGCGCCGCGCAACTTCAATTACATTATTTTCCAAATCGCGCATTCCCAAACCGAGTCGCACGGGAACGCCTTTGAGTTCGTATTCGGCAAATTTCCAGCCGGAACGCTGTTTGTCATCGTCGTCATATTTTACGGAAATTCCTTTGGCTTTCAACGCTTCAAAAATCGGGTTAATCGTTTCGGTCAATTTCGCCAAATCTTCTTCGGTTTTGTGAATCGGCACGATAACAACCTGAATCGGCGCAAGTTTCGGCGGCAAAACCAAGCCGTTATCGTCGGAATGAGCCATAATCAACGCGCCCATCAAACGAGTCGAAACGCCCCAACTTGTCGCCCAAGGATGTTCGAGTTTGCCTTCTTTATTGGTAAATTTAACGTCAAAACCTTTGGCGAAATTTTGTCCGAGAAAATGCGAAGTTCCGCATTGCAAGGCTTTTCCGTCCTGCATCAAACCTTCGATGCAGAGCGTATCTTCCGCGCCGGCAAATCTTTCGCTGGCAGTTTTCGCGCCTTGAACAACGGGCAACGCCAGCCAATTTTCCGCAAAATCCGCATAAACGCCGAGCATTTTGTTGGTTTCTTCAACGGCTTCGGCTTCGGTCGCGTGTGCCGTGTGTCCTTCTTGCCAGAGAAATTCCGTCGTTCGCAAGAAAATTCTCGTCCGCATTTCCCATCGAACGACGTTTGCCCATTGATTTATCAGAAGCGGCAAATCGCGCCAAGATTGAATCCAGCCTTTGTAAGTGTTCCAGATAATCGCTTCGGATGTCGGGCGGACGATTAATTCTTCCGTCAATTTTGCGTCCGGGTCAACGATCAAACCTTTGCCGTCGGGATTTTTTTTGAGGCGATAATGCGTAACAACGGCGCATTCTTTAGCAAAACCTTCGGCGTGTTCTTCTTCTTTTTCAAGAAAACTTTTTGGCACGAAAAGCGGAAAATACGCATTAACGTGACCTGTCGCCTTAAACATATCGTCAAGTGCACGTTGCATTTTTTCCCAAATCGCAAAACCGTAAGGCTTAATAACCATACAACCTTTGACGGAAGAATTTTCCGCCAAATCCGCGCGTTTCACGATTTCGTTATACCACTCCGAATAATTCTCGCTTCTTTTTGGTAATCCTTTGCTCATAATTCAAAAATATTGATGATAAAGCAATTTGCCGTAAGAAACAAAAAGCCGCTCGATTTTCATTGAACGGCTTTTTGATGAAATTTAGTTTCGATTAAGCAATTTGCAGTTGTGATTCGTTTTGTAGAATAATCTGCGACATCAAGATTTCAGCCGTTTTTTCGTTGATTTCTTGGTAATTCGGATTATGAAGATTATTCAAAATGCTAATTAAATCGTTGTTTTGTTGCCAATTCCCGTTGACAAAAACTTCCTCGTGCGAAAATTCATCTTCCCAAAAACGAAAGAGCGCGAGAACTTTTCCGGCGCGATTCTTTTCGATAATGTATGTAATTTCACGATTCATTTTATATCTTCGATGTTCGGCGGAAATTTCAAATCGGCAACATTGTTGATTTGAGTTTGCCGCAAGAGTTTTCGTCTTGCCTTATCCGTTTGTTTCAGCCTCATTTCTTCATACAAAAAATGATTTGCTTCTTTCGCAGTATAGCTTTCCAAAGTGTGAAATTGCAATTCAAAAGTTTGATAAGGCGGATTTGTAATGATTACATTCACGCCTCGATAACCTAAATCCAATCTTGTTTCTTGCATCAGCCAAGCATTCCAGATTTTCTCGGTTTGATAGTCTTTTTCTTCGAGAATTTCTAAAGTTTTCAAACAGTCGGAAGTATAAGTTTCAATTTCAAAAAGCATCGTGTAGCGCAAAACATCATTATTATTCGCGGCAAAATCGTCCAAAATTTCGGCGAAACGGAAAGCTGAAACGTCTTGGACTTTTATTCGTTCGCTTAATTTTCTGAATAACGAACTCTCGGTTTTAAAACGATTTTCCAAACCGACTAAAATACCGTTATTTTCTTTGGCGATTTCCATTAAATCTTTGGTGATAAAAGGCTCATTTTCTAAAGCAGTTTCTAATAATTCGGAAACTTTTTGCTTGATTTTCAGCATAAATTGATTTTAATGAAACAAATTGAGTAGAGTTTAAGGAAAATAATCATAAATCAAATCTCGTAAAGAAACAATTTGCGTTTATTTTTAGGTTGATTTGGTGGTAAATTATCAAGTATGGGACTTGCGAAAAAACAGGAATATTTCTACACAACCGAAGAGTATTTAGAAATTGACCGCGCAACCGAAGAACGATTTGAATATGTTGACGGTGAAGTCTATCAAATGGCAGGCGAAAGCGGCGAACACGGCGATATTTGCACGAATTTAGTTAGCGAACTTCGCACACTATTAAAGTCAAAAGGCAAAAAGTGTCGTGTGCGGTCGAAAGATACGAAAGTTCAAAGCGGTGCGCTTTCAAACAAAGGCAATCAAGTGATGAAAGGAATGTTTTCCTATCCCGATATAGTTGTAATTTGCGGCACGCCTGAATATCACGATAAGCACAAAGATATTATCTTAAATCCAAAAGTAATTATCGAAGTTTTGTCCGATTCGACTAAAGATTTTGATCGCCACAATAAATTTTCGCGTTATCGAATGTTCAATCCGACGTTGACCGACTATATTTTAGTTTCGCAAGACGAGCCGATTGTCGAACATTTTGTTCGCGGTGAAAATGACCAATGGACGCTTTTCACATATGTCGGATTGGATAAATCTTTTAGAATTGATTCGATTGATTGCGAATTGAAATTAACCGAAGTTTTTGACCTTATCGAATTTTCGGATGAAGTTCTGCGCGAACTCGAAGAAAACCACTACTATTAAAAAATGAGTAACTTCCAATTAAACTTTCAAGATATAGAAACAGCTTTTGCCGACAAATCGAACTCGGAATTGAAGGAAAAATATCGTCTTTTCAAGATGATGAGTTCGCCTTTTTTGGTCGGCATCGGGACTTCGATTACAAATTTTGCTTTTTCCATCGGATTGCCGATTTCGGGTTTGATAAAAGCGACGATGTTCGAGCAATTTTGCGGCGGCGAAACGATTGAAGAATGCGAAAAAACGATAAACAAACTCGGCTCGTCGCACATTGGCACGATTTTGGATTATTCCGTCGAAGGAAAATCTGCCGAAGAAGATTTTGAGCGAACAAAAGACGAAACTATTCTAAATTTAAAACGCGCCAAAGGTGATGAAAATATTCCGTTTGCAGTATTTAAAATTACCGGAATCGCGCCTTTCGGAACGCTTGAAAAGGTTAGCGCAGGACAAGATTTGCCCGAAAGAAATAAAGCGAAATGGGAAGCCGTAAAAACTCGCGTAAATGAAATTTGCGAGTTTGCACATTCAATCGAACAGCCGATTTTTATTGACGCGGAAGAAACTTGGATACAAAACGCGATTGATGAATTGGCGACCGAAATGATGGAAAAATTCAACCGCGAAAAAGCGATTGTTTATAATACGATTCAACTTTATCGCCACGACCGACTTGAATATTTGAAACAATCTCACGCGAAAGCCAAAGCGAAAAATTACATTTTAGCGGTCAAACTTGTGCGCGGTGCATATATGGAAAAAGAACGCGCCCGCGCCGAAGAAATGAATTATGAATCACCGATTCAAGCCGACAAATCTGCGACCGACCGCGATTATAATTCGGCGGTTGAATATTGTCTGGAAAATGTTGAAAAGATTGCGTTTGTCGCCGGAACGCACAACGAATTCAGCACGCAAACGCTCGCGCAAAAAATGCACGAAAAAGGCATTGCGCCGAATCACAAACACATTTTCTTTTCGCAACTTTTCGGAATGAGCGATAATCTTTCGTATGTTTTGGCGAAAAACGATTATAATGTTTCAAAATACGTTCCTTACGGTCCGGTTGCGGATGCGATTCCGTATCTCACACGCCGCGCCAACGAAAATACGTCCGTAATGGGACAAGTCAGCCGCGAACTCAATTTGATCGGAAAGGAACTGAATCGGAGAAAGATTTAACATTTATCATTGAACATTTATCAGATAATTAGCGTAAATTCCGACAAGTGAAAATAAGTTAAATTCAGATGATAAGTAAGTGGACAGAATTATTTTTAAGTTTTGAGTCCCGCCTTCAGGCGGCATTTCGCCAGCGAAGCGCGGCGAAATGAAGAAGCCGACTAAAGTCGGGACTCAGAACACGCGCCAAATATTTTTAATTTAATTCTGTCCACTTACTTAAATGGTAAATGTTCTATGATAAATGAATTATGTTTTGCCCGAAATGCGGAAACGCCGACCAAAAAATTGATACGTTTTGCCGAAATTGCGGCACGTTTTTGCCTGATTTCGATAAACTGAAAAGTAAAGAAAACACGCCCGAAGCACATTTGAAAGCGAATCTCGTTTTGAGTTCAATGACGGCAATTGTCAGTTTGACGCTGGCAATTTTGCTTTATTCAATCTTTCTCGGAAAGCCCAATACGCCGATAATTATTTATCTGACAGCAGGATTTTTAATCGCAATGTTCTTTTGGCAAGCGCAGAGTTTTTGGCGGACTTTGCTTTTGAAAAAACAGTTTCCGAAAAGAAATGTCGAAACAATCCTCGAAATAAACGACGCGAAAACAGGGAAATTGCTCAACGAACCAGATTTTGAAAACTTCATTCCGGCAAGCGCAGTCGAAGCTACGACCAAAAATCTCGACAAAATAACGCGAAAATCATCTTAAACCGAGAAGCAGACGAATCGAAAGATCTGAAATTTTACGTTCTCCATTTTTCCAATCTTCCAAACCTTTCAAATCCGAATCGGTCAAAGGCGAATTCATCATTCGTGCCGTTTGCGTTGCTTCAAAAGCACGATTTGTCAGCGCAACGTGCGGAATATTTGTTGTCAAAAGCATTTTATTTTCCAAAGCCAAATCTGCCGTTTCGACATCGAGAAACATTTCGTTATAGCCTGCCAGATGCCAAACCTTTTCGCCGTCATTTTCGCTAATCGCCAAAAGCCGCAAAAGTCCGAAGCCGCTTTCGACCTGAAAAATAAGAAAATCACCTGCTTGAAAATTTTGAGACATAATCTAATTGCGATTTTAGATTTGCGGTTTGCGATTTGGCAAGTTGATAATCGTTTCTATGATTGATTATCAAAAAATGTTAGACGTAGCAATCGAAGAAGCGCGAAAAGGTTTAGCGGAAGGCGGAATTCCGATTGGCGCGGCTTTGTTCGATAAACAGGGAAATCTTCTCGGTCGCGGACATAATCGCCGCGTGCAGGAAAACGACGCATCAGTTCACGGCGAAACCGACGCTTTTCGGAAAGCCGGACGGCAAAAATCTTACCGAGATACGATTATGGTTACGACGCTTGCGCCGTGTTGGTATTGTTCGGGTTTGGTGCGGCAATTCAAAATCGGCACGGTAATTGTTGGCGAATCTGTCAATTTTGATGGCGGAATTGATTGGTTAAAAGAAAATGGCGTAGAAGTTATTGATTTAAATTCAAGCGAATGCGTTGAAATATTGAAAAATTATATTGAAGAAAACTCCGACATCTGGAACGAAGACATCGGTGAATAAAGTTTTGAGTCCACGCTTTAGCGTGCAACCGCCAGCGAAGCGCGGCGATTTTGCCGACTAAAGTCGGGACTCAAAACTTTTAATCCAAAATTAATTCAATTTTCATCTTCTTCATAACTTCGCTGATCGGATTTGCCACGCCATAATTGTTGACGACGATTTGCGTTTTTACTTCCGAATCTTTTAACTCGATTTTGCCGTTTGCGCCGGCAAAAATCAGCCCGACGGCGTTGTTTTCGCCATCAATGAGAAGCGAGCCGCTGTCGCCTTTGTCAACAAATTTTTCGTAGTTTGTTTTGTCGGTTTCAACTAAAAATTGATCGGCGAAAAACGCATCTTTGCCCGTGCGGTCGTATTTTATCCAAATATCGAGCGAAACGGAAAACAAATTTCCGCTTGTGTAGCCGGTCGTGCGCCCGAATTTTTGCGCTTTTTCGCCGATTTCGGCTTCTTCTTTTTCGACAAATCGTTTAATTTCACCAATAAACGGCAAAACAAATTTATGCGCTTGCTGTTTGAAAAGTTTTGCAATAGAAGCATCAATACGATTTGCGTCAGAAACATCGTTATCAAATTTCAAAGGCGAAAGTTTCGTTAATTCGGCAATCGAACGACTCGTTCCGCCTTCGCCCGGACTCGGTTGCAAGATAAAATCGTGCGCTTCGACATTCATCCGGCGCAAATCGGCGAAAACGTGCGAATTGCTCAACAAATAAACTTCATTGCGGCGTGGAAAAAGCGATTTCTTACGACAAAAATAACCGATTGTGCCGCTGTTTCCATCTAAATTTGCGTTTGCGCCACTAATTCCGCCGATGATTACGTCTTGTTTTTCGCGGATTAGTTTGCGATGTTCTTCCGCCGAAAAATTTGCAAAATGGTTTTCTGCTGATAAAAAACTCGCTTGCGGCATCATTACTAAAACCAGCGGAATATTTTTATATTGATTCGGAATTTGCTGATTTGGCAACGATTCAAACAGTTTTTCGTTTGAATCGTTGATAAAAATTTGAATACAAAATTCGCCGCTTGCAAGTTTCCCGATGCCGATAGCGTGAATCTTTTTCGACGCGCCTTTGCGAAGGAAACGCGCAGTCAATTCGTCTTTGGTTTTGATAATTCGCTTTAAAGATTTGTCTTTGGGCAAATGAGAGTTGCGGCGCAAAGACTTGGCGTGCAAGTATTTCGCCAAAAAATACCAAACAAGCCAAGTCAAAGCTAACGCCGCGACGACAAAAGTCATCTCGTCGTAATAAAAGTCGATTTGCCTGTTTGGAGTTTTAACCGACTTAAACAGAATTGGTTCAAAAAAAGCTAAAATCATCGCATCAATTAACAAGGACCTTCAATCGGATGACAAAAGGCTTCGGAGTTGATTGAACCGCCGCTGATACCGATATCGTCAACTTCAGATTTCAACGGTTCAAACTCAAAAAATGTGCCGTTGTTGCTTGAGTAAAATTTGTAGTAATCAGGCATATCGCTGTAAATTGCATTTACATTATGATCAACATTCTCGATTTCGATTCGAAAGGGAAATCCGACAACCCGCGATAAAGTTTGCGTGTCGTCAATCACATCGGTTTTTATAGTGAAAATAACTTCGTCCGCTTCTAACTTTGCGCCAATTGTTTTGGCGACATTGCCGAAATGTTCGCGGTTGATTTCCGTGCCGTTCGCATCTTTTGTAACTTTTTCAAAATACAAATCCGTATTCAATTTGTGCGTGTAGAAAAAGCCGTTTTCGATAATTACATCATTTGTCGGATTTGGGTTCAGGCTGAGAGATTCAACCAAATTTGCGCCGTGTAATTGTTCCATATTGACAACCCAATTAAAATCGTTAAAATCATCCGAATGTAAGCGGTCAAAATTTGTGCCGCGATAAACTTCAAAACCGCTAACGGCTGATTGTCCGCCGGTGGTTATCGAGATTTCAACGCCGGTCATCGGCAAATCTTTATAAACTACCATATCTTCATAAACGATTACATCTCTTTCGAGTCCGTCTTTATAGACGGGCTGTTGAATTTTAACCGTAAAAGTATGCTTGTTATCGCGGACAATCGAGAGTTCGCCTCGTTGTCTGCTATCACAAAATTTAATTATTCCCATTCCGGTAAATCGGACTAACGCGGTTGCGGTGCTTTCTATTATTGACATATTTTTTATTCTCCTAAAATTTAATAAATTTCTTACTGCGTTTATATGTGTCGGTTTTGCTCAAAACGTAACGCAAATAATTTACGGAATTAAATTAATTTTCGAGCAATCCCATTTACTATTGATATTATCTCTGGTGCAACTGTAATTTTCATTCTTTCCCTTCTTTTCCTTTGGTTTGACGGTAGGTTGTTTGATTCTAGGAAACCCAATTAATTTCCAAGAATAATTGAGAGTTACAGTTGCTTTTAGACAATCAGATTCGTCGCTTAACTCAATTTGTTTTTTGGTAAAATTGAGTTCGACAACTACTTCATCTTTGAAGTCAGGCGGAATGTTCAGGTCATTCATAAATTCGCGTTTAATCTTTTGTTCTTCGTCGGCAACAATAGCTTTTTTCCAGATTTCGTAATTTTGTTCATTAATTGATTGAAGTATTTCTATTTCATCTGGCACACATTTTTCAGGACAATCACATTCTTTTTTACAACTATTGGACATCTTGTTGGAGTTACAACTAATATTACAATCACAAATATTTCTGTCATCATTGCAATTTGTATTGCAATTACAATTACTTGCTCTGTTGACGTTACAATTATTGTTGCAGTTACAATTACCGCCGCCGTTTGTATTATTTGAATTTGTCTTAGTATTGGTTGGCGAAACAGATGCTTGAACATTTATTGCAGGAAACGGCGCAACACTTTCTGAAGGTTTAATATTTTCCGCTTTTTCAACTTCATTCGTTGGAGGATTAAAATCAATAATTCTCACAGTTTCGATTATAACCAGCGTTGTAATTAAGGTTGTTACCAAAATTTTGGCGAATCTTTTCAATTTTTGGATGCGAAATTGTTTGCCGGCAATTTCGCGCGTTGTTTTAATCGCTTCCGTGCCTTCCGTCCAAAGCTCGCTTGATTGATTGAGCCGAATAAGCGGAACTCCGTCCGTTTGGCAAAAAGCCAAATTCGCATCATCATAAAAACTTCGACATTTCGGGCAATATTTCATAAGAATTTCTTACCACATAGAAACATAGTTCACATAGAAATCAAAAAATCACTTTAATTAACTTTTGTGTAATTAAAAATACAGCCTGAAGTTCAAAAAAACTATGTGAACTCATTACTGAGCGGCACAGTTATTGCTAACCGCAAAAAAAGATTATTTTAAGATTTTTTGCCCGCGAATTAACGCGAATTGGCGCGAATATTTTTCTTTTCTTAAAATTGTCGCGCAAGAATCTGCCCGCATTGGTTTTTATTCGCGTTAATTCGCGGGCAAATTTCTTTCTTTTGCGCCGATGCAATAACTATGCCGCTCAGTAATGATGTGAACTATGTTTCGCGGAGCGGACGGTTAAAATAAATCGTTAATAATTCGTAAAACCACCGACCACATTAAACGCCGACCAATAATAAGGCGCGTTAAACTCTTGTGTTTTCATCATTTCGAGCTGTGCTTCGCGCAACGACGCAATGCTTGAAAGATTTGTTTGACGACGATTTTTATGAAAATTTATCATCAGATTTTGCGTCGCTTCCGAATCAACTTTCCAACTGCTGGCAACGACAGACGGCGTTCCCATCGCTAAAAAAGTTCGAGCAATTCCGACTGCGCCTTCGCCGTTAAAAAGTTTTTCGTTGCTTGTTTCACACGCCGAAAGCACGACTAATTTCGATTTGCTCAGACGCTTTTCGGCAAGTTCAAAAACACGCAAATCGTTTCCCGCAAAAAGCAGTTTCGAGTTTGCCGGAGATGCTTCATTTACCACAAAATGTCCCGCAAAATGAATAACTTCCGCCGTTTCAATGTTGCTCAAAAAACTTTCTTTCGTCGCGTTTTCACCGATAAAATTTTGCATTTTGGGATAAACTTTAACAATTTCTTTCGCTTCGATTTCGGCTTGCGGCAAATCGCTCAAATTCGGATTTTCCGCACGGTCAAACGAAGGATTTCCGATGCTCAAAATGCTTTCATTTTTGAATGTTTCTTTCGCTTTTGCATTCTCCGAAGCTGATACAAAAACCGATGCGCTTGGGCTGTAAAAAATCGCAAAATCTTCAATCAAATATTTTCCGTTTTCTGAAATAAGCGAAGCAAAAGGCAATAAATTCAAAGATTTATCGGGAATTAAACAAATTGTTTTACCACTTTCCAAATTTCGCGGAATCAAGATTTCATAGAGCTTCTGCGCCTTTGGTTGAAGCAATTCTTTCGATTGTTTTTCTAAAATCATTTGCCGATATTCGCCGATTTTTTTTTCGAGTTCGGCAGTTACAATTTGCTTTTCGGCAACCTCGAATTTGTCTTTCGTCAAAGTCCAAATCACCAACTTTTCATTCAAACTTGCATATTGAACAATTTGCACATTTTCGGGCATTTGCGCTTGTATTTCCGCCAGCGAAAGCGGCTTGGCAACTGCCGAAAAATCTTTTTCCAAAACCGCAATCGGCTTGTCGGTTTTGACAAAATCGAGCAGCGAACGCGCCTTTGAAGTTTCAAAAAATTCAAAGGCTTTTTGCATATCTTTTTTATTTAAAGCGTTGGAAATTGCCGCATCAAATATGATTTGCTCATTCGCAAAAAATGATTGACGTGAAACATCCTCGCGGATATTTTGCCGGTATTCTTCCGAAAAATTTAAAACCGTTTCAAGTTCTTTTTCAAAATCGCTTTGTGCATTAATTGCTTGCAAACACAATAGCTTACCTTTATGCACATTGTAAAGATTAAAAGTCGTTTCGCTAATTTTTGCGTAAAATGCGAGAGCTTTTTCATAGTCGTTCAAGCCTTCATTGCAATTTTGCATCCGGCTTCTCAAATCTGCCCGCGCCAAAAACGAATCGGCAATAGTTCGATTATTATCAGCACTTTCCTCACGACTTAAAGCAATCGAATTTGATTCATCAGCATATTTTAACGCTTCATCAAATCTATTGTTTTTTGCTAATGCTAAAATAAGATTATGCAAAGAACTATTATTGATATTCGTCTTTGTCAAAATCTGTCGGCTTAAATCAAAACTTTCTTTTCCGAAATCAATCGCGGTTTGATTGTAGTCGAGTTTCATAAGCAAGCGCGTTGCAGTAAACAGATTTCGCCAAATTTGACTTGAATCTTGAAAGTAGGAATCTTTGTTGTCTATTGCTTTGGCAATGTAATTTAAAGACAATTTTACTTCGTTAAGGCGATTATAAGTAACGACAATATTATCGGCATTATGTCGAATTTCATAAAAATTTGATGTTTCTTCAGCAATTTCAAAGCCTTTTTTCTGAAATCCGATTGCTTGAGAAAATAGCTTTTGACGATAATTGCAAAGACCTATCCAGTAATAAACAGTTGGTAGAAGAATCTTAAAATTTCGCTTTTCACCAACTTCAATCAAAACATTCAGCCGCTTACGGCTTTCGTCTATTTTGCTGACATCCGGCAACATTTGAGCCGCCCAAATTTCGGAAATATTGGCTTCAAATTCGTTGCCGAGTTGCTGAAATTTCGTTTTGCTTTGATCAAAAAGTTCGATTGACTTTTCATATTTTCTTTCGCGGGTGCTTGTGTAACCTTCGAGCCAGATGTTTTTTGCTTCCAAGAGTTTGTCAATCTTGTCATTTTCAACTTTTGCGTAATAATCGGCTAATTCGGCGAAAAAAAAATCGGCGTGTTTCTCGCGTTCGAGTTTGCCGATGAATTTCAAGGCTTCCACAGATTCTTTTGAAGCAATTTCGTTATTCGCTTTTCGCGCTTCCAAACACCTCTGCGTTAATTGAATGACGAGCGAAGAAGGGTTGAACATTCCTTTTGTTTCATTGTGGATTTTCCACGCAAATTTCTCATCGCCATTGCGAAATGCCGTGAGAAAATCATCTAAAACTTGTTCTTTTTTTTTCAAATTACTTTGCTGATTTGCAATTCGTTCGAGATTTTTTCGTGCTTCGTCCGCCCATTTTGACGTTGAATCTTTTTGCAAATACAAATTCCAAGATTCGGTCGCTTGTTTCGGTAAATATTCTTGTAACGTCAAAGATTTATTAAACAACGCTTCGAGCAAGTTCGGATTTAGCTCGATAGCTTTGGAAAATGCTTCGTTGGCGCGGGCGAAGTTTTCAAATTTTTGTGATTTTTCGCCCGATTTCGCCAATTCAAAATAAGCCGAACCCAAATCGTTGTAATATTTAGCGTTTGTTTTTTCTAATTCGACTGATTTTTCGAGATTTTTAATTGCGTCCGCAAATTTTGCTTGTGTCAGATAAAAAACGCCGAGCGCGTGAAAATTTGCGGCAGACGGATTTTTATCAACTGCTTCGAGCAATTTTGTTTCAATCAAACGTAATTTATTTTTGTTTGCGTCCGTTTCCGTGTTGCCGCGAACCGTAATTTGCGGCGCATATTCAAACGATGAAATGCGCGATTCGGTCGGACGTTCTTTCTGATAAATCGTCTGCAATTCGGCAAGTTCCGCCGAATTTTGGCGCGTTAAAATAAAAATTGAAATTCCAACAAAAGCAATTAGTAAAACTGCGAAAGACATTACGAAAACAGGTTTTTTGAAAAGATTTTTGAGCGTTTCAAAAAAGCCGGAAGTTTCTTTTGCTTCAACCTTTTCGACTATTGCTTTTTGTCTAAGTTGTTGTGTAAGTTCGAGTTTGAATCTTCTATCGGCATTTGAGAAGAAAAATTCATCGGCTGATTTTTTATCTTCGGCGTTTAATTCTTCTAAAACATATTCGTTGATAATTTCGTCTTCAACAGCTTCGACACGAGCGCAAAATTCGTCGTCTGAAAACAAAGAATCTTCAATTTGCCCCAGAATTTCTTCGTCGGAAATTCGGCAGAGCAAATATTCTCTGATAGTTTCTTTAGTTTTGAGCGTTTCGTTCATTATTTCGATGTTCTAAAATCGTATTCCTTTGTATGTGTCGTTTTTTCACAAAACGTAACGAAAGTTTTTTCCATCGTTCGGAGTTCCAACTTTAGTTGGCATTTCTGCGAGCAAAGCGATGCAGAAATTTTCCTACAAATTAAAAATTCGCAACATTGAAACCGCTTCGCTTCGCTGGCGGTTTGCCAACTGAAGTTGGAACTCCAAACTTTTTACTTTACACAATCTTTCACACAAACCGACAATTTTTGCTTGATTCGGCTGGCACGCATTCGCAAAGCAGTTGAATTTATTTCAAGATTTTCGGCAGTTTTTTTGTGCAGAGCGATTTTTTCCGCTTTGCTTTCCGAAAAATATCCGAGAATAAATTTTCGCTGTTCAATATCTAATTTTCCTAAACATTTATCTAAACACTTTCCCGAAAAATCAGTTTCTTCGATAGGTTTTGCGGCAATCGGTTGATCTTCGATATTTAGAAAAGTTTTTTCTTTTTTTAAACTTTCGAGATAGACGTATTTCGCAATCGCATAGACATAACTTGTTTTGTTTTCAATAGTTTCGGCGTTAAGTTGATTGACTTTTTCGATTGTTCGATTGAGCGTTACGTCGGCTAATTCGTCCGCATAAAGACATCGCCGCGACGTAAAAAACGTAATCAGACGAAAACGAAGACGCTCGTATTCGTTTCCGGCTTTTTCAGTTTTGGGATTAAGCCATTTGAGAAAAATTTCAAAGTTTTCTCGCGTAACTTCGTTTGTTTTTATCATTTGCGAACGATTTATCGGACGTATTAATAAATATTTGTTGAAGGAAATTAAAATTTAAAATAACTTAAAGCCAAACTATAAACAAGTTACGCGAGAAATTTTCGCACCTTTTTGTCCGATTCATTCGATATGATATTCTGTAAATTATTTTTGCATTCAATATTTTTTTTAAGAGGAAATTAAACAAATAATTATGAGAGACGCAGTTATTATCAGCGCACAGCGCACGCCGACAGGCAAATTTCAAGGTTTATTAAAGCAGTTTTCCGCGCCGGATTTGGGCGCAATCGCCATTAAAGCCGCGATTGAAAAAGCGGGAATTTCACCCGAACAAGTTGACGAAGTAATTATGGGTTGCGTCGTTTCAGCCGGACAAGGACAAGCTCCGGCGCGACAAGCCGCATTAAAAGCCGGACTTCCGCCGGAAGTTTCGGCGTTGACAATAAATATGGTTTGCGGTTCTGGACTTCGTGCGGTTGCACTCGCGGCGCAATCCGTGATGCTTGGCGATGCAGAATTTGTCGTCGCGGGCGGAATGGAATCAATGTCGAATATTCCTTACGCTCTGCAAACGGCGCGGGATGGTTTTCGTATGGGAAATCAAACGGCGACGGATTTGATGATTCACGACGGTTTGTGGTGTCCGTTTGAAAATTGGCATATGGGAAATACGGGCGAAATCGTCGCCGATAAACATCAAATTTCACGCGAAACGCAGGACGAATACGCCTATAATTCGCATCGCAAAGCAACCGAAGCGCAAGCAAACGGCTATTTCAAAGACGAAATTATTCCAATCGAAATTCCGCAACGCAAAGGCGATCCGATTATTTTGGATTATGACGAACCTGTCCGACCTGAAACAACGATTGAAACACTCGGAAAATTAAAACCGGCGTTCAAAAAAGACGGCGGAACGGTTACAGCCGGAAACGCGCCGGGCGTGAATGACGGCGCAAGTGCTTTGGTTATCACATCTGCGGAAAAAGCGGCAGAACTTGGAATCGAGCCGTTAGCGCGAATTGTTGCTTCGGCAGTTTCTGGAATCGAGCCGAAATTTATTATGCTTGCGCCGGTTAAAGGCGTGCAAAACGTCTTGAAAAAAGCGAATTGGGAAATGTCGGAAGTTGATCTATTTGAATTGAACGAAGCATTTTCCGTCCAAGCACTCGGCGTAATGAAAGAACTCGGAATGAACGGCGAAAACGTCAACGTCAACGGCGGCGCTGTCGCAATGGGACACGCCATCGGAAATTCGGGAAGCCGTGTTTTAACGACGCTTTTGCACGAAATGAAACGCCGAAATGTGAAAAAGGGTGTCGCGGCACTTTGTTTAGGTGGCGGAAATTCGGTCGCTTTGGCGGTGGAAAGAGATTAAAAGTTTGGAGTTCCAACTTTAGTTGGCGCAAACGCGAGCGAAGCGATAGCGTTTGCTTTGCGATGATTAACTTAAATTTTAATCGAAAGGAAAACCGCTTCGCTTCGCTGGCGGTTGCCAACTGAAGTTGGAACTCCAAACTTATAAAAAGATGACGGCAAAAGAACATAATAAAATCATCGGTATATTGCATTTGGTTGAAGGCGCATTGCAAATTTTCGGCGTGATTATTTTGGCATTGGGAATATTTGGCGCGGGTTTTTATTTTCAATCAATCGAAAACTTTGAAAAATCTGAAACTATCGTAAAATTTTTGATAATTGCCGCAATTGTGCTTGCTGTGCTGTCTTTTTTGCTGGCGTTTGTTAATTTAATTGCCGGTTGGAAAATTCTCAAAGAAAAATCGGGCGCGAGAAAATGGGGAATTGTGGCGAGTTTTGTTTGTTTGCTGAATATTCCGCTCGGCACGATTATCGGCGTTTATAGTTTGTGGTTTCTTTTCGGCGTTGAAGGCAAGGAAATGTATTTGGGAGAAACCGCAAAATCCGAAAACCAAATCGTCTGATTATGAAACAAAATGTTTGGAAAAGCGTTTTAATTTTGGTTGGAGAAATACAATGAATTCAAAAGAACATAACAGATTAATCGGCATATTTTTGATGGCTCACGGCGGAATGCAGACTTTGATAATGCTTTTATTGTCAGTAATTTACACTATAATCGGCGCAGGAATTTTTGCGACGGCAAGACGCGAGGAAGATCAAGTGATAGGATTATTTTTCGTCGGTATTGTTGCGCTTGTCGTGATTTTTTCTTTGATTTTTATCATTCCGCAAATTGTCGGCGGTTGGAAAATGTATAAAGAAAAACCGAATGCGCGAATTTGGGGAATTATCGGGAGCATTGTCGCGTGTATGTCGTTTCCGCTCGGAACTGCCGCCGGAGTTTATGGACTTTGGTTTCTGTTTGGCGAAGACGGGAAAAGATTTTATGAAAATCCGCAGGAAATGAAGCGTTTTGGCAGTATGAATGCTCAAAGCGAGTTTCAATACAACGCGAATCGTGAGTATCAACCGCATAATTGGAAATAATTGATTTAATTTCAATGAGAACCGCGAGCGGTAGCGAACGGGCAAAATGCCGAATAATAACGGGCAAGATGCCAAGTCGCTACCGCTCGCGGTTCTCATTTTAACTTGCTTTTTGCGCGAACTTAAAGCAGAATTACGACTGAAATAAATCTCGAAAAAAATCTTTATAACTCCGATGAAATCACGTTGTCAGCTATTTCTTTGCGTAACTTTGTGTGTTCTCGGCTGGCAAATTGTTTCGGCGCAATATCGCTTTGATTCTTGGACGACGGATAACGGCTTGCCGCAAAACGGAGTTCGTTCGATTACGCAAACGCCCGACGGTTATTTGTGGCTGACGACGCTTGATGGCTTGGTGCGCTTTGACGGCGTAAAATTTACGGTTTTCAATAAAGCTAATTCAAAAGGCATTATCAGCAATCGTTTTTGGCACGCAAAAGCCTTTGAAGATGGCAGTATTTGGGCAGCAACCGAAGGCGGCGATTTAACAATTTATCGTAACGGCGAATTTATTTCTTATCCGTCAGAAAAGATTGGCGGAGTTCAAATTCTCGGTTTTGAAAAAGATGAAAGCGGTGAAATTCTCATCAACGCCGACCCGAATTTTTACTATCTTCGCGCCGGCGAATTCGTTTTCGCCAAACCAACGGGAGACGACAGGACACAAAAAAATTTCTATCTTGGGCAATCCGGCACTCGTTGGGAGGTTTATTCGACTGAAATCAGACAGATTAAAAACGGAAACACAAACATTTATCCAATCAAACTTAAATTCTTATTTTTTTACATCAACAGCGTTTATGAAGATAAAAAAGGTGGTTTGTGGATTAGCGATTTAGGCAAACTTTTTTATCTTCACGATGGTAAAATTACTGAATACTTTGAAAAAGTCCGCACTTTTGCAGATGTATTGGGACATTCTACTTGGGAAGAAGCGGACGGAAGTATTTGGATTGCGACCGGCGATTATAATCGTCCCGGCATTGGTTTAGTCAGATTTAAGGACGGCAAATTCAATAAATTCGGATTGGAAAGCGGCTTGTCCAATGACCGAATTTTTTACCGTTTCAAAGACCGCGAAGGCACAACTTGGCTGGCAACAGACCGCGGATTGAATCGTTTGCGGCAACAGGTTTTGACTCCGCTTTCAACCAAAGACGGGTTGGTTCACAATGAAGTATATCCAATGTTAAAGTCGAATGATGGTAGTATTTACATCGGCACAAACGGTGGTTTGAGTCGTTACAAAGACGGCAAATTTACCAATTCCGTTTTTAGTGCAGGGAGAGAATATGGTGTCAGTTCCGTGCAATCTTTGGCTGAAGATGCAGAAGGACGATTGTGGATTGGATCAATCGGCGGACTTTTTGTGTTGAAAGACGGAAAATTTGAAAATTGGACGAATAAGTTTGAAACTCCCGACACAATCTATACGATTTACACGCACCAAGACGGAACTGTTTGGTTTGGAACTGAACATAATGGCGTTTTGCAATACAAAAACGAGAAAATTACAACACTTTTCTCAACTGCCGAAGGTTTGGCGGGCAATGATGTCAAATTTATTCACCAAGCGAAAGACGGAACATTTTGGATTGGAACTTTCAACGGATTATCGCATTTG
>JANNYB010000173.1:0-1996 GCA_031409875.1 Acidobacteriota bacterium | reverse complement strand
AGAAAATGAATTGCGAAAAACAATTAGCCGAAAAAAGTCCGACACGCTTTAGCTTGTCGAGATGCCGACACATTCAACAAGCTAAAGCGTGTTGGACTTTTTAATCAAATGTTTTCGCAAACCAATTCCTGTTTGGTATAGTTTGCACGAAGAACAAGAAACTATTTTCAAACCGACTAAAACAAATCCTGCACCGACAGAGTATTTTCCCGCCGCAACGGAATATTATCACGAAAGAGCGACTGTTATTTCTCCTACAAACTCAAATTTGAATTCAATACAATCGCCGAAAAAACAAGTAAATGTTCATCTGATTATTTTATGTGTGATTTGGGGCAATCTCTTTGTGGTGGCTGCTTATGCCGGTTCGATTATCCCGTTACTTTTGGCTTTAGCTATTACATTTGTTTATTTGATAACGTGGCAAGTTATCAAATTCTTCAAAAGAAATTAATATTAACTCACCTTCCGCGATTTAAATTCAGCCCGATTTATCGGGCTTTCCGCGTTTCGCGGCATTTAGCCACGTCCATTTATGGCGTGGTCAAAAGTTGAGAATTTCCACAAAGGGCGTTTTAACGTCCTTTTTTGTGGCTTAAGCCAATCGAAAGCACGTTAAAACGCGCTGAGAAATCAATTCTCGATTAAAACCACGCCATAAATAGCGAGGCGGCGAAGCGGTGTGCCGCGAAACGCGGAAAGCCTGTTAAAACAGGCTAAAATCTAAAATCGCGTAAGGTGAGTATTAAGACGAGATTAAATTTAATTCTCCAATAATCTTCGGTAAATTTTCCAACAAAAAATCAACTTCTACTTCCGTGTTGTATCTTCCCAGCGAAAAACGAATTGCGCCCATTGCTTGGGAATATGGAATGTTCATTGCTTGCATCACGGGCGAAGCGGTGTGTGTTTCCGAATTGCAGGCTGAACCTGTGGAAACGCAGATTTCTAAATCGTTTAATTTTGCTAAAATTGCTTCGCCGTTGATGTTTGGAAATGAAATATTTGATGTGTTTGGCAAGCGGAAATTTCGGTCGGCAGTTCCGTTAAGTTTTGTGTTTGGAATGTTTTGGAGAATGGAATCTTCGAGTTTATTGCGGAGCGTGGAGATTCTTTGTGTTTGCGTTAAACCGCCCGCTACCGCAGGTGGTTCTGACAGGAGTTCCGCCGCTTTTCCTAATCCGACGATTTGGTGAACGGCTTCTGTTCCGGCGCGGCGTGAATTCTCTTGTCCGCCGCCGATAAAAAATGACGGCAATTTTACACCTTCACGAATATAAAGTGCGCCGATTCCTTTTGGCGCGTGGAATTTATGACCGGAAAGCGAAAGTAAATCAATTTGCGTTTCAATGAGATTTATCGGAATTTTCCCGACGGCATTTACTGCGTCCGTGTGAAAAATCGCGTCGGAATTTGCTTTGACGATTTCGGCAATTTCATTTACCGGAAACAAAATTCCGGTTTCGTTGTTTGCCGTCATCACCGAAACAATCGCCGTATCTTCGCGCAGAGATTTTTTCAATTCGTCCAAATCCAAAAAGCCGTTTTCATCAACTTCGAGCCACGTTATTTCGTAATTACCTTCTAATTTTTCGCACAATTTCCGCACGGCTTCGTGTTCGATTCGAGTTGTAATTATGTGTTTTTTTTGCGGATTTGCTTCGAGCGTGCCGCGAATTGCCCAATTATCGCTTTCTGTTCCGCCGGACGTGAAAACTATTTCGTTTGTTGAGTTTGCGCCAATTAATGAAGCAACCTTTTCGCGCGAATTTTCAACTATTGTTCTAACGTCGCGCCCAAAGGTGTAGCGCGACGAAGGATTTCCGTAAAACTCCCGCAAAAACGGCTTCATTGCCTCAAAAACTTCCGATGCAATTTGCGTTGTGGCATTATTGTCGAAATAAATCATAATATTTGGCTAGTTGATAGTTGATAGTTGTTAATTGTTAATTGATAATGTCATAGACAAGTTGCTTCAAACAACTGTCAACGAACA
>JANNYB010000172.1:0-34566 GCA_031409875.1 Acidobacteriota bacterium | reverse complement strand
GAACAGGAAACTTTAGAGAGTTAGGGCTTGCCTTTGTTTATAACAGTAGTTTATATCTTTGTGAACGCGAATACTTAGAAAAAGGTAGCCGACATTCTAGTCCTAATAGTATATTTAGGCGAATGGACGGCAAACAGTTTAAAGTTCAGATAGAACTGATTGGGAAATCTATTTTTGAGGACTTAATTCTAACCAAAAAGTTTAAATTTAAGATTGATTTAGCATCAGAAAACCTTATTGAGAAAATGTAAATTTGTGGGAAATTTTAACAATAATACAACTGAACAAAATCAAACTACGCTCGTTTCCAAAAAACTCATTGTCGCGCTTTCCGTGTCGAGTTCGGCTTCGATGCCGACGGGAAGCGTGAATTGGTCGCGGATGTGTCCGAAGGAAAGTCCGTAAATTACCGGAATTCCGAGATCGCCGAGTCGGTCTTTGATTACCTCGATTAAAGATTGTGTGTCGGTTGTTTTTGGGTTGCAATCTTCAAAAACGCCGAGCGCGATTCCGGCAAGTTGTCGTAAATCAACACTTTGGCGAAGTTGTGTAAGCATCCGGTCAATGCGATAAGGTTGTTCGCCAACGTCTTCCATAAAAAGCAGTTTTCCTTTTAAGTTTTGCAAACCGAACGGCGTTCCTGCCATCGCCGAAAGCAACGAAAGATTACCGCCGATGAGTTTTCCTTTGGCTTTGCCTTTTGTAATAACTTCGGTTTTGAAAAGATTTGATTCTTTTGCTTGATTGTCGGGCGAAAGTTCGATTTTATAAGGCGCAGACGGATTCATCAGCACATTTACGGCGTGCTTTTTCGGATAATCGGAATATGTTGAAGCGGCAACCGGACCGTGAAATGTAACTAACCCGCAATTTTGCGAAATCGCCAGATGAAGCGCGGTAATGTCGGAATAACCGATAAAAATCTTCGGATTTTTTTTAATCAAATTGAAATCAACATCAGGCAAAAGGCGCGAAACACCATAACCGCCGCGAACGCACCAAACAGCATCAATTTCCGCATCGCTAAACGCCCAATGCAAATCTTCCAGACGCTCTTTATCAGTTCCTGCCAAAAAGCCGTTTTTACTGCGAGCATATTTTCCGACTTTGGTTTTGAAACCCAAATCAACCATATTTTGCAAGGCTTTATCAAACTCTGCCGCCGATAAACTGCTTGCCGGCGCAATCACGCCAACCGTGTCGCCTTGTTTCAAACGCTTCGGTTTGATGAGTTTATTTTTGCTTGAAACTTTGCGGTTTTCGCTCAAAACAGTTTGCGCCAAAAAAGGAAGCGTCGCCATACCTTTCAATAAATCGCGTCTTTTCATAAGTTTAATAAAAATCTATCTTCTCTCTGCGTTCTCTGCGCCTCTGCGTGAAATTAAAAAAAATCTCTCACGCAGAGACGCAGAGAACGCAGAGTTTTTTTTTTGTTATTTCAAATGTTTCTCGAAAAACATCAAAATCCGTTCGTATTCGTCCGCCCAAGAACTAGGGCGAGTAAAGCCGTGACTTTCCGACGGATAAAACATCGCTTCAAAATACGGCGTTTTTTCGAGCCGCATTAGTTTTTCGATTAACTGCAAAGAATCTTGCGCCGGAACATTGTCGTCAACCAATCCGTGCAAAATCAACAAAGGTTTTTGCAAATTTTCGGCATAAGAAATCGGCGAACTTCGCTTGTAGGCTTCGGCGTTTTTGTCGGGAAAACCTAATCGCTCCAAAGTGTAAATCGGCGAAGAGTAAAAATAATTTTTCCAATCAAACACAGGACGAAGCGCGGCGGCGGCGGCAATTTTATCGGGCGCACGCATCACCAACATTCCCGCCATAAATCCGCCGTAACTTCCGCCATAAACGCCGACTTTCTGCGGATTAACCGAATAATTCTTGACCGCAAAATCAATCGCGTCCAGATGATCTTCGTAATCTTTTCCGCCGAGAAAATCATAAACATCAGTTCGCCAATCGCGTCCGTAACCTGCCGAACCGCGATAATCAATGTCCAAAACGACATAACCTTTCTGGGTCAAAAGCTGATTGAACATAAATTCGCGGTAATAATTGTTCCAGCCGTTTATCGTATTTTGCAGATAACCCGCGCCGTGAACAAAAATCGCCATCGGATATTTTTTCTTTTTATCAAAATCCGCCGGAAGATAGATTTTCGATTTGATAACTTTTCCGTCCCGCGAAGGAATATCAATAAATTTCGGCTCGTTCCATTTTCGATTGAGAAAGTTTTGCGGTGCGGATTTTGTGAGTTGTATCGGCGCGGAAGCCTCTTCGGTTGCAGAACAACTAAAACAAAGTTTTTCTGCAATCAATTCAGACGGTTGATTCCATCGTGAAAATCGGTAAAGAACTTGTGGCGCAAAAGAATTGGATTCAGTAGCAATTTGCGGCGAATCAATCATCCCTTTGATTTCGGTTATTCGAGTATCGTCAAAACTATTGGTTTTTTTTCCTTCAACCGTAATTGCGGAAAAACTTCTGGTTGCCGTTCCTTTTTCAGTTGATAAATAAACGATTTGTTGAAATTTTGCGTCAAACTTCGCCCATTCAACCTGCCAGTTTCCTTTCGTCAGTTGTTTGATTTCAACTTTTGAAGTAAAACCCGCGTCCGACGGATTTTCTTGGCGGATTTCGTTGGTCGGATTCGGTTGTTTTTGCACTCTTTCCAGAGTTGCCAAATATAAATGATTAAAACCGTCGCGTTCGCTGCCGAAAAGAATCTGCGACGCATCTTTCGGATTCGCTTCGACAATGCCCGAAAGCGGCGCAATCCATTTATCGTCAAGTTCTTCCGTAACTAAAATGACTTGCTCGGCTTTGCTTCCGACATCGTGAATATAAAAAATCTGCCGCCGTTTCAAATCTTTATCAATGCGGTCAACAATCAGCGAAGAATTGTCCGCCGCCCAATCAAGCCCGCGAATATAGCCCACGCCTTCCGCTTTCGGCAATTTTATTTCAAACGGTCTTTCTGCACTTCCGTCCGTTTTTGCAACCAAAACCTTCTGCTCAGTAAATCCGCGTCGGGACGAGGGCGTTTGCACAAATTCATCCAAATAATTCGGCACAAAAAGCGCACGTTGCCGCGAACCGTCGGAAACGATATAAGCCAAAAGTTGCGCGTCTTTCGTCGGATTCACGCCGAAAACCGAAACAAAACTCGCCGGATTCGCTTCTTTCGTAACTTGAATCAGCGAAGTTTCCTTCAAATTCAAAACAAAATAATTTCCGACCGAAGAATACAAAACGCTGTCATTCGTCAACCAACGCGCCGCGCTTTCAAAACCTTGCGTTCGCGTTATTCGTCGCGGTTTTGCATCTTTCGATTCCAAATCCAAAACGTAAATATCCGTATTCTGCAAAAACAAAATCCGCTTTGAATCGGGCGAAAATTCCACGCCGAACAGATTTTTTTCACGCGCCCGGACAAAATCATCACGCACCGTCAAACCGTAATTCAATTTGCTTTCCGTCGGCGACGTTCGCGCTTCAAAATTTTCTTCCGCGTTGACCAAAATTCGCGGCTCGCCGCCCGAAGTCGAAACAATGTAAAGATTTCGCGGCTCGATTCCGTCAGCATTCCACGAAAAAATAACCGTTTTTCCGTCCGGCGAAAGTTTCTCCGATTCGGCACGCATTCCCGCCATCGAAGGCTCGCGCATAATTTCCCGAACGGTCAAATTTTGAGCGTTTGCGCTCAAAACAAAGCAAAAGTAAAAAGTAAAAAGGTAGAAAGCGGAAAGTTTCTTATTCATATACGGTTGATTATTTCCTGCAAAGTATAGTAAAAAGGTTGCGAATCAAATTTTACATCATAAAGACCGAATTCAAGAAAAATATGTCAGAATTAAACTTATCATCCGAAGAAAACGAGCAAAAATCGAACGAATATCGTCAAGCCGCAATTGATTACGAATTAGTCGCACAAGCCAAAGGTGGCGCAAATTGGTTTTATTGGATTGCCGGACTTTCGCTCGTTAATTCTTTAATTTTCCTTTTCGGCGGAAATTGGAGCTTTTTCGCCGGACTCGGAATTACGCAAATTGTTGACGCAGTTGTCGCACAAGGAAGTGAAATCGGCGGCGTTTCCTTAATCAAAATTATCGCCTTTATCATTGACGTAATTATCGCCGGAATATTCGTTTTGTGCGGATTATGGGCGAATAAATTCAAAACTTGGGCGTTTGTTGCCGGAATGATTTTTTATCTGCTTGATGGAATCTTAGTCTTGATTTTAGGCGCATACTTGCCCGCCGCTTTCCACGCTTTCGCGCTTTTTATGATTTTTCGCGGTTTATCGGCGGCACGACAAATAAACGCCACTCAAATTCCGGCGGCACAATAAAATTATTCGGCTTCATCGCCCAAAGCCTCACGCAAGGCTTCGAGTTCGGGTAAAATGAGTAAATCTTTTGTGCGTCCGGCGGCGGTTTTGGCTTTGATTAAACCTTCGATTGTTAAGACTCTGACTTGAAAACCGAACAATTCTTTAATTTCTGAATTTTCAAAAACATCTTTATAATTTCCGACACCTGCGACTTCGCCAAGCAAATCAACATCACCGATCTGAGTTTTAAATGTGAAATTTGTCCCGTTTCTCAATGTCGAAATATCAAAATTAAATGGCAAATTTTCAGGAAATCCGCGAAATCTCGGAGAAAATTCTGACAGTGATTCAACGATTTTCTTTAGATTTTCATTTGTTCGCAAGTAACAAAAATCCAAATCTTGCGTCAGATATGCCGAGCCGTGAGCCGTGATTGCAACACCGCCGACAATCACAAATTCAACTTCTGCTTCAGTTAAAGATTTAAGTATCGGTTCGAGTTGTATCATTTTTTGCCTTCTTTCGTTTTGATGATTTTAATAATTCTTCTACTCCAAACATTGCTTGTTGCAGATTCCTAACTCTTTGATCGGGCGTTAAGCGTAGATTTTCAACCAGCAACATCAAATCAATTCCAAACTCTTTCGCGGCGGCAATTTTGCTTCCGGGTTTTGGATTTAACAATCTTTCTTCAATCGTTCGTTTCATAGCTTTATTTTACGGCAATTCGAGCGCGTTTGCACGTTTTTCTGCTCTTGAAATTTTTGTCGTGTCGTCCCGATAAATCGCGCTTTCCCATTCGCCATACATTGCGTTTGGAATGACGATAAAACGATTTCCCCACAAATTATTGACTTTATCGGTTTCGGCAAAACGAGTCATTACGGTTTTATTCTCAAAAACGTCGGATAAATCGTTTAAATTATCGCCGATCAGCGAAACGATGCGATAAGTTTTCTCGATGTCGTCGCGGCGCGGTTCTTTGGTTGAAATCGGTTTGTTATCTGCGCCGACTTGTCGTAAAAGCACGTTTTCGGCAGAAATATCAGGAAATCCGACGGCTTTTAAATTATCAATCGTCGCTTGTTTTTGCACTTCGTCGCGGTTTGAAACGTAGAAAACCCGCACGTTTTTCGATTTCGCGTAATTTGCAAAATCAACTGCGCCCGGAATCGCTTTTGCTTTCCGCATTTCGCCCCAAGCATACCAACTTTTCAATTCAAACGGCAGATTATTTTTCGCGCCGACAGCTTGTGCGGGCGAATTGTCGAGCATCGTTTCATCAATATCAACCACAATTGCACGAGGTTTTTTGCGTTCGATTTTCGGCAGTTTTTTCTTTGATTTATCGTCTGCGTCAATCCCGATTTTTGCCCAATTAAACGCTTGCAAACACAAAGCACGATATTCAGACGCTTTTTGTTGAAACAAAATCGCGGCGATTTGATATTCGTATTCTGATTTTATCGCCGTCTGTTGCTGTGCCGTCGAATGTGTCGCAAAATAAGTTGTCGCAACCGATGCGAAAACGAGTCCGAAAGTTAAAAGATAATTTTTAGTTTTCATCATAGAAAAATTATGCCCGAAAACGCCGAAGAAAAAAACACGACGGAAGAAAAAGACGAAAAGCGCGAAGAAAAACGAAGCTATTATTACGACGACGATTGCGGTTACGAAGTTTATATCGAGGACGACGAAAACGATGACGAGTCGTAAAATTTTTCGCAAAAATATCAGCCGATAAACGCAATATATTGAAAACTAATTATATTGAAAAATTAAGTCGGTTATCGCAGATACGATCCGTCTCTGTTTTTTACGACTATTTAATCCTATTTGCAGCTTTTTTTTATTTTAGTGAAAATTTTTATTTAAATTTCTGATTCATCTGTTAAAATTTGAAAAAGTCCCGTAACTTAAACAGATGAAAACTTGTTTGAAAACTTCCGTTTTAATTTATCTACTCCTATATGCCGTCTTTGAAATTTACGCGCAAGATACTCCGACGCTTGTTTTATCCCAACAAATCGAACGCGAAATAAAAGGCGGCGAAAAACATTTTTTTACTGTCGAAATCGGCACGAATCAAACTGCAAAAATCGAAATCGAGCAAAAGGGAATTGATGTTTCGCTTGCCGCGATAAAACCCGACGGCGAACGATTTATCGAATCCGAAAGTCCGAGCGGACTTTTGGGAAAAGATTCGATTTTGGTTACGGCGGCGGCTGACGGCGCGTATAAAATCGAAGTTTCGCCTGCCGATCCGAAGGCGAATGTCGGAAAATACAAGATAAAATTAACTGAAATTCGAGCGACGATTCCGCAGGATTTTGAAATCAACGCGGCGGCGAAAAAAATTACTGAAGTTGCCAATGAAACCGCCGTTTTACGTCAAAAAGGAACACGCGAAGGACGGCTCGAAGCGTTGAAAAAATTTGAAGAAGTTGTTGGTCTTTCAAAAATAAAACAAGACCGCGTTTGGGAACTCGTGGCGATTGTTTCGAGCGGTTTAATCTACGAACAACTCGGCGAAATGCAGAAATCTCTAGAGTTTTATCTGAAAGGTTTGCAAATTTCGCGTGAAATCGGCAACCGCGAATATGAAGCGGCGGCGTTAAATAATCTCGGCAACAACTTCCGTCTGCTCGGCGATTACGAACAATCTGTTTTTTATCTTTCGCAGGCTTTGACGATTGACCGCGAAATCGGCGACCGACAGGGCGAAGCGATTGTTTTGAATAATCTTGCAAATTGTTATTTACTGCTCGGCGATTTGACGAAAGCCGAAGAACTTCAGCGTCAATCTCTACCGATTCGGCGCGAAATAAAAGACCGGCGCGGCGAGGGAAATTCGCTCAATAATCTCGGACTTGTTTTTGCAAGACGCGGCGATGACGGCAAAGCAATTGATTTTTTCGGGCAAGCACTTGTTGTGCGACGCGAAATCGGCGACCGTCAAGGCGAAGCCATTTCGCTCAGAAATTTGGGTAAAAGTTTTTGGAATTTGAACGATAAAACGAAGTCGGCTGAAAACTTTGCCGAATCTAATAAAATCGCCAAACAACTCGGCGACCGGCGCGTCGAAGCCGACAGTTTTTATTGGCTGGCGCGAGTTGAACGCGAAAATGGAAATCTGCCGAAAGCGATTGAAAATCTCGAAAACGGTTTGGCGATAATCGAGCAAATTCGCGGCGAAATCATCAGTCCCGAACTTCGCACGGCGTATTTTTCGACCGTTCAACAATTTTACGAATTTTACACGGATTTGCTCGTTTCGCGCTACGAAAAATCGAAAACGGAAGAAGATTTGGCATTAACTTTACAGACGAGCGAACGCGCCCGAACGCGCGGATTAGTCGAATTATTGCAAGAAGCAAACGTCAATATTCGGCAAGGCGTTGACGTAAAAATGCTCGAACAGGTGCAGGATTTGCAAAATTCGCTCAACACGAAATATCGCCAGCGAACGCAAGCCGTCGGCAGAAAAGCGACCGACGAACAAGTTGCCAAAATCACGAACGAAATAAATGTGCTGACGACACAACTTGCCGATTTGCAAACAAAAATCCGGCGTGAAAATCCGCGCTACGCCGATTTGACGCAAGGCGCGGCAATTTCCGCCAAAGAAATTCAAAATCTTTTGGACGATGAAACCGTTTTGCTCGAATACAAATTGGGCGAAACGCGCTCGTTTTTGTGGTTTGTAACCAAAGATTCGATTAAGATTTTTACGCTTCCGGCGCGAAAAGAAATCGAAACAATTGCAAAAGATTTTTACGCTTCGATAATTTCACGCGACAAAACGCAAGAGGCAAACACGGCGGAATTATCGAAAAAATTGACTGAGATTTTGCTTGCGCCGGTTGGTTCAGAAATTAAAAACAAACGTCTTGCCATCGTCGCTGATGGCGTTTTACAGTTTATTCCGTTTGCCGCGCTTAAAATTCCGATTTCCAAACTTCAACTCCCGAACTTAATCGAATCAAGTGAAATTGTTGTTTTGCCGTCGGCGAGCGTTTTGGCGGAACTGCGGCGAAATTCGGGAACGAAACAAACGCCTGCAAAAACTTTGGCGATTTTTGCCGATCCGATTTTTGATGCGAACGATGCGCGTCTGACAAATAAATCGAGCGAAAAATCTACGCAACTCGGCAAAGTTTTGCGCGATTTTAATTTGGGCGAAAACTTGCCGCGTTTGCTTTCTTCGCGTATCGAGGCAAAAAATATTTCCGCTTTCGTGCCGAAAAATCAAGCCGATTTAAATATTGATTTCGACGCAAACCGCGAAAACGCAACGAGTGAAAATCTGGCAAATTATAGAATTCTGCACTTTGCAACGCACGGTTTTTTGGATACTTCGCGCCCCGAACTTTCAGGTTTAGTGTTGTCGCTTTACGATAAAAATGGCAAGCCGCAAGATGGATTTTTACGGCTTAATCAAATCTATAACTTAAATCTTAACAGCGACTTAATTGTTTTAAGTGCGTGTCAAACCGCGCTTGGCAAAGACGTGCGCGGCGAAGGTTTGATTGGTTTAACGCGAGGTTTTATGTATGCCGGAGCGAAGCGAATCGTTGCAAGTTTGTGGAAAGTTGACGACGCGGCAACCGCCGAATTTATGAAGCGATTTTATCAAAATCTCTTGCAAAAAAATCTCTCGCCTGTCGCCGCGCTTCGTGCCGCACAAATCGAAATAAAACAAATTCCGCGTTTTCGTGCGCCTTATTTTTGGGCAGGTTTTACGCTTCAAGGCGAATGGCTTTTCAATGAGAACAAGGAGCGGTAGCGACTTGGTAAATGCTCGGAAGCCAAGTCGCTATCGCTCCTTGTTCCTATTTTTTAACTTCCGAAGTGTGGTCGGAAACGATTTGCCAGCGCAGATTTCGCCAAGCCCAAACGGTTGTGTAACGCTCGGTTTCGTCGAATGCTTTCCCGTCGGCGGTTGTGCCTTTGTAGCGGACGAGTCCGGTTTCAATCGCTCCGCCGTTGCCGAGAACGCGCACTTTTTGGTCGGTAATTTCAACCGATTCGATTTTTGCTTTGTTATTTTTGAGTTCGGCTAACATTTCCGACTTGGTTTGAACTTTTCCGATTGTGTTTATGAAAACTGCGTCATCCGCCACGATGCGTTCCATCGCGGCATAGTCGCGGTTTTTATAAATGTTGGCGGCTTCCAGCCCTATTTTCAAAACTTCGGCTTCCATCAATTTTTTATCGTGCGGAGTTTCCGAATAAGTTTCGGTTACAAGCATCCATTTGTTGCCGCGTTTTTCAAAAACCATCGTGTAGCGTCCCGTGTCGTTGTGCGGTTCAGATTGCGGATTGCTCATTGAAACGCCGCTCCAAAACCATTTTCCCGTAGCGATTGCCGTGTTGCCGACGACGCGCACCGATTCGTTTTCGGTTTTAAAGGAAAGCATCTTTTCGCTCGGATTGGCTTTTTCCTTGCGAAGTTCTTCAATTGATTGAGCGCGGTTTTTGACATCTCCGTAAGGATTAAAAGCCGTATATTCTGCCGCCAGATTAGCTTCCAAAAAGCTGACATCGAAGTTGATATAGGATTGATCGTAATCGGCGATAAATTTCAAAATCTCCTTTTCGTCGCTCGTCTGCGCGAAAGCCGTGATTGCCGAAACGAT
The DNA here is from genome assembly GCA_031409875.1 of Acidobacteriota bacterium. Classification (GTDB taxonomy): domain Bacteria; phylum Acidobacteriota; class Blastocatellia; order Pyrinomonadales; family Pyrinomonadaceae; genus CALMEH01. Next base: position 24,585 of record JANNYB010000172.1, on the reverse strand, counting down.
AATTAAAGTTCCGATTGTTATTAGTTTTTTCATAGTTTTTTTTCTCCATTTTTACTTTTTACTTACTCACCTTACGCAAAATACGAATTTTTGCTTTGTCGCTGAAAGCGACCAACATTATAGCCTAGCGAGAATCGCTAGGTAGTTTGAGCCAAATATTCGCTCGCTGAAGGCGAGCAACAATCGCCGCACGTTTTTTGTTCGTCGCCTTCAGCGACGGAATCCGTTGTCAACTGACCTAGCGATTCTCGCTAGGCTATAATGTCAGTCGCTTTCAGCGACAAAAAAACAAAACTGCGTAACGTAAGTTACTTATTCTGCTCCAACGTAAAATTTACGTCGAACATTTCTTCGCTGACATTGATAATCTGCGAAGCAAATTCAAATTGTTTGTGCCGAATGCTGATGACGCAGGTTTGACCGACTTCAACATTGTCAAAACGGTAATAGCCGAACGCATTTGTTGTGGCGAAACGACTTTCACCATTTGCGTCTGTTAAAGTTACCGTCGCTTTTCCGATGCCGCGACCGTTTGCCGTAACTCGTCCGCCGACTGAAACTTCTGCCGCAAGTGGCGCGAGTTGTCCGACTGTCCAATCGGAAAATTGCGTTACATTATTTATCGTCGCCGTATTATTTGTTGTATCAACGCACGGCGAAACATTGGCGCAATCGTTCGGAAAACCTGTCGGCATTCCGCTTTCGATTTTGAAAATTCGGTAATTAGCTTCGCTGCCGATGACATCGGTGTTTAGATAATTGAAAACAATATTTGCCGTGATGTTTGAATCTGCGGTAATTTGCCAATAACGCGCCAGCGAAGTCGCGGCGTTTAAGTTCGGCTGATTCGTCTGAAAAGTTTGAATCGTAACCGATTTGTTTGAGCCGCCCGTGTTGACGACGTTGAACCCGACGGGCGAATAACCGTTTGCCGTTCCTGTGTGAAACGTGAAGTTTTCGCCGCCGTTTATAAATCGTTTTGACAGTTTTCCGATTACCCAACCGTTTGTCCGCGAAAGCGTGGCATTTTCGACAATTTTTAATTCAAACGCGCCGGTTGAAATTGTGCCGTTGGTTAATTCTGCGGAATTATTGACGCTGACATTTTCCGTTAATGAAACGCCGTTTGGATTGTTGAAAACGAGAAATCTGTAATTGCCGGGAACATTTTGCACGGTTTGCGTTGTCGTGCCGTTATATTCAATCGTGCAACTCGCACAGCCGAAATTAGCACCTGCGCCGGGATCGAGAGCATCGCCCGCGCCGCTTAAACGAAGCGTGAAAGTTTGCAAAAGCAGATTGCCGGAAACATTTTTGAGCGTGCTGAATTGGTGATTGCTCGTGAGATACAAAGTTCCGATGATCGAAAAAGTATTGTTCAAAAACGCGCCGTTTCCGCCGATGTATTTAGTGTTTCCGCCGGAAGTATTGGCGGTCAGCGTCGAAATCGTTCCGTTGTTCGTCGCCGAACTGGTCAGGGAAAATGTTCCCGCGCCGGTAATCGTTCCCGAATTGATTAATGCGCCGGCAGTTAGAGTCAAACCTGTCGGCACGGTAACTGTTCTGCCTGTTTGAATTATCAAATTTTGGTGCGTAATTGATGCGTTCAGCGTCGGCTCAAAAGCTAAAACGCCCGTTGGAATCATAACCGCGTCCGAGATTGTCGGAACTTGTGCCGGAGTCCAATTTGCCGCGTTGTTCCAATTTGTATTTGAACTGCCGTTCCAAGTAATCGTTTCGCCCGGAACGATTTGGGCGAGATGACGGCGAACTGCGCCTTTGTATGTCGAGAAAAAACCGCCGATTAAAATTTCGCCGCTCGTTCTGAGAATAACGACATTGACCCGCGCATTTGTTCCCGCGCTCAAACCGTTGAAACTCGTGTCAAACGTGCCGTCCGTATTGTAGCGGCAGACGTTTAACCGCGAAATTCCGCTGCAACTGGTAAAATCGCCGACCGCAATAATTTTGCCGTCCGGCTGAATCGTGATGTCATACGCCGCGCCTGCGCCGCCGCTCAATTCGCCGATGGAAGCCGCGAGCGAACCGTCGCTGTTGACGCGGGCAATTCCGCCGCGAAATGTTCCGTTGTAATTGGTAAAGTTGCCTGATAGCAGAATCGAGCCGCTGTCTTCCAATTTCACTCGCAAAATAAAGTTGTTCGCGCCCGCGCCGCCGACATTAAAATTAACGTCCCGCACGCCGTTTGATTCGAGCCGCACGAGGCGATTGATGCCCGTCGAATCGAAATTCGCAAAATTTCCGCCGACCAGAATTTTGTTATCCGGCTGAATAAAAATTGAAGTTATAACGGCGGATGCAGTCGGAGCAACGAATAAAGTATCAAGCGTGCCGTCTGAATTTAATCGCGCAATTCGACTGCGTGAAGTTCCGTTATAAGTCGTAAAATTTCCGCCGATGAGAATTTTTCCGTCCGCTTGCACGGCAATCGTGTTGACCGAAGCACCTGTTCCGCCCGCGCCTGTGCCGACGTTAAATGTCGTGTCGAGTGTGCCGTCCGCGTTGAGTCGGGCGATGCGATTGCGGGAACTGCCGTTATAATCGGTGAAGATGCCGCCGATCAAAATCTTGCCGTCTGTCTGAATTGCGAGCGCGTAAATTTCGCCGTTTGCGCCGCTGTTTGTCGGGTTTGAAATAAATGTTGTGTCAATCGAACCGTCGGCGTTGAGTTGGGCGATACGACGTTTGGCGTAACGACCGGCGATCTCGAAACCTCCGGCAACGACGAGTTTTCCGTCCGGTTTAGCGACAACAACATTGACATTTGCCAATGATGTTGCAGAGTTTCCGGGTGCGCCGTCAAAGGTATTATCGTTCGTGCCGTCGGTATTGACCCGCGCCAGATTCAGCCGGACTTCGTTGCCCGTCAGAGCAAAGAAATCGCCGACAATCACGGCTTTTCCGTCCGTTTGTAGCGCGATTGATTGAATTGCAACCGAAGCGATTCCGCCCGTAACCGACGGATTGTAAGAAGTGTCAATCGTGCCGCCCGGAAAAAGACGCACGAGCCGATTATGCGTTACGCCGCCGAACACCGAAAATTCTCCGGCAACATAAATCATTCCGCTCAAATCAATTTTTAGCGAGGTGATATAGTTGTTTCCGCCGTTGTTCGCGCTCGCGCCGATTGCCGCATTAAACGTAACATCAAACGCACCTGTCGAAGTCAGACGCGCAATTCGCTGTGCCGGATTTCCGTTGAAACTCGTGAAAATTCCCGAAATAATGATGCCGCCGCTTGAATCAATAATGACCTCGAAAACGCCTTCGTTCGCGCCTGTGCCGACGACGAAAGTCGTGTCGAGTTGTCCGGCATTTGCGCCGCTGCCGATAATTCGGGCGATGCGGTTACTTGGAGTGCCGTTATAACCCGTGAATCTGCCGCTGATGATAATGTTTCCGTCCGTCTGAATCGCCAAACCCGCAACATTAGCAGATGTTCCGGTCGCGCCTGTTCCGGGATTGAAAGCCGTATCGAGCGTGCCGTCCGAATTGAGACGGGCGAGTTTGACTCTCGACGTTCCGTTAAAAGTCGTAAAATTGCCGCCCACGACGATTTTGCCGTCCGTCTGCACAGCTAATTCATAGACATCATCGCTAAACCCAAAGCCCGGCGGCGCAAATGTCGTGTCGAGCGTGCCGTCCGCATTGAGCCGCGCAATGTGTCCGCGAGTCGTGCCGTTATAAGTCGTAAAATCACCGGCAATAAGTATTTTCCCGTCCGGCAGAACGCGAATTTGCCAAATCAAAGCATTCGCGCCCGCGCCGCCGACGTTAAATGTTTCGTCAAAAGAACCGTCAGCGTTGAGTCGTGCGAGTCGTGTGGCGGAAAAACCGCTGGCAATATCGAAACCCGTGCCGCCGATCAATATTTTGCCGTCCGGCTGAACTGCCATCGAATAAAGCTCGGAACGCAAAGCAAACGGAGTCGCCGCAAAATTCGTATCCAAATCGCCCGCCGCCGCTTTAATCGTTTGATTTGCCGCGAAAAAACATAATAAATTCAATAGAAAAAGACTGATAATTTTTGCTGTATTGTTAATTTTCGACATAATAATATCTCCTATAAATTCGATATTGCGGCTCTGCCGCTTGATGTGCGGAAAGGCTGTGCCTTTCCGTTCGCTAATCCTAAAATCTTTGGAGGCTATGCCTCACTTGTGCGATTCGAGGCTTAGCCTCTTGTTAAATTTGAATCTTTTCGGAAAGGCACAGCCTTTCCGCACATCAGCGGGCATATACCAAACAGGAATTGGTTTGCGAAAATGTTTGATTAAAAAGTCCAACACGCTTTAGCTTGTTGAATCGCCTAACCTTCCTTCTTGTCAAATTTGAAGCGACAAGCTGAAGCGTGTCGGACTTTTTCCGGCTTACTATTTTTCGCAATTCATTTTCTTTTGGGTATAGCCCGAAGAACTGCCTGAGAACTTTAAGGCACGAAAGCGTTCGGAAGCGGTTTATCGCCTGTTTGTCCGAATTGTTGAATTAGCGTTCCGGCAGTTGAACGATTGATATACCAAGTTGTATTTGACGGACGAAAAACGCCCGCGTCAATCCGTCCGTCGCCGTCGTAATCTCCGGCAGACGGAATATCGTTTGCCGCGCCGAACGGGAACGAATAGAACGAAAAATCTTCGCTTCTTAAAACAAACCAGTTTCCGTTTGACGGACGGAAAAATGCGATGTCTGATTTGCCGTCGCCGGTGAAATCGCCTTGTGTCGGATTGTCGGTTGAAAGTCCGAATTGCGTGGCGAAAACCGTTGCATCCGAACTTCGGCGAATCCACCATTCCGCGCCGTTTGCGCCGTTTCGGAAGATCGCAATGTCAGCCTTGCCGTCGCCGTCATAGTCGCCGATGACAGGTTTATCGTTTGCCGCGCCGAAGCCGATGATGTCTGTGCCGCCGGAAGATTTCGAGATATACCAAGTCAGAGTTGAAGCGCGAAAAACCGCCGCATCAGTTTTGCCGTCGCCGTCGTAATCAGCCGGAACAGGCGTGTCGCCGTTTGCGCCGAAGGGAAAAGCGTAAAACGATGAATCTTCGCTTCTCAAAATAAACCATTGTCCGTTTGAAGGTCTGAAAAATGCGATGTCGGCTTTGCCGTCGCCGGTAAAATCTGCGGGGACGATTTTATCGGTTGAAAGTCCGAATTGGGTGGCGAAAGTTTGTCCGGTTGAACTGCGATTAATCCACCATTCACCGACATTGGGACGAAAAATACCGATGTCGGTTTTGCCATCGCCGTCAAAATCGAACGCGCTTGTGCCGATGTCAAAAACATAAGTCGCACCTTCGTCAATGTGTGAGCCGATATTGGCAAAATATGCCCCGACAATTACCGTGTCGCCGGAGATTGCTACCGAACAACCGAAATTGTCGCCGTTAGTGCCGTCATTTCCGGTCAATTTTTGCCGTTCAGTCCAAACCGCGCCGTCGCGTTTGAAAATATATGCCGCGCCTTGATTGTTATTGGAAAATATAGCTCCGATAACTATCGTGCCGCCGCTAATCGGAAGGACAGAAACTTTGACTCCGAATCCATCGTTGTTATTACCGACTGCGGCAGTCAATTTTTGTGTCTGCGCCCAAGTGCCGCTTTGCGGACGGGTAAAAACGTAAGCCGAACCTTGATTTAAATTTCCGCCAATATCGTCCCGCCACGCACCGACAACGGCGATTGTGCCGGAAAGAGTAAGCGTTATATCAACACCGTTTCCGAAATAGTCGCCTGCCGCGCCGTCGTTGGCGACAAATTTTGTTTGCTGTGTCCAAGTCGTGCCGCTGCGAACGAAAATGTATGCCGAGCCTTGCTCCGTATTTCCACCGATGTCATCGCCCGCCGCTCCGACGATGACATTATTGCTTGAGATAGCCACGCTATTGCCGAAATAGTCGTCGGTTGCGCCGTCATTTGCCGTCAATTTGGTTTGTTGTGTCCAAACCGCGCCATTACGGACGAAAATATATGCCGAGCCTTGATTCATAAAATTTGAACCAAAGTCATCGAAATGTGCGCCGATAACAACGGTTTCGCCGGAAATAGCGACGCTTTTGCCGAAATTATCGCTTGCCGCGCCGTCGTTGGCGACAAGTTTTTCCTGCTGTGACCAAGTCGTATCGTTGCGAACAAAAATGTATGCCGAGCCTTGATCTATGTTCACGCCGAGGTCATCGCCGACCGCACCGATGATGATCGTATCGCCGGAAATAGCCACGCTTCCGCCGAAATTATCGTCATCATCGCCGTCAAATACCGTGAGTTTTGCTTGCACCAGCCAATTCGCGCCGTTGCGAACAAAAACATACGCCGAGCCTTGATTATCATCTGAGCCGACTTCTTCTCCGTAAGAGCCGACAACTGCCGTATCGCCGGAAATGGCAACGCTCGCGCCGAAAAAATCTTCGGCTGAACCATTGATTGCCGTCAACTTTTGGTGTTGAATAAAGGTCGAATTAATCGCCGACGGACTTGTCGGATTGACATCTTTAATCGCTTTCGCCAAAGAATCGTAACTGCCTGTTTGCTTCAGATATTCGATTGCTTTTTCATTTCGAGCTTCTTTCGGCGCATCGGTTTTGGCGGCGACGCGGACACTTTTTTGAAAACCGGCAACTGACAAAACTGTCAACACCGCTAAAATTAAAATTGCGTAATAATATTTTTTCATTGATTTATTCTCCTTTGATTTAATGTTTTACTGTTTAATCTGCTAATAATCGCCGCAATCTGTATCCCGAATAACTGCCGCCGGAATACGCAAACGGTTCAATCGAAACGAGCCGATTGTTTTTTTGAAGCGTGAAATACAGGAAATTTGAATCGGTCGGTTGGACGTATCCGGTATCTTCGCTTCCGTTTGGCAGATAACGCTTGTATGAAAAAGCCGAGGTGGATCGTCCGACGACGATTTTCCCGTCTGATTGCAGTTCCAAATCCGAGTTCACGGCATCGTAAGTGTTTGGATTAAAGATTGCGCCGATATTCCCTGAGAGCGTCGAAGTTCCGAATTGCTGTTCAAATACTCCGTCAACATTGGCGCGAACAACAAAATCTCGATAACGAAGCGTCGGGTTTTCAAACGTGCCGGAAAGCAATACTTTTCCGTCCGGCTGAACGACGACTTTCCTGAACGACTGCCATATTTCGTAAGATGGAAGCGTGATTTTCCCGAAATTTCCGAAAGCGGTATCGAGCGAGCCGTCAGTTTTGTAGCGGCGGGCAGTGATGACGTAATTTTCGGCTCCTGCAATATAAATTGATTCTCCCGAAGACAGTGCGGGTTTGTAGGTCGCCAAATCGTTGTATTGTCCGTTGATTTTGACTTTGCCGGCGATTCCGAAGCCTGCGTCATAACTGCCCGTCAAATTTAATCTCGCTAGAATCGAAAATTCACCGTCTCTCATCAGAGCCAGAAATTTGGGATTATTGCTGCTGTCGGTCGTCATTTTGACGGTTATCACCGCACCTGAAACGGAAAGGTCTTTTCTGCCGTCGCCGTCAAAGGTGCTGTCAAGAAATCCCGCATTCGTAAAACGCCAGACTGAAGCATCTAAAGAACTTCCGGTAACTCTGCGTCCGCCGATTAAAATGCTTCCGTTTGATTGCAAGGCGATTTCAGACGGAGAAGACAATTGAATGTATCTATATTCGGAAGCGGAAATTTGTTCGACTGCTTCGCCGTTCACGCCGAAAGAGGTGTCGAGCGCACCGTTCGAGTTATGCCGCCGCAGAACGAGCCGATGTGTTTCACCGAAAGCTGCATAACCCGCAACCAAAATTTTGCCGTCCGTTTGAATGGCAATTCGATTCATACTTTTCAGATCGTTAAGCTGAAATTCGGCAATGCCGCCGCCGAAACTCGCGTCATAATTGCCGGGCGCGGCTTTTGTTTCGACCGTCTGAAAAATCATCATAAAGCTGACGATAACTATTAAACTCACGATATATTTTGAATTTCTTAACATTTTATTTTCCTCTCCAAATCTATTTTTGCTATATCCCGAAAGAACCGTTATTTTTTAATGAATTTCCGCAAATTCGCGCTACGTTGTCGCCGTCATTGATTAAATGAAGTTGTTGCGTTTCGATTTGGCGGCAAACTTCCGTCAAATCGAGTTGCAAAATGACGGCAATTTGTTCGAGCGCGAAAGCCGTAACCGTTTCGCGGCAACATTCGCAATGCGCGGAAAGCCGTCGGCTTTTGGTGCGAATAATCGTGATGCTGTGCGTTTCAATCGTTATTTGTGTTGTTCTATTCATCATTTTTTCTTTCATCTCGCGGCGGCTTCTGCTAAAATCCGAAGCAACGCCGCACGGAATTTTTTCAACAATCGCAGTTTCGCCCGATTGATTGCTAAAAGTCCTTAAATGCGTGGCTAAATGTTCCTAAAAGTTCCTAAATACAAATGATTGACGTAGCAGAAAAGACATATTCCTTCGGTGAATTCGAGCTTTCGGGCGCGAAACGCACACTTTTGAAACGAGGCGAAAATGTTTCCTTAAATTCAAAAACTTTTGATTTACTTTTGATTTTGGTCGAAAATCGCGGGCGTGTTTTGTCGAAAGACGAACTTTTAGAGAAGGTTTGGGAAGGTCAATTTGTTGAAGAAAATAATCTGTCGGTGCAGATTTCCGCGCTTCGCAAAATCTTCGGCGAAAAGAAAGACGAGCATAAATTTATTGTTACGATTCAGGGCAAAGGTTATAAATTTGTTGCCGGCGAAACTTCGATTGCGGCGGCGAATCAAACGCCGAAAACGATGATAAAAACTTTCGGCGGCGGCGAAAAAATCATCGGGCGCGAAGCGGAAATTGCCGAAATTAAAAGCGTTTTGCGCGAATCGAACAAATGTTTGTTGACCTTAACGGGCGCGGGCGGAAGCGGCAAAACCAAACTTGCGCGAACGATTGCCGACGAAATGCAGACGGAATTTACGGGCGGCGTTTTCTTCGTCGAACTTGCTTCGGTTAATCAATCCGAACAAGTTATCGGCGCAATCGCGCAAGGTTTGGGCGTTAAAGAATCAGGCGAAAAATTACTGCTTGAATCGCTGAAAGATTTTTTGCGTGAACGTGAAATTTTGCTTATTTTGGATAATTTCGAGCAATTGCTTTCCGCCGCGCATTTGCTCGAAGAACTTCTTGAATCTGCCGAAAATCTGAAAATTTTAGTAACGAGCCGAACGCTTTTGCGTCTGAAATTCGAGCAGGAAAAAATCGTTTTGCCGCTTAATATTCCGCCGCCGAATTCAAATTTATCAGCCGCAGAATTGAGCGAATTTTCCGCTGTCGAATTATTCGCGCTGAGAGCGCAAACGGCGAAATCAAGTTTTGCCTTGAATGAAGAAAACGCGCCCGTTATCGCGGAAATTTGCAATAAATTAGACGGTTTGCCGCTCGCCATCGAACTCGCGGCGGCGCGTGTCAAATTGCTTTCGCCGCAGTCAATTCTCGAACGCCTCGAAAATTCTCTGAAATTGCTCACGGGCGGCGCGAAAGATTTGCCCGAACGTCAACAAACAATGCGCGGCACGATTCGTTGGAGCTATGATTTGCTTGATGAAGACGAGAAAGATTTGTTTCGGCGATTGGCGGTTTTTGCGGGCGGATTTACAGTCGAAGCAGCGGAATTTTTGTCAGAACCGTCTGCGGTAGCGGATGGTTTAACGCGGCAATCAGGGTTGTCGGTAAAGATTTTAGACGATAAACTTCAACCGCTCGCTACCGCAGGCGGTTCTGACTCGGTTCTCGATTTATTGACTTCTTTGATTGATAAAAATCTGCTTGTTTCAAAAGAACAAGCGAATGGCAATGTGCGTTTGCAGATGCTCGAAGTCGTGCGCGAATTTGCGGTGGAATGTTTGGAAACCAGCGGCGAAGCGGAAAATATTTGGCGCAGACATTCAGCGTTTTTTCTTGCGTTGGCGGAAGAAATCGAACCTTTGTTATTGACTGAAAAAGTAGTTAAAGCACTTGAACAATTTGATGCCGAACTTGAAAATTTTCGCGTCGCATTGCGTTGGTTGTTGAGTCGGGAAATCGAAATGATGGTGCGAATGACAGCGGCACTTCGCCAATTTTGGTATAACCGCTGTTATCTGTCGGAGGCTCGTCAATGGCTTGAAACGGCGTTGGCGAAAAGCGATTCTGTGTCGAATCCGATACGCTTTAAATTGTTGAATGCGATAAGTTTGGTTACGCGGACGCAAGGCGATTATGCGGCGACGCGGCGAGCTTCCGAAGAAAGTTTGGCGGCAAGTCGTGAAATTAAGGATTTGCGGCAGATAATTCTTGCTTGTCACGCGGTCGCCGGATTGGAAATCAGAGAAAATAATGTTGCGAAGGCGCGAAAATTATACGAAGAATCATTGGTCATCAGCCATGAATTGAACGATGAACGGCAGATTGCATTTTCGCTTTCGGGTTTGAGTAATGTGTTGCTTAATGAAGGCAAAACATCGGCGGCGCGACCGCTACTCGAAGAAGCTCTGATAATTTCCAGAAAAATGGGTTTTAAGTTTAATCTCAGCACTGATTTAATAAATCTCGGCGCGGTTAATTATTATGAATCCGATGCTGAAGCCGCTTATCAAAACTTTTCCGAATCGCTGGCGATTGCGCGGGAAATCAAAAGCACTGCCTATATTTCCTGCTGTTTAGACGGTTTTGCCGCCGTTGCCGCCATCAGTAAAAAGCCCGAACAAGCCGCACGTTTGTCGGGCGCGGCGGCAAGTTTGCGCGAATCAATCGGTTATGAAATCGAATCTACCGAACGAATTTTCCGCGATGATTATCTAAAAAAAGTCCTCAACGGTCTCGACTATAAATCTTTCACTGCCGCCTATCAAGAAGGACGAAATCTCGATTTGAACGAAGCTGTCGAGTTGGCTGAAAGTTCAAATGCCGACGAGCAATTTGATGAAATCATCATCGAAACTCACCGCTTCGAGCGTATTACAATCGAAGATTTAGAAGATTAAAAATCCGCAAAGTGAGAAATAAATAAATTTGTTCGCGCAAGTTTTTGTATTTTTATATTTTCGCCTTAGAATGCAATAAGTTCATTTATTACATAAAAAATTGGCAAACGGAATAGATCAAACAGGTTTCGACAAACTTTTATTATTGCTCGACGCTAACCGCGAAACGGCTGGCGCGAAGTATGAATCTTTGCGTTTGCGGCTGGTGAAATATTTTGAATGGCGAAATTGCGAAACGGCGGAAGATCTTGCCGATACGGTTTTTGACCGCGTGATTAAAAAACTTTCCGAAGGCGAAGAAATCCAAAACGTCAACGCTTATTCGACGACGGTCGCGCAGTTTGTGTTTCTGGAATTTTCACGAAGCCGCGCTCATTTTGCCGAAAATATCGAAGATAATCCGAATATTGCGGCGCAAGAAATCGAAACCGATGAACAAGGCGAAAATCGTTTAGTTTGTTTGGATAAATGTCTGGCGGAATTTTCCGATGAAAATCGAAAGTTGATAATTGCCTATTACGACACGGACGAACGCACGATGATTGCGGCGCGAAAACGTCTTTGCGATTCGATGAATATTTCGCTCAACACTTTGCGGATTCGCGTTTGCCGTCTGAAATCGAAATTGGAGATTTGCACTTTTGATTGCTGTGAAAAAAGTTTTGAGTCCCGTCTTTAGGCGGCAAACCGCCAGCGAAGCGGAGCGGTTTTCTTTTTTTTGCAAAATTTTCGATTTGCAGCGAATTTCTGCTTCGCTTCGCTGGCAGAAAGCCGCCTGAAGGCGGGACTCAGAACTTTTGAAATGTTTTTTCAATTTTTACCACTAATAATCGGGACAAGAAAAAAGTGAAACAAGAAAACCTTTACAATGAAACGGAAATTCGCCGTTTTTTGCTTGGCGAATTGGAAGAAAAAGAACGCACCGCTTTTGAAGAGAAATTTTTGGCGGACGAGGATTTTTTCGCGCAAATTCGCGTGGCGGAAGATGAACTTATCGAAAGTTATGTGCGTGGAACGCTTGCCGAAAAAGCTAAGTTTGAACGGAATTTTTTGACAACTAAAAAACGCCGCGAGCGCGTCGCATTCACGCGGGCGATGATTGGAAAACTGAGCGAAAAACCGCAAACGGTTGAGGAAAAAACACCTTTTTTCGCGTCGTTGATTGAATTTTTCAGACAGCCTCGAATTGCGTTTGGTGCGGCATTTGCGCTTTTGTTTCTGGTTTCCGGTTTCTGGTTTCTGGTTTCCAGAAAACCCGTCGAAATCGTTCGGCAAATCACGCCGACACCGACAATTCAGCCGATTACGAATCAAACGGCGATCGTAAATCAAACGCCAAACGTAAATGTTGCGGTCAATTCAAATTTGCCCGAAAAGCGTGAATCGAACAAAGCGAATACGACCATCGAAACGCCGAAAAAGGTTGAAGAAAAACCGAAAGAAATTGTTGCAAATCCAGTGCTTGCATTGTTTGCAGGTGTTGTTCGTTCGGACGGCAAAACGAACGAATTGAATTTGCCGCGCAATTCGCAAGGCGCGAATTTGGTGCTGAATCTCGAAGCGCAAGATTATCAAACTTACCGCGCCGAAATTGTTGACCAAAACGGCAATATAATTTATCGAAGCGGCAAATTACGGGCGCGAAACTCAAAAATTTTTGCGTTTGTTCCTTCCAAAAACTTGAAACGCGGCGATTATCTGCTCAAACTTTATGGATTTAATTCGCAAAACGAAGAAGAATCCGCCGCCGATTTTCAATTCCGCGTTAATCAAAAATAAATGCGAAATTTATAATTTTCGGTTCAGACGCATTTCCGACACAATTTGCCGAAAGCGCGAATCATTTTTTAAGTTTGCGAAACGCGGTTCGACGGCAATCCAACTCATTCGTTCTTCGCGCAGTTCGAAACATTTTCGCAACGCCGCAATCGCTTCGTCAATTTGCCCGTTTTCGGCGTAATTCATTGCCAACGAATACATCGCTTTGGTTTCCGAACGTGCGAGAAGTTTGAGTTTTTCGATGAATTCGGCAGATTTTTCGGTTTGTCCGGTTTTTTGATAAGCAGCGGCGAGCAGCGAATACCACGGAAACGGATTTCTTATCGAATCGCCGCCGAGCGCGTTTTCGCCGAGTTCGATAACTTTTGCGTAATCGTTTTTGTGATACAAAAATGTCGCGTAAACCCGCAAAGCGTTGTTGTTTCCCTTGTTTTCGCGCAGATAAATTTCGGCTTCTTTCAATGCTTCGTCATAATCGCCGCGAGCTTCGAGAATCGGAAAACGCGCACTCAAAACGTAATCGGCAAGCGGATCGAGTTGATATGCGAGTTTTATTTCTTCCAGAGCTTCGTCGTGTCTGCCGAGCGGCGAGAGAATTTGCGACAGGCGTTGATGCGCGATGGCGTTTTGCGGATTGAGTTCGATGGCGCGGCGCAAATCGGCTTCCGCGCCTTGCCAATCCCAATCGGCGTTGCGCTTTATCCAGCCGCGAATTAAATAACCTTCCATCAAATTTGCGTCTAATTCAAGAGCTTTTCCGACTGCCGATTTTGCTTTGGCGTAATTGTCGCGGCTTTGCGAATCGGAATTTTTAACGGCGAGCGTGCCGTAGGCTTCGGCTAATCCGGCGTAAGCGAGAGCCAGCGTCGGGTCTAAGTTGACAGCTTTCTGAAATTCGTCAATCGCTTTTTCCTCGCGGTTTTCGACATTTCTCGAAGCGAGAATCATCTTTCCGCGAGTGTAAGCCGTCATCGCTTCCGAATTATCGTTGTTGGTTACGTTTGACGGTTTCGACGGTTTATTGATGCGCCAGAAATACGCGAAACTCGATGCAAAAATAACAGTCAGGAGCAAAATAGAAACTAAAATCCAGCGCGGGCGATGTTTTTCGGCAGACGGTTTTGGTTCGTGAGTTAAAATTTCCGGCGATGATTTGCCGTTTGGCGAAATTTCCTTGACCGTTGCCGTAAAACGATAGCCGTGCCGCGAAACGGTTTGAATCAAATCTTTATTTTCGAGCGTTTTTCTGAGCAGGGAAATCGTGTAGTTGATATTGCCTTCTTCGACAAAAGTTTCCTTCCAAACCTTTTCGAGCAGTTCATCACGCGAAACTATCTCGCCGTTTTTTTAAACTAGCAAAATAAGCGTTTGCAGAGCCTTCGGCGAAATTAAAACAAGTTTATCGCCGCGCCACAAACTCGGATTTTCCACGTCGAGACGAAATTCTTCAAATTCGTAAAAATGCTTGATTTTATGGGGCATCGGGGAAACCTAACAAAATCCTAACAAATTCCAAAGGACAAATTTATACCAATAAAGATATAACTATTGACATTGTAAAGCAACGATTTTTCGTTCGGGAAAAAAATGAAAAGGAAAAACTATGTTGAAAAAAAATGTGAGGAATCCGGCAAGTTTTTGGTTAGTAATAATTTTATTGGCGGGCTTTGCGCTCGGTTGTTCTTATTTCGGAGAAAAAACCGAAAAAGTTACGGTAATCAAACCTTTGACGCTCGCGGAAGTGAAAAACAGCCGCGACCTTGTTTCGGTTATGAAAACGCACGACCGCGTTAAAGATTACGTTTTAACCCGCGCCGTCAATGAAGAACAGCCGCTCAAAAGCGACGGCGAAACGGCGGAAGTTCAGACCGAATATTGGAGCGGTTTGAATACGCTTAATATGACGGTGATGAAATTCGCTTCGGCGGAAAAAGCGACGCAATATTTCGACGGCGAGGAATCGGCGCAAAAATCGAACGGCAGAACGCCGGCACGCGGCAAAAAATCAAACGGCGACCCAACGCTTTTTTTCGGCGACGGCAATGGCACGATGAATTTTATTACCTGCAAAAAAGATTTCTGTTATCGCTTTAAGAAGAAAACGACGGACGAAGTTGTCAAAGAAATGGTTGCCAGCTCGGATTTTTTCGCCGATTACGATGAAAAATATCTGAGCGGAAAAAATTAAAAGGAGAAAGATTATGAATTTTATGCCAATCACGAAACAAATAATAAATATCGCGGCTATTTTCTCGATGCTGTTCGTTTTGAACGGTTGTCGTTTTATTTCACTAACATCGGATTCCGCCCATAAACTCGAAATAAATTCGACAATTGCCGACGGTTCGCTCGAACAAAAAAGCGGTTATTTTTATCCGACGGTTGTTTATACGAACGAATATTACGCTTTTCACATCGCCAATTATGGCTTAAGCAACAGCAACGAAAACTCGATTGCGCTCGACACGGCGAACGGCGATAAACAGTTGAAAATTTCGTTTTTGGTTAAGAAAAAAAAGGTTAGCAAACTCGAAGATTTAATCGGCGAATACAAAGGCGGCGAACCGGATTGGGCGATTACGGACGTGAAACTTTACGCGCCGAAAGGGTTGATTTATCTAAAAGAATCAAAGAAATTTTCGGTAAAAATCGCATCGGTTGAAAAAGATGTCGTCAGCGGCGAAATCGAAATGGAAGATATGGCAGACAAACCGAACAAAATCAAAGGCAAATTTTCTGCCAAATTACTTTCCGTAAAGGCAAATTCCGAGAAATAAAAAAACTCGCTGCCGCCGGAATGTTTTTCGCTGAAATGTTATTTCGGTTTTTGACACTATTGCCATAAGAAAGTTTTTGTAAGGAAACAATTAAAAACTTATGCGGTTAAAACCTTTTTTAATGATTTGTTTCTTACCGGCAGGGCGCAACCCGCGACGTTTGTTGTCAATGTTCGGAATTCCGGCTTTAGTCGGAATTAAACAATTTGGATAAAAATATGTCATTGCTGGATAAATTTATAGATATAGCCAGAACAATCGGAGGCGCATTGATGGTTTTGGCGGGCATCGGTATCGGCGGCTCTCTGCTCTTGCCATTGTTAGGAGTCGCCAATTTTAGAAAACATACGATGCCGTCGGTGATTGTCTTGACTATTTTGTTTTTCATCGCGTTTGAGATGAGATCCATCGCGGCGAAATTCGCGGCTTCTCGTGCGCGACGGCATTCCAAAATTATGGAAAAGGTTGGTGATCTGGCGAGACAGGGAAAATATGCAGAAGCAGCGGAACTTTATACTCTTCAAGCACAGAAAGAACTTAAAATCAGCGATTTGGGGTATAGCCTATATTGCAAATACGCATTTGAAATGTGGATTAAGGCGGGAGAACCGCGCAAGGCTCTCCATGAAGCGGGAAAGGTTTTATCTGTCTATGTTACAAACGACGGAAGATGGTTGAAATATAACTCAGGAGATTATGTTGAGAATTTGACATCAATGGTCAGCGATTTTTTCGGGGCAAACTATATCGCGGAAGGAGCGTTCTTGGCAGGTGAAGTCAACAAAGAATTAGAAAAATTTGGTTTGCCGATGCGATGCGCCGCCGTTCCGGTTCGCAAAAATGTATTTCCTACGTCGTGTTCGGGTTGCGGAGGGAATTTTTTTAGCAATCCATACCAAGACATTGCCCGATGCGGTTATTGCAAGGCGGTCATTTATCCATTAAATAACCTGCCGGAAGCTAAATAGGCGAAACTCGTCTGCTAAGTATGAAGATTTTTTTCCTTGATTGTCGCGGGTTTATCTGCCGGCAATGGAAAGTAGAACAGCGATTCGATTGAAAAACGAGTATGAACTATTTAATAAAATTTTCACTTGCGTTAATTTTTTTGACGGGTATTTCGGCTTGCCGCACAAACGCCCAAACGGTTGACCTTTCAACTAAGGAAGGCGTGATTAAAGAGCTTGGAAAGCAGAAGAATGAGGATTTAAGCAAAGCTAACATTTGTATTGAGCAGATGAAAGAATCGGCGAAAATTATCGTCATCGGTTTTTTTCGCAACGATTACGGCTGTCATTTTGAAGGCGCGTTTATTGATTCGCGTTATTTTGAAGAAACGGATGCGGATTTATCGAAAAATGCACTTGCCGCGCTCGGTTGGAAAACGGCTAATCAAACACAGCGCGAACAATTGGCGAAACTTTGGGTTGACAAAGGTCTGCTGGCATTTTCCACAGTGCTTTATACGAAAGATAAAGATTTTATCGCCATTGTCTTTTCAGCCGCCAAACGTCGTTTCAAAAGACAACGGCGAAACAGTCGTTACGCTGTGGATAAGTTTTGTGAGAAGGAAAAAAGAGTTCCGACAGGTCGAAATCAGATTTGCGAAAGACGGTAATCGTTTGTGATATTCAACGCCGGAACATTTTGCGCGTGCGGCATTTCGGCAAGCGTTCTGAGTTCCATCTTCAGATGGCATTTTGGCGAGCGAAGCAAAGCTGAAATTCGTTGTGAAACAGTAGGAGAAAAATTATGAAAAAAATAGCAGTTTTTATATTAATGAGTTTGTTGTTGGCGGCTTGCAGTGAAAGCCATACATATTCGGGCGTTTTGAAACGAACGGATACGAACGAGCAGGGAAATGTGAAAATTACGGTTACGAAAAAATCGGAAACCGAAGGCGTAATGTTCATCGAAGACCCGAATAAAACACCCGGATTATTTATCAGAGATTGCACTTACGGCATCAGCATCGAAAAAAGCAAAGCTGACAGTTCGTGGTATCCGAAAGCCTGCGGCATCAAGGGCGAACTTGCCGAAGAAATTTACAGTTTTCTGGGAGATATTAATTTCAGCGACAAGAAAATGAATATGAAATTCACCGCCTCAAGCACAACCACACGCGAAGCCAAATTCGAGTTTGAAGGCACGGAAAAATAGAGCGTGAAATGTTTTTTCGGGTTTTGACACTAATATCAAAAGTTTGAAAAAAGGAGAACAAAGATGAAGAAAAGTTTAACAGCGATTTTAGGAATTATTTTGACGGTTTCGATGTTGGTTTTACCTGTGCGGGCAGACCAACCGTTTATGCGTGCGGCGCAGGAGAATCTGGAAGACGCGCTGAAATCTTTGAAAAAGGCGACAGCGGACAAAGGCGGACATCGTGAAAACGCGATTTCGACTACTTCGCAAGCGATTACGTCGGTCAAAAACGGCATTGCTTACGACCAGCAAAATCCGAACGACCGTAAACGGCGCAACGATTCGGAAAACGAATTTTCGCCCGTGAATTACAACAATTTCGACCAGCCGAATATGGTCAAAGCGCGTGAACATCTGCAATCTGCGCTCGCCAATTTGCGAAAGGTTTCGGCAGATAAAGGCGGCTATCGTGAACAAGCTATGAATTTGATAAACAACGCGATTGCGGAAGTAAATCGCGGTATCGAATACGACAGAAATCACTAGAAAACTGACTGGAGCGCAAGCGTCGCGCTTGCAATGAGGGTTTGCTTCAAACGCGAACAAACGCTTAAGTAGAAATCAAGTTGAGTGAACGCAAAGGCTTTTTCGCGCCCGAAGCGAACGCTCATTGCAAGCGGGGACGCTTGCGCTCCAGTCCTAAATTAAGCTCGATTGGGTTTGGAGTGTGCGGATTTTGCCTGTCTTTGATTGGTAAAAATCTAATGAGAAAAGTAAATTCGCACACTTCAAACCTGTCGGGAAGTGATAAAAAATGACTGAAAAAGTCAGATTACCAATCAAGAACAGGAGAAAAAAAGATGAAAAAATTATTATTGATTTTATGTGCAAGCGTGATTTTCGCGGCTTGCGGCGGCAAAACGGCAGACAATACGGCGGTGGCAACGGGCAAAACCGACGGCGCGAAACCGAAAGCGGGCGACACCGTGCTGTTCAAACAATCGCGCGAAGGTTTTGGCGAAGGAAAAATCGAATCGGTTGACGGTTCGCGTTATAAAATTCCGTTCGGTTCGCAAACTTATACGATTGACGAAGCCGACGTTTATATGATTCCCGCGCCCGGCTCGAACACGAATTTGAAAGTCGGCGATTTCGTGATTGCCAAACGCGGCAACGAAAATTATTGGGCGGCGGCGGAAATTACCAAAGCCGACGGCAAATCTATCGAAGTCGAAAATCTTTCCTACGGCAACAAGACAAATCTTTCGCCCGATCAAGTTGTCGTCGTGCGCCCCGCAACGATTGAAGAATTCAAAAAGGTAAAATCAGAATCGGGATTTGAAAAGAAAGTCGCGGAAATGCGCCCGGTCGTGCCTTCGGGTTATGTGCCGAAAGCAGGTGATGCGGTCGTTGCAGGTTGGAGCGGCAACAGTTGGTATTCGGGCAAAGTCGTCAGCGTCAGCGGCGAAAAAGCGAAAATCAAATGGGGCGTAAATTTCGCCGACGGCGACATCGAATTCAAACGCCTCGCCCCGCAACCGAAAACCGGCGCAACCGGAACACCGATGAAATCCGGCGACATCGTTCTCGTCAAAGGCACGTCGGACGCATCACGCTGGGAATTTGCCGAAGCAACTTCCGACAAAGAAGTAAAATTCAAAGACGGCAAAACCCGCAATGTTCGCGGCGACGAATATATCGTGTTCAATTAATCCGGCTGAAAATCAAGCAAAAAGAGCGGCTGAAAATGCCGCTTTTTTTATTTTCGCAAACCTGTGAAATAGTGATAAAATAAATTTTCGAGGAAACCGATGCAAAACGCGCAGTCCATTTATCAACAAGACATTATCCGCTTGCCGAACAGCGAAAAACTTCGGCTTGCTTCGTTGATTTTGCAAAATTTAGCGGACGAAAACGGAACGAAAAAGCAAACTTCGGCTTTAGATTTACTGGAAAACTTACCGGCGGCGCGAAGTTTCAACTCTGCTTTTGAGGTTGACGAATACTTAAAATCGGAGCGTGAATCTTGGGACGACTAGATTTTTTACGCGGTGAGAGAGTTTATTTTGATACTGCACCGATAATTTACAGCGTTGAAAAACACGATGAATATTGGTTTCTGCTTCTTCCTTTGTGGCAATTTCTTAAATCTGTGATATTTAATTTTAGCCCGATTTATCGGGCTTTCCGCGTTTCGCGGTATTTAGCCGCGCTCATTTATGGCGCGGTTTGTTTGCAGATTAAAACCAAAAGGGCGTTTTAACGTCCTTGTTTTTAGCTTTAGCGTTTGTCCTTCTTCGGCGGCTCAAGCTAAAGAAAAAGGACGTTAAAACGCCCTTTAAAAAATCGTCGCACATTTGACCGCGCCATAAATGGACGCGGCTAAGTGCCGCGAAACGCGGAAAGCATCGTGAACGAGGCTGAAATCGCGTAAGTTTTTGCGGACTTTCGTTCGCTTTCAAACACCGCACCAATACATCGTGTTCAACTAAACACGCAAAACAGCTAAGCCGATGAGCAAAAGTATTGAGGCATTATGAAAAGTTTGGAGTTCCAGCTTTAGCTGGCTTTTGCGCCAGCGAAGCGCGGCGCAAACCAACTAAAGTTGGAACTCCAAACGCGACGCAAAATCTGACAAAACTTTTGCTCACCTGCTTAAACCAAAAAAAGAGCGGCAATTTTCAGCCGCTCTTTCAATTTTTAAACGCAAATCTCGCAAAGAATTCATCAATTTCCGCCCGCAATTCAATTCCGACACGCTCGAAAATATCGAGCAAATCTTGATACGCACCATCGCCACCGAGAAAATCCCAAAATTCTTCGGCGACTTTTAATTCATTCGGCAAATCCAACATTCCGCGCATTGTCCAACGATTGTAAGGCTCTGGATGATACGGGTTGTAAGGAATTGCAATCAATGAATTAACTTTTGCCTTTGGATTTTCTGCCAAAACAGTTGCAATCCATTCCAAAAGTGTTCGTTTAAATTCTTTGAAATTACCCGCGTTTGGTTTTGCGGTTTTAATGTCGAAAAGAAACAATTCATCATTCGACGTTTCGATGAGAACATCAACTTTTGTTGGTTTTACCTTAATCATTTCGCCTTTTTGACAAACTTCTCTGATTGCTTCGATTTCTTCGGGTTTGTTCGGTGTGCCGATTGCGGTTGTTAAATTAGTCATTATGTTTTGAATGACTTTAAATGCTTCTTCGCTGATAAATTCGCCCGATTTTACTTGAGATTTTGCTACTTTGAATCTTGCTTTGCCTAATGCTAAAGCTACAGGCTCAAAAATTGTGGTGCCGAAATTCGTGTTGAGCGAATGAATAAACGAATATAAAGCAAGACGATCTTTGCCTAAAAGCCGCGTGTGAAAAGGCATATACGCCGGTTCGGGGTTATGATGAAGAAACTTATTCCGCAAAGCATTTCGCAAAACATTTTCAATTTCAGCTATTTGTTGGTTTGTAAGCGACATTTATTTTTTTTGAAATTTTTTTCCATCAGAACAATACCTGACCAAGTTTCCCAAGCACTTTCTTGCCAACCGTTCACGATTTTTCGCGCCCAATATTTATCATCTTTGCCGGAAGGTTTATAGTTCATAGCCTTCCAAAATGAAACTGCTTCTTTAGTTGGCGAAGCCGGAACAAGGACGCATTCGGCATTTTCTTTGATTGCTAAATCTTCAAACAATTCAACAAGTTTTCTTCCTATTCCTTCGCCTGTTCGGTAAACGCTTATTGCATTAACAGTCGCAACTTCTTCGTTAATGTCATAATCTAAATCTCCAAAATCGCAAAAGATTTTGTCTTCCGTAATTGTATATTCCAGCGGATCTTCGTATTCTTCAAAACTCATATTTATTTCTCTCCTTTAAGTGAAAAATTATTTCTGAATAAGCCTGTTTATCTTTCTCGGTTCGGTTCAAAACGGGGCGTTTGTATTGATTAATTATATGCAAATTCGCGCTTTCAGCAATCTGCGGATAAAGATTATATTTGTCGTTAGCGACGAGAAAAATGTCGAAATCTTCAACGAGAAATCTTTTACAATTATTCAAGACGTTTGAAATGCCTTTGGCATAATCTTGTTGCGCTTGTTTTGATTGTTTTTTGTGCATTGCGCCGATTTCTTGCGCGTCTTTGCGCTCGAAGCCAAAAAGGTCGTAGGCGTAGGCGTGTTGTTCGTGATAGTCAATCAATCCGACATACGGCGGGCTTGAGAAAATGCCGCGAATCTTGGTTGCTTTCGCTGATTTGGCAAATTCTGGATTTACTTTTTCGAGTTCGGCGAAAACGTCAATCGTTTCGGAATTGCCGTTCAAACAAATTTGATTCGTTTCGGTTCGCAATTTGTCGAATTCTGCCAGACGTTTGATTGTGTCGTTGGCGTATCTTTCCCACCACGAAACGATTGTGAAAAGTGGTTTGCAGATTTTTCCGTGTTTCGCGCAATAGTAAGTTGTCGTAACAGGTTCAACCAAAGTTGCAAGATCGGCGTGCATTGTGGCGCGGCAACTGCGAACTGTTCGGCTTAAAATCACGGTCAAAACTTCGCGGATTTCTTGGCTTTCGATTTTTTCGATGGCTTTGGCGACAAATTCGATTTCTTCGCGCACGGTTTCGACAAACCATTTATCGAGAAATCTTTCTTGTTTATCTTGTTTCAATTTCACGCCGTAAAGTTCTATGACTTCGTTATATTTTTTCAAAACTTTCGCTTCGTGTTCGGCGGCATAAGATTTTTCGTCAATCTCTTTTTTCCGCGCTTTTATTTTATATTCGGGCGACGGAAAATATTTGTCGTTATATTTTTTGAGATATTCGTTCAATTTATATTCAAATTCAACATTAAATTGTTCATTTGTAAATGCCCGAAGCCAGCCGGAAATATCTTTGACGGCGTTTTGAAGTTCAGCGAGATTGATTTTTTTAACTTTGACGTTTGAAATCAAAGCATTGAACGCGGAAATATCAATCCCGACGGCGTTGATTCCGAGTTCGTTGGCTTGCACGAGCGTTGTTCCGCTTCCGCAAAATGGGTCGAGGATGATGTCGTTTTTTGCGAAAAATGTTTCGGTTTTGAATTTGTCCGTGTGCGTGTCGAGAAAATATTCGACGAGTTGCGGGATGAATTTGCCTTTGTATGGATGAAGTCGGTGAACGTGCTTGGTCGTTTCGCTTTCTTTGTAATTATCGAATGACAAAGCCCAATTTAAATCTGCGCCGAGCTTTTTTTTATAGACGGCTTCGCGGTTGTGAGTTTCGTAATAATCAATCAATTCTTGTTTCGGAATCAGCGTTGCACCGTTTTTTTCGGTTTTTAGTATTCTGCCGTAATTGATGAGATATGTGATATTTGAAGGCGTAACATCTTTGCCGATGTGTGCGCTTGCCCAAAGGCTGGCTTGTTTGACGTTGAGCAATTCGAGGTCGAGCATATTCACTTTAAGTTAATTGATTTACGCTTTTCAGGCAAGTTTTACGGCAAGCAAAAAGTAATGCAACAATAAAAAGTTAGAAAGAGAATTTCTGCTTTTGTCGCTGAAAGCGACTGACATTATAGCCTAGCGAGAATCGCTAGGTCAGCATTGATAATGAATTCCGTCGCTGAAGGCGATGAACAAAAAGCGCGGCGATTGTTGCTCACTTTCAGCGAGCGAACGATGCGCCGCAAAATACCTAGCGATTCTCGCTAGGCTATAATGTTGGTCGCTTTCAGCGACAAAAGCCAACCAAACCTACTTTGATTTTCTAATTTCTTATTGACTTATTACAGCAAAAATCGTGAACAGAATTTAAATTCTATTCACGATTTATGATTTGCGATTTACGAAAAATTATTTCTTCGGGCGTTCGTTTGCTTTTAAAACTCTTTTTCGCAAGCGGATTGATTTTGGTGTAACTTCGACGAGTTCGTCGTCGGCGATGAATTCGAGGGCGATTTCGAGCGACATATCTTTGACGGGAACGAGGCGCATTGCTTCGTCCGTCGAGGTTGTTCGCATATTCGAGAGCTTTTTCTCTTTGATCGGATTTACGTCTAAATCAACAAATCGCGCATTTTCGCCGACAATCATTCCTTCATAAACTTTCGTTTGCGGCTTGATAAACATCGAACCGCGTTCTTGCAAAGCGTAGAGCGCGTAGGTTGTTGCTTCGCCCATTCTATCGGAAACGAGCGAGCCGGTGCCGCGCCCTTTCATTTCGCCTTGCCATTTGTCGAAGCGCAAAAAGATTGTATTCAAAAGTCCCGTGCCTTTCGTTTCGGTCAAAAATTCGCCGCGAAAACCAATCAAACCACGCGACGGAATTTCGTATTCCAAACGGACGCGACCTGTGCCGTTGTTGATCATTTTCGTCATCTGACCTTTTCTTCTGCCTAATGCTTCGGTAACTACGCCGATAAATTCTTCCGGCACGTCAATTACAACTTGCTCGATTGGTTCTTCCAAGCCGTTTTCGGTTTTGCGCGTGATGACTTCGGGTTTTGAAACTTGCAGTTCGTAACCTTCGCGGCGCATCATTTCGATTAAAATGGCGAGTTGGAGTTCGCCGCGCCCTGAAACTCTGAATTGGTCGGGCGAATCGGTGTCGGCAACTCGGAGCGCGACATTTCCCAAAAGTTCTTTTTCGAGACGTTCTTTGATTTGGCGCGAAGTGACGAATTTTCCGTCAATGCCTGAAAACGGCGAATTATTTACGCCGAAAATCATCGCAATCGTCGGTTCGTCAACATTTATCAGCGGCAGAGGTTGCGGATTTTCAACCAGCGTAATCGTTTCGCCGATGTTGATGTCGTCAAATCCGGCGAGCGCGACAATTTCTCCGACTCCGGCTTTTTCGGTAACTTGGCGTTCCAAACCTTCAAAAATATAAAG
>JANNYB010000171.1:0-27242 GCA_031409875.1 Acidobacteriota bacterium | reverse complement strand
GCGGCAAAAACGGTCAAATGGTGCCGGTCGGAATGGGAACGCCGACGGTAAAAGTGGCAGAAATTACGGTTGGCGGCACGAAAGTTAAAAGGTAAAAGGTAAAAGGTAAAAGGTAAAACGAAAGATTTCCCTTGATTTTATGAACGATTACAGAAATTTAGCCTCCGAACTCGTTTCGGCTTTAAAAAAACAAGGTGCAGATGCGGCAGATGTTTATATTGTTTCGTCGAACGGTTTTAACACGACGGTTCGGCTCGGACAGATCGAAAAATTACAGCAATCAACGTCGAAAGGTTTAGGTTTGCGAGTTTTCAAAAAAGGCGCGACTGCGCTGACTTTTACGACTGATTTTCAAAGTAAAACCGTTCAAGAATTGGTTAAGGAAACGCTCGAAATCGTCAAAATTTCCAACGCCGATCAAAGTAACGGACTTGCGCCGAAGGAATTTTTAGGCGAATATTCGGGTAAATTGATGATGTTTGACGAATCGCTGGCGCAACTTTCGCCTGAAAAGAAAATTGCGATGGTCAAGGAAATGGAAGATGCCGGACGCGCCTTCGACAAACGCATTTCAAACTCAAACGGCGCAGGTTGGTCAAACTCGATCGGGCAAGTTACGTTGGCAAATTCCGACGGTTTTGTCGGGCAATATCAAACGACAAATGCTTCGATGTCGGTTTCGCTTTTAGCCGAAGAGAACGGCGTGAAACAAACCGATGGCTGGTATTCTTTCAATCGGTTTTTCAACAAAATTGATTCACCGAAATCAATCGGCGAAGAAGCGGCGCGAAGAACGATTCGACGTTTGGGCGGCAAAAAAGTCAAATCGCAAGCCGTTCCGGTCGTGCTTGATCCTGAAGTTGCCGGCGATTTTGTCGGAATGATTTTCGGCGCGGCTTCGGGCGGAAGTGTCTATCGGCGTTCGTCATATTTGGTTGACAAATTGGGGCAGGAAATTGTTGCGCCGACGATTACAATTGTTGACGATGCGACAATTCCCGACGGTTTGGCTTCGCGTCCGTTCGATGCCGAAGGCGTAAAATCTTCCTCAGTTACAGTTATCGAAAACGGTGTTTTGAAAACTTACGTTTGCGATTCGTATTCGGCAAGACGTTTAGATGCAAAAGTTACGGGAAATGCCGGACGCAGTTATCAAGCCGCGCCCGGCGTTTCGGCAACAAATCTTTTCTTGAAAAACGGCACAGACAATCCGAAAGACATCATCAAATCCGTCAAAAACGGTTTGTATCTGACGGAAATGTTCGGTTCGGGCGTGAATTCGGTTACGGGAGATTTTTCGCAAGGCGCAAGCGGTTATTGGATCGAAAACGGCGAACTTACTTTTCCCGTGCAAGAAATCACAATTGCCGGAAATGTCTTAAATGTCCTGAAAAACGTCCAAGCAATCGGCAACGATTTGAGTTTCAAACTCGGAAGCACGGCTTCCCCGACGCTTTTAATTTCAGAAATGACCGTCGGCGGCGAGTAAAGTCAGAACAAGAAGCGGTAGCGACTTGCTCAACTAAAAAGTAAAAAGGCAAAACTATTTCGTAAGTTTTGCCTTTTTACTTTAGTCGAATGACGGCTAAAATAGTTGTAATGGGCGTTGTTCAAAGAAAATTATCGAAATCATTCAAAGCGTTTTTCGATTCGGAAAAGGCGAGCGGAATCGTGATGATTGTTTGCACGATGGTTTCGCTCATTATCGCCAATTCGATTTTGGGCGAGAATTATGCAGCTTTTTGGAAAATGTATCTCGGCAATTTGACCATCGAGCATTGGGTTAATGATTTGCTGATGGCGATTTTCTTTTTGCTCATCGGTTTGGAACTCGAACGCGAGATGAAAAACGGTGAGCTTTCAAATTTCAAAAATGCTTTATTACCGATTTTTGCGGCGATTGGCGGAATTACCGTGCCTGCGCTGATTCATTATTTTTTCAATGCCGGAACGCCGACGCAAAGCGGAATCGGAATTCCGATGGCAACCGACATCGCTTTTGCGCTCGGTGCATTGTCGCTTTTGGGCAGTCGCGTTCCGGCTTCGCTGAAGATTTTTTTGACTGCGCTTGCCGTGATTGACGATTTGTGCGCGATTATCGTCATCGCCGTTTTTTACACGGCAACGCTTTCGACAACTTATCTTTTCGGCGCGATTATTGTTTTGGGAATTTTGTTTCTGCTTAAAAAATCGGGCGTGAAAAAACTTACCCCGTATTTAATCGGTGGCGCATTACTTTGGTATTTGATGCTGAAATCCGGCGTTCACGCGACGATTGCCGGAGTTTTGCTCGCCTTTACGATTCCTTTTTCCACAACCGAAGACGA
This sequence comes from Acidobacteriota bacterium, assembly GCA_031409875.1. Lineage (GTDB taxonomy): Bacteria > Acidobacteriota > Blastocatellia > Pyrinomonadales > Pyrinomonadaceae > CALMEH01. The sequence goes on along the minus strand of JANNYB010000171.1, from coordinate 24,915 downwards.
TGAAGATTCGCCTTCATACAAACTCGAAAACGCTTTACATTTTCCCGTCGCGTTTATCATTTTACCGATTTTCGCGCTCTGCAACACGGGAATTATTATCAGCGGCGAATCAATCGCAAAACTTACGGGCGCAAACGAAATCGGAATTATCGCCGGTTTGGTCATCGGAAAACCGATTGGAATTTTGCTTTTGAGCTTTACCGCTGTTGCCGTCGGCATCTGTCGTCTGCCGCTTGATTTAAATTGGAAACATATTTTCGGTGCAGGACTGCTGGGTGGCATCGGTTTTACGATGTCAATTTTTATCACAAACCTTGCGTTTGCAACAAATCCAATCGAAATAAACGGCTCGAAAATGGCGATTTTGCTGGCTTCTCTGACTGCCGGAACAATCGGTTTTTTGTGGCTCAAGTTGTTCGGACAACCCGAAGAATCTGATGACGATATGGACACGATGGATTTTGACGTAACTGAAGTATAAAATGAAACACAAGAAAATTATCCACAGATGAACACAGATAAACACAGATTTTCTCTGGATATTTTCAAGGCATCGTAAAAAAATCAAAAATATCTGTGTTTATCTGTGGACAAAAAAAATGAAAAAGTAATGGATATTTCAAACGGACAAGATAATTTTAATTTGAATGACCCGATTGCGAGTTTGATTCCAGACCGTGCGGAGATGGAATGCGAAGAAATGTTCGCGCAAGCCGACCGACTTTTAAATGACGGCGTGGTGATGGAAGCGGTTGAAAAATTATCGCAGATTTTGAAACGAAATCCGCGTTTCGGCAAGGCTTATAATCATCTCGGATGGGTTTATGAAACGAAGTATAAAAATACAAAACGCGCCGAAGAATATTACAAAGCCGCGATGGATTATGCGCCGCATTACAACGCGGCTTATTTGAATTACGCTTATTTTCTCTCGAATCAAGGACGTTTTGCCGAACTCGAAAAGCATCTCGAAAAACTTTCAAATCTGCCCGGAATTGCGAAAGATACGATTGCCAACGAATATGCGATAATGTATGAAATGACCGGAAATCCGAACGCCGCGATTGAATATTACAACAAAGCCGCAATCGTTACGCTCGACACCGCGAAGCTCGACAAATACCGCGAAGGCATTGAGCGTTGCAAGAAAAAGTTAGAATTTTTACAACCTTCGGACAACATCCGTTATGATTAAACTCCTCGTCGAAAAATCCAGATATTTGCCGATTGTCAGCGTTTTCGGAATGCTTTTGGGCGCAATTGCCGCGCTTTTTCTCGGCGCAGTTAAAACTTTTCAAGTTTTACAGACGGCTTTTACAAAATTCAACGAATCCGAACCGACGCTCTATATTTTGTTTGAAGCCTTAGATTGTTTTCTCGTGGCAACCGCGCTAATTGTTGTTGCTATTAGTCTTTACGAACTTTTTATCGGTGGTTTGGAAGTTCCCGATTGGATGCTTGTTAAAGATTTGACCGAGTTGAAAGCCAAATTTACGTTTGTTATTATTCCGGTGATGGCGGTTAAATTCGTGCAGAAAATCCTAAAATACGAAAATGCCGTTGATACATTTTATTACGGCGCGGCGATTGCTTTGGTCGCCGTTGCGTTGACGGCATTTAATCTTGTCAGTTTAAAGGAAAAAGAAATGAAGGAAAAAGAGTTGCAAAACTCCGACAATCACGCGAACGAAAAACGCGCCGAAGACGTATAAAAACCGATGCAAACTTTTACGAGCGTTCCATTTAAAACCGAAAGCGGTCTGTCGCAAGTTGCCGGAATGGGGAAATTTTCGTCTGCGGGAATCGTTTTGGAGTTTGAATCAAAACTTTTCGGCATCATAAAAAGCGGCGTAAATGAAGTCCGTATTGCGCTTGCCGAGATTTTGCACGTGAAATTTCGCAAAGGATTTTTCAGATATGGCGCGAAAATCGAAATTCGTCTGAAAGATTTTTCAAAACAATCGAAAATTCCGAGCAGCGACGGCAAAATCACTCTGAAAATCAAACGCGACGATTTTGAACGCGCCCGCGGTGCGGTCGAAACATTGCAAAAAAATCTGTCCGAACATCAAGAATCTCTGCCGCCGCCGCAAATGCCGGTCAGAAGTTTGTTTGACGAAAGCGAGGCAGAAACGAAGGAATTATGAAACTAAAATCAGTAAGATCTATGTTAAAATTTTGGTTGAGCATAAAGGAGTTTTGAATTTTATGATGCAAACAATCGAAGCTGTAATTGATGAAAAAGGGCGAATTCATCTTCTTGAAAACGTCGAATTAAAAAATGTCCGTCGCGCTTTTGTAACGCTTTTGCCCGATTCATCGCAAAACGATTCAACCGCCAATCTTCAAAATTTGGGCGAAATTCTCGACGACGATTTGGAAAGCGCAAATCGTGAAATTTCCGAAATGTTTAAGAAATCTTTGGAGAAAAGCGCGAAAGAATTAGCCGATTGACTGAAAAAATATGTCCGTTTATGTTACCGACACTCATCCGCTTGTTTGGTTCACGCTTAACAAAAGAAATCAGCTTTCGCCAAAGGCGCGTGCCACTTTTGAAGCTGCCGAAACAGGACAAGTTTTTATTTATATTCCGGCGATTGTTTTCTGGGAAACGGCTTTGCTGGAACGCGCCGGAAAAATCAAATTGAACGGCGGTTTTTTGCGTTGGGCAGAGAAGATTTTAAGTAATTCCGGCTTCGGACTTGCGCCGCTCGATGTTGAAATTGTTGCGCTCGGCGCAGGTTATAATTTTAACGGCGACCCATTTGATGAAACAATCACGGCATTCGCGGCGCATTTAGACGTGCCTTTAATTACAAAAGATACAAAAATTACAAATGCCGGATTGGTTGAAATATATTGGTAATGAAAAAATGGTTCAAACGCATCGGCATTGTTTTCGCAGTAATTTTTGTTGCGATTGGCATTTATATTTTTCTCCAAGAAACCGATAAATCCGTGATAAAAACTTACGCTCGAAATGAACAACTAGAAACCGTCAAACCGGATTGGCAAGGCACGCCCGTTGATGAAAAAGATCGTTTTGTAAATCACGAATTCCCTTTTTTGCCGAAAATTTCAAAAATCTTGAAGTGGCAATTAAGCAGTAATCCGCAAAAACTCGAAAAGCAAAACGACACCGAAAGATTGCAGATTTTGGACGCAAGCGATTTTTTAAATAGCGAAAAAGACGGCATAATTTGGCTCGGACACGCTTCGTTTTTTATTCGTCTGAACGGCAAAAATATTTTGACTGATCCGGTTTTCGGAAGTCCTTCGTTTATCAAAAAATATGTTGATTTTCCTTCGCCCGTCGAAAAAATCAAACGTCTTGATTACGTTTTAATTTCACACGATCACCGCGATCATTGCGACGAAAACACGATTAAGGAAATTGCGAAAAAGTTTCCCGAAGCTAAGTTTTATGCAGGTTTGCGAATGGACGAACTTTTCAAAACTTTGATTCCGAATGAAGCTCAAGGCGCAGGTTGGTTTCAGCAATTTAAACTTCCTGACGACAAAATAAAAATCACGTTTTTGCCTGTGCGTCATTGGTGTCAGCGCGGAATTGCGGACACGAATCACCGACTTTGGGGCGGATTTATCATTTCCGGTTTGGGAAAAACAATCTATTTCGGCGGCGATTCGGGTTTCGGTTCACATTACAAAGAAACAGCGGAAATTTTCCCTGAAATTGATTATTTTCTCATCGGTATCGGCGCATTTAAACCGCGCTGGTTTATGGAAGCAGCTCACAATTCGCCCGAAGATGCGCTGAAAGCATTTGTTGATTCAAAAGCCAAACTGCTCGTCCCGATGCACTACGGCACGTTCGATTTGTCGGACGAACCGCCGAATGAACCACTTCGATTATTAAAAGAAGACGCACAAAAACAAAATCTGAGCGACAAGTTGAAACCGCTGAATATCAACGAAAGCATTATTTTTTAACACAGAAAATTTACGGAATAAGTGAAAAGTGAGAAGTGAAAAGTGAAAGGTTAAGATGAAACAATCTATCACTTCTCACCTTTTACTTCTCACTTATTCCGTAAATAACTGTTTTAAAATCAAAAATCTCTCATCGGCTCTGCGCTCTCCGCGTTCTCTGCGTTAAAATAAATCGTATGAATTTCCGAAATCTTTTCTTAATTTTCGCAATTATCTTTTTATCAATTATGACTATAAATGCCCAAAGTGAATCAACCAACGTGCCGAAAGATTGGCAAACTTTAGCCGAACAAACCGATTATCAACGAACTTGGAATTATGCCGAAACGATTGCTTTTGCTAAAAAATTGGACAAGTTATCAGACAAAATCACTTATAAATCCTTCGGCAAAAGCGGCGAAGGACGCGATATGCCGCTTCTGATTATTTCAAACGACAATGATTTTACGCCCGAAAAAGCAAAGAAATCGGGCAAAGCGATTATCTTTATTCAAGGCGGAATTCATTCGGGCGAAATTGACGGCAAAGATGCCGGATTTGCGCTTGTGAGAGATATTGCGATTACGAAAACACGCGCCGATTTGCTCAAAGATGTCGTGATAATTTTTGTGCCGATTTACAATGTTGACGGACACGAATTGTCTTCGCCATATAATCGAATCAATCAAAATGGTCCGCAGGAAATGGGTTTTCGCGCAACTTCGACGAACTTAAATCTCAACCGCGATTTTATGAAAGCCGACGCGCCCGAAACTCGCGCTTGGCTTGCGCTTTGGAATGCGTGGAAACCGGATTTTTTCGTTGATTGCCACGTTACTGACGGCGCGGATTTTCAATATAACGTAACTTACGAATACGCCCATTTTCAAGAAGTTTCGCCGTTTCTGAAAGATTGGATGGATTCACATTTTGACGGAAAAATCGTGAAAAAGGTTGAATCGGAAGGCAATCTTTTAACGCATTACGTCGAATTTGCCGGACGCGAAGTTACCGGCGGCGTGGCAACATTTATCGCTACGCCGCGTTTTGCGACAGGTTACACGCCGCTCCGCAATCGCGCCGGATTATTAATCGAAACGCATTCGTTAAAACCGTATAAATCTCGTGTTCGCGGAACTTACGACATTTTGCGTTACACGATTAAAGAAATTAATTCATCAAAAGCAAGTCTTTTTTCAGCTAATCAAAAAGCGGACGAAGAAACGCTCAACGCTTTCAAAACTTACGACGCAAACCGCAAATTTCCGCTTGCGCTTTCGATTACAAAAACATCAACGCCTTTTGAATTTAAAGGCATTTCATACACCAAAGAAAAAAGCGATATTTCCGGCGCGGAACGAATAATTTACGGCACGCAACCGCTGAATATTACGATTCCGCGATTCGATGAAGCGCAAATTACAAAATCGGTCGCGCCGCCGCTTTATTACATCGTTCCGGCGCAATGGCAAGAAATTATCGAGCGTTTGCAAGCGCACGGCGTTAAATTTCAACGCATTACAAAACCGCTGACAATTTCCGTCGAAAGTTATCGTTTCACCGAACCCAAATTTGCGCCCGCATCGTTTGAAGGTCGCGTAACTCTTTCATACAAAACAAATCCAACTAAAGAAACGCGCACTTTTCCCGCAAATTCGATAATCATTTCGCTTGAACAAGAAGCCGCAAATGTCGCCATTCATCTGCTCGAACCCGACGCGCCCGATTCGTTTATGTTTTGGGGATTTTTCAGCGCAATTTTCGAGCAAAAAGAATACGGCGAAGGTTATGTCATCGAAAAACTCGCCCGCGAAATGCTCGCAAAGGACGAAAATCTGCGAAAAGAATTTGAAGAAAAATTAAAAGACGAAAACTTCGCCAAAAACCCGCGTGCGCGTCTGACATTTTTCTACGAACGCTCGCCGTATTTCGATAAAAGAATCGGACTTTATCCGGTCGGGCGCATTGTTAGGCGAATTGATGAAAAGATTTTGAAATAATTGTATAATTTCAACAGCGAGGACTATAAAAAATGCAAAGTGTTTCACTTGAAATTCCAACGACGACGTTTGCCGCGCTCGGCAAATCGCCGGATGAATTTGTCCGCGAAATGCGGATTGCGGCGGCGGTTAAATGGTATGAACTCGGCAGACTTTCGCAAGGCAAAGCGGCGGAAGTCGCCGGACTTTCGCGCTCGGCTTTTATCGAAGCTCTATCACGCTTTCGCGTTTCGCCGATTCAAATTACTGCTGACGAATTACAAAAGGAATTAGACGATGCGGATTGAAAAAGTCGTCATCAACGCCTCGCCGTTTATATTACTTTCCAAAAGCAGTTTAATTGAGCTTCTGCCTCAACTCTTCACGGAAATATGTATGCCCGAAGCGGTTGCGGAAGAGATTATTAGCGGTGGCGATATTGCCACCGACAAATTTTACGAATACGAAGACAAACAAATAACTATCTGTTTGGCAAACATCGCCGAAGAAGTTTTAATTTGGAATTTGGGCGACGGCGAAACGGAAGTTTTGAGCTTCGCATTATCAAATAAACCAAATTTCACGGCGTTGATTGACGACCGTGCGGCGCGAAAATGCGCTAATACTTTGGGCATTAAAACTCTCGGAACGGGTGGAATTTTGATTTTAGCAAAAGAACGCGGTTTGATTGAAGAAGTCGCGCCTATGTTAAAAAAATTACAAGATGCCGGACTTTGGATTTCAGATGAAGTTGTTGAGATAATCTTGAAACAAGCAAACGAATTATAAAACGCCAAAAGCACCAAATGCTTGATTTACCTCATCTTTTCGGCAAAGAGAAAATTTATGAAGAGAATAAAATTTATTAAACTCACCATAATTGCAGTTGTTTTGGCATTCGGTTTTATCGGTTTTTCATTCAATCGAAAAGCTGAAATGCAAACAACCAAGCCGACAAAAACACCTAAAAAAGTTGTTGACGCAACAAGCGAAATTACAGGTTTCAAAAATTGGACGAAGGTTAATAAAGATCCCAAAATTATAGACGGCGCAAGCGCAAGCGAATGTGTTTTTCTGATTGTTGAAGACAAAGATGAGAAAAATCCTCACGATGACAAATTTATTAATGTTTATGTAAATGACATAGGCAAAGAGGAAATGACAACTAAAAAATTTCCGAAATTTCCCGTTGGAACGGTTATCGTTAAGGAAAAACTGCCGATTGCTCACACAATAGAACCGGCGGAACTTTTGACCGTAATGATAAAACGCAAAAAAGACTATAACCGGAAAGTCGGCGATTGGGAATTTCTCACCTTTAACGGCACAGGAACGGAAACAACTTCTCGCGGAAAGTTGGAAAACTGTCAATCGTGCCATATTGAAAATAAATCAACTGACTACGTTTCAAGAGCAGAATATTTAACGGATGAAATTAAGCGAAAACTGAAATAATTCCTACATCAAACGATTTTTTTTTGTTTTCGTCGCTGAACGCGACAAACATTATAGCCCAGCGAGAATCGCTGGGTAAGTGCAAAATTCAATCCGTCGCTGAAGGCGACGAACAATAATTCTATGCCTCAATCTTTATTCAAAATGCTCGCGCACATTGTTTTTTCGACAAAAAATCGTGTTGATTTGATTGCGCCCGAAATTGAAGATAATTTATATTCCTATATTCACGGTATCGCCGAAAACAACGGCGCGAAATTGATTGTCGGCGGCGGCACGGCGAACCATATTCATTTGCTTGTTTCGTTGCCGAAGAAAATTGATGTTCCTGTTTTGATTGGCGACATCAAACGCGACAGTTCGGTTTGGGTGAAAGAACAAAACACAAAATACGCAGATTTTTATTGGCAGAAAGGTTACGGCGCATTTTCAATCGGACAAACGCAAATTGGAAAGATAAGCAATTACATCAGAAAACAAAAAGAACATCATCAGAAACATACCTTCAAAAACGAGTTTCGGGCTTGGATGAAAGAGTATGAAATTGAATACGATGAAAAATATGTCTGGGATTGAGGTGTGAAAATTGTTCGTCGCCTTCAGCGACGGATTTTTTCAACGACTTACCCAGCGATTCTCGCTGGGCTATAATGTTTGTCGCTTTCAGCGACGATAAGAAGGCAGTTTGAACAATTCAAACCGCCTTTTCTATTTCCAACTTTATCGCGCTGTCATACGCGGATCTTGTTTGGGTGTGAGTTTGTATTCCTTTGGCGGTTCTGCGCCTAAAAGGTGTTTGACGAAATAATCCCAGCGGCGGCGCATCATATAGTAGCTGTCCGCGCCGTAGCCGTGGCGGGCGTTCGGGAAGATTATCAAGTCGAAATCTTTGTTGGCTTTGATTAGCGCGTCAACAACCAAATAGCTGTTATACGGCGGCACGTTGTCGTCCATTCCGCCGTGGGCGATGAGCAATTTGCCTTGTAAGTTTTTGGCGTAAAGTTGATTTGCTTGTTTCTCGTAATTGTCGCCCGAAATTAAACCGATATATCTTTCGCCCCAATCGTCTTCGTAGTTGCGGTTGTCGTGGTTGCCCGATTCCGAAATGCCGACTTTGTAAAAATCGGGATAATTAAACATCGCGTCAGCCGTCGCAAATCCGCCGCCGGAATGTCCCCAAACGCCGACTCGCGTTAAATCCATATACGAATTTTTCTCCGCAAGTTGTTTTAATCCGGCGATTTGGTCTTCGATTGTGTTGTCCGCCATATCTCCGTAACAAGCGTCGTGGAAAGATTTCGAGCGATCTGGATTACAAGTTCCGTCAATGACGACGACGATGAAACCGAGTTCCGCAAGTGCTTGATTATCGTTTCGCGCCGGACCGAAATTGCGTGTGCCGACTCCGCCGCCTTGCGGTCCGGGATAGATGTAATTGATGACCGGATATTTTTTCGTTTTATCCAGATTCGTCGGCGTGAACATCAAACCGTATAAATCCCATTTGCCGTCGCGTGATTTAACCGTGATCGGCGTTGGCGGTTTCCAACCTGCGGCGGTCAAGCGCGAAATGTCCGCTTTTTCGAGCGATGCAATAAGTTTTCCGCTCATATCGCGCAAAACCGAAACTTGCGGAACATCAGGTTTTGAATAATTATCAACAAAATATTTGCCGTCGTTCGACATTGAAATTTGATGATTTCCGTCTTCGGGCGTGAGCAATTTCAGATTGCTTCCGTCAAAATTGATGCTGTAAAAATGCGTAAAATACGGATCGCGTCCGGCTTCGCGTCCGTTGGCTTCAAAATATAAAACGCGGTTTTTGTCATCAACTTTCATTAATCGCGTAACGACAAAATTTCCTTTCGTAATTTGATTTTTCAGTTTTCCGTCCGCGCCGTAAAGATAGAGATGTCCCCAATCATCGCGCTCGGAATACCAGATAAACTCTTTTGATGCAGGAAGATAACGCCAATTTACCGCGCCTTGTCCCGACTCGTATTGTGTCGCAACTTTTTCTTCCATCACGTTCGTAATTTCGCCCGTTGCGGCATCGGCAATGCGAAGATTCGCTTGTTTGTGATCGCGTGTCGTCGAAACAAACGCCAATTTCGTTGCGTCCGCGTTCCATTCGTTGTCGTCAAAACTGCCCGAACACGAAATATCATCGCAGAGCGTTCCGCGTCGGTCATCGGGCGACATTTTCAGACGAATGACTTTTGCCGTTTCAACCTCAATAATGATGCGGTGAATTTTGATAATTTCCTTATCTTGCGGCAAAGGATATTTCCACGCTTCGAGCTTCGGTGCGCCGACGTTTGTCGTAACTAAATACATATCGCTGACGTTGCGTTGGTCTTGTTGGAATGTCGCAATCTTTTTGGAATCGGGCGACCAAAGCAAAATCGCGCGGTCTGAATGTGTCCAACCCGCGTTGTCTGTTGCGTAACCGAAATCTTTTATGCCGTCTTTGGTTAATTGCGTTTCTTTTTTCGTGGCAACATCGCGCACCCAAAGATTCCAATCCTTGATAAACGCCGATTTCGTGCCGTCCGGCGAAAGAACTTCATTAAAATTCGGGCGTTGATTTTGCGCCGAAAATGTGATGCCGAGTTTTGCCGCGTCCGCATCGGTTTTGCGTTCGCCTGTCGCGGGATTGACCATAACGAATTCGCTTCCGGTGGCAGTCAAAACGCGATACCAAAATCTGCCGTCCGCAAGCCACGTCGGACGAACTCCGGCGCGGTCAACCAGCGGCGATGTGTTATAACCGAGCATTTTTTCGGCGCGGGCATAATCGTCTGCCGTCAAAACTTTCTGTGCAAATACGCTTGTTGTGAAAGCGATTGCCATAAAAATAACTGTCGAAAATATTTTTTTGTTCATTTTAATTAGAAATTTCCTTTTGAAGTTACGGACAATTATCAATTATCTATTGGCAAATATCAATTAAATCGCCGTTTGAAAATTGAGAATGTTCGGTTTTAGGTTGATTATTTTACGCAAATTTTCGCTCGAAGGTTTTTAAGATTGCCCGAAACTTGTATGATTGATATTTTTACGCCGTTAAAATGATTGAACAACACCCGAAATTAGGAAAACTCGTCAGCCTTCATCCGATTTCGCCTGTTTATTTACAGCGTGCGGTAATTGTTGCCTTGTTGTCGTTTTTGTTTTTTTTGGTAACAATGGCGGGAGTTTATACAACTCAAAAATTAGGTTTTTTCTTGCTTTCGACAGCTTTTTTGATTGTTAATATTTTTACGATGTTCGGTTTGCTGTCGGCGCGGAAAAATGTTCTGAAAGTTTATGAAAACGGCTTTTCGTATAAAAATTTTAAGACGCGCTGGACGGAAATCGAAAAAATTGAAGTGAAAATGATTCATCGTCTGTTCAGCGGCGGAAAAACCGGCTACGAAATTTTAAAAAAAGGCGGCGAAACACTTGTTTTGAACGAAACACTTCACGAAATTAAAAGCGTTGTCGAAAAAATTGACGACGAATTGGCAAAAAGACGCGCGAAAGAAGAAGTATAATTTCGTCAAATTTGCGTCTGTCGAAAGAAAAAGAGATTATATTTATGACAGAGTCAGAACAGGAAGCGGTAGCGACCTGCTCGGATAATTAAGAAACAGGTCGCTACCGCTTCCTGTTCTGACTTTTTTATTTGGAGAATTTATGAGCGTAGAAGTCGTAATGCCGCAGATGGGCGAATCCATTACCGAAGGCACAATTTCAAAATGGTTAAAATCAGTCGGCGATTCGATTGAAAAAGACGAGATGATTCTGGAAATCTCGACCGACAAAGTTGACGCGGAAGTTCCGGCGGAAATTGCCGGAGTTTTGCTTGAAATCCGTGCAAACGAAGGCGAAACCGTCGAAGTCGGCTCGGTTGTGGCGATTATCGGCGAGTCTTCTGAAGTCAGCAGTCAGCAGTCAGCAGTCAGCAGTCAAACAGTTGAAGAAACTGCGCCTGTTGTCGAAGAAACAAAACCCGAACCTGTCGAAGAAATCGCACAAGTGGCGAGTATTGCCGAAACAAATCCGCAATCCGCAATCACAAATGCTCAATCGGAAGATGTCGTAATGCCGCAAATGGGCGAATCAATTACGGAAGGAACGGTTTCAAAATGGCTCAAAGCAGTTGGCGATTCGGTTGAAAAAGATGAACCGCTTCTGGAAATTTCAACCGATAAAGTTGATGCCGAAGTTCCTTCACCGATTGCCGGAAAACTTTTGGAAATTCGCGTGCAGGAAGGCGAAACGGTTGAAGTCGGCGCGATTGTCGGATTGGTTGGCGCAGAAGGCGCGACGGTCAGTAATCAACCTGTTGCCGAAACTCCAAAAGTTGTTGAAGCTCCGCAAGTTGTTGAAACGCCAAGGATTGAAGCACCGAAAGCAGAATTTAAAGTCGCGGCGGCAAGCGCAGGAAATGGTCAAATTTCAGTTGAAGAATTGCGCCAAACGAAATCTTCGCCGCTCGTTCGCAATATCGCACGCGAACACGGCGTTGATATTTCACGCATTCCGGGCAGCGGTTTGAGCGGTCGCGTTACGAAAAACGATATTTTGAATTTCATCGAAACCGGCGCGGCACTTCGTCCGCAAGATTTGTTGGTCGGCAAAGTTTCCGCACCGATAATCTCGCAAACGCAAGCCGCGCAAACGCCGATTCAGCCAAAAGAATCCGCAATCCGCAATCCGCAATCCGCAATGGATCGCATCGAACCGATGTCCGTAATGCGTAAGAAAATTGCGGAACATATGACGTTTTCAAAACAAACTTCGGCGCACGTTACGAGCGTTTATGAAATTGATATGACGAACGTCGCCAAATTCCGTAAGGCAAACAAAGACGCTTTTCAGGAAAGATTCGGCACGAAATTGACGTTTATGCCGTTTATTTTCCAAGCCGTAAATCAATCTTTGCGGCAATTTCCGGTCGTCAACGCACAAGTTTCGGGCGAAAATATCGTTTATAAATCAGACATCAATCTCGGATTGGCAGTCGCGCTTGATTGGGGTTTGATTGTTCCCGTGATTAAAAAAGCAGACACGCTTTCTTTGAGCGGTTTAGCGGCGGCGGCAAATGATTTGGCTGACCGCGCACGGACGAAAAAGTTGATGCCGGACGAAGTTACGGGTGGAACTTTTACGATTACGAATCCGGGCGTTTTCGGCGGATTGTTCGGAACGCCGATAATTAATCAGCCGCAAGTGGCGATTCTTTGCGTCGGCACAATTGAAAAACGCCCCAAAGTTTTAACTACGCCCGATGGCGACGATTACATTGCAATCCGCCAAATGGCTTATTTTGCTTTGACTTACGATCACCGAATCGTTGACGGTTCGGACGCTGAGAAATTCTTATCGTTTATGAAAAATTATCTTGAAACAACCGCATTTTCTCTGTAAAATATAAATTAACGGAAAGCATTTATTTTAGCATTACTGCTTTCCGTTATTTATTTTGTCTGAATGACATCAGAACATTTCCCTCCGAAATTGTTGCTTTGTATGATTTTGATACAAGCAAAATTGAGTTATCTAAACCCTTCATTTTGCAATCTTTTACAAGATTTATCCAGAACTTTTTGATTTTTGGCACGATAATTGATTGAAAGATTCTTGTAAATTATTTGTTCTATGAAACCAATAAGCAGGAAAAACGATTAAACGACAATGAATATAGGTCATTTTCGCAAAATTTCGATTTAACAGTTTGAAATAAAAAATATCTTTCGACAACCTAAATGGTTTATCGAACGTCATAATCGTTAAGTTTCCAAAAAAAACATCAAATTTAGGAGTTCAATATTATGTTAAAAAAACTACCGGCATTACTTTTGGCTTTGGCAATCGGCATAACTGCCGCATTCGCGCAAGAAACGCAAATTCGCACTTTAACTGACGGGCAAAAATACAAAATCAAAGGTGTCGTCATCTCCAAAGACGACACGAGTTTTACGGTTCGTGATGTAACGGGAGTTGACACACGAGTTTTAATCAGTCAGGCAACCAGCATCAAAACCAAAGGCGGAATTTTCGGCGGCGGCAATAAAACACCGATTCAAGCAATCGTGCGCGGACTAAATTTGGAGGTCGAAGGTCTCGGAGATTCAACCGGAAGTCTTAACGCCACAAAAGTTCGCTTCGGAAAAACCGATTTGGCAGTTGCTCAATCAATCGAAAGCCGCGTTAAACCGACGGAAGATCGTTTGACCGTCAGCGAACAAAACGCCGAGCGCGTTTCGGGACAAATTGATGAGTTAATGGCAATTTCAAACTCGGCACGCGGCGGCGCACAAGCCGCGCAAAATACGGCTGATGCGGCAATCGAGGGCGTAAATGCTACAAATCAAAGAATTTCATCGCTCGATGATTTTGTCGTTCAATCAACCGCAACGGTAAATTTCCGCACAGGAAGCGCAGTTCTTTCGCAAGAGGCTAAAACGACACTCGATCAAATTGCCCAATCTTCGATGACGTTGAAAGGCTATGTTATTGAAATTACAGGTTTTGCAGATGCGACCGGAAGCGTTCAAAAAAATAAAGCTCTGAGCCAAAGACGCGCCCAAGTCGTGATTGATTATTTGGTTGAAACGCATAACATTCCGCTTCGCAGAATCGGAACTTCCTACGGTTACGGCGAAAATCAAGCCGTCGGCGACAATACGACAAACGACGGACGCGCCCAAAATCGCCGCGTTGAAGTCAAATTAATGGTCAGCCGCGGCATTAACCAAAATGTCGAAATTCGTCCGAAAACGACTGACGACAACGAAAAATAATTTTTTGTCAGAACACCAAAGCGGTAGCGACGTGCGTCATTTAGCGCATCGCTATCGCTTTTGTATCTAAATAACGAGGTAACAAAATCGTGAAATTCAAACGCTTAACATTCATTTCCGCATTTATTTTAACTTTCGTTTTCACAACATTTTCGCAAACGCCGACTCCAACCCCAACCGTTGAAGAAGATGACGGCGTGATTGAAATAAAATCGCGTTTGGTTATCGTGCCGGTTTCGGTTACGGATGCAAACGGTCAAGCAGTTACGGGTTTGACGGTGAAGGATTTTCGCGTTTTGGAAGAAAATAAAATTCAAGAAATCGCTGAAGTTTCGCCTGCCGAAAAAGTTCCGCTCGAAATCGTTTTGCTTTTTGATATTTCGTCGAGTGCCGATCCGATGTTTCAATTTGAACAGGAAACTGCTGCCGAATTTTTAAGAAGCGTCATGCGACCGGAAGACCGCGCCACAATTTTCACGCTCGGCTCCGAACCGAGATTAATTTTAGCGCGTGAAACATCGGAAAAATCTGCCGAAGCTATAAAAAATATTCAACCGCCGCAGAAACAAGAATTTACAGCGTTTTACGATTCAGTTGCTATTGCCGCTCAATATTTGCAAAAGAACACGCCGCAAGGCAGACGCAAAGTAATTTTAGTAATCTCGGACGGCGAAGACACCAATAGTGCGGGCATTTCAAAAGCGATGTTTGATGCGGAAAGAAAAGTTATAAACGGAAATTTAAGCGGTGAAAAACTGCGCGAACTCCGCATTAAAGCGCGAGATGAAGCAAAAATAAAGGAACAAAACAAAGTCTTAAAAGGCTTGCAAAACGCCGACACGGTTTTTTATTCAATCAATCCGGCGGGAAATTCTTTGCAATTTAATAAAATGAGCCGCTTCGGGCAAGAAAACCTCCAACGCTTTGCCGACGAAACCGGCGGCACGGCTTTTTTGGCAAAATTTTTGCCGACAAGCAACAAAGACGAATTGCAAAACGCCACCAACACGCGAAGAAATGCCGAAATTTTACAGCAAATTTTCCGTCAATTAACCAACGAACTGCAAGCGCAATATCTTATCCAATATTATTCCGACACCGAATTTCCGGTAAATCGCTATGTCAAACTCGACATCGGCTTACAAAATCCGCGAAATTTCCGCACCCGTGCGCGGCAAGGTTACTTCGTAAAATAGATTTGATTTAAATGTCCGATACGCTTTAGCTTGTCGAATTTTTCAGCGTTCAACAAGCTAAAGCGTATCGGACGAATCAGTATTAATTTTTCGTTGCTTCCATTTCGCCCATCGTCATTTCGCGTTCTTTTTTCGGCAAAGCAATTTTGCCCATAGTCTGACGCGGCGTTGCCGTCGGCGAAGGACTTTGCTTCGGAGTTGCTGACGGTTTAACCATAATGCCCATCGTTCTTTCGGGTGTCGGCGTTACAAACGGAATCGAAATAACTTTGCCGATAAGTTTTGATTTGGCGAAAATCGAAACTAAGCCGATTGCGCCGAAAAACGTAAAAATCAACGAAGCAACTGCCGTTACAAAAAGCTGTGTGCGCTGTTTCACACGCGCCCAACCGACCGGACAATCTTGCGTGATAACACTTCCGTCAGCGCGTTTGTAAAATTTCACGCACAAACGACCTTCGGTATTCATAATCAAATTTTCGGCTTCCGTGCGTGTCATTCCCGAAAGATTATAAACATTCAATTTACAATCGCCGCAAAAACGCGAACGCTCATTGCCGATCATTTGATTCCAATCAACCGAACACGGACTCGCCACTCGCACATTATCCAGCGGACTATTCATTTTCGACATAAAAAAAACTCCGTTCAAAATTTACTTTAGGCTTCTGCCTTATGTTTGTTTGAACGGAGCGCGAAATTTTTCTTGCAAAAAAATAATTTATTTTTTCACTTCCCAAAAACTAATCGTTTTTGAAATGCCGAGAAACTTGCTCGAATCGAACGCATAGACATATTTTCCGCCGTTGAGCCAGCCGGCATCGCCGAGACCGCTTTTTTTGATTTGGTTTTGTTTGTCGTATTTGACCTTTTGAGCATCGAAAATCACTTGCAGTTGTTTACCTGTTTCGGTGTCGAAAACTGCCGTAACATCGTCGCCGTGTCGCAAAATATAGCGGAAATCAGGGCTAAACTCGGCATCTTCTGAATTGTAAGTTTCGCCGCTCGTAGTTTGCATTGTGCCGTAATCGTAATTCGATTCGGTATAAGTTTCCAGCGGAACTGCATAATATTTTTTCGCCGCCACATTCCAAACCGAAAAAGCTCCGATTCCTTTTTGGTAGATATATTTGTCGTCAGGCGTAAATTCTGAGCCGTAGCTTACTTGAAATGCCGCATCGAAAACGAGTTTTCCGCTTGAAATGTCGTAAAATTCGGTGCGTGGCTCTTTTTTCTCGCTCCGATTCACACGCGCTACCGCTAACAAATTTTTATCGTCAAAAAAACGAATCGCCGGAAAACGCTCTTTTTCGCTTTGGCGGACGATTTCATAAAGCGGTTTTCCATTGCCAGAAACTTCCAAAACAAGAACTTTTTGGTCATCGCAGACAGCCATAAATTTTCCGTCTTTGGTTGCACCACGATATTCCATCGTATCTTTCGGATTTTCCGAAGCAATTTCAAATTTCAGCGTGTTTGCGCCGTTCGTGTCATAAACGCGGATTTTATTTTCGGCTTTGACGACGACAAATCTTTCTTTGATAATTTGGAGAAACGATAAATCTTCCTTCGCATTTTGCGGCGAAACCGCAATTTTCGGCTGTCCGTTTCCTTCGATGTCGTAAATCCGAAGCTGTTCGTCAACTTTTACGACAATAAACTTTCGGTCAATAATTTGCTTAAAACTGAAATCACCTTTCAAATTCGGATTTGAAACTTCAAATTTCGGCTGACCGTCGCCGTCAATTTCCCATACGAAAACGCGGTCGTTGCGGTGCGAAATCAGATATTTTTCGTCCGAACTGACCGTCGTATCTTGAAAGGAAGTTTCCGGCTTGAGATTTTTGGCAGTAAATTCTTTTTCAATCGCGCCGTTTTTTACGTCCCGAAGCGTCAAATTGTCGCCTTCTTTGGTTATTGCCGTCCAAAGAATTTTCGTATCGCCCGAACCGACGAGCATTTTTTCACCGCCGCGAATTTTCTGATGCCATTTATATTCTTTAATCGAAAAAACTTCTTTTTGCGCGAATTTTTCCGTGTCCCAACGCGCAAATGCGCCGGTTTTTTCAGTAACTCCAAAAGTTAAAATTTCGTTTTTGTTTTCGTCAAAAGAAATATATTCACTCGAAACATTCGGCAAATCCAAAACGGCAATTACTTTCAAATCTTTCAAATCGCGCACGACTGCCGAGCGCAATTCGTTCGTGCCGACCTTTTCGGAAGTAATCATCCATTTTCCGTCTTTATCAACAATAAAAGATCGCCAGTCCAAAAACTTCGGAATTCCCAAAAGCAAATAAGTGCTGACAAATCCACGCGGCGCAAATTGCGGAATCTGATGCGAAACCGCGTTGAGCAATTTGTTGTTTTCAACATCCCAAAGCTGCAAATTTTTCTCGCCGATAATCAAAACTTTTTTACCGTTTTCAAGAAACTGATGCGCGAGAATCTTGTCTTCCGCATTGGTAAAACCGATTTTTCCCTTAAATTCCAAAACCTCCGCGCCGTTAGCCGCAAAGACAAAACTAACTGCGAAAATCATCGTTAAAATCACTAAAATTTTCTTCATATTTACCTCTTTAATTTTAGAAGTCGTTTGAAAACTCAAAATGCAAGCAAAATTCTAAACTTTACATTCTAAACTCTAAATTATTTAGGAATAAAACCTTTTTTTACTCCGAGATAGTTTAGAATTTACAATTTATAGTTTAGAGTCGAAAATTTATTTACTTATAAAATTTGAGTTTTAAAACAACTTCTTAGAAACACAAAACAGACTGAGAACCTATTTTACTCTTGATTTACACAAACTTATTCAATCTCGAATCTCGCCAAAACTTCGTATCGGATTTTGATTTGGGAAAACGTAAGACTGTTTGAAGTGCTTTGTCCATCAGCAACGTAAATATTTGATGAAATATTACTGTTGCTGCGAGAATTGCTTGGTAAATTGTTGTCGCCTTCTTCGTCAATTTCCTTAATAAAAACCGCTTTCCCGATTCGTTCGCCGATTGCGCCGAGCATATATTCGGCTTTTATTTTGGCGGCTTTGGTTGCTTCGATTTTCGTTTCGCGCCGGAAACGCGGCAATTCGCTGTGCGTCGCTTCAATCAAATCGAGCCGCGAAATATTCAATCTGTCGGCGATTTCCTGCAAACGTCCAATTTGTTCTAAATCCTTTAATTTCAAACGATAATCTTTACTGCCGAGCGTGTCTTTCGTCCGCTTTTGCGAAACATAAACGCTCGTCAAATCAAAAACCGTCAAATCCTTCGCCGCATCAACGCCGATTTTGCCGAGTTCATTTTTCAAATTCGCTTCCTGCGTTTCGATAGTAATTTTCTTTTTATCCTCGATGCGTTCAAGAAGCGTAATCTTAAACGTAAATTCATTCGGCGTAACCAACATCTCCGCCGAACCCGTAACTTCGATAACGCGCCTTTCCGTAGGTGTTTGAGCGAATCCGCTCAAAGATAAAATAAAAATCGCAACAAGCGCAGTAAAAATTTTCTTCATATTTTAATTTGATTTTTTCAGAAACCATTTCCGCGCATCTTCAAGGCTTTCAAAATCAAGCAAATCTTCGCTCAATTTCTCCAATTTTGCCAGCGAAAGTTCTTGAATTTGAGTTTTTATTTCATCGGAAACATCGCCGAAACGCTTGCTCAAAAGCCGGAAAATCGTAGTTTGATAAGCCTCCAAAAAGCCTTCTTCTCTGCCTTTTTCTTTAGCTTCTTCCTTAGCTTCTTCACGCCATTCGTCTATAAATTCCTGAAGCCAATCTTCCTGTTTTTGTTCTGTCGTAAAAGCTGTATTCATCGCAATTTTCACCTCATTTCTTGAAATTTTGCCGCTTGATGCGGACAACTATTTTCATCTAATGTTTTCAACTACCTTTTTCGAATATGATTTTTTCGAGATTATTTCTTATGTCATCTAATTCAAATTCAATTTCCTCATCACTTGCCAGATAAGAATTAATTCCGATAAGTTCAATTAAACCAATTTTATCTTGTGTTTTCTCAGAACAAATAAATTGCTCGTAACTGCATTTTGCCGTTGATTCATTTAAAATCTTCACGCTGGTTTCAATTTCTTCTGATTCAAGTGTTCCAATTAAAATCTGATTAGACGAGATTGGCAGATAAATTTGTCCTGTTTTATCAATATCGCAAGAAGACTTAAATAAGTTATCTCCTTCTTCTCTAAAAATACAAGCAACATCTCCTAAAATTAACGGCGACTCTACTTCATAAACATTCCAGTTTAATTGCTTATATTTTTCAACTCTTGTTAATGGGATAGCATTTTTAGACAGCGACTTTATATGTCCTTCTCGAATGGAGTTTGGAATTAAATCACATGACTTGTCTATAGCATCAGCAAATTGCCCTTGAATAATCTTTTTGAATTCATCTTTGGTTTCCTCATTTTTAAGCTCTGAAGATGTTATTTCTGATAGTAAATCTCCAACTTGATTTTTTGTAATACCAAACAACTCAAAAATTTGTAGCGCAGGTTCTAAAAATTCTTTATTTTTAGGATCGGATAAAAAAACGTCTGCCTGTTCCTTAATAAAAGTTGGAGGCGGATTCAAAAATACATTTTCAATAGTATGCTCATCAGTTGCAATGTCTCTTATGCCTTTTAGCATTTTGCTTGAAGCAGTTTCAAAACTTTTTCTGATAAATTTTGTTCTTATTGAAAAATGTGCAATTAATTCTGCAATTTCATTTCTTGATTCAGCGAAATTACAACCCATATTTCTTAAAGAATTTATAAGCGGAGTAAGTTTTTTTTCTTCAATGTTTGTTATTTCATCATCGACATTCAGGCTTCCTTTTTTGCCATAAAAGTTCTCAGAAACCATAATATCTTTTGTGCTTAAATCTGTTTTAGAAACACCTGTTTTTTTATTATAAAGCCATGTTAAAACGGTCTTACCTTGAATTCGGCTAGCAAACCCTTTCTGTAACAATCTTGGAACTATGTGATGTCTTTTTCCTGACATAATTACCTTCCCTGCCTCCGATATTTATGCGTAATCGGTCTTCTGCGTCCAACGCCGATGGCATTTTTTGAAATGATTATCGTCGGTGGAAGCTGTTGGCGTTTGAATTCGTTTGACGGATGTTCGACTTTGTTGAGAACTTCATACACTAATTTTGCGTCGTTTCCCTGCGCGATAATTTCCGTCGGCGAAAGTTTGTTTTCAAAGTATTGATGCAAAATCGGATCCATTAGTTCGTAAGGAGGCAAACTGTCTTGGTCAAATTGATTCGGCGCGAGTTCGGCGGAAGGTTTTTTGTCAATAATCGCGTTCGGGATAATTTCGCGTCCCGCTTTTTCGTTAAGATGTCGTGAAATTGCCCAAACTTCGGTTTTTAAAACGTCGCCCAAAACCGCCAAACCGCCGTTCGTGTCGCCGTAAAGCGTGCAATATCCGACCGCGAGTTCAGATTTATTTCCTGTCGAAACAAGCAAACGACCTTCGGCATTTGAAATCGCCATCAAAATCACGCCGCGCAGACGCGATTGCATATTTTCCGCCGCAAGATTTTCGCCGCCTTTTTTCGGCGCGGTGAAATGCAATTGATTCAATAAAACTTCAAATGTGCCTGAAATCGGTTCAATCCGACTTTCACAACCGAGATTTTTTACCAAAATTTCCGAATCTTTCACACTTCCTTCCGACGAAAACGGCGAAGGCATCATTACGCAAAGCAAATTTTCCGCGCCAATCGCTTCCGCCGTCAACGCCGCAACGAGCGAAGAATCAATGCCGCCGCTCAAACCTAAAACCGCTTTCTTAAAATTATTTTTCCGCGCATAATCACGAATTCCCAGAACTAGAGCGCGATGTATTGAATCAATTTCGCCGCCCGTAATGCCGCGTGAATCAGGCAAAGCGTCGTTAATTTCGACAGTTTCGACAAACTCTTCAAACGCCGCCGCTTGCAAAATAATATCGCCTTCGGAATCGGCAACAAGACTTGCGCCGTCGAAAATAATTCCGTCGTTTCCGCCAACCAAATTCACAAAAACAATCGGCGTTTTCGCAAGCCGCGCACGATGCGAAACCATTTCACAGCGCAGTTTAATTTTGCCTTTGTTATACGGCGAAGCGTTGATTGCAATGATAATTTCCGCGCCTTGCTGAATCACTTTTTCCGCCGGATCGTTGTCGTAAAGCCTGTCTTTCCAAAAAGTTTTATCGTTCCAAAAATCTTCGCAAACGACTACGCCGAGACGTTTTAATTTTCCGTCGCGTGTCGTGATTTCAACAATTCCGTCGGGATTTTCATTCGGTTCAAAATATCGCGGATCATCAAAAACGTCATATTCCGGCAACAAACTTTTATCTACAAACCGCACGAGTTCGCCATTTGAAATAACCGCCGCCGAATTATACAAACGCCGTCCGTCGTTGTCTTCATTCGGACGAATCGTGCCGACAACCGCAGTTATTCCAACAGTTGCAGGAATAATTTGCTCCAACGGTTTAAGCGCGGTTTCAATCACATCGCGGTCTTGAAACCAATCCTGCGAAGTATAACCGTGAATACAAACCTCAGGAAAAACAATCAAATCCGAGCCGTCCTGTTTCGCCTTTTCGATTGCGCCCAAAATCTTCGCAATATTTCCCTCAAAATCGCCGTTCGTCGTGTTGATTTGTCCGATTGTAACCTTCATTTTTTTAATTCAATTTGCGTCTGTGTTATTTAAGTTTTCCGGCTTTTCTGTATGAATCATTTTTGATTTTTATTCTGGAGAAAATTTCTTGTGCTTTCTTTTAAATTATTCATAACTTTGGGTGATGCGCCGCCAAAAACATTAAGCACTTTTCCGTTGAAAATCAAAAGAGTTTGTGGAATACCGTTCATATTTGTCAAATCTGTGGAAAATTCAAATATCTCAGAATTTGCAAAGCCGAATTTGTAACTAAAGTTAAGTTGCTGAATTACTTTTCTGAAATCTTCATTGTCGCTTGCTGAAGTTTCAAAACTAACGCCGATTATTTCCGCATCTTGAGAAATTTCTTTGTAAAAACTCTGTAAATCTGTTGCTTGATTACGACAAGGACCGCACCAATGCTCGATGAAAAATAAAATCACAAGCCGATCTTTAAAGTCCGTCAATTTCACTCTTTTGTTATCGGTTAGCAAAATTTCAGAATTTAATATGTTTTCTTGAATTTTTAACGGGTAAGTTAAATAATCTTTTCCACTTGTAAAACTTACAAGTCCTGATTTCCAATGTTTGATTTTCGAGAGAGTTTCAGAAAATTTATATCGCCAACCTGTCCCAAAGGATTTTGCCATATAGTCAATGGCAATTTTAGAAAAATCAACGTCTTTTCCGAGTTCGGCAGTAATTTTTTCGACAATAAATGTTTTGGTTTGATTGTCTGTAATAATTCCCGAAATAATGAATTTGCCGTCAGATATTTTAATTGTAATTGATGAATTGAGCGTCTGGGCAAAAGCTGATTGGCAAGCCAAAAGAAATATCGCAAAAAAGAGTATTTTCCGAATGTTCATAACTCTTGTATTTTATCATTTTGTTTACCAATCCGTAGAGTTTTTTCAATGAATGAGCTTGGTTTCTTATCTTTTATTTTTCTTCCGCCGTCATTGTCAGATTTTCGGTGATTCTTTCGATGTTTGCGCCGACTGATTTTAGTTTTTTGACGATGTTTTCGTAGCCTCGGTCAATATGATAAACGCGGTCAATCAGCGTTTCGCCCGAAGCGCAAAGTGCGGCGAGAACGAGCGATGCGGAAGCGCGTAAATCGGAAGCGATAATCTTTGCGCCGGTTAAATCCGTTTTGCCGTGAACGACTGCCGTGTTGCCCGAAATATCAATTTTTGCGCCCATTCTGATTAGTTCGGAAGCGTGCATAAAACGGTTCTCGAAAATCGTTTCTTTAACCGACGAAACACCTTCGGCTTGCGTCATCAAAGCCATATATTGAGCTTGCATATCGGTCGGAAAAAGCGGATGCGGTTCGGTCGTAACATCTTTTGATTGCAAGCCTTTAGCTGAACATTTGACGAGCAAAGTGCTGGGATTTATTTCCTCGATTTCAACGCCCGTTTCGCGGAATTTTTCGATGACTGCAGTGAGATGTGCGGGAACGCAATTTTTGATTTCGAGTTCGCCGCCCGTAATCGCCGCCGCGACGATAAAAGTTCCTGTTTCAATGCGGTCAGGGATAATCGTGTGTTGTGCGCCGCCCAAATGTTCAACGCCTTCGATCTCAATTACAGAAGTTCCCGCGCCCTTGATTCGTGCGCCCATTTTGTTCAAAAGTTCCGCTAAATCTTCAATTTCCGGTTCGCACGCGGCGTTTTTAATGACCGATTTTCCTTTCGCCAACGCCGCCGCCATCATCACATTTTCCGTGCCTGTTACGGTAACTTTTTCAAACGCGATTTCCGCGCCGATCAGACGACCTTTCGGCGCACGCGCCACGACATCACCCGATTCGAGCGAAACCGTCGCGCCGAGTTGTTCAAAGGCTTTCAGATGCAAATCAATCGGACGAGTTCCAATTGCACAACCGCCCGGAAGCGAAACTTTCGCTTGCCCAAAACGCGCAAGCAAAGGACCTAAAGCCAAAACGCTTGCCCGCATCGTCTTGACAAGTTCGTAAGGAGCTTCAAAAGTCTCAATATTTTTTGCCGTGATTTTATGCGTTCGCAATTCGGGCGTGAGCGCGGTTGCGCCCAAATCTTCCAACAATCGCCGCTGCGTAATCAAATCTTTAACATACGGAACATTGTGCAAAATAACAGTTTCCGCCGATAAAAGTGTCGCCGCCAAACACGGCAAAGCCGAATTTTTCGCGCCGCTAATCTCGATTTTCCCTCTGAGCGGCTGTCCGCCGCGAATCAAAAATTTATCCATTTTGGTTACAAGTTATGCTTATAGAAAGTAGAAGCGAATTTTATCACGGAACGGACGCAAAATCTAAATTGATATTTATTTTTTCGATTTGTCTTTGCAATCTGCCTTTGGTATATTCTTTTTTTGGACGTTAGATTTAAAACAACGAACAAATGTGGGGACGTAGCTCAGCTGGGAGAGCGCATGACTGGCAGTCATGAGGTCAGGGGTTCGATCCCCCTCGTCTCCACCAATATAATCAACAATTTACGGCAACTTTATCAGTTGCCGTTTTTGTTTCGTTACCAATAAATGTTCCGATAAAGTTCTTTAGAAAATCAAGTTCAGTGATAATTTAGTTTAGGCTATGAGATTAGATAAGCAGATGGGCAAAAGTTTTGCAGCATTTTCGCTTAACGTAGAACAGACTAACAGTCTGTTTTACGTTTCCACAATCGGCAACGGTGGTCGGGCAAATGTTCGGGTTTAGTGCCGATTCATTTGAAAACAATGCTTTGCCCGAAGTCTTGGTAGTCTTAATTCTACTTTGTCAGATTAAAACAGATTGCCAAAAAGAGCAAAAAAGTGTGATAAATAAAGGATATGAGATTACCAGTTGATGAAAAAAACTTAGTGGCTATGCAGTCAGTTATCGAGACTATTTTTGGTGTCGGC
>JANNYB010000170.1:0-79528 GCA_031409875.1 Acidobacteriota bacterium | reverse complement strand
AGCCACGCTGCGGCACATCGGAATAAATCTGTTGAAGCAAGAAAAAACCTGTAAAAGAGGAATCGAAGGCAAACGCAAGAAAGCCGGTTGGAATGAAAATTACTTGCTTAAAGTTTTACAATTTTAATGCGTTCGCCCTAGCAGAGATATTCTTACTTCGCGCCGGTAATCAAAACTGAATCGTAATTCCAGCGTCCGCGTGTGAAGGCAAATTGTTTGCTGTCGGGCGAAATTGCCATTTCAACGGTGAAATCAGTTCCTAAATCAGCAATTTTATCGGGCGTTGCTTGACTCAGATTTTGTGAAAATAAGAAGGTGTTTTTGCCCTCATATTCAGCCGTGTAGAGGATAAAATTTCCGTCAGGAGACCAAACCAACGCTTCATCAGGTGACAGATTTTTTTCAGCCATTGGATATTCTTTTTCTACTTGTTTTGTTTCCACCGAAAAAATCTTGAGCATTAGCTCGCCGTTGCTTCTTTCAAACATTGCAACCCTTTTAGAATCAGGCGAAAAGGTGAACTCCTGTTTGACTTTCTCAAATAACAACTTTTCCTCGCCGCCGTCAAACGGGACTTGCCACAAATTATCATTTAACGAAGATTTGTAATAAATCATTTTTCCATCAGCCGAAATTGCAAGCGGACTGCCGCCTTCCGTTTTGGTAATTTGGAGTTGATTTGAGCCGTCGGAATTCATTCGCCAAACTTGGTTTGAACCAGCGCGGCTGGATGTAAAAAAAATAAACTTCCCGTCAGGTGTCACGAATGGGTTGTAATTTACACTTATATCATTGGTCAATTGCCGCTGATTATTGCCGTCCGCGTCCATTTCCCAAATATTATTGTTGGTCGAAGACGCGGCAGCATAGACTATTTTGCCGTTTGGCGTGAAAGAAACTCTCCCGCGAGATTCGGCTAAAGCGGTAAATTTGTCGGGATTATCAACTGCGGCAAGATACAATTTGAAATCGCTGTGCGCTTCGGTCGCCACGATTTTGGATGCGTCTTGACTGACGCTCAAACTGACATATTTATTTGGATTTCTGCTGATTAGTTCAATTTTTCCGGCTCTGTCAATCAACCAAATGCTGGTAGATTCTCCGGCATTTCTCGAACCTACTGCCAAAAAATTTTGTCCGTCGGGAAGCCATTTGAGGTTTTTGATGTGAAAAAATTGGTTGATTAGAATCGGATGAACTTCACCGCTGGCGAGGTCAAATTCCGACAAATTAAACTCTTTTGAAAAATTAAAAGATTGTCCGTGAGCAAAAGCGACGGTCTTTCCGTCAGGTGAAAATTGATTATCGGTAATCAAAAACGGATTCGGATTTGTAATCAATTTTCGTTCATTTTTTCCGTCATTATCGGCAATATACAACGAACAATAATCATCGTTTCCGTGCGAACAACGCACAAAAGAAAATTGTTTATCATCGGGCGAAAGACTGAAAACGCCTTCCGTTTGATTGATTATTTTGGTCGGAACGCCGCCAAAAACGGGGATTCGGAAAATATCATATGCAACAGTTCGGTCTCTTTTTCGGGTGAAATAAACATATTCGTTATCGTGCGAAATTGTCGAAATGCTGTATTCATCATCAGTCGGCGGCAGAATCTGAACCTTTTCGGAATTATCGAGTTGCAATCGCCACAGACTCGATTTTCCATTGATCATATTTGGATAAATGACAAATTTTCCGTCAGGCGAAATAGCCGAACTCCCGGACGTTCCGCGGTCGGTAATTTGTTTGGAAACCATTGAATCGGAAAGGATTGACGAAATAAGTTGCGAGTTATTTTTCCGCACATACCACGAAGCAAACACGACGGTCGTAATCAAACCAATAATTAAAGCAATAATCGGCAGACGATATTTTCTGACATTACTGACCGGACTAACAGGTTTCGGCAGACTTTCGATTGTTTCGACTTTATCTTGTTTGATTTTAACTTCGGCGATAAAACGATAACCGCGCTTGGCAATCGTTTCGATAAATTTCGGCTTTCTGGAATCATCTTCCAAAATCTTGCGAAGTTGGCTGACGGTAAAAGTCAGACTGCTTTCTTCGACAAAACTTCCTGCCCAAACCTCGTTCAACAATTCTTCTTTGGTAATTAATTTTCCGCTGTTTTCGACCAGTAAAATCAGCACCGCAAAAATCTTCGGCGCAAGCGGAATTTTGTCTTCGCCGTGAACTAAATGTTTTTCCCGAACATTTAAACGAAAATCTCCGAACTCATATAAATTGTTGACAGATAAGGACATAACAATTCTAAGAACTTCCTAAGAACTTCCTAAAGACTTTTCGGGCGTTGAAAAACTAAAATTACGCAAATATTAATTCGGGGAATATTTATTTTAATTCAATAAACCGATTATAGCAATAAATGCAGAAGCCCGCACGAAGTAAGGGCGCATACACACTTACTTCGTGCGTGTTTCCGCAATCGAGCAGAAGAGAAAATTTATGAATATGAAAATCAAAATCGCGCAATTTGCAGTTATCTTTTTGATGACTATGACAATTATTTCAGGCATTCAAGCGGCAACTTTTACGGTGAATGATACTGAAGATGTTCCCGACACATTACTGGGTGATGGCATTTGTTCAGGCGATTTTCTTAACCAATGCACTTTGCGGGCGGCGATTATGGAAATTAATTTTCTTAATCAGTCGAGTAATACAATTATTTTGCCGAGCGGAATTTACACTCTGACACGCCCGAATTCACTTGGCGTTACTGATGAAGCACAAGGAGATTTGAACCTTAACAAGCCTGTAACCATAATTGGTGCAAACGCTCGAACAACATTTATTCAAGCCGGCACAACCAGAAGCACGAACGGCACCAACGGCGACGGAATTGACCGAGTTATAAACAATGCCTCTAACTCGACTATTAATAATGTGACGATACGTTACGGCAAAACCAACTTCAACGGCGGCGGCATTTTTTCTAATAACTTTTTAACAATCAATAATTCTACGATCAGCGATAATTGGGCGGATGGTTCGGGCGGGATTCATTCCGCCAATAATTTGGTCGTTACAAACTCGTTAATTTCAGCCAATATAAGCAATCGAATTGCCGGCGGAATATTTACGGCAGGTGGAGCTATTTCAAGTATAACGAACACGACAATTTCAGGAAACTTTACAAATTCAACCAACGATGCCGGCGGTTTAACACATGGAAATTCTTCTTTGACCGTAACCAACTGCACAATTGTCAACAATGTGGGTGCGAACAACGGAGTCGGCGGTTTCTATTCCACCACATCGGCAAAGATTAGAAATACGATTGTCGCCAACAACTTTGCCGGAGCAACGCCGTCTAATGTTGACAGCACATTTAATTCCGGCGGAACAAATATAATCGGACCGAATTATCGAATCTTTTTCGGATTTACTGCGAGCGATATACTTAACACTTCATCGGTTAATCTCGGACCTTTACAAAATAATGGCGGACCAACCGATACGAAAGAACTTCTTGCGGGTTCGTCGGCGATTGCTGCCGGACAATCGTGCGTCCGCACCGCCACTTGTTCCCTTTTCAACGCACCGATAAATATAACTACCGATCAACGCCTGATGACAAGAGTCGGCTATCCGATGACTATCGGAGCTTACTCGGACTTCAACCCAACCGCCGCAACCGCAACCATCAACGGACGAATTACCACATCAAACGGAAACGGCATCCGCAATGTTCGCGTTTCTCTCACCAATCAAAACGGCGAAACTTCATTCGCCGTAACAACTCCTTTCGGCTATTACAATTTCCAAGATTTACCCGTCGGCGAAACTTATATTTTGAGCGTCAATTCAAAACGATTTACGTTTGCCGAACCGACTCGCGCCGTTAATCTGAGCGAAGATTTGACGAATGAAGATTTTGTCGCGCAGTCGGAATTAAGAAAGTAGAAAACAGGAGAAAATTATGAAAAATAAATTATGTTACGCCGCAATTTTGGCGGTTTTGAGTTTGATGACGAGTTGTTCGAGTATTCCTTCAACACCCGGCGCAGTTGCCAAAAGAGCTTTGCAGGCAATCGAAGACCGCGATTGCGGTTGGCTTGCCAAGTATGGAACGGAAATTACCAAACGCGATAAAACCCGCAATCCGGCAGTTGATAAAATGCCGACCGAAGACGAGTTTCGACAAAAATGCGAAAGTGCGCCGAAACCCGAATCGAACAAATCCAAACTGGAAAAAATAATCATTGACAAAGAAGAAATTAACGGCGACAACGCGAGCGTTTCGCTCACGCTCTTGCGGGAAGACAAAACCGCCACCAAAGAAACTCTCCGAATGCACAAAACAGACGGTTTATGGATTACCGAAAGATAACAGGCGAGCGAAAGTTCCCGAAAAGTATTTCAAAAGAAGGTAGTGAATTAAAAGTAATGTAGTTTGAAATTTCTTGATGAATTGCCGTCAGTCTTTAGCTGACGGACAAGCAAATCAATGAACAAGGCTTTAGCCGAATAAAAAAATAAATTCCTTTCGGCTTTAGCCTGATTGACGCTAAAACGAAAATGATTTTATTTATTTTTCAGTAATTTGGCTAAAGCCGCTTGGCTTGTCAACTTAGAATCCGTCAGCTAAAGCAAACGGCAATTCATCGAAATGAGAAAAGGAGCAAAAAAATTATGAAAAAAAGTATAACATCAACAATTTTAATTTTAATAATCTCGGCGATTTTTTCGCTTGGATGCAAAGTATTAAAATCAAATGTCGTGTCGGAAAAATCCGATCCGAAAGAAACATATTTGAACGCTTTGAAGAAGTTAAATGAAGCCAAGTTTTTTAATATGGAGGAAAATCTTCCTGAATATAATCAGAATAAAAGTATTAAGTTTATCGCTCCCGATAAGATGACGAGATATTTTATTAGCAAGTCAGATAATATCTCATCAAATACTATTTGGATTGGAAAAACTACATATGATACCGGGGAAGTTGACTCAAAAGCACTTTCACAAACCCCATACCAAAAAAGGGAAGAAGTCAGACCAATCGAAATGAAGGACAATCTTTCGGCTGTTTTAGGCGGATTATATTCTCGTGTCGAAAAAGGACAAGTTACGGATGTTGTGTTTTTAAGTAAGGAAAATATTGATGGAAAAGAAGTATTTTCATATATGGGTCCTTCAAGAGTAGTCATATCGGTTTCCCCCGACACAGGCTTGCCCATACAAATTGTTGAAAAAGATGGTTCTAAGCGAACTCTCAAGTTTGATTACGACAAAGAACCAAAAATCGAAGTTCCGACTAACGTCAAATGATATTTAAAAAAAGGAGATGGCATGATGAATTAAACGGTGGCGATGATACTCTTATTTTGAAATTTTGAATCGGAGTAGAGAGGCTTGAAGCTGAATTTTTTCTTGCGGCATAATGACCGCGTAAAGGAGACTAACTCCAATCCCGCTTCTCGCCCGCACCGCCACCATAAGGCTTTAGACCTTGAATAGGAGAATGGCACAAATGCCACCGTTAATCTACTTCGGAAGACAATTTTTCGTTCAATTTTACAGATTTTGGAGGGAAAAAGATGAGATATATCGGAGTAGATTTACACACCACGCAAGTGACGGTTTGTTATTTGAGAGAAAAAGACGAGATTTCAATCAAGAAATATCAACTGATCGAGATCGAAAAGTTTGTTGCGGATTTGAGAGAAACAGACGAAATCGCGGTTGAAGCGACGTGCAACACGCGGTGGTTTTATGAAAAA
Source organism: Acidobacteriota bacterium (assembly GCA_031409875.1). GTDB lineage: Bacteria > Acidobacteriota > Blastocatellia > Pyrinomonadales > Pyrinomonadaceae > CALMEH01. The sequence goes on along the minus strand of JANNYB010000170.1, from coordinate 73,781 downwards.
GTGCGGAATGCGGTGAGCCGGGTGGTGTTGGTTAATCCGCGACAATTTGAAGTGGTGAAAAATTCCTGCAAGAAAACCGACAAAAATGATGCGATAAATTTGGCGAGATTTTTGAAAGCGGATTTGCTGCCCGAAGTGCGAGCCAAGCGTGAAGAAGCGACAAACGTGCAAAGTTTGGTCAATACGCGGACGAAACTGGTGAGGCTGAAAACGTCTCTGTTGAATAAGATACACGCATTATTTGTTTCCAAGGGGCGAAAACTAAGAAAGACGAGTTTGGCATCGGAAAAAGGATTAGCGAGAGTTTTGCAAGAAGAGTGGAGCGAGATCGAGCGGATTGAATTGGAAATAATAATCGACCAAATCGGAAGTTTGAAGGCAAGCCTCAAGAAATTGGACAAGGCAATCGCCGAGCAGAGCGAGAAGTTGAAAGGCTTTGAGAACTTGAAAACGATAGCGGGAATCGGAAATTTGTCAGCCGGGATTTTGCTGTCGGTCATCGGCGAGATAAAAGATTTTGCAACAGCCGATAAATTGGCAAGTTATTTCGGAATCGTGCCGGGAGTGTCGAATTCAAACGAGACGGTAAATCACGGACGGATTACGAAAAGAGGCAGCAAAACCGGGCGGACAACCTTAGTGCAATGCAGTTTGTCGGCAATCAAAAAGAATGAGTATTTGAAAAAATACTATACGCAAGTCAAAGCGAGAAGAGGACACGGAAAAGCAAAAATCGCTTTGGCAAGAAAGTATTTAGGAATAATCTACAACACTTTAGTTAATGAATGGGTGTTCGCAGATTTTAATAATTTCGAGTTGGCAGAGTGAAAACTTTGTCTTTCGAGTAGACATTCATCATAGGAGAAAAAAATATGTTAGTCGCAATTTTGCTTGTCATTTTAACCAGCGTATTTGCGGCAATTATTAGAGTTGCAGTTGGAGCCGGAAAATCGAAAAAGCCGATTAATGCGCCGCATCAAATCGGTTTCGTGCCGCAATTTCAAATGCCGCCGAATTCGAATAATTTGCCGATGTATATCTCTAAAAACAATCAGCAACTCGGACCATATCCGCCCGAACAAGTTTTGACAATGCTCAACAGCGGAATGATTGCGCCGTTTGATTTGGCGATCAAACACGCCGGAGAACAATGGATGCCGTTGAATGTGTATTTTACGGCGAAACAAAATTAATAAAAATAGGAGTAAAAAAAATGAGTGATATTGATGAATTAAGAAAAGCACAGGGATTGCGGGATGTTATTCACGATGAAGAGGTAAAAGCAAATAACTACATTACTGAACATATGGAAGCATTTCAAGCAAATGTTAGTTTGAACATATCAGCGATGCTGATTGCAAGTCGGGAGTATGATCGAATTATGAAAGCAGAAGCCGGCAAATCATTAATCGGTGAGATATTCCTAAATCTGATTATTACGATACTTCCTGTTGCAGGTATTCTTCAAAAAGGCGCAGTAACACTAACTTTAGGTAAGAAAGCATTGGAACGAATCAAAATTGTCGAAGATAAAATAGATGATTTAATTAATTCAGTTCGTGGTCCGATTAGCAGCGATACAAGTGAAAACCAAAATCCAGAACAACAAAGTTTGGCAACGTCGAATATAGCCATTCAAAATGAATTAGGAGACCTCTTCGATTTACAGCAAAAGCTAAACGATTTGTCATCAAAACTAAGAAAATTGGTTTTGAAAAAAGCGCAAGATATTCGAGATGGAAAAAGTAGTGATTCGCTTATTTTCACTCATATTGAAGCAGCTTTCAAAGCAGATAATTTGGATAAGATAAAAAAAGTGAGTAAATCGCAATTACAGAAAATATCAGATGTGATGCTTTATTCTCTCTTAAAAAAATATGCTGAACAATATTTCGATGTCAAAATTATTTATGCTCCTGTTCCTTTTTCCCCTTATAGCCAAGAAAGTCTTATCTCAGATTTTACTTCTGGAATACTTGGTGTTCCTACGTTACCGACTGATAACAATGCTTACAATAGCCGAAGAATTGCAGATTTACCGGCACGGCGAGAGGCGGACACGATGACAGGCTTTAATAGCGGACAAATGGATGAAATATTTAAAAAATTCGGATTGGAGTGGTTTAGCCAGAGTTTTTCGTTTTTTTCCGGTTTTTCGTCAATTGGTCATATCTTAATGCAAAATTATCCGCCAATTTATGACTATAAAGACATCATTCGATATTGGAAAAAAGGCAAAGTTACTTACAAAGGGCAAACAATAATTTTGAATTAGGCAATCAATAGAAAAGATTGAGAATAGGTTTCAGTGAACGACAACGCAGGTTTTTTAAGGAAATAATTTTGACGACACAAATTTACATCAACAAAAATGGACAACAACTCGGACTATTCGAGGAAGCGAAGTTTTTGGAAATGTTACAAATTGGATAACTTTCGCCGAATGATTTAGCGATTCGGCAAATCATTTATCGCAAATTTGTGATGCGATAAATGCTGTGTCGTCAAAAACGAATTTGCATTAATTTTGACGATTATTTCATTACAAACTTGCTAACTAAACCGCCTGCGCCGACTGCCCAAATTGCTTTTTTGCCTTTTGCTTGCACGGCATTGTAATTTTCTTTGTCGAGATTTTTCCAAGTTTTTCCGCCGTCATTTGATAAATCAGAACCGCTCGAACCGACAGCGATAATCGTTTTTTTATCAATATACGCCACGCCCGAACGATAGCCGTTTAAGCCTTTCGATAAGTTCCAAGTCCTTCCGCCGTCCGTTGTCCAAGCCAGATTATCGGTAATATCATTCGGCTTTTCATAATTTCCGCCGACAATTACGCCGCGTTTGCTGTCATACATCGCAATCGAAAAAATTCCACTTCCCGCTGTGCCTTTGACAAACGACGTGTTCGCAATCCCCCAAGTGCCGCCGCGATTATATGAACCAAAGACTCTTGCATCCGCACCACCGGAAACAATGAAAATAGTATTTTCCCCCTGAGTAATCAAACAAGTTCCGCTCGCTGCAAAAGCGGCTTCTCCTTCAGAAGCAAATGGAAATTCAAAAACTCTTCCACCTTCAATTAAAGACCCCATCCGCTCAAAATCATCCGTTAAATCGTCTGAATCATTTGTAACTGTTGGAGTTTCGTCAAGATTCCAATTTTCTCCGTCTTCAGTTTTAATTAGCAAAAATGCCCCGTTCACAGGGTCAGACATCGCCATTCCGTTATTTTTGTCCCAAAACGCCAACGCATCGAAAAATGCTTTCGGATTCGTGTTTTTAAATTGCAGTTTCCAAGTTTTTCCGCCGTCAATTGTTTTATAAATCCGCGAATTTTCGCCGTCGCCGATGCTTAAAATATATGCTGTATTTTCGTCAAACGCTTCGATGTCGCGGAAATCTAATTTGTCGGCTTCGGGAACTTTCAAAACCTGCCAATTTTTTCCGCCGTCAATTGTTCTTATGACAGTTCCGCCCGTTCCGCTTGCCCAGATTATTTTTTCGCTGACAACCGAAAGACCGCGAAAACTCGCTTTTGTGTCAATTGTTTGTTTCGTCCATTGCGCGTTTGAATTTGTAAAAAACATCAAAATTAAAAAGATTAAGCCAAAGATTTTCATAAACATTAGTTTAACATTTTGCAGAAGCCCGCACGAAGTAAGGGCGACACAGACGCACGCCCTTACTTCGTGCGGGCTTCTGCAATGCGGATTTGAATTTATTTGATAAGAAAAGTAAAATTCTCGCGGATACTTATTCAATTTCGTTCAGAGTAACGGCTTCAGCCGTGCGGTCGCCGCGCTTCGCGGGCGAATACACGCATAAATGCGTTACTCTAAACTTTTACAAAAATTATGGCTTTCTTTCCGATTCCGAGTATGTTGCTGAGGCAACTCTATACGCTTAACAGTTTGAAAAACATCGAAAACGGTGTGCAGTTTGCGATTAAAAATCGTTTGACAGATGTTGAATTTTCTGAACTGACATCAATCAAAATCAACGGCAACGAGATTGCTAAAGATAAGATTACCTTTGATTTAGGCGATGGAACATTTATTTTAGCAACTGATATTTCATCTGATAATCCGGTTGCGTTTCCAATCAAAAAAGTTGTTATCGTATCGGCGCAAACCGAAAATTTACCGCACGGCAAACATAAAATTGAAATTGCTGTAAAAGCAAAAAGTTACGGTTCGCTGAAATTTGATGTTGAAGATGCAATTGCCGAAATCGAATCGCTCGAAGTTCGCATTCCGCGGGATTCTAATGATGATTATTCGGAAAAAGCGATTCAAGAACGCCAAAAATTTGTCGAAGATTTTAGCGGCGCAAAATTTAATCACATAAAAAATTATTCATTTGATCCGCATATTTTGGCAGGAAACGTCGAACATTTTACAGGTGTCGCGCAAATTCCGATTGGTTTTGCCGGACCTTTGAAAGTTAATGGCGAATTTGCGACCGAAGAATATATGATTCCGATGGCAACGACCGAAGGAACTTTGGTTGCTTCATACAATCGCGGAATTAAAGTTTTAAATTTATCGGGCGGCGTAAAAGCAACAGTTGTCGCAGATGCGATGCAGCGTGCGCCGGTTTTCGTGTTTGAAGATGCGCGTGCCGGACGCAAATTCGTTTCTTGGATTATTGATAACTTCAATAAAATCAAGGAACAAGCCGAAACAACTTCGAGCATCGCCAAGCTCAAAGAAATAGACCATTACGTTTCAAATAAATTCGTTTTTCTGCGATTTAATTATTCGACAGGCGATGCCGCCGGACAAAATATGGTCGGACGCGCCACGTTTGCCGCTTGCAGTTGGATAATTGATGTTTATGAAAAAGAACAAATCAAACATTTCTATCTCGAATCAAACTTTGCGACTGACAAAAAGGCTTCGCAAGTCAACATTATGCGAACTCGCGGCAAGCGCGTTACGGCGGAATGCACGATTCCGCGAAATGTTTTGATCGAACATATGCGCGTCGAACCGGAATCGCTCGTATATCATTCGGGCGTGGCAAATGTCGGCTCGTTTCTTTCGGGCGCAAACAATAACGGCGCACATTCTGCCAACGGAATTACCGCGATGTTTATCGCAACCGGGCAAGATGTCGCAAATGTTTCGGAAAGTTCAGCAGGCGTTTTATATTCGGAAATTACGCCCGAAAAAGATTTGTATATTTCAATCACGATTCCGAGTTTGATTGTCGCCACGCACGGCGGCGGCACAGGACTCGCAACGCAACGCGAATGTTTAGAAATTCTCGGCTGTGTCGGACGCGGAACGGTCAACAAATTCGCCGAAATCGTCGCCGGAGTCGTGCTTGCCGGTGAAATTTCTCTGGGTTCGGCAATTTCTTCGAGCGATTGGGTTTCATCGCACGAAAAATACGGGCGCAACCGATAAATATGAATAACTTTATTACATTTTTAATCATTTTACTTTTTTCTTTTTCGTGCTTCGCGCAACAAAATTATACTTGCGTCAACGGCACAATCGAGATAACTTTTCCCGCCGCCAACGACGGGAAATTTCGTTTCAAAACCCGTGAAAAAGACACGGCTTTCGGCAAAACTTTTGCCGCACGACAGAAGGCTTTTAACGAAAAAGTTTATCTCGAATGGCAAGTCGGTTATGATGCTTTGGTCGAAGATGTGAAAAGTGGTAAAAAGCAGACAAAGCTAACGCAAGCAACATTTATCGGAAGCAACGGCAACGAAAAATATCTCTACGAACTTTCCGAAATTCTTTATGAATCAGTTAAATGCGGAATTATTTCGATGAAAGATTTGGATAAATTACAAACCGAAATTACCGCTTACAATAAATTTTTCGATGAAAAAGAAATCTTGATGGAAACTTTTTCGAGCGTTTTAATTAACGGAATTCCTTTCAAAGAAACCGCAATCAAACTGCCGACGCTTTTTATGCCGCAAACAGACAATACAAACATCGAAATTTCTATCCAAAAACAACAATACGCAACGGGCGTTCAGCCGATGATTTATTTTGATATTCCGTTTAAATCGTTTGCAAATTGGAAGGAATTGGACGGCAAAAAATCCGTCAAAGGAAACACTCTGAAATATGTCATTAAAAAAAATAACGCCGAAGTTATTACAAATATGTTCAAGATTTTCGGAATGGCTTCGGCAAGACATAAATTCGATGTCGAGCAGATTTTGAAAACGCTGAAAAAATTATGAGAACAAGGAGCGGTAGCGACTTAGCAAAATCAATCAATAGCCAAGTCGCTACCGCTCCTTGTTCTCATCGTCTTTTTTCCCCAGAAGCATTTCGCGCATAACTTCTGCGCCCGGGATTAGTTTTTCCCACATTTGCGGCGCGGATGTTGCCATTTCTAACATTGTGCGGAAACGATTGTCGAATTCTTCTTTGGTTTTTAAATATGCGTTGAAACTTGTCGAGAGATGATTTTTGAAAAAATCCTGCACAGATTCTTCGCGCGAACGCAAAAGTTGAAACAAAAACTCGGTCGGCAAAATCGTCTTTTTGTTTTTTTCTTCTTCTAAAATCACTTGAATCAAAACGGCTTTCGTAACGTCTTCTTTCGTCGTTGAATCAACAACTTTTATATCTTGTCCGTCGCGCACGAGTTCGGCGAGTTCTTCATAATTGACGTAAGCACGAGTTTCCGTATTATAAAGCCGACGGTTTCCGTAGCGTTTAATAATGAGTTTTCCTTCGTCTTCTTCGTTTTTCTTTTTTTTCGCCATAGCGAGATAATTTTAACATAAAGATTTCCGAATGTAGTTGTTTATCTGTTAAATAGTTAAATATTCGGCACATAATATTTTTCGCAAATGCAAAGTAAAAATAATTGCATTTTGTTCGTCTTTGAGCGGAAAAGTAAATATATTAAAATTATTTGCACATTTGCGAACATTTTATTTACTATAAACAATAGACTTAACATCTTACATTAAATTTTATTTCGCAAATGCGAAATTTTAGCTTGACAAGGCTTTTTTAATTTTGTATTCTTCAAACTGTCAGGCGGAAAAAGCCGAAAAATTATAAACGGAGAAAATATAAAATAATGAAAAAATCAATCGCAAACGAAACAATGGATAACGTAATGGAATTAACACAAAAATCAGCAAATGTTGCTTTAAAAGGCGCAGTTCAAACCGCTGAAACAACCGAAGGCTTTGTTCAAGGACTTTACAAAGCGGGTTATGACACGAATGTTGACGCTCTGAAAGTTGCAAAAAACTATTGGGACGCAACCAGCGCACTTCGCACAGATTGGATCAAACTTTTTGCCACAACCGGCGAAAATTTCATCAAAGCGGCAAGCAATATGGAACTTCCTTTGCAAAAAGAAGTTAGCGAAGTTGCTAAAAATGTTGTCAACAATGTCGAAAAAACAGTCGGAAATTTCACGACACAAGCGAAAACAGCAACCAAGTAATAAAAGTTCCCTCCTCAAAAAGGTCTGCGGTTGTTTTCAATCGCGGACTTTTTTATTTATATTAAAAGTTCTGAGTCCCGCCTTCAGGCGGCAAACCGCAAGCGAAGCGAAGCGGTTTTGTATTAACTGAGAACTTTGGATTTATAACGAATTTCTGCTTCGCTTCGCTGGCAGAAAGCCGCCTAAAGGCGGGACTCAAAACTTTTAAAAGGAAAAAACTATGGCAGACGAAAAAAAAGCACCGAAAAAACCGGAAACGAAAATTGAAACACCGAAAACAGAAACGGCAAAAGTAGAAACGCCGAAAGCCGAAACGAAAAAAGTAGAAACACCAAAAGCCGAAGCGAAACCGAAAACCGCGCCGAAGCCGAAGACTGCGCCGAAGCCGAAAGCCGCGCCGAAAGCTGCGGCAAAACCGGCTGAACCGAAAACGGAAGCAAAGCAATCTGCGCCGAAAGTTAGCGCGGCGAGTGCAACTCAAATGCCGGCGGATTTCGCGCAAGTCGTTGTTAATCAACTGATTGAAGCGCAAAAAATGTGGCTCGAAATTACGACACAGCAAACGACTCTGGTTTTCAAAACCGTTTCGGACGTGATGGGAATGTCGAATAATGCGCCGACCGAAGCGTTATCGAGTTGGGCGAAACAAGGTGCGGAAAGTTTTATTGCGGCACAAAAACGGTTTGCGGAAATTGCGATGAAACAAAGCGCAGATTTGATGCAAGCTGTCCAATCGGGCGCGGATTTTTCAAACCCGAATATCTTGGGAACTTTGCAGGAAACTGCCGGACAAGGTGTTGAAACTTTGGTTCAACTTCGCACGGCTTGGCTCGATTTTGCGAAACAGCAAAACGCGCAAATGCTCAAAGCCGTCAAACAAGGCTTGAATCAAGGCGACAATTCGCCGATAAATACGGTTGCCGATTTCGCCGAAAACACGATGAACAGCTACGTCGAAATCCAAAAACGCTGGCTCGATATGGCAACGCAACTGCCGATTTTCGGCTCGAAAGATAAGAAATAATTTATTATTGCCCGCGAAACATACGAAATACACGAAATTATTTTTCTTTTTTTCGCGTATTTCGTGTGTTTCGCGGGCAAAAAATTCTTGATTTGTGTTAATTTAACAAAATGGCGAAACACGCAGCGAAAAAACGAAAATATCCTTGGACGACAAACATTGACGGTGCAAACGTAACTTTGCGTTTGATGACGGCGGACGATAAAAACGCGCTTCTTAAATTCGGGCGCACGCTTCCCGAAGACGATTTGCTTTTTCTTTCGTTCGACATTACGAGCGAAGAATTTGTCGAAAATTGGATAAAACGCACTGAAAAAGATCATTGGCATACGATTTTAGTCGAAATCGGCGGAAAATTGGTCGGACACGGAAGTTTAATGCGAACTGAACAAGTCTGGTCGCGGCATTTAGGCGAAATCATTCTGCTTCTCGCGCCCGAAACTCGCGGCAAAGGTTTGGGCAATATTCTGGCAGGCGAAATTTTCGCCAAAGCCGAAGAATTAGGCTTAATGAAAGTCGTCGCAAGAATGGCGGCAGAACAAAAAGGCGCGATCCAAGTGTTTGAAAAATTGGGATTTACCGCCGAAGCACTTTTGGCAGATTACGTCATTGACCGCAAAAACCGCACGCACGATTTAATCGCAATGTCTTACGACTTAACCGGATTCAATGAAGAATAATTTATCAACCGCAAAATATGTTAAAATTGTCTGATAAGGTGAGAAAGATTATGATAATTACAGAAGTTTTACCGACATTAAAAACATTAAATCGTCAAGACAAAATTCGTGCAATTCAGTTTTTGGAGAGCGAAGTAGCCAAAGAAGATTCGATATTTGCGGACAATCGAGAACACGAGTTTGTTTCTCAAACAGATGCTTTTGAGGCAAGCCGAGTTTTACAGAAACTAATAGACGAGCGAAAGGCTAATGCAATCACATAAATATTCTTACTTAAAAGACTTACCCGATAGAATTTTACCGCAAGCAATGCCATATTTGCCTTTGACGCTTGAGCTAAACAGTAATACGAAACAAGTTGTCGGTCTTTTAGATTCGGGTTCAACCGTCAATGTTTTGCCTTATAAAGTTGGATTGGAACTCGGCGCAATTTGGGAAAATCAAAGAATTCCACTGCAATTAGTGGGGAATTTAGCAAATTATGAAGCCAGAGCGTTATTTGTAAATGCTCAAGTTGAAAATTTTCCGCCCGTAGAACTCGCATTTGCTTGGACAAGTTCAGAATATGCGACTTTAATTTTAGGGCAGGCAAATTTCTTTTCGCTATTTGATGTTTGCTTTCTTCGTCAAGACGGCGAATTTGAGATAAAAATGCGGTAAATTTTATGAGCCAACAAAAATTAAATCACCGATTGACTTCGATTGATGCGGCGTTTCTTTATCTTGAGAAAAAGGAATGTCCGATGCACATTGGCTCGACGAGCATTTTTGAAGGCAAATTGACACAGCGCGATTTGGTCAAACATATTGAAGATCGCCTTCATCTGATTCCGCGTTATGTGCAAAAGGTCGTGCCTGATCCTTTTAATATCGGACATCCGACGTGGGAATCGGCAGAAGATTTCGACATCCAAAAACACATTTTCAAAGTCGAACAAAAAGAATCTCTCAACGAAAAAGAATTAGCCGAAATCGCGGGCAAAACGCTTTCGAGCGTGATGGACAGGAACAAACCGCTTTGGGAATTGTATGTTGTCGAAGATTTTGAAGGCGGAAATTCGGCGATGATTGCGAAGGTTCATCATTGTATGGTTGACGGAATTTCGGGCGTTGATTTGATAAAAATAATGTTCGATATTTCGCCCGATTCGACTGCGCCGCCAAAGCCGGAAATTGTTAAAGAAGAACCCGCGCCGAAAAAAGAGCCGATTCAAAGACTTTTTGAATCCGTGTTGGGCGGATTGCAGGAAACGACTTCGCGGTTGATGGAAATGCAAGGCGGCTTGCTTTATATGGCTTCAAATTTGGCGAAGGCGGAAACAGTCGAAAATCTGCCGCAACTCGCGCAAGTTTTGCCCGCTATCGCCACGCCGCCGCCGATGTTGCCGTTTAACGGAAAATGTTCGGGCGAAAGACGGCTTGCGTGGAGCGAATTTTCTTTTGCAGACGCGAGAAAGGTCAGAAATGTTTTGGGCGGAACGGTCAACGATGTCGTTTTGACGGTTTTGAGCGAATCCGTAGCGCGTTATACGACATTTCACGGGCAAAAAATCAAAGGCAAACAAATGCGTTTTATGGTGCCGGTCAGCTTGCGTCAAAAAGACCAGCGCGGCGCACTCGGAAATTTAATCTCGATTTTGCCTGTCGAAATTTCTCTCGATATTGAATCTATACCGGAGCGTTTTCAACACGTCAATCAAAAAACTGCTCTGATGAAGGAAGCGAAATTGGCTGAAGGTTTGATGATGTTCGGCGCGATTTACGGAATAATTCCCGCACCTCTGCAATCAATTTTGGGACAAATCGCCGATTTGCCGTTTCCGCCGTTTAATATGGTGGCGACGAATGTTCCGGGTCCGCAAGTTCCCCTTTATCTCGCGGGCAAAAAGATGCTGATTCAATATCCGTATGTTCCAATCGGCTACGGTTTGGGCTTGGGTTGCGCGATTTTGAGTTATAATCAAATGCTCTATTTTGGGCTGTCGTCGGACGCGCAAGCAATGCCCGATGTCGAAAAGTTCAAGGAAATCTTGGACGAAGTTTTCATAGATTTACTGCAAACGGTCGAAACATTAGAACATCAAACAGCAAGCGCAAAGGCGTGAGGAAAGTTCACCGCAGAGACGCAGAGACGCGGAGAAATTTTATAAAAAACTCTGCGTCTCCGCGTCTCTGCGGTTCAATAAAAAATGGATATTCTTGAAGGGGAAATTGAAGCATTTACGGGATTCGATAAAGATATGCGCGAATCTGCGCTGCCGATTTGGTTTGAATCTCTGGTCGGCGTTGATTGGACTTTGCTGCATCTTTCGCCTGTTTGGTTCGGGTTCGGCGTGCCGAAAGGCGACGGTTCGCCCGTTGTTGTCGTTCCGGGTTTTCTCGGTCAAGACATTTATTTGGGCGAATTATATTTGTGGCTGTCGCGCATCGGCTATAAACCTTATTTTTCAAATATCGGTTGGAACGCCGATTGTTTGCATTCGCTTTCGGAGAAATTAATCGCCACAATCAAACGCGCACACGCCGAAACAGGCAAAAAAGTTCATCTCATCGGACACAGTTTGGGCGGAGTTTTATCGCGCTCGGCAGCGGTGCAAAATTCCGATATTGTCGAATCGGTTATTACACTTGCGTCGCCTTTTCGCGGCGTTCGTTCGCATCCGAAAGTCGTCAAAATGGCGGAAAAAATCCGCGCCCGCATCTTTGCCAAAACCGACAAATCCGAATTCCCGAATTGCTACACGGGACATTGCCTCTGCACAACCGTCCAAGCTCTGCAAACCGATTTGCCGCAAAAAGTTCGGCGCACCGCCATCTACACCAAATCCGACGGCATCGTTGATTGGAAAAATTGCCGCTCCGTTTTTGAAGAAAATAATTTTGAAGTTACCGGAACACACATCGGCTTAGTCTATAATTTTCAGGCTTATAAATTAATCGCCGAGCGGCTGAAAACTTAAGATTTTTTAACCACGAAACACGCGAAATACACGAAAAATAAAACCAAAGAATTTCTTTTTTTCGTGTATTTCGCGTGTTTCGCGGTTAAATATTTCTTTAGCTTAAACGCGCCACGACTTTTCCTTTGATATATTCTCTCGAAACCGCGCCGAAATGTCGGCTGTCGTTGCTGTCCTCCAAATTATCGCCGACAAGAAAATAATGACCGCGACTGTTGATGCGTTCGATTCTTTTGACGATTTCGGTTGATTGTTCAAGCGGATGTTTGGCAACTACGATGTCGCCGATTTCGATTTCGGCTTCGCGGTCAACCAAAACCGTTTCGCCGTCTTTCAAAGTCGGATTCATTGATTTTCCTTCGCAGACGTATTTATGGCGCGAACCTAAAAAAACTAAAGCGATTTCATAAACGCTTGCTTCGGGTAAATCTTTCATCCGATTCTTCGGCTTTTTTCGCACAAATCACGCGCCGCCTCTTCCCAATTCGGAAACTCGAATTTAAAGCCCGACTGCAACAATCTCGTCGGCACGACGCGGCGGCTTTTCAAAATCAATTCTGTTTCCGTCCGCATAAAAATTGCGCCGATTTCGAGCATCAATTTTGTCGCGGGCAAACCGATTTTTGTTCCCCAAGCATCACGGAAAATCTTCATAAATTCTTTATTCGGCAAAGGATTAGGCGATGAAATATTAATCGCGCCCGACAACTCTTCGTGTTCAATCAACCAATCAACCGCACGAATAAAATCGCGGTCGTGAATCCAAGAAATATATTGCTTTCCGTTGCCTGCCGTGCCGCCCAAACCTTTTTTGACAAGTCCTAACATTACGTCAAAAATGCCGTCTTTATCGGGCGACATCGTCATTGCCGAACGCATCAAAACCAGCCGCGTTTTTGGCAAATCAAACTCATTCGCCGATGTTTCCCAACTTTTAGCGACATCAATACTAAAATTCCAAGTGTCGGGCGCACTCGGTTCATTGCCGCCGATAATTCCGTCTAATTCATCATTCGGCGCGTCAAACCGATGCGCGTAAATTGTCGCGGTCGAGGCTTGAAGCCAAATTCGCGGCGGATTTTTCGCTTTCAAAATCGCTTCGCCGACAACTTTTGTCGAATCAACCCGCGAATCCATAATTTGCCGCCGATTTTCCGCATTATAACGACAATTTACGATGCGTCCGGCAAGATTTATGACAACATCCGCGCCTTCAAATTCCTGCGCCCAATCGCCAAGTGTTTTCGCGTTCCATTCAACCACGCGCCAGTCGAATTTGTCAGATGCTTTACGACTCAAAATTACAACTTCGTAACCTTTTGCGTGAAAATCTCGCGCCAAAATCGTGCCGACTTGTCCTGTTCCGCCCGGAATTACAATTTTCATTTTAATAAACCATCCGCGTTTTTATCGTGCCGCGAACTTCCTTCAAAATCTCGAATGCTTTTTTCGATAATTCTGAATCAATATCTAAAATCACATAGCCGATTTCGTCGTTGGTTTTTAAGAATTGACCTAAAATATTGATGCCGCGTTCTGAGAGTTTCGAGTTAATTTCCGAGAGAACGCCGGGAATATTTTCGTGTATGTGCAAGATTCGATGTGTGTCGGTTTGCGGCGAAAGATTTACTTCGGGAACAGTATGCGAGCCGTTGGAAGTGCCTAACTCTAAATAGTTTATCAGTTTTGCCGTAACGTCCAAACCGATATTTGCTTGCGCTTCTTCGGTCGAGCCGCCGATGTGCGGCGTTAAAATTACGTTCGGCAGATTTTGCAAAACGCTGGAAAATTCGTCGCCGTTTTTTTCAGGTTCTTGCGGAAAAACATCAACTGCCGCGCCCGAAATTGCGCCCGATTCGACGGCTTTTTGCAAAGCGTCCAAATCAACCACGTCGCCGCGTGAATAATTCAGAAAAATTGCGCCTTTTTTCAAAGCCGAAATCGTTTTTTCGTTCATCATATTGCGCGTCGTTTTGTCCGAAGGAACGTGCAACGTAACGATGTCGGATTGATTCAAAAGTTCGTGAACATCGCGGATTTGTTTGGCGTTTCCGTGCGGCAATTTCGTTAAAACGTCATAATAAATCACGTTCAAACCCATTGCTTCCGCCATTACGGAAACTTGCGAACCGATATTTCCATAGCCGATAATTCCCAAAGTTTTGCCGCGAAGTTCAAAACTTCCCTTTGCTTCTTTCAACCAAATTCCGTTGTGCGCGGCGATGTTTTTGTCCGAAATTTTGCGAATCAGCATCACGCACAAACCGATTACCAATTCGGCAACCGAGCGCGTATTTGAATAAGGTGCGTTGAAAACCGCGATGCCGCGTTTTGTCGCGTTTTGTAAATCAACTTGATTCGTGCCGATACAAAAACAGCCGATTGCCAATAATTTATCGGCGTTTTCAAGAACTTTTTCCGTAATTTGCGACTTTGAGCGAATGCCCAAAATATGCACGCCTTTGATCGCTTCGATTAAATCCGTTTCGCTGAGTGCGCCTTTAAGTTGTTTAATTTCCGCGTAACCGCTCTGATTTAATTCTTCGACTGCCGAAGCCGAAATATTTTCGAGCAAAAGTATTTTAATTTTATTGCGCGGATAAGATGTTTGCTGAATATTCATAAAAGGAAAGATTATAAACAAAAAAAACGAATCGGACGAATCACGCCGAGTCGTTTGCTTTCGTCATTTTTTTGAGATGAGTCGAATTTAGCGTTTTTCGCTTATTTCAACACAATCTTCGGGTAACAAAAATTAAATCACTCGCCGCCGCCGCCGGGAAACTTCAAATTTTTCCGCTTTCAATTCCGTGCAGAGCGATTTTTCCGAGCGCGTGAATGAAATGATTAAAAGTCGCAAATCTTTGGTCTTTCGTAAAACCTTTTGTAAATCGAAAATAAATTTGCTGGGCGATGACGGCGAGTTTGAATGTGCCGAAAACGTAATAAAAAACGATGTCGGAAACCGCTTTGCCGGATTTTTCCTCGTAGATTTCGACTAATTCTTTGCGCGAAATATTTTCCATCAAAACTCGCGGATTAAACGGCATCGAAAGCATCATTGCGCCTGCATCTTTCGACATCCAATAAGCCAGCGATGAACCCAAATCCATCAAAGGTTCGCCGATTGTTGTCATTTCCCAATCCAAAACGGCGACGATTTCGGTTAAATTATCGGGATTCAGCATCACGTTATCGAATTTGTAATCGTTATGAATTAACGACGCGCCGCTTGCATTCGGAATATTGCTGTTCAGCCATTCGATGGCGGTTTCGAGTTCAAAATGTTCGTCGGTTTTTGCGTTAAAATAGCGTTTCGTCCAGCCCGTAACTTGTCTTTCGATGTAACCTTCGGGTTTGCCGAGATTTTCCAAGCCGATTTTTTTGTAATCGAGCGAATGTAAATTTACTAAATTTTCGATAAACGATTCAACGACTTTTTTTCTTAAATCTTGCGAGTTTTCTAAAGTTAAACCACCCGCTACCGCAGGCGATTCTGACAGTTTGCCGCGAATAATTAAACCGTGGCGGCGTTCCATTAAATAAAATTCCGAGCCGATAATTGATTCGTCCGCGCAATAAATAAGCGGCTTTGGCGCAGGTTTATAAACTTCCGAAAGGCGCGACAAAACATTAAATTCCCGCGCCATATCGTGCGCCGATTTGACTTGATTGCCAAACGGCGGACGGCGCAAAACATATTCGTCTGCGCCGATTTTTATGCAGTATGTCAGATTTGAACTTCCCGAAGGAAATTGCAAAATCTTGATTTCATCAGTATTTACGCCAAGATTTTCGCGCAAAAATGTTTGCAGATTTTCGACGTTTAATTCTTCGCCGTGTCTAATTGGTTTTGTATCATTCATAAAAAAAGCATCTACCGAAATAACGATAGATGCAATTTTATGTTGATGTTAGGCGTTATGACAAATGTAAAAGTTTCATCCTCGTCGCCAACAGTTTTAATGGATCTCGCTTATTGGTTCTAAGGCACAAAAGCATTAGGCACAGGTTGGTCGCCGGCGATTCCGAATCGCTGAATGAGCGTTCCTGCCGTTGACCTTTGCACATACCAATTCAAATCTGATGGACGAAATACTGCCGCATCATATCTGCCGTCGCCGTCATAGTCGCCCGGTGCGGGAATGTCCGTTCCTGTTCCGAACGGGAAGGAGAAAAACGATAAGTCTTCGCTTCTGAGAACAAACCAAGTGCCGTTTGACGGTCGCCAAAAAGCGGTGTCGGCTTTGCCGTCGCCGGTGTAATCGCCTTGCACGGGTTTATCGGTTGATACGCCGAATTGTAAAGCGAAAACGGATAGGTTTGAACTTCGCTGAATCCACCATTGACCGAGTGACGGGCGGAAAATAGCGATGTCGGCTTTGCAGTCGCCGTCGTAATCAGCCACGACAGGTTTATCGCCGGTTGCGCCGAACGTCGTAATCGTCGTGCCGCCCGTTGATTTTGAAATAAACCACGTTAAGCTCGAAGGACGAAAAACCGCCGCATCAGTTTTGCCGTCGCCGTCGTAATCAGCCGGTGCGGGAATGTCGCCAGTCAAGCCGAGCGGGAAAGAGAAAAACGAGTTGTCTTCGCTCCTGAGAATAAACCAAAATCCGGTTGACGGTCGCCAAAAAGCGATGTCGGTTTTGCCGTCGCCGGTGTAATCACCCTGAACAATTTTGTCCGTTGCCGAACCGAAAGTAAAAGCGGCATTTCCACCTGTGGAACTTCTCAAATACCACCATTCGCCCGGCGCAGGTCGAAAGATTGAAAGGTCAGTTTTGCCGTCGCCGTCAAAATCATACACAGGTTTCTGACCGCTCAACTTGGTTACAAATACGTCTTCAAAGCCGTTATGAGTGGTATCAAATGCGCCGCCAGTTGTTGGATAATCGGTTAAATCGTCGTTAGTGTCGCCGACCAGATAAACATTACCGGCTGAATCGGTGGCGATGCCCAAGCCGGAATCGGTGCCGCTTCCGCCGATGAAGGTGGAATAGACAAGAGCCGAACCAGTAGCATTGAGCTTGGTTACGAATACGTCATCACTGCCGTTATGAGTCGTATCATAAGCTCCGGCAGTCGTTGGATAAATGGTATCACTGTTACTAGTGTAGCCGGTCAGATAAGCATTGCCGGACGAATCAATGGCGATGCCATTGCCGTGATCAAAGAGGTTTCCGCCGATGAAAGTGGAATAAATCAGAGCTGAACCGCCCGCATTTAGTTTGGTTACGAATACGTCCTCAAAGCCGTCATGAGTCGTGTCAAACGCTCCGGCAGTCGTTGGATAATCGGTTGGAGCGTCAAAAGTCCCGCCCGTCAGATAAGCATTGTTGGTTGCATCAATGGCGATGCCGGTAACTTGATCAAAGCCGCTTCCGCCGATAAAGGTGGAATAAATTAGTGCCGTGCCGCCCGCATTTAGCTTGGTTACGAATACATCAGTGTCGCCGTTATGAGTCGTATCAAACGCTCCGCCGGTCGTTGGAAAATCGGTGGCGGCATCAGGGGTTTCGCCGGTCAGATAAGCATTGCCGGCGGCATCAATAGCAATGTCGTTGCCCAAGTCAACGCCGCTTCCGCCGATGTAGGTGGAATAAATCAGAGCCGAACCGCCGGCATTTAGCTTGGTGGCAAATACATCAATGTCGCCGTTATGAGTCGTATCAAATGCTCCGCCGGTCGTTGGATAATCGGTGATAGGGCTACCTGTGTCATCAGTGTATCCGGTCAGATAAGCATTGCCGGTTGAATCAATCGTGATGCCGGTGCTGACATCATTTCCACTTCCGCCGATGTAGGTGGAATAAATCAAACCCGAACCAGCGGCATTGAGTTTAGTAAGGAATACGTCATTTCCTCCGTTAGAAGTAGTATCAAATGCTCCGGCGGTCGTTGGATAATCCGTGCCAGTAACGCCGGTCAGATAAGCATTGCCGGCTGCATCAATAGCGATACTGGTGCCGCCATCGGAGTTGTTTCCGCCGATGAAAGTGGAATAGATCAGACCCGAACCGGCGGCGTTGAGCTTACTTACGAATACGTCCGTGCTTTCGTTATGAGTTGTATCATAAGTTCCCGAAGTCGTTGGATATTCGGGGGATAATGTTTGACCGGTTATGTAGGCATTGCCGGATGAATCAACCGCAATTGACCTGCCTGTTTCACTACCCGCGCCGCCCAAAAGTGTTGAATAAGCGAGCCTGCTTAAATTAACCGTCGGGTCAATCGTCAAAGGTTTGGTGCGGTCGTAGCTTCCGAGAGCGAATTTGACGGTTTGCCGATTTGACCCATCCGCTACCGCAGATGGTTCTGACAGGATAAAACCGCTTTCGATTTCTTGCTTCACGCCGTCGGTTTCCTGATACGAAAAAGGTTTGTTTTGTTTGACGATTCCGGCAGGTGTATGGATTAGCAGATTGCCGTCCGCGTCAATTTCTAAACTATCCGCACCGTCAAATTCAAGGCTGATTTGTCCGGCATCGGCGTTTGGAGCAACGACAAAATCATACTGCGTCTCAGAATTTTCTCGTCCGTGCCAAACCATCCCAACGCCGTCATAAACATTTTCATATCTTACGCGACTATGATTCGGCACATCAGTCTGCCAATTCGCCGCGTCTGAGCCTTTGAAATAATTCGTCCGATGCTCAACCGTTTCCTCACCCGCAAAGGTCGAATCTGCATTTGCACCAACGAGTTTCATCCGCAAAGCGAATGCGAGACGCGGCGTTTTGTCTTGGTCATTTGCCCGAAAGTCTTTCAGCTTTGGACTTTGGACTTTAGACTTTGGACTTGATTCCATCGGAAGCACATACACAATCTCATCCGCCGTCAAAAAAATGGTCGAACCGGCGGCACGAGCCATAAAACGGACATTTTTATCAAATTGCCCGCGATTCTCTTCAAACTCGACCGGCGTTTTGCCTAATTGTTGTTCGACTTGTTCGACCGTTGGTTTGATAATTTCAGAAAGCAAAGGAGTTTTCCCCTCAGCCGAAACGCGACGAGTTGAAATCGCCGGAAAAAAGATGCCAAACGTCATTCCGCACAAAGCGAAAATAACCGATACGCGACGCATTTTGTTTATTATTGTGTTTTTCATATATTTTCTCTTTTTTCTCAAAAATCTTTCCCAAATAAGAACTTGCCGTTTTGCCAGTAGTAAATATTCGCCATTCCTTCGCCGTCATAGATAGCGATTCCATCTGTTTTTAATCGAAACGATTTGGTTACATCGCCGCGGTCGTTAGGCAAAAAAACTTCCTCACCTTTTCCGGCAACGTCCAGACCTGCAATCCAACGGTTTTCCTCGTTTTGGGCGAGCAAATTAAACGCTTCGTAGCTATTTTTCGTAGCCAACAGAGCAAGCGCGTAAATTCTGTCATCTTTGGTAACGGCAACAACGTAATCAGTTTTTCCATCGCCGTTAAAATCACCTTTGGCAATCGCTTTGTTGGCTTGATATTCAACTTTATTGAATTTGCATACTTCCCATTTTGGATAATTTTTACTCAAATACGTTTTGACCTTGGCGGGCAATGTTTGTGCGTCAGCAATAAACGAAGCCGCAAGAATAATCGCTAGAACTACAAATATCTTTTTCATGTTATTTTCTCCCCAAAATTATTTTTCCAATCCGACGCGAAAACTATTTTCAAAGTCCGCCGTGCGGTGTGCTGTTAAGACACTAATGGTAATTGAATATTGCGTTTTGATTGCGTTAGAAAAATGTTAGAATTTTGTTAGAAGTCCAATGAATAAACAGATTTACGAATTTGATGCCTTTTTGCTCGACCTTGAGCAGAAGAGACTGATGCGAAATGGTCAGCCTGTTTCGCTTCAGCCGAAAGTCTTTGATTTGTTGGTCTTTTTTGTTGAAAAGCGCGGCGAACTTGTCAGCCGCGACGACATTATGCAAGCGGTTTGGGCAGATACTTTTGTCGAAGAATCGAACTTGCGGTTTTGCCTTCACGCTTTGCGAAAAACTCTCGGCAAAAACGCGAAAGGTAATGATTATGTCGAAACCATTCCCAAACGCGGTTATCGTTTTACATCGGAGGTGAGCGAAAAATCTGCTGAAGCAGTTCCCGAAACGAAAATTTTAGAAGAAACTGCACTGCCGAAAATTATTGAAAAGGCTCAATCGGTCAAACGAAATTGGCTGATTGGCATTGCGAGTTTTTCGCTGATTTGTCTCTTGATTTTGTCGTTTGCGTGGCAGAGAAATAATGTTCAATCGCCGAAAAACGCGCTCGGTTTTCATCAATTAGCCGTTTTGCCGTTTGCTTCGGCGAATGAAAGCGAAACGGATTTTCAGATTGGTTTGACGGACGCGATGATTACGAATCTGAGCAAAATCAACCAGCTAAAAGTTTTGCCGCTCGTTTCGGTGCGTAAATTCGCGGGGCAAAATTTCGACGTTTCAAACGCCGCAAAAGAGCTTGGCGCAGATGCGGTTTTGTCGGGAACTTATCATACTGACGCAGAGAAAATCCGCGTTTCGCTCAATCTTTTGCGCGTTGCGGACGGCGAAAGTCTTTGGACGGAAACTTTTGAACTGAATAAATCCGCCAATCTCAATCTCGAAAGCGCAATCTCGCTTCGAGCGGCGCGACGGCTTTCGCTGAAGATTGCCGACGCGGAAGACGAAAAATCACTTGCCAATCAAAAACTCAACGCGGAAGCTGTCCAAAATTATCTTTCGGCGCGAAAAATCTGGCGCAGAAGCGAACTCTTCCGACGCAAGGAAATGATCGGACTCTTTGAAAAAACAATCGCCGCCGAACCGAATTGGGGTTTGGCTTTTGCGGGTTATGCGGAAGCCTTGCTGACTTCCGACCAGCTTTTTGTCGAATGGGAAAAAGCCGAACAAATCGCCAACAAAGCCATCGAACTCGACAAATCGCTCGCCGCGCCGCACACGGTTTTGGGCGAAATTTATCAATGGCGTGATTGGAATTGGGAAGCAGCGGAGAGCGAATTCAAACAAGCCGTTTTACTCGACGGGAATTACGCTCCGGCTTTTTTCAACTACTCAAAATTTTTACAATTACAACGCCGTTTTGCCGAAGCCGAAGCCGAATTGCAGAAAGCCGCCGAAATCGAACCGTTTTCGCCGCTTTATCATTCATGGTTTTGCAGACTTTATGCGTCCGACCGAAAGTTTGATAAAGCCCTAACTTCGTGTAATTACGCCAAACAAATCGAGCCTGATTTTTGGGAAACTCCGAAGATGCTTTACCAAATTTATGTCGAGAAAAAAATGTATGCAGAACTCAGCGAAATGATTTTGGGCAAACTTTCACCCGTCGAACGCGCCGCGCATCCTTTGACAAAAACACTCGCCGAAAACGATTTGCGCCCGTATTTTCAATCTATTGTGAACACGCCTTCAAAAAGCGGACGAGAAATTTTAATTCAGAACGCGGCGTTTTATGTTCGGCTCGGCGAAACGGAAAAAGCACTCGAAAATTTGGAATTGGCTTTGGCGAAACGCGATATAAGTCTTCCCTCCGTCAATGCCGATTCGACATTTGACGCAATCCGTAACGAAAAACGATTTACGGAAATAATGCGGAAAATCGGTTTGCAAAAATAAAAAAAACTAAATTGTCTTAGCCTTTTCTCACAATTAATTGAAGCCGTGCGTAATTCAATTTTAACGGAAACCTTCGGAATAGATGATAAGTGATAGATGATAGGTGATAGATTTTATCTCGAATTTTAGCCGTTTCTTAATCTATCGCTTGTTCTGAAGTATTAAGTTGTCAGTAAAATAAATTTAATTACGCACAGGTTTCAATTAATTGCTTTTGAGTCGTTCATAAAATTTTTCAGTTAATAATATCAGCAAAAAGCCGACCAAATAAGCTACAAAATCCATCAATTCAAAAGTTCTGCCGAGCGCAATGGAAAGCACGCGATTTTGTTCTAATCCGAGCAGTTTGACATAATCGAAATACTGCAAAACCTCGATGGTGAACGCAAAAATCAAAACTCCGAGCGCGATTTTCCAATAATTTGCGTTGAGAAAAATCCGCAAAAAACAATAAATTAAAATCACGACCAAAACATCGCCGATGAACGGACGAATAATTTTATCCGTCACAAAAAGCGCGATACAAACTTCGACAAAGAAGAAAAATATCGACGGCAAAAGATATTTTTTATTGAAATAGAACGTCATTAAAGTTTGTGATAATCTGTGATTTCAAATCAGAAATTATGAACTTCGATTATTCAACGAAAACGTGCGAACTGCAAAAGCGTCCGCTTACAGTTTAAGTTGAAATGATAGACATTATTTGAAATAAGAACCCAAAACTGAAAATAAAATTTTGCCCGCGAATCTGCGCGAATTGACGCGAATAAAAACAATATTTCGGCAAAGTTCATAAAATCTTTGGCAGATAAGCAGGTGAGCAAAAGTTTCGTCAGATTTTGCTTCGCGTTTGGAGTTCCAACTTTAGTTGGCTTGCGCCAGCGAAGCGCGGCGCAAGAGCCAGCTAAAGCTGGAACTCCAAACTTTTCAAAATGCCTCAATACTTTTGCTCACCTGCTTACCCGCAAAAATTCGCGCAGATTCGCGCAGATTCGCGGGCAAATCTTATTTCAAATAATGTCTAATAGAACAAAACCGCTCGCGAATAAATTTATGAACTTCCGTAACGGGCGAAAACTCCGGCTTTTTTCGGCGTGGATTGCGTTTTGGTTTTGCTTGAACGCGGTTGTATTCGCGCAGGAATACGGGTTTGACGTTTGGACGACGGAAAACGGTTTGCCGCAGAACACGGTCAACGGTTTGGCGCAAACGCCGGACGGATATTTGTGGTTGGCGACGTTTGACGGACTTGCAAGATTTGACGGCGTGAAATTTACGATTTTTGACAGAGGCAACTCGAAAGGCATTGTCAATAATCGGTTTGTCAAAATTTTTGCCGATAAAGACGGCACAATTTGGGCGGCAACGGATTAGTTCGTTATAAAGATGGCAAGTTTTTTAATTATCGTGTCGAACACGGACTTTTTAATAATGGCGTTTTTGCGATTTTGGAAGACGAGCGCGGCAATTTTTGGATGTCATCGAATCGCGGCATTCATCGCGTTCAAAAGCAGGAATTGAATGATTTTGCGGACGGGAAAATTCCGAAAATCAACAGCGTTTCTTACGATGAATCGGACGGAATGCTCAATGTCGAATGCAACGGCGGACGGCTTCCTTCGGCGATTAAAACGAAGGACGGAAAATTTTGGTTTCCGACAATGGGCGGCGTGGCGATTGTTGATCCGAACGCTGAAACCGTCAACACCAATCCGCCGCCGACAATTATCGAAGACGTTTCGATTGACCGCAAATCCGCAATCCCAAATCCCAAATCCGAAATCGAATTAAAACCTAATCAGACATCGCTCGAAATTCATTACACGGGTTTGAGTTTGATAAAATCCAATCAGATAAAGTTTCGTTACAAGCTCGAAGGTTTTGAGGAAACTTGGACTGAAGCCGGAATTAATCGGACGGCGAATTATTCTTATTTGCCAGCCGGAAAGTATACCTTTCGCGTGATTGCGGCGAATGCCAATGGCGTTTGGAACACGGAAGGCGCGAGCGTGAAAATCGTCGTTTATCCGGTTTTTTATCAAACTTGGTGGTTTTTGACGTTGGCGGTTTTGGCGGTTGCGCTGGTTGTTTGGCTGATTTATCACAATCGCGTTTCGCAGTTGAGAAAAATCGCGTCAGCCAAAAGCGATTTTTCGCGGCGTTTGATTGAATCGCAAGAAGCCGAGCGGAAATGAATCGCGGCGGAACTGCACGACGGTTTGGGGCAGAGTTTGGCGATAATTTCAAACCGTGCGGCGATGGGCAAAAATAAACATAATGAGCCGGAAATCGTCTTGCGTGAATTTGACGAAATCTCGAAAGACGCGCTCGAAGCATTAGACGAAGTGCAGGAAATCACCGCCAAACTTCATCCGCGTTATTTGGAGCGTTTGGGTTTGACAAAGGCTTTGAAAACGATGTTCGTGAAGGTTTCCGACGTTCTGGAATTCGATTATGAAATTGATGTTATTGACGATGTTTTTCCGAAAGACGCGGAGATAAACGTCTATCGCATCGTGCAGGAATCGGTCAACAACATCATCAAACATTCCGACGCGGCGGAAGCCGAAATTAAGATTAAAAAATTTGCTGACAAAGTTGTTATCACTATTAAAGACGACGGGCGCGGCTTTGATATGAACAACATAAAACCGAGCGGCAGCGGACTTGGCTTAGTCGGATTAAAAGAACGAACGTCAATAATCGGCGGCACAATCTCAATAATTTCGAGCGTCGGAAACGGGACGGAAATAAAGATAACTTTACCGATAAAAATTTGAAAGAAGATTATTTACAGGGATAAAAGGGATGAAAAGGATGGTTAGAATTGGCGTTGTTGCACAAATTACTTCTGTGTTTTGAGTAATTTACGAAAACTGGAAATGTGATTTTTCGCTATTTTCATCACATTCAAAATCGCAAGTTGTTGAAAAGACAAATGTTATTTGTGCAACAAAGCCGTTAGAATTTATAAGTTTTAAAATTATCCCTTTCATCCCTTTCATCCCTGTAAATAAAAAATTATGAACGAAATAACCATCATCATCGCCGATGATCATCCGATTGTGCGTCAAGGTTTGCGGCAGACGATTGAGACGGCAAAAGATATAACGATTCTCGCCGAAGCCGAACATGGACGAGCGGCACTCGACGCGATTATCAAATTTGCGCCAAACATCGCCGTTCTCGATATTGATATGCCCGAAATGGACGGCTTTGCGGTTGCCCGCGCCGTGAGTGAGCAAAATCTTGCAACGGAGATTATTTTTCTGACGATTCACCAAGACGAGATTATGTTTAACGAAGCGATTGACCTCGGCGCGAAAGGTTTTGTTTTGAAACAGAGTGCGCTTTCTGAAATAATCAGTTGCATCAAAACCGTTGCCAAAAGTCAATATTACGCGAGTTCCGCGCTGACGACTTTTCTCATCAATCGCCAACGCCGCTCACTTAGTTTGAGCGAAAAAAAAGTAAGTATCAATGACCTGACGCGCTCGGAAAGACGCATTTTGAAAATGATTGCCGACGACCGCACGACCAAAGAAATCGCTGACGAACTTTTCATCAGCCCGACAACGGTTGAAAAACACCGCCAAAACATTTGCCGCAAATTAGAACTCAAAGGCAGTTACGCCCTATTGAGATTCGCCTTAAAACACAAATCTGAATTGCATTAAAAAAGTTTCAACCATTAACGTCGCCAACGGCGACAAACATTATAGCCCAGCGAGAATCGCTGGGTTAGATTGCGTCAAATGCTCGTCGCTGAAGGCGACGAACAATCGTTGCTAATTATGTTCGTCGCCTTCAGCGACGGAAAATCTTGCTGCCTTACCCAGCGATTCTCGCTGGGCTATAATGTTGGTCGCCTTCAGCGACGGAAGCAATCGCAAATCGCAAATTGCAAATTGCAAATCGAAAAAATACTTGCTACCAAGTATAAAAAATACTTGGAAACCGCAATATCCGTAACCTTCAAACTGCAATATTCTTGTAATCAATGAAAGCGTTAATTGTCGAAGACAACGCCAAGATGCGGCGGATGATGGCTGATTTTATCGGGCATAAGTTTGAAAAGATTTATGAATGCACCGATGGAAGTCAGGCTCTTTCGCTTTATGAGAAGCACCTGCCCGATTGGGTTTTGATGGATTGGCAGATGGCGGAAACGGACGGCATTTCTGCCACGCGCCGCATCATTGCCGAATTCCCGCGAGCGCAGATTTGTATGGTTACGACTTTTGACAGCGAAGAATTGCGCCAAGAAGCATTTGCGGCTGGCGCGTGCGGGTTTGTTTTGAAAAGAAATTTATTTGAATTGGAAAATGTTTTATTGAGTTCTGAGTCCCGCCTTTAGGCGGCAACCGCCAGCGAAGCGCGGCGGAAAAGCCGCCTAAAGGCAGGACTCAAAACAGTAGAGAAAAATTATGTTGAAGAGAAATTTAATTATTGCGGTTATTTTTATGGCGGGTTTATTTGCAATTGAAACATCGGCGCAGGATGCGACGAATCAGTTTTTTTCGAATAATAATGCGCCGATCACCATAAACGACAACGGGAATGCTTCGGTGTATCCTTCAAACATCAGCGTCAGCGGCGTTAGTGCGTTCACGCGGATGAGAGTTACACTGAACAATTTCTCGCACACTTTTCCCGATGACGTTGACATCATTCTGGTTGGTCCACAAGGGCAGAGGGCGGTTTTGATGTCGGACGCGGGCGGCAATTTGCCGGTAACGAACCAAACCTTTATCTTTGCTCAGACGGCACCGACTCCGATACCGGACGCGACTGCGCTGACTACTAACACGTTTCGTCCGGCGAATTACCAAAACGGCAGCAATGTTTTCACCGACACATTTCCCGCGCCCGGTCCCGGCGCGTTGACCGATGCTCCTGCCGATTTATTTGTTTTTAACGGAACAAATCCGAACGGTATTTGGAGTCTTTACGTTGTTGACGATGCGACCCAAGACGTAGGCAGTATTGCGCTAGGCTGGGATTTGGTATTCACCGTGCCGCAAGTTTTCACCGTTACGAACACCAACGATTCAGGCGGAGGAAGTTTGCGCGATGCCATCACGCTGGCGCAGAACGGCGATTTGATAAATTTCTCGTCGCTGTTCAACACGCCTCAGACCATCAATCTGCTGACCGCTCTGCCCACCATCACGCGCAGTATCACGATCCAAGGCACGGGCGCGAATCTGCTGACCCGGCGATTCGTGGCAAGTTACGGAAAATGCCGGGTATCACGATCCAAGGCACGGGCGCGAATCTGCTGACCGTCCGGCGCGATTTCAATGCGGCGGCGGACTTTCGCATCTTCAACATAAATCAATTGGCAACGCTCGGAGTCGCCATCAGCGGAATGACCATCACGGGCGGCAACGTGAGCAGCAGCGATGCCGGCGGCGGCATTTTATTCTTTAGCCATCTGACGCTGACCAATGTTCACGTTACCGGCAACACGGCGGGCAACGGCGGCGGGGTTAGTTTGGCATTCGCCGACGGAGTTTTCACGAATTGCACGTTCAGCAATAATACGTCAACCGGTGCATCAGGCGGCGGAAGTGGTGGCGGCATTTTTAACAGCGGCTCGTTGACAGTAACGAACTCGACCATCTCCGGCAATACGTCAGCCGGTTTTGGCGGCGGCATTCGGAGTGCTGCTAATACCGTAATGACTGTGACGAACTCCACTATTTCGGGCAATACAGCAAACGGCGTTTTCACGGGCGGTGGAATAGACAATAGCGGTAGGCTAATCGTCACCAATTCGACGATCCGCGATAATCGTGCGACCAGTGGAATCGGTAACGGCGGCGGCATCCTTTCGGATACCAATAACAACACCAACACAATCATCAACAGCACAATCACGAACAATTCAGCGGCGGGATCAAGCAGCGCGAGTGGTGTGTTGAGAAGCGGCGGCACCTTCACCATCCGCAACAGCATCATCGCGGGCAATGTGGGCAACGCCACTCAGCCGGATGTCGTTGCCAGCGGCGGCACGGGCATCACATCAAACGGCTTCAACCTCATCGGCAATCGCAGCAACGTAACTTTCAACCAAACGGGCGACCAATTCGGCACGGGATCATCGCCGCTTGCGCCACGGTTCGCCCCGCTTGCGCTCAATGGTGGCACTACGCAGACGCACACTCTTTTCGCGGGCAGTCCGGCGCTTGACGCGGGGCAAAGTTCCGGCACAACCACCGACCAGCGCGGCAGCCAGCGTCCGTTTGATTTGCCCGACACAAATATTTCAGACGGCGCAGACATCGGCGCGTTTGAAGCCCAAACCGCTCCGCCCGCCGCGCCGACCGTTTCCATTTCTGACGTTTCGCTAAACGAAGGCAATGCGGGAACGAGCAATTTCACTTTCACCGTTTCGCTTTCCGCCGCTTCCGGCTCGTCCGTTACGGTCGCTTACCAAACGGCTGACGGCACAGCCACCGCACCGACAGATTATTCGGCAGTCGCTTTACCAACTACCTTGACCTTCAACGGCGGCGAAACAAGCAAAACCATTACGATTCCTGTCAACGGCGACACGACGAACGAACCGAACGAAACTTTCTTCGTCAATCTGTTGAACGCCAACGGCGCGACGATTGCCGACAATCAAGCCATCGGCACAATTAACAACGATGACGGTGCGTGCAGTTACACATTATCGCCCGCTTCGCCGCAGACAGTTCCGGCAACGAGCAGTAATTTGAATGTGGGCGTTACGACTACCGCCGGATGCGCTTGGACGGCAACGACTTCGACAAGTTGGATTACGATAAATTCCGGCTCAAGCGACAACGGCAACGGCACGGTCAATATAACTTTCGCCGCCAACACCGGAAGCGCGAGAAGCGGAAGTCTGACCATCGCCGGACAAACTTACACGATAAATCAAGCCACAAGCGTTCTCAGCGTCCGCGCTCCGTTCGACTACGACGGCGACAACAAAACCGACATCTCGATTTTCCGTCCCGCACCCGCCGAATGGTGGATAAATCGCTCGACAAACGGCTCGACCTTTGCCCTGCAATTCGGCACAACTTCCGACAAAATCGTTCCCGCCGACTACACCGGAGACGGCAAAGCCGATGTCGCTTTCTTCCGTCCTTCAAACGGCAACTGGTTTGTTTTGAGAAGCGAAGATTCAACATTCTTTGCGTTTCCATTCGGCGCAAACGGCGACACACCTGTTGCCGGAGATTACGACGGCGACGGCAAATTTGACGCAGGAGTTTACCGTCCGTCAAATTTCACTTGGTTCATTCAAAGGTCAACTGCCGGAACGCTGATTCAACAATTCGGCATCGCCGCAGATATTCCGACTCCGAGCGCGTTTGTGCCGTAATAATTGGAGCGCGGGCATCTCTGCCCGCCCGTTCGAGCGAAGCAAGAACGGGAAACGCCGCACATTAAATCGAGTTGATTTAATGTGCGGCGTTTTCGCGCCTGTTCTCGCAAAGCCTTGAACGCGCGTCGGGCAGAGATGCCCGCGCTCCAATTATTGTTACTCTGAACTTTGTCGAATTGAATCTAAACGATTTCTATATCAAAATACCAAAATATGAATTTTGAATATTCCGCGAAAACCCGCGAACTGCAAAAACGTCTGTCCGATTTTATGGACGCTCATATTTATCCGAACGAAAACGCTTACCACGAAGAAATAAATTCGGGCGACAGATGGCAACCGCTCGAATTGATTGAAAAACTTAAAGAAAAAGCAAAAACTGAAGGACTTTGGAATTTGTTTTTGCCCGAAGTTTCCAGCTTAACCAATCTCGAATATGCGCCGCTTGCCGAAATTATGGGCAGAGTTACTTGGGCGAGCGAGGTTTTTAATTGTTCTGCGCCCGACACCGGAAATATGGAAGTTCTTGAGCGTTATGGAACTTCCGAACAGAAAGAAACTTGGCTGAAACCGCTTTTAAACGGCGAAATCCGTTCGTGTTTTTCGATGACCGAGCCGGAAGTTGCTTCGTCGGACGCGACAAATATTTGTGCATCCATTTTGCGCGACGGCGACGAATACATTCTTAACGGGCGCAAATGGTGGTCAACCGGCGCGGGCGATGCGCGTTGCAAACTCTCGATTTTTATGGGCAAAACCGATGAAAATGCGCCGAAACATTTGCAACAATCAATGATTTTAGTGCCGATGGACGCGGAAGGCGTAAAAGTTGAACGCATTTTGAATGTTTTCGGTTACGACGACGCGCCAAACGGACACGCGGAAATTACTTTTACAAATGTGCGCGTTCCGGCTTCAAATCTTTTGCTCGGGATCGGTCGCGGCTTTGAAATCGCACAAGGAAGATTAGGTCCGGGCAGAGTTCATCATTGTATGCGCTTGATTGGCGTTGCCGAACGTGCGCTCGAATTGATGTGTGAAAGAGCGAAATCGCGCACGGCTTTTGGTAAGCCGATTGCCGCGCAAGGTGTTGTGCGGCAATGGATTAGCGAAGCGCGTTTGGCAATTGAGCAAGCCCGACTTTTAGTTTTGAAAACCGCGTGGATGATGGATAATTTCGGTAACAAAGAAGCGCGTCGGGAAATTGCGATGATAAAAGCAATTGCGCCGCAGATGGCTTTGCAAATCATTGATCGCGCCATTCAAACCTACGGCGGCGGCGGCGTTTGCCAAGATTTTCCGCTCGCAACTTTTTGGATTTATGCCCGAAGTTTGCGACTTGCCGACGGACCGGACGAAGTTCATCTTGAATCAATCGCCAAAATGGAGTTAAATAAACTTGGATGACCATAAACGCTAAAATCAAAGACTTGTGCCGCCAGATTGTCGAAAATTTTCAGCCCGAAAAAGTGATTCTTTTCGGCTCTTACGCTTACGGCAAACCGACGGAAGATTCGGACGTTGATTTGTTGGTAATTATGCCGTTTGAAGGACGTGGCGTTGAACAGGCAATTAAGATTAGGAAAAAAATTTATCCCAAAATGCCGCTTGATTTGTTAGCCAGAACTCCGACACAAGTTACGGAAATTCTTAATTCGGGCGACTTCTTTTTTAAGGAAATTATTGAAAAAGGCAGAGTTTTATATGAATCCGAAAACGCTTGAATGGATTGCAAAAGCTGAAGGCGATTGGGCAACGACGAACCGCGAATATCTTGTGCCAAAAGATGCAAATTATGATGCGGTTTGCTTTCACGCGCAACAATGCGCCGAAAAATACTTGAAAGCCCGAATGTTTGATGCGGGAATTTTATTTGCAAAAATTCACGACCTTGAGATATTACTGAACGCTTTGTTGCCCATTGAACCGAATTGGATTTCGATGAGAAACGAAGCCTTGGTGCTTTCAAGTTTTGCGGTTGAGTTTCGTTACCCCGGAGCAACAGCAATTAAATCCGATGCCAAAGAAGCCGTCAAACATTGCCGTTTAATCAGAAACTTGGTGCGCGAGTCGTTTGGCTTGCCGATAAAATAATGGAAATTCGTAAAGTAAATTTAGAAGATGCGGCGCAGATTGCCGAAATTTATAATCATTACATCAAAAATTCGCACCAGACGTTTGAAACCGAACCTTTGGGCGCGGACGAAATGAGCAAAAGAATTGCCGAAATCAGCGCGGAATATCCGTTTTTGGTGGCGGAAGAAGACGGCGAAATTCTCGGTTATACTTGCGCGATGCAGTTTCGGCTTTATCAGGCGTTTGAATATGCGGCGGAAGTTTCGATTTATATCAAAAACGCCGCCAAACAGCGCGGCATCGGAACTTTGCTTTACACGAAATTGTTTGACGAACTCGCCGACACGGACATTCACACACTCATCGCCGGAATCTCTCTGCCAAACGATTCGGGCATCAAATTTCACGAAAAAAAAGGTTTTGTAAAAGTCGCACATTTCCGTGAAGTCGGCTATAAACTTGGGCGTTGGATTGATGTCGGCTATTGGGAATTGCTGAATAGATTCAATGATTAAAGATAAACTGTCAGAACAGGAAGCGGTAGCGACCTGCTCGAAATTCGGCGAGTCGCTACCGCTCCCCGTTCTGACTTGCAAACAAATCATTCATTTCGCACACGCCAACGGTTTTCCTACTAAAACTTATAATAAAATTTTCCGTGCGCTTGCCGAAGATTTTGAAATCGGTTTTATCGAACGGCACGGGCATAATCCGAAATTTCCTGTTTCGGACGGCTGGAAATCGCTCAAAGATGAATTAAAAGCGGAACTTCAAACGCGATATTCACAGCCGATTATCGGTATCGGACACAGCTTAGGCGGAATTTTGCATCTGCTCGTCGCGGCTGAAAATCCTGAACTTTATAAACAAATAATCTTGCTTGATGCGCCGATAATCAGCCGTTCAAGCAGTTACGGTTTGCGCGTTTTGAAATTAACGAAATTAATTGATCGTTATTCGCCTTCAAAAATCACGCGGTTTCGGCGCAATTTGTGGCAGACAAAAGCGGAAGTTTTTGAGCATTTTAAGGCAAAACCGAAATTTGCCGCGTTTGACGAAGACGTTTTGCGCGATTATGCCGAACACGGAACTGTCAAAGGCGAAAAAGGTTTGGAACTTTTCTTTGCCCCGAAAATCGAAGCGCGAATTTATCGCACAATTCCGCATTATTTGCCGAAACTGCGCGGGAAATTAAAAGTTCCGACAACTTACGTCGGCGGCAATCGTTCACGCGAAGCCGAACTTGCAAAACTCTCGTTTATGCAAAAATATTTTTCGATTAATTTTCACTTTCTCGAAGGTTCACATCTTTTTCCGTTTGAAATTCCCGCGCAAACTGCTGAAAAAATAAAGGAAATTATTAGTAGTCTGTAAATTAAATTTTTAGGTGTTCGGAGTTCCAGCTTTAGCTGGCTTCCCGCCGCGCTTCGCTGGCGGAAGAACCAACTAAAGTTGGAACTCCGAACATTTGCCAAAACGCTCGAAAACTTAATTAAATTTGTAGCGCAAAAAACCGAAATAAATTATGTCCTTAATTTGAAACTATCATTTTTAGGAGAAACAAAATGCCGCTGACAACCGCCGAGATAAAACGAAGACTTTCCGCCGTGTCTAATGATACAAAGGACAATGAAGCCCAAAACATCATTAACGGAGCAAGCGCGACCGAGTTAAAAAATCTCGATGTCGAAGGCGTTTTGCGTTTATATGAAGCGTTGGCGATGTTGCCGCCGCGCATTTTTTCGTCGAGAGATGCGGCGGCGATGGCAACTTTGAAAGCCAATACGCAATTCCAGCCGATTACTTCAACGCCCGATTACGGTGTCGGATTAATTCAAAATTCTCGTAAAACAATAAATTACCAACTTGTTACCGCGAAAATCGTTACAAACATCTATGCCGCCGAAAATAAGCGTCTTTCATATGCGGAAAGATTCGGCTGGGACGGCGCGACAATCGGACGCGGACAACTCGGACAACCGGCTTATACAGACGTTAAAAACAAATTTACGGCTGAACTCAAAACTTGTGTCGAGCGCGTTTTTATTGACGAATTACTATCAAATTCGCCATATGTGCCGCAACCGAATCGTTTTGATTTTGCTAAATACGAAGTAATCGTTCCCGCGCAATATTCCGATGTGATTCCGCATCCGGTAATCGAAGATTTTGTGGTCGCGGGTTATATGGCAATCAGAGTCGGTGCCGCAACAAAAGCCGGTCGGACACCGCAAGATACTTTGAAATTTGCCGTTGCGCTGTATCACGGAATGTATCCGATGATTGCCGCCGCGCAAAAAGTCGTGAGCGATGAAATAAATTGGTCGCCCGTCGAGGCACATCTTAAAACTCAGGGAAATACGGACGAAGTTGCATATGTTGACGAGGTAACTAAATGAATCGGCGGGATTTGATTTTATTGGCGGCGGTCGTTTTAATTGCCGGCGGCGCAATTTTCTTTTTTGCTCAATGGTTTGCGGGCAAACCGCAATTAACGATATTGTTGCGCTGTAACGGCAAAGTTTCCGGCAAAATTTCGTTTGCCAAAGTTTTGCCGAACGGCGAAACCGCGAAAACCGAATCCTTCGACGCGCCAACCGTTTGCCAAGCCGGAAAAATAACTGTTGCCGATTACCGTCAGGGAGAAAATCTAAAAACCATTCTAAAAACCGAAAATTCCGGTCAGACGGAAATCATCAGCGTCTATGGCGAAGATATTCAAAGCGACCAAAACGGGTTTTATACGGTTTTGAAACTTTCGGAAACTTCGCCTTTTCTGATTAAAGACAAGATTTAAAGGTTCAGAGTTCAAACTTTAGTTTGTTCCGCACCAGCGAAGCGAAGTGCGGCAAGCGTTACAATTTTTCTAATCGCATTTTTATCCTCGAACGAAAACCGCTTCGCTTCGCTGGCGGTTACAAACTAAAGTTTGAACTCTAAACGCTTAACTCCGAACAGTTTATCAATCATTTTGACCGATGTTTTCGGTCATTTTGAGATTTTTTCAATCTTTTTGTGTTTAACATCATAAATAATTGTTGACAAATGTTTTTTCTTCGTGTAATTTTAATATCTAACGACGCGAAAAGCGTTTGTTTCATATCGCCACCTATATGCAAAAAGTTTTCCGCTGCTGCGGCGAATCAGACAACATAACCAAGAAACACGCACAGGTATTTCGGCACTGCAAAACCGTCTGACCTATCAATAACGAGTCTCGTCTTTGCTTTCATTCTGAGGGTGGCAAAAAATCTTCTGAAAGCCGAAAAAATCTTGTGCGAGTTTGGGTGAACAAAAAAACTAATAAAATCTTGGCGTAAAAGCCGCGAAAAGGAGTAGAAAAAATAATGCTGTTCGGTAAAAAGAAAAGCGTTGCCGGTTTAGATGTCGGCTCGAGTTCAATCAAAATCGTCGAACTCGATGGTAAGTTGAACAGTCTTAATCTGGTTGGATTAGGCTTTGAAAATCTGCCCGATAACACGATTGTTGACGGACAAATTATGGAGTTGAACGTCGTTTCGGAAGTTATTCAGAGCGTCTGCCGAGACCATCAGATTAACGCCACTCAAGTCGTAACGGGCGTTAGCGGTCATTCGGTAATTATCAAAAATATCGTTTTGCCGCCGATGAGCGCGGAAGAACTCGAAGAATCTATTGACTGGCACGCCGAAGAACATATTCCTTACGATTTGTCGGATGTTTCGCTCGATTATCAAGTAACGGGAGAAACTGCTGATTCGACATCGGTTCTCATCGCCGCTTGCAAACGCGAAAGAATTGACAATCTCAAACAAGCCGTCCAACTTGCCGGAAAACAGCCGGTCGTGATTGATGTTGACACATTTGCTCTGCAAAATTGCTACGAAGTCAATTATCAGCCGGACGATTCGCAAGTCGTTACATTATTAAATATCGGTGCTTCGACGATGAACGTGAACATTGTGCAAGGCACGCGCTCACTTTTTACACGCGACATTACTGTCGGCGGTTCGCAATTTACCGATGTTTTGCAGAGAAATTTGGGCTTAAGCTACGCCCAAGCCGAAGCCGTCAAACGCGGTGTCGCGGAAGCGTCGCAAGGAATCGAAGAAAAAGCGATTGAGCCTTTGATGAACAACGTAACCGAAATGGTGGCGATGGAAATTCAAAAAACATTCGATTTTTATCGTGCGACAACCGAAGAATCGGAAGTTATTGTGCAGAAAATTCTGATTTCGGGCGGCGGTTCAAAACTCGCCGGACTTTCGGAAGAACTTTCGACGCGGCTCGAACTTCCGGTTGAAGTTCTCGATCCGTTTCGTCAGATAAAAGTTGACACGCGCAAATTCGATCCTGATTATTTGAGCGAAATTATGCCGGAGATGGCGGTTGCCGTAGGTCTGGCGGTAAGAGGAGTGGAAGTAAGATGATCAAGATAAATCTTTTAAATTCCGTTACGGAACGTCAAGGCGGCGCGGCAGTCGCCGTTGACCGCAAACTCAGCAGTCCGATGTCGCGTCTGCTTTTGATGAGCATTGCCGTTGCCTGTCTTTTGGCAATGGTCGTCGGTTTTGATGTCATCACTTCGACGATGGCAAAAAGCAAAGCCGAAGAAGAATTGGTCGAACAAAAACGAATCGAACAAGAACTTGCCGCTGTTTTGAAAGAGCAGAAAGAGCTTGAGCAAAAGATTCAAAATATTGACAAGCGTATCGAAATGATTAAGAAATTGCGCGATTCGCAAGCCGGTCCGAGTGCCGTTTTGGAAGCCTTGCGCGAACGAATTTCGATGGTGCCGGGACTTTATCTCGAATCGGTCGAACAAACCGGCGATCAATTGACCATCAAAGGCAATTCGCCCGATGAGCAAGCGATTACACAATTCGGACGCAGTTTGGAATTTTCGGGCGGTCTGTTCTCAAATTTGAGCATTGAAATGCAGAGAAAGGAAGAAGCTATTCAAACTTCAGTTCCGGTTACGCCGACAAATTCGACAAATCCGCAAGCGGAAGTTCCGAAACTCGTCAGCGTTGGATTCTCGATTAAATGCGCCTACACGCCGACAAAAGCGAACACGACGAACACGACCGTTGCCGCCAATCAGCCGCAACCCCAACCACAGCCGCAACAACCGACAGCAAATCCGCAAAAAAATTAATGATTTTTGTTTAGAGTTACGCACTTTATGCGTGAAATCACTCTAATACTGAGGAAACCGATATGATGGAAAAATTTAAAGCCTTAGCCTGGCACTTTCAACTTTTAGTTTTGGTCGGCATTGCCGCGTTGCTTTACAGCGGAGTTTGGTATTTCCTGACGAGCGTAACGCGCGAAGAAACCAAAGCCTTGAACGATCAGGTTGCACAACTTCAACAGCAAAATCAGCAAGCTCGCATTGCCACCGAACGCATTGACGAATTTCGCACGCTTTTTGCAACGAAAACAGCGGAATTTGACGAACTGAAAGTTCTTTTGCCGGAAGCCCGCGAAATTACCAATGTTTTGCAAGGACTGCAAGACACGGCAAGCCAAAGCCGTCTGATCGTGATGCGCTTTACGCCGCGCGACGATACCCAGAATGATTCGATTATGGCAAAACCGGTCGAAGTTGAAATTGACACGAACTTTAACAATTTGCGCGACTTTTTCGACAAAATGGCGAAGCTCCAGCGCATTGTTTCGATTTCCGATTTCAAATTGAATCAACTGCCGACGCAATCAAATGACCGCACCTTGCACGCCCAATTTTTGCTGACGGCATATTATGCTTCGTCGGAAAACCTTAACAATGTCGGCGCAGTTAAACCGAACACGCCCGGACAGCCCGTTACGCCCGGACAACCGAACGCACCGCAAACTGCTGTTACCACACAGCCCGCGCCGGTTGCTAAATAATTAAAAGTATTTTGTGAGAAAGAGGAAAGCTATGATGAACAAATCTAAAATGAAACGCTCCTTAATTTTGAGTTTAGCCGCATTCGCGTTCGTTTTAATCGGCGGAAATTTAAGCGAAACGAAGGCGCAATGTGCCGGAAACGATCCGTTTTGCAAACCGACCCGCGCTAAACCGCAACAGCCGAAGCCGACCACCACAGGCACGACCACCACGACAAACACGACAGGTTCGACACCTACGACGAAGCCTGTGGTTGTTAAACCGCAAATTATGGTTGTTCCCGCACCGTCTGCCGAACAGCGCATTGCTTATTACAAACGTCTGCGCGAAGACGCGGCTTTGCGTGGTGATGAAATTCCGAAAGTTACAAGTGTTTTAACGA
Organism: Acidobacteriota bacterium; assembly: GCA_031409875.1. Classification (GTDB taxonomy): domain Bacteria; phylum Acidobacteriota; class Blastocatellia; order Pyrinomonadales; family Pyrinomonadaceae; genus CALMEH01. Next base: position 36,365 of record JANNYB010000170.1, on the reverse strand, counting down.
TTGACGAATTATCGGTTACGGGAATTTTCAGAACGCCGCGCGGATTCGCCGCAATGGTTGAAGCCAAACCAATCAGCCTTTCTTACACGATTTATCCGGGCGACAAATTTTTTGACGGACAGCTTGTTGCCATCGAAGAAAATCGTCTTGTTTTTCGCAGAATTACGAAAATGAGCAATAACAAATTCGTAACTTCGGTTGAAAACAAAACTTTGCGTCAATACAGCGATCAAGAAGTAGTTCAAGGCACGGCTCCGGTTACGGCGCAAACGCAAACGCAACCGACGCAGACACAGACACAGACGAGCCAAACCGAAAACGGAACTACGAATACTACGGGAACTACGACAACCACCACGCAGTCGGACATTGTTATTTCGCCGCTTGATGAAATGAATCGTCAACAGCAAACCGAACAACAAGACACGAAGCCGACGACGACCAAGCCGACTAAGAAACCGCGTGTTTCAAAGAAAGGCAAGTAAAAAAGTAATAGGTAATAGGTAATAGGTAATAGGTAATAGGTAAAAATGGGAAGATGAATGCCTGTTTGTTTTTACCGAATTGCTTAAAAGATTTCTAATTTTTCTAATTTTCAAAACAATCCATCTCTTTTCAATAGAGATAATTTCTAACGGAGGAAACAATGAATTCTCTTCAAATTCTGCGAGAAACAGCTAAACGAGCAGTTTTCGCTTTAATGATAATCAGTTCGATGGCTTTGGCGGTGGCGGCACAAAAAGTTGACGTGCAACAGCAAGGCAAAATGTATGGCGAGCCGGGATTTGTCGGCGAACCGATAAATCTGAACGTCGTCAATATGGACGTGCGCGAAATTATGAGCTATATCACCGAGCAATATGGCATCAATTTCGTGATTGACCAATCGGTTAAAGAAACGAAAGTTACGGTCAATCTCAACAATGTTCCGTGGAATGTCGCGCTCGATTCGATTCTTCAGGCACAAGGTTTGGCAGTTCAAGTAAATGGTCCGATTTTGCGCGTTGCAAAACAGACTATTTTGGCTGATGAACAAGAAATTCGCCGTAAAATTCAGGAAAATCAACTCGACACATCGCCGCTTTATACGGAAATTATTCGTTTGAATTATGCGCGTGTTTCCGGTGCTTTAAGCGGTGGCGGTTTTCAAGGCGGCTCAACGCAAGAAAGCTCAAGCACTTCCGGCGGTGGCGGTGGTGGAGGCAATGATCAAGGACTTTTGGGAATTATCAAACGCCGTATTTCGCGGCGCGGCGCAATCGAAGTTGACGGACGCACGAACACGCTCATCATTACGGACGTGCGCGAAAATATTGATAGCATTAAACAACTCGTAACCGTTCTCGACCAACCCGAACCGCAAGTCGAAATCGAAACTCGCATCGTTATTGCCCAACGCAATTTCCTCCGCGACATCGGCGTTCAACTCGGTTTCAGTGTGGCGAATCCTTTCGGCAACGGCGGACTCGGCACGGCAACCACGGGAAGACAATCCGACAGCATTCCGACCGGACAATTTTTCTTAACGACCGGCGTATTTGGCACAGCACAAATCACGGCGGCATTGAACTTATCCGAACAAAAAGGACAAAGCAAAACTATTGCCAGCCCGCGCGTTACGGCTTTGAACAACCGCAAAGCGGAAATCGAAAGCGGAAGTCAAATTCCGGTTACGACCGTTCAAAGAAACGCCGGGAGCAACGATGAAGAAGACGGTGGCGGTTTAGTTTTCACGACGACCTTTGTTAATGTTCCTTTGCGTCTTGAAGTTACGCCGCAAATCACCGATGCCGGAACAGTAATTATGGATGTCACGGCGGAAAACAACACTGTCAATCCCGCGCTTGCCGCCGGAACAGGCGGAACGCCCGGCATTGATACGCAACGGATGAAAACGCAAGTTCTCGTTCCCGATGGCGGAACAACGATTGTCGGCGGTGTTTTAACCGATTTGGAAGTCAGCTCAAAGAGCAAAACGCCCGGACTCGGCGACATTCCGATTCTGAAATATTTGTTCCGCAGCAAAACGACGCAACGCAACACCAGCGAAATTTTGTTCTTCATTACGCCGCGCATCTATCGCCCGGACTATGAAGGAAATCCGACCAACGGCAAAATCGGCACAACCAATCGTTCGACGACGATTATTCAACCTGTTCCGCTCGGCAATCCGTCTTCAAACTCGGAACCGACGCAAGAACAGCCGAAACAGCAATTGCAACAACAGCAAAATGTTCCGACACAGAACAATACCACGACTAAACCGTAATCGTGTTTTTAACGATTACCGATTTTTCAGAGAAGTTTTGCATTAAAAATCTCATCTGCGCTCTGACCGCGCATCAATGTAAATCTCAAAATGTTGAAAATAAATGGTAAAACTTCTCTGAACTAAACCTTACCAAATGAAAACAGATACTTTGTTTCTTCCGATTTTCCCGTCAACCTTTCTTTTGGTTGACGGGGAATTTTTTTAGAGGCTTAAAATCGGAAATCGGTTTAACACGATTACGATAACTCATACTTCAGATAAATAAAATAAATAATAAACAAACATTGTTTTTTCTGGAAAAACTTTCTTATTCAAAATATGGTGTAGTAGAGATTTTTTCTCTAACAGGTTTTAAAGATCGAAAGAAGGTAAAATGTTAGTAAAAAACAGAGAAAAATTTACAGAAAATCAAAAGGGATTCAGTCTTCCCGAACTTCTTGTCGTCTTGTTGGTAGCGTCAATTATTTTGGCTCTGGCATTGCCGCAAATCATTTCTTCACGTCGTTTAATGAAATTTTCGTCGCTTCAAAGACAAGTTACGATAACGCTTACGGAAGCCCGACAAGAAGCGATGTCGCAAAGACGCGCAATAACTTTTCGCTATGACGACACGATTAAGCGAATGACGATTTACGGCGGAGCTTTCGGAGTTTTCGGCGACACGAAAAACAAAACGCTCGATTTAGCCGGTTCGGGCATTGAAGCAAGCGATATAATTTACGGAAGACCGACCGGCATTCCGACTACTGCGCTCGACGATACGACGAATCTCACGGCTTTGACCACAAACTTTGTAATCGTAACATTTCAGCCCGACGGTTCGGTGCTGGATGCGAGCAATAATCCCCAAAATAGAGCTGTCTTTTTTTATCACACACGATACCCGAATGACACGGCTTTTGCCGTTTCGGTGCTTGGCGCGGGCGGGCGTGTAAAAAACTGGCGATATAAACAGAGTGAAAACAAGTATGTCGAATAAAAATCAAAATTCAGATAAAAAACAGCGCGGCTTTTCTTTGATTGAAGCCGTGATAGCGATTTTTATTGTCAGCATCGCGCTTATCGGAACTGCTGCCGCGATTACGTTTGCGCTGCAATTTACGACTTTAAGCCGGAATGTTTCCGAAGCGAAAACGATAATCGTTGCTTCGATTGAAGAAATCGAAACCTTGCGAAATTCGCAACGGCTCGAATTCAAACAGATTGAAAACGTCGGAGCGGTTGACAACACGAATACTTCGAGTGTTTTTAACGGTTTCAGCGTCGGTTTTAAAGATGTTTCGGTAAATCCGGGACCGGACGGCGTTGGCGGCACGGACGACGATTTGCGTGCGCCGGGCGCAGATTCGACTTACGGAACAGGCGATGATTTTGATGATAACAGTTGGGCGCGAACCGGATTTCGGCGGCAAATTACGATTACGCAATTAAGCGAAACGCTGAAAAAAATCGAAATTAAAGTTCAATATTTCGGCGCGAGCGGCGGAATCGGCGAATTAACCGGCGTTTGTTATCTGAACGATGAAACGCGAACCACAAGCTAAGCGGAAAGGTAAAAGGTAAAAGGTAAAAGGTAAAAAGTAAAAACCGGAAAATATCGTAAATTTTAAAATTCTTTATAACTGATTACTTTTGCACACTTGCTTAAGAGAATCGTAAGTGAGGGAAAAATGTTTTTGGAAAAAAATCGAAAAAATCGAAAGGAACGCGGCGCGGCTTTGGCGGTGTCGTTAATCGTTGTGGCGATTTTGTCAATCATTGCGCTGACGGCTTTGGCGTTTTCTTCGACCGAAGCGCGGATTGCGGGAAGCGATTTACAAAGAACGCAAACTTTTTATGCGGCTGAGGCTTCGATGGAAAAGATGACCAATGATTTCAGCAATCTTTTCCGCCGCAAAATCTCGCCGACTGCCGCCGATTTGCTAGCCATCCGAACAAATTATCCGGCGGCTTTGCAAACCGAAGGCTTTGGTTTTGATCAAACACTCGATGAAGATTCGGTGCGTTTGAACGAAATGCGGGCGACGCAAGGTTTGCCGAGCAATATTTATCCGCGCATCAATATTGCCGAAGGACCTTACGCCGGACTTTACGCGAGCATCATTCCATACAAGATGACTTCGACGGCAAAGCGCGAAATTACGCGCACCGAAGTTAAATTAGAACGCGAATTTAATAATTATCTCGTGCCGTTGTTTCAATTCGGGATGTTTTCCAATGAAGACATCGAAATTCATCCCGGACCTTTAATGACATTTAACGGGCGAATTCATACGAATCAAAATATCTACGCGCTCCGCAACACAAAATTTTTAAACCGCATTACGGCGGCGGGCGAATTCGTCCGCGATGCGACACGCGGCGGCGAGGCAAATATGTCGAGCGGCAATAATAATGTGTGGGTCGAAGTCGGCGGTTACAACGTGCAGAGCGAATTGACGAAAGGCAGCGTAATGTCCGGCGGCGGAACGGTCGGCGGACCTAATTTTACGACAAGCATTTTGGGCTTGCGCGGATTTTTTCCCGGTTCGCCCAACGGCATTGCAAATCCGCTTTGGGAAAGCAATTCGGTTCTTCCGGCAAACGGCAGTCCGAATCGTTTCGGCGGACAAGTTATGACGAATACGACGGGCGCAACGACTTTAAAATTACCGCTCGAACTTGCCGGAAATTCGCCTGCTGAATTAATTAAGCGTTCATTGCCTTCGGACAGCGAACTGCTGGCGAGTTCGCGTTATCACACAAAATCGGAAATCCGCATATTGCTTGACGATGAAACTGCCGGTAGCGGTTCGGGAAATGTCGCGGGAATTCCTGCGGGAAAAGGCGTTTTGCTTTCACAATTTATGCCGACAGCTTTAAACGGCGGCAATGTTTTGAAGCTGATTGACAACAGCGGCACGATTAGCGGCGCGGCAATTAAACAGGCAAATCCGATCAGTGCTTCTTTGCAGGATACGTCGTATGTCCGCACGGTCAAAAAAGTAGTTCCGCAGGTTGTTCCGAATTACATTCCGCCGGGTTCGGGCGTTGAGGGCAGAATTTTAATCGAAATCGTCAAACCTGACGGCACGGCAGTTGATGTTACGCAGACGATTTTGAGTATGGGCGTAACCGAAGGCGAACCGAACGGCATTGTTTATATGCAACGTCCTTTGTGGGCAAGCTATGTTCAAGGAAGCCGCGACCGTTTGGGCGGCGCGTTCGATTTGGTTAATCTGACGCGCAATTCGCAGACGACTGCCGACGGCGAAATTTCCGATCCTTCCGCGTTGCTTTACGCCAATCGCGGGTTTATCAATACGACGATTACGGCGGCGGATGAAGACGCGGGAACATATCTGCGGCAAGCAAATCCGACGGGAACTTATAACGCGATTGTTCCGATAAACGTCTATAACGTCCGCGAAGGTTGGGTGCGAAGCACTTTGAGCGAATATGACATCTACGAACGCGGTTTGACGAGCGTTGTCGAACTCAATATGCGAAATCTGGGGCGTTGGGTTGACGGCGTTTATGACGCAAATCTGCTTTCGGGAACGACCGCCGTCAGCACGAACATCAACGGCGAAGAAGGTTACGTCGTTTATGTTTCCGACCGCCGCGGCGACATCGTGAAAACCGAATATCTTTCGACCGGCACGGCTTTCGCCAGCACGAACGGAATTGTTGACAATGAAGATATTTACGGTCCGAACAGCGTTCTCGATGCAGGCGAAGACGTAATTGATTTCGGTTGGAACGTCGGCGGCACGAGCAAAAAAGGAACTTTGCAAAAAGACACCAACGAATTGCCCGATTCGGGAACAGTCTGCTGCACGCCGACAAACGGCGCGGCAGTAACGGACGCAACCAGATTGGCGCGGTCAAACGCGGTTTTGAGTTGGGATAAACTCAGCTATATCAATCCGAAAAATTATTTCCGGCGCGGAGTGCGTCTTTTCGACGGCGAAACTTTAAGCACAACTGCCGCAACGGACAAACTTTCGCCGTTGAAAGGTATTACCGTTTCGTCGGAAAATATGGTTTATATTTGGGGAAATTACAACACGACAGGCATTGTTTCGATTCCAACAGGCGGTTCGACCGTTAATGACGGCGGATATGCCGGAGCGCAAGTTCCTTCATCAATCGTTTGCGATGCGATTTTTCCGCTTTCGAGAACTTGGTTTGATGCGGAAAGCGCACTTTATCCGGAAGGTTCGGGCAGTCCGAGAAGTTTGAGCGGACAAGCCTATCGAATGGCGGATGAAGGCGCAGGAACAACACAAGGCACGGCAGTTCGCACGGGAATAATCGCCGGAACAACTATTTCCGCGATGACGCAAACGCCCGGCAGAGACAGCGGCGGACTCAGACGCAACGGCGGAATTATTAATTATCCGCGATTTCAAGAATTATGGAATCTGAGCGGCACAATCAATGTTTGGAGTTATACGGGTTCGTTCATTCCGCTTTTCCGCTCGACACAGGCTCTTGCCAACTGGGAAAACGACACATCAATTATTTATATGCCGCCGCGCCGTAACTGGAGTTTTGATACGACGTTTATGACACCGCAAAAACTTCCGCCCGGAACACCGTTTTTCCAATATGTTCAGGCAACGGGTTTCAGACAAAGCCTTCAATAAGGGATGAGGGATGAGGGATAAGGGATGAATAAGAATTTGCAGAACAAAACAAACCAAAAAGGTTTTTCGATGATGGAATTGATGGTCGTAATGATTTTGACCATTACGATTTTGGTTGCGGTTTTTTCGCTAATGCAAGGCGTAATTAAAACCGCAAATTCCAATTATGAAATGACCGTTGCCCAACAAAGTCTTAGAAACTCGCAGGAATTTTTACAGCGCGATATTTTGAGCGCGGGCGACGGCTTGAAAGGAACTTCAAATATTTGGCTGACAACGAGTTTTGTTACCAATTATCTTACTGCGCGAACCGCGACAACCATAGACCCGACCAATATCGGTTACACGAATATCGGAATGGTTATCGCCGATGACACAATTGCTGCTGGCGTTAATGTGAAAGATTCTAATCCGGCAACGACAATTTTGCCCGGCACTGACCGTTTGACGTTTCTTTCGGTTGACCCGAATTTTTCGCCGGTTGATATTTCGGCTTGGGGAACGAATTACAACACCGGAAGAATTGCAATTCCGGGCGGCAATGTTGCGCCTTTCAGTGTCGGAGAAATTTACTATATTTCGAGCGGTTCGACCGGCGCATTCGGAATGGTTACGAATGTTAATGCGCCCGATTGGTCAATTACCTGGAACGAAGGCGATTCGTTCGGGTTAAATAAACTCGGTTCGACGAGCGCACTTGCTTCGGCAACTTATTCCGGAGCAAACCCATCGGTTTTAAGACGAGTTCGCATTATTCAATATTTCGTTGATGCGGAAGGCAGACTCGTGCGGCGCGTTTTCGGCGTGAAAGGTCAAGGCTTTCTCGATAGCGTCGTAGCTGAAAATCTGACCGGCTTGAATTTCCGTTATTCAATGAAACCAACATCGGATGCGGTCATAATGGATCAACCGCTTTCGACCTTTGATTTGGGCGATGCTTCGCTGGTGCGGATGATCGAACCGGACATCGAAGTTGAAACCGCCTACGCGCTTCCCGATGGACAAAAGCGCAGAGTTGACGGCACGATGCAAGTCGGAGTCCGCAATATCCAATTTCTCGAAGCGGCAATTCCACGCGACCAATACGGAAACACGGATTTACCCGACCCGGGACCAACGCCGATGATTACGCCGACACCTGCGCCGACACCAATACCAACGCCCGTGCCGACTGCAACGCCCGTTCCGACTGCAACTCCGACACCCGTGCCAACTCCGATACCAACGCCGACACCGGGCAGCGGCGAAGGAAGACCTTAGGTGAGGGATGAGGGATAAGGGATGAGGGATGAATAAGCAGGAAGAATCTTTCTCATTCATCCCTCAATGTTTTTAAAAGTAAAAGGGATGAACAAAGCACTAGCTTTATTCATCCCTCATCCCTCATCCCTCATCCCTTAGTCAGCGATGTAGCCGCTGGAGACCGGAACGTCGCCGGCGATGCCAAAGGGGACGATGAGTGTGCTGTTATTTGTGCTTCTGAGCGCATACCAAACGCCGTCGCGGAAGACGGCAACATCGGTTTTGCCGTCGCCGTCAAAGTCTGCGGGCGCGGGTTTGTCCGTGCCGATTCCGAATTGGAGCGAAGTGTAACCGTCGCGGCTTCGGAGCAGATGCCAAACGCCGTTTGACGGACGAAAGACTGCCGCGTCCGTGCGCCCGTCGCCGTCGAAATCGCCTTGCGTCGGTTTGTCGCCATTTAAGCCGAAGGCGAAAATGCTGAAATTATTGTCCGAGCTTTTCCAGATATACCAAACGCCGTTTGAAGGTCGCCAAACTGCGATGTCGGTTTTGCCGTCGGCATCGAAATCGCCTTGCGCGACTTTATCGGTCGAGATACCGAATTGGCGAATGTCGTAAGTCGAATTTGACGAGCGGAAAATATACCACACGCCGGTCGAAGGTCGCCAAACCGCGATGTCCGATTTCAAATCGCCGTCATAATCGCCCGAAACGGGAATGTCGCCGTTTATGCCGAACTGCAAAATGATAAATCCGCCGGTGCTTTTTTGGACATACCAAACTCCGGTTGAAGGACGAAAGACGGCGAAATCGGATTTGCCGTCGCCGTCGTAATCGCCCGGCACGATTTTATCGCCGGTTGCGCCGAATTGGACGGTTTGTGCTTGCCCGTTGCTCGAATTGAGCGCATACCAAGTGCCGTTTGACGGACGAAATACCGAAACATCCGACGTTCCATCTGTGTCGAAGTTTGAAATTGCCGAACCTGAAAGTGCGGCTTTTGAATTTGTATAAATGTAATCGCCCGAAGCCGTGCCGTCGCTGTTGGCGGAATTTCCGGCAACGTAAAAACTAACTTTTCCGGCTCTCTGCGCGGGAGCATTCCAAGTAAAAGTCCAAGATTTCGAGCCGAACATCTGCGGAATTACGCCGTCCGAAGTGTGTTCGACGTAAGTTCGTTGGTTTCCGCCGACAATGCCGTTGACGGTTTGCACCTGAGACGGATTTTGTGTCGGAAGCGTGTAAGTTCCGATACGCCGACCTTGCGAATCAATCGCCGTCAGTTGAAAACCGTAAATCACCGCATCGGCTTGCGCCGTCGTAACCGTCAGCGAAACTTGCTGATTCGGCAGATAGTTTGCCGGAACGCCGGTCAATGAAACACTTCCCGTTCCGCTGTTGACGGGAAAATCAACGTGGCACGAAACGCAGCTTGCTTCATCCGGTGCGCCCGTATGCGAAGCACTCGGACCATTGACCGACGCGCTGACTTTTTCATATTTCGCAGAATATTTCTGAAAACCGAAAACGGCAATCACGACGGCAACGAAGATAACGAATAATTTGACGAAAAACACTTTTCCGGTAACGCTTTGCATTTTTATTAAAACTCCAATTTTTAATTTCAACTCAAGGAAGTAACTATTTAGACGGCTGTTGCCGATGAATAGTTTAAGAAATTGCGGCTAATTTTGAAGATATTCCTTGACGACGCGAAAGTCAATAACTCAAGTCAGAACCACCTGCGATAGCGGGTGGTTGAAGTTAAACTTCCAGAATTTAATCGGTATCTGAAAACGCCTGATTAAACCGCCCACTACCGCAGGCGGTTCTGACCTACCCAATAAAAAAGGCGAAGCTGAAATTTCAACTTCGCCTTTAATCCATAGTTTGAAATTATTTCTTACAAAATAATCTCAAATTTTGCCTAGTTGCCTGAATTGAATTCCAATGAAAATCTTCGAACACTGCCCGTGTCAGCACCGGCTCTATCCGAAACATTGATAACCCAAGTTCCCTCGGAATTTTCACCGTCCAATGCGCTAAGCGGATTGTTCGGCGAGAAATTGCCCGACGGGAACAAGAATGCAGTATTACAAGCTGCTGAAGAAGGATTACCTTGAACCTCAATCGAGGGAAGTGCGCCTTCATCATTCAGCGTTATAAGACTGAAATTATTGTTGTTACAGCCAGCCGCAGTCGTCGGAAGACCCGGTCGGTCAACGATTGTTACCGTTGGCGCACCATCGGGCGGAGTAATTGTAACGATTAAGTCTCCAATCCAACTGTGGTTCACGGCACAATCAACATCGCCGACTGTTCCATCACAGTTTGCCGGCACTGCCGAATCGAATTTGAAATTCAGATCCGCAACCGTTCCTGCTCCCGTTACCGGAAGATTGATATTTACACCTGCCGGAAGATTGTCGGGAACGGCAACTGCCGCGCCGCTATAGGTAACAGTTGTAGCACCGCCACCGCCGCCGCCTGCTGCGCCCGGAAGGTATCTAACCGGAATTGGAATGTCGCTTCCGAGACCGAATGCCTGTGTCAGCAATCCGGCTGTCGAACGATTGACATACCAAGTTCCTGCGCGATAAACCGCGACATCATCTTTGCCGTCGCCGTCATAATCTCCCGGAACCGGAACATCACCCGTTGCGCCGAACGGAACGATGTCGGTATTGCCGTTTGTGCTTCGGCGGATATACCAAGTGCCGTTTGACGGACGGAAGACCGCAACGTCATCTTTGCCGTCACCGTCATAGTCTGCTTGGACTTGGCGGTCACCGGCTAAACCAAACGGGAAGGCATCGAAATTCGTTGCCGGAGTTCCGCTCGGTTTGGCGATATACCAAGTGTTGTTTGACGGACGATAAACTGCCAGATTGTTTCTGCCGTTGCCGTCATTATCAATCGAAAGCGGAATATCCGTCGCCAATCCGAAAGGCTCAATCGTATTTGAACCGTTGCCGCTGTTCAGGATATACCAAACACCTGTTGACGGACGGAAAACAACTCGGTCATCTTTGCCGTCGCCGTCATAGTCGCCTTGAACCGGAATGTCGCCCGGAACACCCCAAGCCGTGCCGGTAAATGTAAATGCAGTGCTGTTCAAGACATAGAAGTCATTAACCGCCGGATCTGCACTCGGACGGAAGACAGCCGTATCAGCTTTACCGTCGCCGTCATAGTCGGCAGGAATGGTCGTATCGGTTGCGTTGCCCCAGTTGATAACGCCGAAGCCCGCAGTCGAGCGTTGGAGATACCAGTTGCCTTCGGACGGACGGAAGACCGAAAGATCGGTTTTACCGTCGCCGTCAAAGTCGGCACGCGGATTGTCGGGAACTACATTACACGGACTCGTTCCCGGTGTGCATTGTCCAGCCGGAAGTGTTCCGGTTCGATCCGTTCCCGGCAAAATGGTTGCCGTATTAAACGAAACTTGCGTGAACTGTGTTCCGGTCGCTTGACGTTGCACGCCAACCGTTGCACTGACACCGTCTGCATTTGGCGCAACACCGGTCAGAGTATAGATATATCTGATGTTGGGTGTGCCTTCGGTCAAGACTACCGCGAAATTAACGCTAATTGCAGTCGTCGCTTCAGCGAAGTGCGTTGCTCTCCATTCGACAATGAATTGACGACTTCCCATCGCACCGATGGTATTTGTGTAAATACCGCCGCCAACCGTATCCGCTGGATCCATATCGTAATCGTCCCACAGCGGGAAGAGCGTCGGATTTGTTCCGCCGACTGCACCCGGAAGCGCAGTATTGGTGAACGTCGTTGCCGCCGCACCGTTAGCGGTAAGCATACCGTTGGTGCCGGCACTCAAGGATGTAACTGCTTCACCGTAAATCGAAGAAGTCCAAGCTGCGGGAAGCGTCAGAGTAACTGCGGCATCATCAGCCGTGCTGCCTGCGACGAGTGTTCCACCTGCGGGAATCGTTCCCGTTCCTGCCGTAAATGTATAGGCATTACCCGGAATACCAACCGGCAACGAGAAATTCGTTACCAACGGTGAACCGCCGCCGCCGCCCGTATAGGTCGTGGTCAGCGTGAAACTCGCTTGAGTAAAGCACATCACAGTCGGGGCAATCGAAACCTGATACGGAGTCGTATTGGCAACGCCTTGTGCGCCGCCCGCAATATTCGGATAAGCCGAATTCGCTTGCGTAACCGTGATGCCCGGAGTCGTGGTTGAAAGAACCGCACTAACTCCGGTTGCTGTAACGCCCGAATTGTTGTTAAGCAAAACATTCAAAGTGTTGCATTCATTCGGTTCGAGCAAATTGTTGCCCGAAGTAACGGATGCCGCACCAGCACCGACTGTCGGCGCGTCAAACGCTTCGGTAACGGTAGTTGCATTTGTAACACTTGCCGAGAAACCGAAACCGCGACGACGGAAACCTTCACGGACTGCTAATGCGTCCGCACTGTTTTCCGGTGATGCCGAAAGAGCCGTTGCCGCCGCAATGATACCATCGCGTTCTTGCAACATATTCGGATTAACCGGCGTTAATTTCATACCGTCCGTAACGACTTGCAAAACAGCGGTCGTGCCGTTCACGAAGCCGCGATTGGCGAGAAACAATGAACGAACTTCCCACAAAGCCGATTTCCAAATTTCACCGGCGTTATGAACTTGCGAACAGTTAGCCGCCGTAGCGATAGCCGGATTACGCGGATACGCGCTGGCGACCGCCGCTGCTGTCGTGCCGAGTGTCGTATCGCAACCGAGATTGAGATGTCCGAAGGTCAACGGGTTATGCGGTTTGTTCATCGGTCCGCCCGTTGATGCGATAAGTGCCGTCGGGAAACGGCGAATACCGTGATAATAGTTACTCGGATTGACCAAACCGAACAGTGAATAACCGCCGAGACTGTAAATGCCGTTGGCATCATCCGTCGGTTGGGCAAGCATCGTGTGAGCATACCAGTCGCCCCAGCCTTCGCCCATCATTCCGCCTTGGTTTCCAAGCCCCGAACCGTTGCCGTGCAAACGGTTTGATGTGCCGTGCGTAACTTCGTGAATCACGATGTCGCCGTCAGGCGTGCCATCGCGGTCGGGTGTCGGACTCGTCCACAAGAACATTTGCATACGTCCGCGTCCGCCGTCTGCCGGCGTCGCAAAGTTTGCGTTATTTGTTCCCGATGAATCTTGACCTTCCGATGAAACACGGTCGTTTCCAATACCCATTCCGCTAAAGTTTGTGCCTTGGAAATTGAGAGCCGCTTCGGTGAATCCTGCTCGATACAGAATATCGTGATAGCGGTTCATCAAATAGAACATTTGAATGACTGCGCCGCGTTGAGCTTGCGGAGTCAGCGGATCATCGCCCGGTGCGGGCATTCCCGGCGGCGGATTCCACGTCGAAGTAAAGACGCGGCAACCTGCGCCCGGACAAGCCGTGTCGCCTGATTGCGGTGCATCTACACCGTTTGTGCCGTCGCGGTCAATACCTGCTTCGTTCGAGTTACCGTCGGTAACATTTGCACCGTCGTTAATCCAGCCGTTGTTGTTAAACGTATTCGGGGCTTCGTTACCAACTAAAGCGACATTGCTTCGGGTTAATAAAGAACCTTGCGCTCCGACCGTCGGATCATTCGCGGGAATCGAAATATAAGGCGACAAAGGTGCCGCGTGGTCAGCCGCGTTCATCGGGGAAGTAGGCGCAGTATAAACATTGTAGGTGGCTGATTGTGTTTGATCGTCTGCGATATTTTTGTGCCACAGAACGATACCGGTGTGCGCGTCAACAATAACGTAGTAAGCATTAACCGGTTGCCAAATCAAAATTCTCCACGCCGGAACGGCTACGCCGGGTTCGGTCGGGAAATACATTTTTTCAGCAGTTGTTGCCCAATCGCCTTCGCCGAAAATGACTTTCAAATCGGTTGAAGTCGTTTCGTTGCGCGATTTGTCGGCAGGTTTCAATTCATAATTGATATGTTCCGCCGCTTTTGATACTGCGTCTGCGGGATTGCGGAAATCGGTTGAAAGACTTTCGTAATCGAGACCCGGAGCAAGGTTGTTGATAACGCGGATAACTTCGTTATTGCGCGTAAAACCAGCCTTGACTTCGCCGCGGAAAACGGGAACATTTTTAATTCGTTGTTCGAGATGAACATACGACAAGTTTCCATCGGGATTGGTGTAATCAGCCGCAACTCTTAAGCCGTCAACTTGTTGATTATCCAAACCGACTAATAAATTATGTTCTTTAACAAAATTGCGGAGAATGTCCACACGTTTTGCGCTTGACGGTTGTGTCAGCCATTGAACTCTTGTCGCATAAACATCAGGCGTGATGAGTTCGGGAATGCGAATGTCGAGGTTATAATCAACCTTCGCTGTTGGCAGTTGCGATTTGAGATATTCTTCGCCGCGAACGAATCTTTCGCGTTGGTCGGCAACATCAACTGCATTTCTGCCAACTCTCGAACGAAAATCTGCTAAATTGTCAAGCTGTGTTTTATCCTCACGGATGTCATACATTTTGACAATTCCTTCATCTTGGCTGGTCGTTCTTTGCAACAAACCTTTTTTGGCGTTGCTGTTTCCTCCAGCCTGCGAAATGAATTGTGCCGGGACAAATATTAATGCCGCGACCAATCCTAAAAACAATAGACTAAACAAAAGACTGCGTCGGTCTTTTGTTGAAAAACTTTTTTGCATTAGTAGCCCTCCTCAAAGCTAAAACGGGAAAAATTTACTACATTATTAGTAGCGAAAAGAATTTAATACCTTAAAATATAAGGACAATATAAGGACAAATGTCATACGTTTAAATCGCCCGAAGCGGACAAATTTATCTAACAGCCGATAAATTTACCAGGAGTTTGGTATTATAGAAAACGAAACCTGAGCTGATTTGAAACGTCATTTGAAACTAATTATAAAAGTAATGGACATTCATTTTTAACAGAAAATTTACTCATTCGTCAATGCAAATTGAAACGATTTCGGATAAAAAGAGGAAAAAAATAAAAAAGTGGAAGAAATTTTCGGAAAAGGCGGACTCATCGCCAAACATCATAAAGATTACGAACACCGCGCCGGACAGATAAAAATGGCGGAAGCCGTGCTGAACGCATTTGAAGAAAAGAAACATCTTATCGTCGAAGCCGGCACCGGAACGGGCAAAACTTTGGCTTATCTCGTTCCCGCAGTCGCCGCGTCTTTGGCGACAAATAAGCGCGTGATTATTTCAACCGGAACGAAAAATTTGCAGGAACAACTGATGGAAAAAGATATTCCGTTTCTGCAAAAAATTATGCCGAAGAAATTTACTGCCGCGTATATGAAAGGTCGCTCGAATTATGCGTGTCTTTACAAAATCAAAAAAGCGGAAAGCCAACCGATTCTCGAAGGTTTGGACGAAATGGATTATTTCGACGAAGTTCGCCAATGGTCGCGCGAAACCGAAACGGGCGACCGCGCCGAATTGACAAGTCTTCCCGAAAACATTTCATTTTGGACGCGCATTAATGCCAAAAGCGAGTCGTGCATCGGTCAACAATGTCCCGATTTTGAAGCGTGTTTTATTACAAAAATGCGCCAACGTGCCGAAGATGCCGACATTGTAATCGTCAATCATCACCTGTTTTTTGCGGATTTAAACGTGCGCGGCAATCAATACGGCAAAGTTTTGCCAGATTACGGCGCAGTAATTTTTGACGAAGCGCATTTAATCGAAGACATTGCCGCCGATTATTTCGGTTTTCAAGTTTCGAGTTTTCAGATTGACGAACTAGTCCGCGATGCCGACAGTTTGCCGATTACCGACGCGATGGCGACGAGAGATTTAACTAAAATCGGCGCAAAAATCATCGGACTTGCCGACCAATTCTGGATTCGTTTCACGCAAGCGCGAGAAAAAGACGGCAGATTTCCGCTCGTGCCGAATGCTTTTGCACAAAAAACGTCAAACGGCGATATTCAAGCGACACCGCTCGGCGAAGCGTATTTTGCGCTCGATTCTGCGCTTGAAAGATTAGAAAAAGCGGTTGACGTTTTCGCCGAACAACTGCCCGAAGCCGAAAGCCTTCTGAAACGTGCGCGGCAAACTCGTTTTGATTTGGATTTTGTCTGTTCGCAGTCTGAAAAAAATTACGTCTATTGGCTCGAAAAACGCGGGCGCGGAATGTTTCTGCGAGCGTCGCCGATTGATGTTTCCGCGCTTTTGCAAGAAAAACTTTTCGAGAAAACCGAAACCGTCGTCCTCACGAGCGCGACGCTTTCGACCAATGGAAAATTTAATTTCATCAAAGACCGTTTAGGTTTAGGAGGCGAAAAAACTGCGACATTACTTGCGCCGTCGTCTTTTGATTACGAAAAACAATCAATTATTTACATTCCGAAAGCGATGCCCGACCCGCGTGCGCCCGAATACACGCAACACGCGGCAAACGAAATCATCAAACTTTTAGGCATCACACACGGACGCGCTTTCGTGCTTTCGACCAGCAATTACGGGATGAACGCGCTTTACGAATTAGTTTCGATGCGCGTCAATTATCCGTGTTTCGTGCAAGGATCAATGTCGAAAACCGGACTTTTGGAAAAATTCAGAAAAACTCCGAACGCCGTTCTTTTCGCAACTTCGAGCTTCTGGCAAGGCGTTGACGTGCGCGGCGAACAACTTTCCTGCGTCATCATTGACAAACTTCCCTTCGCCGTCCCAAGCGACCCAATCGTCGCTGCTCGCACAAGATTCATTGACGAAAACGGCGGCAAATCATTCTTCGATTACAGCGTCCCGCAAGCCGTCATCACCCTAAAACAAGGCATCGGCAGACTAATCCGAAGCAAAACCGACAAAGGCGTGATCGCGCTTTTAGACACCAGACTACGCACAAAATCCTACGGCAGAGATTTCCTAAACTCTCTACCGCGCACGAGAATTACGGCAGAATTAAAAGATGTCGCAGATATTTTTAGTTAGAAAGCATTTTTAGAACGAAGATTATATGGCTAACGCAACAAGTAAAAACATTGGACAGATAATAAATTCTCGGTGGAAAATCACAAAACCATTAACGAGTGATACTGGGCAAGCGCATACATATAAAGTGCAAGATTTACAAAATGAAGATAATAAAAAGGAATATGTTATCAAATTATTAAAGGGAATTAACGAAAAAACTCTTGCACGATTCGAAAGAGAAATAAGAGCTTCGTTTGAACTTAATCATCCAAATATTATTCGAGCAATAGATTCACATTATGAAGAAATGTCAGAATCATATTTAGTGATGGAACTTTGTTCAGGTGGAGAATTAGAAAAGAAGAAAATAGAGAAATTGCCGCTTACTAAAAAGTTGGAAATGTTTAAGTTAATTTGTGAAGCTATAGCGCACGCTCATGAGAAAAAGGTAATTCATCGAGATATAAAACCAGCAAATATTTTTCTATCTAACCAGAATACAAAAATTCCAATCGTTGGGGATTTTGGCATCTGCTTTTTTGAGGAAGATGATGATAATGATGAAAGATTAACTGCTGTTAGAGAGCAAGTTGGGGCGAAGAGTTTCAGACCACCAGAAGCAGAGTTTGGGATTATTGAAGGCGTAAAGCCTTCATTTGATATTTATTCACTTGGAAAATTACTTTATTGGTTTTTATCAAATGGAGAATACTTGTCGAGAGAATATTACTCAATTCCAAGATATGATTTAAGAAATGAAAATTCTGAACATGCGATACACGAAGCATACAACATATTTGAAAAATCTATCTGTGAAAACCCAACAGAACGATATATAAATGCAAGTGAAATGCTCAAGGATGTGAAAAAACTTATGTCGTCTGTAGAAATTAATGCACGTTTCCTTGATTGTGATATTCCGCAAAATTGTATATTTTGCCGTAATGGAAAATATGAATTTATTACTTCTCCTAGTATAAGAGGTAGCCAACTAAATTATACAAATAGCCTTGCATTTGGAATAGATTTTTGTCAGGGAGATGGGAAATCTTGGCATAATCAACCGTCTAACTACGCCTTTGCTCCAAAAGTTATGATTGCACAATGTGATATTTGTGGTAATGTTCAACAGTTTCAGTTTAATAAATTTAATACTAATACTGACTTAGCAAAGAATTGGAGAAATGTTCCTGAAGACAAATAGTTTAGTTTAGTTTGAGGTGAATAAAATGTCAGCCACTAAAATAAATGAAATTCTCGGAAAATCTGCTGAATTAACAAGTGTAGAACGGCGCGAATTGATTCGACTTTTGCACGATCAAGAACTTGAAAAACAAGCAGAAGAAAGAGCCAAAAGACCGAAGACAAAGGTTAATAGCAATTACGTTCCCAGTCCGAATACAATTTGGATGAAGGAAAACAGTCATAAATATAGAGGCTTGTATGTTGCTCTTTATGAAGGAGAATTGATTGCAACGGGCAGAACAATAAAAGAAGCAGATTTAGCCGCTAAAGCTAAAGGTTTTCCGAAGACAATGTTAACCAAAGTTTTTAGAGAAGATGAAGAAATTTGGGGTGGTTGGTAAAATAGATTACGACGGCAAACTTTATCTGAGCCGTTATGAAAGCGAGTGAAATTTTATTACGGGGGAATTTATTTTTTTTTACATATTCCAAAAAACACGCCGACACGACAATTCCGCTTAAATTAAATATAATAGCCGTAACACAAAAATATGGCTTTCCCCAAAACTGCAAAAGAAAAAAACGAAGTTCATCCGCCGCTTGAAAAATCTTCCAAATATGACCGCACGATTATCGAAGGTTCGTTAAATAAAGCGGTTTGGAAAATTGCCGCGCCGACGGTTTTGACGAATGCGGTCGCCGGACTTCAAGGTTTGATTGATCACATAATTGTCGGCAATCTCGTCGGCTTCAAAGGCAACGCGGCGATTGGCGTGAGTTGGCAAATTTTTCTCGTTGTCGTGGTTTTCGTGTCTTCGATTTTTATCGGAATGAGCATAATGGTGGCGCGTTTTGCGGGCGCGGGCGAAACCGAAAAAGTTAATCGCACGGTTTATCAAGGCTTTCTGACAGCGATTTTTATCGGTCTGGCGATTATCGCGCCAATCGGATATTTTGCTGCGCCGATGCTTTTAAATCTCATCAATGCCGAAGCCGGCGTGCAAGCGCAAGCCTTGCCGTATTTGCGGACAATGTTTTTGTTCAGCACCGGAATGATGATTTATTTTATGCTCGGCGGCGCACTTCGTTCGGCGGGCGACGCGAAAACGCCGATGATTTTGGGCTTGGCAATGACGATTATGAACATCGTTTTTAATATCGTCTTAATCAGCGGTTTCGGTCCGATTCCGGCATTCGGCGTGCAGGGTTCAGCGATTGGAACTTGTTTGGCTTCGGGTTTGGTCGGCGCGTTTGCGATTTGGAAACTCTGGCGCGGCGATTGGGTGATTTCGTTGAAAAATAATTACGGTTACGCGCCCGATTGGAGCGTTATCCGCAAACTTTTCAAATTCGGTTTGCCCGCCGGATTTCAAGGAATTGCAATGAACATCGGCGGCGTTTTGATGTTGGCGTTTATCGGTTCGCTCGCCCAAAGCGCGGCGGCACAAGCGGCTTATTCGGTTGCTTACGGACAAATTTTTTCTTTAATTACTTGGACTTCCGTCGGTTTGATGGGCGCGGCTTCGGCAGTCGCGGGACAAAATCTCGGCGCAAACCAACCCGAACGCGCCTCAAAAGCCGTTCATACAGCGGCACGTTTCGGCTTAATCGGCGCGGCGTTTGTCGGATTTTTCTTTTTCTTCTTCCCCGCGCAATTACTCGGATTTTTCGGAATGAAAGACGCGGCGGCAGTCGAAATCGGCGTTCAGCTTTTAAGAATTTTGAGTATTTCAGGCATTTTCGTTTCGGTCGCGCTCACTTACACAGGCGGTTTGCAAGGCACGGGCGACACGAAAAGCCCGCTTTATATTTCGATAATTTCACAAGTCGTTGTTCCCCTCGGCATCTGTTTTATTCTGCAAAAAACCATCGGTTTGGAAACTTGGCACATTTGGACAGCAATTTTAATCGGACATTTTACGCGCTGTGTTTTGAGTTTATGGCGTTTCAGCCAAGGAAAATGGCAAGGAATTAATGTTGATATTGAAACGACGGTGAGTTGATTTGTTTGAAGGATGATTTTTCTACCAATCTGAGAAAATAAAAAAGAGGCTGTTGTTGCCTCTTTTTTATTTTGCAGACTTGTAAATAAAGTAGCACTGCATTACTTTATGGTTGTCGGTTATGAAAATAATCGGCAATTTGAAAAACAGGAGGTTGTTATGAACAATAACAATAGCCGATTCGATGAAATTCTTGATATTCTGAAAGATATTTCGGAACGTCAGGAATTAACGGAACAAATAATCGAGAGTTATTTCGATATTTTGTTTCGGCGTTTGAGTGAAATTGAACTTGAACTCAAACACATCACGGATTTACTCACCAAGTAAATTCAAGCGGCGGGAGAGCAAGCCCTGACTTGCTTCTCCTGTTTTTCTTTTTACCATAAAAAAGCAAAAAATCGAAATGAAAAAAGAAGAGATAAAACAAAGACGCTTTGCGCTCGATTTGACGCAAGCCGAACTTGCCGAGTTTTTAGGCATTAATCGGGTTACGGTCGTGCGTTGGGAAACAGGCGAAATCACTCCCGAATCGCCGAAAATGTTGGATTTGGCATTTGAGGCTCTGGAAATGCGGCGCGTGTTTGACAATCCGCAGACGCGCAACAAAATCGAACAATTAAAATCGCAAGCCGCCGCCGGTTTGGAAAAATCGCGGCAGCGTGTCCGACACGCTCGCACAATCGGTAAATAATATCAATATCTGCAGCCGATGAAAAAAATTCTTAAAATCTTTGTTCTATTGCTCGTAACCGCTGCTTTTGCTTACGTTGCGGCGATTTTGTATTTTCATTTTTCTTATCCGCAAACGAAATGGGATTGGACGAAAATTGATACGAACGACATTAAGTTTCCGAAAGATTTTTATTGGGGAACGGCAACTGCCGCGCATCAGATTGAAGGCGATAACGAAAACACAAATTGGGGCGAATGGGAAAAAGATTCGTCGCGCATCAAAGACGCAAGCAACGCCAAAATCGCGGTTGACGGTTGGAATCGTTGGCGCGAAGACGTAAAATTGATGAAAGATTTGGGCGTAAATTCCTATCGTTTTTCGCTCGCGTGGAACAAAATAGAACCCGAAAAAGGAAAGTTTAATGAAGCCGCTTTGAAACATTATGACGATTTAATAAATGAACTTTTAGCAAATAATATTCAGCCGATGATTACGCTTCATCATTTCACGCATCCGCTTTGGTTTGAACAACTTGGCGCGTTTGAAAAGGAAGAAAATATCACACATTTCGTCGAATTTTCAAAACTCGTTTTTGCGCGTTATAAAGACCGCGTAAAACTTTGGGTAACGCTCAACGAGCCGAATGTTTTCGTAACAAGCGGCTATTTCAACACAGTTTTTCCACCCGGAAAATCCAATCCCAAACTTGCCGCCGAAGTTTTGAAAAATATGTTGAAATCTCACGTTGAAATTTATAAAGCATTAAAGTCAGAACCGTCTGCGGTAGCGGATGGTTTAAGCCGCGAATCGAATAATTCAAATATCAAAGTTCAACCATCTGCTACCGCAGACGGTTCTGACATATCAATCGGACTTGCAACGAGCATTTTTCAATTTGAACCGGCGCGGCGTTGGCATCTCGGCGATTGGACGATTGCGCGGCTTTCCGATAATTCATTTAACGAAGCGGTTTTAGGATTTTTTCGCACCGGAAAAATGAAATTTTACGTTCCGTTTGAAGCCGATGTGATTTATGAAGACGCAAACGCGCCAAATTCGATAGATTTTGTCGGCATTAATTATTATTCGCATTTTGCGTATCAATTCGATTTCGACTTTAAAAAAGCCACCCAAAGTTTGCCCGTTTCCGGCGAAGAAATGACCGATATGCCTTACACGATTTACACCGAAGGAATTTATCGAGCAATTAAAGAAACCGCAAAACTCAAAAAACCGATAATTATCACCGAAAACGGAATCGCCGATGCAGACGATAGCAGACGCGCTAAATACATTAAACAAAGTCTTTACAGCATTTCAAAAGCTATCAAAGACGGCTACGATGTGCGCGGCTATTATTATTGGACGCTGATGGATAATTTTGAATGGGCGGAAGGTTACACGAAAAAATTCGGACTTTACGAAGTAAATTTACAAACACAGGAACGAACTTTGCGCGAAGGTTCAAAGGCTTTTATTGAAATAATTAAAATTAAGTAAGCGAACAGAATTAAATTAAAAATAGTCGGCGCGTGTTCTGAGTCCCGACTTTAGTCGGCTTCTTCATTTCGCCAGCGAAGCGCGGCGAAATGCCGCCTAAAGGCGGGACTCAAAACTATTACGCAAATTTATAATTTTATTTTGCACTACTACTTAATTCTAATGTGCGCCCTTAAATTTCAATAAAATTAACGCCGCGCCATTCATCAAAAAATAAAGCGTAATTCCGCTGATTATTTGCACGAAAATGAATTGCAAAATTCCCCAATACCATTTCTTTGGCTTAAAAAATTGCCAATACATCCAAAACCAATATGGAAATTTCAAAATAAATTCTATTAATTTGAAAATGAGCAAGTAATTTTCATCCAAACTTGTTGTTGCAATTAACATTAAAATTATGTCTGCAATCACAAGTTGCCCGATTAAATATGCGTTTAAAACTAAATTTTCGGCAAAGTTAAAACCCGATTTGAAATATGCAAAATATGACCCGATTGTTAAAGGAATAATCATTGCCACAACTAATATTTTGTAATAATTTCCTTCAATATACGCGAGAGCTTCGTTCAAATTAGTAAGTTGCTGACTTTTAATTTCCGGTTTAGGAACAAAAAAATAACCGGCAATCACAAAAATTCCGCATAAAATCAGCACATATAAAAACGGACTGAAAAGCAATTTGCGCTTGCCTTGCAGATATTCTCGAACGGCATCGCCGGGACGCACGAACAAAGTCTTAATCGTCAAGAAAAATCCGCTGTCAACGTGAAAAATGCTGTGCGGAATTTCGTGCAACCATTCGTGCATTGTAAAGCGATGCGTGGCGGCTTTTTGTCCGCAAAGATTGCAGAAAACGCCTTCAAAATTGTTGTCGCAATTCAAACAAATTGTCATACTTTTAAGTTCACAATATAAGTCATCGTGAAATAATTAACAAACTAAAGATTAGCGAAAAATTTTTCCGATTTTTCGTTTTTTTTCGTGCTTTTTTCGTGTCTGTTCGTGGCTAAATCAATTTTGTTGTAAAATTAAAGTTTTTATGAACGACAGAAAACTTGGCATAGCAATTATCGGATTAGGCGGCGCGGTTGGCACAACAATCGTTGCCGGAATCGAACTTCTCAAAAAAGGTTTCATCGGCACGGAAGGTTTGCCGTTGGCGAATTTGGACGAAAATTTAGTTAAAGATTTAGCGAATTACGAAAATATCGTCTTCGGTGGTTGGGATTTATTCGGCGAACATTTAGCGAAAGCCGCCGAAGAACACGAAGTTTTAACGCATAAACAATTCGTTGCTGTCGAAGCAGAATTACGCCAAATCAAACCTTGGCTTGCTGTTGAAAATAAAGAATTTTTAGCAAATATCGAAGGTGAAAATAAACTTGCAAAAACTAATTCGCACCGTGAAACAATCGAAAAGATTAGAAAAGATTTGCAAGAGTTCAAAAAAACTTGTGATTCGGCAGTCGTCATAAATCTCGCTTCGACCGAAAAACTCGCCGACGAAGGCAACGAAATTTTCAACTCAATCGCCGATTTTGAAAAGGCTTTAGACGCAAATTCAAACGAAATTTCGCCCTCAATGCTTTACGCTTACGCCGCAATCAGCGAACAAATTCCCTACGGAAATTTCACGCCGTCAGTTTCCGCCGACATTCCCGCGCTCATCGAATTTGCCGAAAAACAAAAAGTTCCAATCGCCGGAAAAGACGGCAAAACCGGACAAACGATGATAAAAAGCGTTCTCGCGCCGGCATTCAAAACTCGCGCCTTAAAAGTCGAAGGCTGGTATTCGACCAACATCTTAGGCAACCGCGACGGACTCGCGCTCTCAAATGCCGATTCTCTCGCCTCAAAAGTCAAAACAAAAAGCTCGCTCCTCGAAGACATTCTCGGCTACGCAGTCGAAGATCATCTCGTTGACATCCGTTATTACCGACCGCGCAAAGACAACAAAGAAGCATGGGACAACATTGATTTAACAGGTTTCTTAGGACAACCGATGCAGTTAAAAGTAAATTTCCTCTGCAAAGATTCAATTTTAGCCGCGCCGCTCGCCATCGAAATCGCCCGCTGTCTGGATTTAGCCAAACAACGCCAAGAAAAAGGCGTTCTCGAAGAAATTGGCGTATTTTTCAAATTCCCAATGACGCGCAAAAAAGACGCAAAACCCGAAAACGCTCTGCACAAACAGGAAGCGATTTTGTTGAATTGGTTGAAAAATTAAAGACTGGAGCGAAATCGTTTCGGTTGCAAACGCCACGTCTTTCAGATGAATTTTTCGGCGACACTTTAAACATAGACGACTACTCTACCGGACAAATGTCCGTGATGCTTTTTCGAGCCGTCAACATAAACCTTGCCTTGTCCGGATTTTACGTCAAAGTGCGCTTCACCGTTTGAATCTGTCCACTCGCCGGAAGTCATACCTGTTCCAATCGTATGCTCCATTCCAAGAGCAACTTTTTTGCCCTTAATCGGATTGCCTGAACTTCTCGACATTAACTTAACTGTAACCATTTTTCCTCCTTTCAAGATTTAAAATCGGAATAAAAAGCAAAGTAACAAACGCGGCAAAAACAACCGACAAAATGTTTAGTTTCACTCATTTTATTGACAAAGGTCTTTTCTTCGACAACTTTGACATTCTAATCTTAAATCTTTTGAACTGCTAAAAAGATTAATTTTCAAGCGCATCTTTCATTTGCCGAGCTTCATAATAAAGTCCTTCATCTTCAACGGGATTAGTAATGATGTGATGTAGGTCTTGAAGGGCTTGTTCCTTTTGATTTAATTTAAGATACACACTTGCTCTGACAATTCTGACATTCGGTGTGTCAATAATATTGATTGCTCTGTCCAAATAGTGTAACGCTTCCGCCCAGTTATTTTGTTCCATCTTTAAGCCGGAGTATTTAACATAAAAAAAAGATTCCATAAACTCGACTTCATCGGTATTTGGAAATTGATTTTTCAGAGAAAACACCTGTCTTTCCATAATTTGCAGTTTTTGCTCATACTGTCTTAACAAATGTTGGGCAGTGTAATTGTCAGATTGTCGTATTTGGCTAAACAAAACCTCTAATTCTTCTGCCGAAACTTCAAACAAATTAAATTCTTTTTCCAAGTTTCCCGACGTTGTTACAGGCATTGGAAAAATCATTCCCAAAGGCTGCCAGTCGGTCATATCTCCTCGAATAGCAAGGTCGCTTGGTGAACACTGTCCGTTTCTTATCCAATCAATCACAGCAGATTCTTGATATGGTCCAAATTGCTGATTATTTTTGTAAAGATAAAACATCGAATCTTCGCTGATATTTTGCTCTGTGTTTGCATTTACTTTGGAGTTAGCAATCTCTTTTTCCGATGAAGTTTGCTGAGAGCTTTTATCCTTACCCCGCATACTTTCCAGTTGTCTATTCTCTTCATCTGCGATTGAATTGATTGGCGATAAATTTATTTTGCTAAGTGTAACTAAATCACGAAAATCAAGTTGCCCGTAAGCATCTCGCTTGGTAAGACAATATGTTGTGCCAAATTGATGAATTTGTTTTGCCTGCACAAAAAGTTCGTGAAGTTCTCCGGCATACTGAGTGTTAGAAATCTGATTATTATAAATCTCAACGGCTTTTTGCCCGCAAATTCCGGCGCGTATTACCCAACGGGCTTCTTCATCAGAAACACTTTCGCCCTTCCGAAATCCGAAGCGATATTTTGTGTGAATCATCACGCCGATATTAACAAAGGCTTTCATCGCAACTGTCGGCGAAGGGTTGGCGCAAAGGCATTGGTCAAATTTCTTAATTGCCTCATCATAATTTTCTGCGTCCCAAGCAACTTCTGCTTGTTCAAAGAGTTCAATTGCATCCATAATTTTTGTGCAAATTTTACTTACAAACTAAATATTATCCTGAATCGCTCACGTCAATAATCTTAAGTTTCGGAAATCATTATACACCAATCTTCGAATATCGCAACAACTTTTTTCCCGCCAATGAAAGCGAGGTTTTAAGCCATATTTACTCATCAATTACAACTATTTTCTGCCGTTCCCGATTGACGTTTAACTGCAAAATGTCGGGGCGCGAATAATGTCCGGCAACGTCGAGGTTTTGGCGTTCTTCGCGGACTTTTTGGTGGTTGATTTCGGCGATGACGAGTTTTTCTTCCGTTGCGAGAGGTTCGATGAGCCATTCGCCGTCGGGCGCGGCGAGGCACGTTCCGCCGGTTGATAATGTTTCGGGTGAATTGGCGAGGATTTTGTCGAGATGGATTGTGTCGGGCGGAAAATCTTCTTTTTTCATCACGCAACAGACGGACGCGACGAATGAGCGCGATTCTTTGGCAATGAATTTTGTGATGTCAACATTGTGGATGCCGCCGGGAAAAACGCAGATGTGAAAATCTTCGCCTTGCCCGTAGAGCGCGGCGCGGGCGAGCGGATTCCAGTTTTCCCAACAGTTTAGACCACCGACGGTGAACGCATTTAGTTGATGAACGCGCAAACCGTTGCCGTCGCCATTTGCCCAAACGAGGCGTTCTTCGTAGGTCGGCACGAGCTTGCGTTGGACGCTTTTTATCTCGCCGTTTCGGTCAATAAAAACAAGCGCGGCATAAAGACTTTCACCACGTTCCGCAGGTTTTTCGACGATACCGATGTAAATTGCGATGCGTTTTTCACACGCCAAATCGCAAACAATTTGCAAATCACCGCGTTCGATTTGGACGGCTTGATTTGAATATTCGGCGAAAATTTCCTTTTGAATCTTTGAATTAAACCTCGCGCCCTCCGTCAATTCGAGCCAATACGGATAACCGCCAACACAGGCTTCGCCACCGAGAACGACAAATTCGCAATCTTGATTTGCCGCATCTTCGGCATATTTAATCGTCTTTTCGAGCGTCTTTTCCCGATTCATCCACACGGGCGCAAACTGCGCGAGTCCAATTTTTAATTTGTCCATATTTTTACAAGTCAGAACAGCGGGCGGTAGCGACTTGTTTTATCTGCGTTTGGAAACAGGTCGCTACTGCTCGCTGTTCTGACCTCTGAACATTCGCCGCGTAAAATTGTTGGCAAATTTATCTTCGGGGTCGTGTTCGCGCATCAGTTCCAGAAATCTTTCAAAACTTGCACCGTGAACTTCTTTCAAATGATTTTTGTCCAAACTTTCGCAATATTTGCCAAGATGTGGACGTGCGCCGATTTTTTTGATTTCTTCTTCGGCGGCGGCATAATATTTTTCAAAACCGTGCGAATCGTTGCAAATCAAATCAATCCAAGTCGAACGCCGCTCGCGTCCTGCGCCGATTAGAGTTTGATTGTGTCCCGCCGGAGTGAAGCGGACTTCGAGAAGTGTGTAGGGCAATTCTTTGGAATACATCTGCTCGTAAAGTTCCAAAAATCGGTCGCACATTTCCCAAGTATCTTCATAAGAAACGGTGAATTCCAATTCCTGATGAAGCGGATAAATTGTGCGGTTAAACGCTTTATTGCTTTCCATCACCAAATCCGTGCCTTGTTTGATGCTGTGCGCTTTGTCTGACCATTTCCGCAAAAGTCCGGTGTAAGCCATCAGATTTCCAAACACCGCCGACATCAGCGCGTCAAATGAAATGGCGATAAATTCGCGCAAAGGTCCGAGAAAAGACTTCGGTTTTTCGTCCGCCCGATTCCAAATACTGACTTGGCATTTTTTAGCAAACGGAAAAAGGTAAAGACTCAGATGGTCGTTGTCTTCGAGCATCTTGTCGAGATTTTTGCGGACATCTTCGAGCTTTTCCAACTTAAATATTTGCTCGACATTGAAACGCTTTTCGGCTTGGACAACCACCTCCGAGATGATGCCGACTGCGCCGATTCCGCCAATTGCGGCTTTGAAAAGGTCGTCTGTCGGCTGAAGAGAGTGAACATCACCTTTGCCGTCAATTATTTTCAAACTGACGACCATTTCGCTGACAAAACCCCAATTTTTGCCCGTGCCGTGAACATCCGTCGAGAGAATTCCGCCGATGCTCTGCGCGTCGTGCGAGGGCAAGGCTTTGAACGCCAAACCGTTTTTGAGCAGAATTTTTACAACATCTCGCACACGAGTTCCGCCCTTGAAAGCCATCTGATTCGGCGGCAAATCCTTCTCGATTCTTCCTGCATATTTGTCCAAAGATACGAGCGTTGCATCCGAAACAACTCCGGCATTGAACGAATGCGCCGAGCCGAAAAGTCTGATTTTATCGGAGTTTCGGACGAGATTGACGATTTCTGCTTCCGTCGTCGGTTGGACAAAATTGGCGGGTTGATAAACAAAATTACGCGCCCAATTCCGAAAACGTCCGCCGCGAACTCTGCCTTCGAGCCAGAGATATTTTCCAAAAGTTAGTGCGTTCAGAATAATATTCAATTTGGTGGCAAACACGCCGTAAAAGTAACTTCTCCATTTCATTGTTTTCTACCTCGGTTCGGAGTTCACGCTTCAGCGTGCCGCAACTGCCAGCGAAGCGAAGCAGTTGCCCGCCCCCGCTAATAAACTTGAACTTTAATCAAAGCGGAAACCGCATTGCTTCGCTCGCGGTTTGCACGCTAAAGCGTGAACTCCAAACTAAAAATTATCTTCAATAATCGTGTCCACCACGCGCAAAGCTAAAGCCGAAATTGTCAGCGACGGATTAACGCCGAGCGCAGTCGGAATCATCGAAGCATCGGCGATATACAAACCTTCATAAAATCCTCCCGATTTATCGAAAACGCGCCCAAATTCGTCAACTACGCCTTCGCTCGCATCGTTTGCTATCCGACAGCCGCCCAACGGATGACTGAGCGCGATTGATTTTAGTTTGACGGAATCGGCAACTTTTGAAAGAAACGGATTGAAAAAACCATAATCCGAATTATCAGGTCGGAGTTTTTCCGCCAGACGTTTAAGCGATTTTTCGATAGATTTATAAATCGGGTCGTCCCAAAATTTCGCGCCGTCAGGTTTGCTGACGCGCAAGGTCGTTTCGCCCTTCCCGCGTCCGAGCGAAAATTGGGCATTTGCTTCTTCGCGTCCCATTCCGACAATGCACATCATTTTGGAAGTCAGTTCTTCTTCGGACGTGAAAATTTGTCCGCGCTCGCGGTTGTTCGAGAAAAACTCCCGAAAATACTGCTTGATGCGCTTTTTCAGATAACGCAAAACGGCGACAAAAAGAAAAACTTCGCCCGTGTTGCCTCTCGACAGCGACTTGATAAGCGGGATGCCTTCACCAACCACAGAAGCCAGCGCGGGCGGAATTCCTTGGTCTTCAATCGTGTGAAACAAACTCGTATCGGGCGCAGATGTTCCCTCCGGACCGTCTTCGCCCGTGCCTTTTTCGTCAGTATTAAAATGTCCGAAAGAGGTTGTAACCGGACCGCGGACGATGCTCGCCCGCATTTTCGTTTTTTCCAAAAACGCCAAATAATCGCCGTTGGTCGAAAAACCGTAGCCGGTCTTATCGCTCAGATTCGGCAGTGTTTCTTTGGCTTTTGAACGAAGCATAATTTCGTTTGTGCCAATACATCCGGCGGCAACGATGACAAAATCAGCAGTGATTTTTTTCTCATCGAAAAGTGCCGGATTTTCTTTGCGGCGTTGGATAAATTTTATCTCGTAACCGCCGCCGTCAAGTGCGCGAATCACGTCAACTTCGGCTAAGGCTTTGATTTCGAGGTTTTCTCCCAAAAGCGGTTCGGGTTCTCTGGGCGTGCCGAGTGCTGCCGCCATCAGTTGTTTGTTCAATGTATGCCGCGCTCCGGGCAGACAGCCGACGTTGCAACGGCTTTGACGGTCGCAGTAATTTTTTGCTTTGCTTTGGTCAACCGGATAATTCGGCGGCGGGTCATTCGGACCAAACGGCATTTCGGGCGTTAAATCATTGATTGACAAATCAACCGCGCCGAAATCATCGGTTAAATCGCGCATTGCGGTTTGAAAAACACGGGCGCGGTCAAGCCACAAACGATTTTGTTTTTCGGGCGGAGTTTCTTCTAAGTTGGACTCATCAATTTTAATTTGTTTGATGCCGCGAATGTTATTCGGATCGGTTTTGACTTCCCAATTCGGATTGAGCCGCGCCGAACGCATCACAATATTGCTCAATCCGGTATTGACGGCATCTTTCAAAATCACTTTAATCTTCGCCTCATCTGCGGGAGTCGTGCCTTTGAGCAACGGAATTTTTCCCGCCTCTTTTGCCTTCAACATCGAAAGAACGCTATAACTAATGGCGTGTCGCGCCAAATCGTAATATTCCTGCCGCTTTGCTTTGTCCCAACTCGTAACCCAACGCGCATCTTCAAAAATCAAATCCGGCGGCTGAATCGTGATATTCGAGTAAATCAGCGAACCGCCGCCGACACCGTTGGCGCGAATGACGCTCACGCCGTCCGATTTGCCGCCAAAAAGTCCGAGAAAACCGCGTGTCCCGAATCTCGTAAAATCAAACAAACCGTCTTCGTTGCGAAAACGCTTGAACAAACGGGTAAAAATATTGACTTCTTTCGTGCGCCGAAAACAGCGCGTAAAGAGGTCAATAAATCCGCGAAAATGATTTTGCGACGACCAAAACTGCACCGGCTGACCTTTTCCGGCAATCAGTTCCGCCGCTTTTACTTCCTTGTCCTGAACCACGCTAACCGGCGTTGTCCACCAAGTCCCGCGTTCGAGAATCAGAACTTTTTCTTCAATTTCAGGTTTTCCCTCGGCGACTCTTTTCTCAGCTCGCTCCTTAAATTTATCCGCCAACGGCAAAGCTGTCATCGTTCCACCAAATCCCGAACCGATAACTACAACTTTGTAATGCGATGTTTCTTCTTTCATTTTCTAAATCTCCTCCTTCAAGTTTTTACTGATTTTTTTTAACCAAGTGGCTCAATTTTTTCAATCAATTCGGGCTTTAATTCCGTGCGCGGATGACGAGTTTTCTTTTCATCGTCATCGTCCCAATCACGCGAAACTTTTTCAATCTTAAACGGATAAATCGTCAATTTTCCGTCCTCGCCGATGTGAAGGCGCACGAAGTTTTTGTAATCTTGGATTTTCAGCGCAGAAAACGCTTCGTTGTCGTGTCTGCCGAAAATATGGAGCGAAACGAACAGATAAATGCCCATAATCAGCGAACCGAAAACGTAGCCGCCCGCGCCGCAAACTAACACAATACAGCCGAGCCAAACTAAATTGATTTTTGCCAGATTGTTATTTTGATAAGCCATACTGTTGAAATTATCCGCGCCGATAAAATATTGCATCAGCAAAAATCCAACCCAACCCAAAAAGAAAACCGCCGTCAAATGCGTCAAACCGTGAATCGTTCCGGCAACGCGGCGATAAAATTTCGAGTTTGAATCGGTGAAAAACACCAACCCGATAACCATCAAAATCACCACAATCAACGCCAAAGGCTCGTTGATACAACGATTGACGGTCGCCGTTACAGCCTTTCGCCAAGTAAAATTGCCTTCCACGTTGCCGTGAATCAAAAATGCAAGAAGCGCATACAAAACGGCAGTCAAAATTCCGAAAGTTTTGTTGTTCCACAAAAACCCGAAAAGATTTTTCCAATCCTGTCTGCTTGAAACTTCGGAAGTCGGATATTCGTTCTCTAACGTAAAACTTTTCGCCGTTTTCATCTTGCTTTTGAAATCAAAATCGTGCGTCGGATGCAAAAATGCACCGCCGCCGCCCGCCGTAATTTTCTGCGTTCGCCGTCCGTCTTCCGATTCAAACCGCCGATAATGATGCAAGTCGCCCGCCAGATAAAGTTTTACCTCAACGCCTTTTTTCTCTAAAAGACTTTCGAGCTTTTCGAGACTCTTCTCTTTTTGCTTAAATTTCGCGTGAGCTTCTTCAAATTCTTCGTATTTTATCGCCTTCACCCAATAAGGTTCGGGAACGCAAATAATCACCTTGTCGCCTGCGTCCATTTTTTCGACAATCGTTTCAAAATATTGGAGTTGGCGAGTATCAATGTTGTGCGAAAGTTGCAAATCAACACCCAAAAGCCACCAATTATGCGGCAGTTTGAGCGAGAAATATCCACGCTTTTGACGAGTTCGCCAACCTCCGGCAAATTTTCGCTCATTTAAAATATGTGTGCAAAAAATCTTCTGAAACGCAACCAACGAATCATACCAATCGTGATTGCCCGGAAGCGCGAAAACGTGCGGCAACTTCGTCAAATCCGCTCTTTCGCCGTCAACAATTTCCGCCGTTTCACCGTTTCGACTAGCGTTAAAAGCCATCTCGTAAGGTTGCACAAGCCGATTTCGATATTCTTCATCAGTCGCCGTCGGATAAACTTCATCGCCGCCGAAAATCAAAATTTCGCCGCGTTTTTTGCCGTCAATTTCAGGACGCGCCAATGAATACGCCACCGAATAAGTCGAATTCCAACCGTCGCCGACATCCGAAACATAGTCAATCCAAATCTCTTTTCGCGCCTCGCCCGAATCCTTAAACTCTTCGTGTTTATTGAAGTTTAGCTCTTTCGAGTAATCGAAAAACTTCCCGCCCGTGGCGGCAGCAGTTACAAGGCGCGGATCTGCGTTTTCGCCGATGGCGGTCGAAATCACCGTCTTTTTCCCCGTATTTAAAAGTTGCGTAGGGTCATACCAACCAACCATTTTTTCCTTTTTGTATTTTTCATCGTTTTTCATAATTTTTGAACGCGAGAAAAGGAATTGCTATCTGACTTTTTCATTCGCAGAAATCCCTTCAATCAAGTAATTAAAATGTTTGAACGCGAACACTCTATCGCTTTTTTCTTTAAATTACAATTTTTTTTGACGCTTTTTGTTTTTCATTTTTTTAAGAATTAACTTTACTTGATTCTTTTTTGCCTGTTTGATGGCAAAACAAAAAAAATGAGCTAAAGACACAAAAAACATTCGTGTCTTTAGCTCATTTTGCAGAGATTTTTTTTTATCGCGCTTCTTTTTCTAAAATTGCTTTTTTGCGCTCGATTCCCCAGCGATAGCCGCGAACATCGCCGCTTTTTCCGATGACGCGATGACACGGAATGATGAGCGCAATACGATTTGAAGCACAAGCTGTGGCGACGGCGCGGACGGAATTTTTATTGCCAATTTGTTCGGCAACGTGCGAATAAGAAACCGTTTTGCCGTAAGGAATTTTGCGTAAAACTTCCCAAACGCGCATTTGAAAAGCCGTTGCTTGTAAATCTAAAGGTAAATCTAAAGTTTTGTTTGTGCCTTTCAGATTTGCCAAAATCGCTTCGACAAATTCTCTTAAGTTTTCGATATTTTCGGTGATT
Organism: Acidobacteriota bacterium; assembly: GCA_031409875.1. Classification (GTDB taxonomy): domain Bacteria; phylum Acidobacteriota; class Blastocatellia; order Pyrinomonadales; family Pyrinomonadaceae; genus CALMEH01. The sequence continues at coordinate 2,631 of JANNYB010000170.1, read as the reverse complement.
TCGGCGTTTTTATATTCGTCAAAAAGATTTTCTTTGAGCGTCGTTTCATCATCGCCAAATGTAACCGCGCAAACGCCTTTTTCGGTTCGTGCGACTAATAATTTGCCCAAATCGCAATCTGTAATTGTGTAATTTATCGTCATATTTTTACCTTTTTTCGCGTAAGTTTTCGGTGTCATTCCGAGTTTTTCCGAAACATTTTCGTATAAACGACTCGATGAATTAAAGCCCGCGTCATACATCGCATCTATTACTTCATTTCCCTTTTTAATTTCGCTTTTGAATTTTTCGAGACGTTTCATTTCCGCGTATTTTTTTGGCGAAACTCCGATTATTTCTTTGAATATTTTCTGCAAATGCGTCGCGCTCAAGTTTAATTTCGCGCTCAAATCTTCGAGCGAAATATTTTCTTTCGTCTCCAAAATTTCACAAGCGCGAAGCACGATTTCCGTTTGCGGATTTGCACTTTCCGTTTTCGGTTGACAGCGCAAACAAGCGCGAAAACCTTGAATTTCCGCTGTTTCAAACGAATTAAAAAACTGCACATTTTCGCGTTTCGGCAATTTTGACGAACACGAAGGTTTGCAATAAATCCGTGTCGAACTCACGCCATAAACAAACGCGCCGTTAAATTTGGTGTCGTTATTTTGAACTGCGTTCCAATAAATTTCCGTTTCCATATTTCAGAGTTTATAAGAAGCAAAAACTTAAATCTATCCGAAAATTGCGGTCTAATTCTTTTTCTGCAACAAACAAAAATAAAGACAAATATTCTTTAACTTTCACATTTTCAGACAGTTATTTTGGAAAGATGTCTAATGTGTTAAATTAAATCTATGCTGAATTCTTTAACTTATTCATTGCCCGAAGATTTGGAGTTTGCCGTCCGCAATTCATTGGACGAATGGCAAAAGGAAAATAAAATCGCCCGAATTTGGGCGAAAGACGCAAGCGTTTGGACAAACACGGACGAAGCAAAATGGCTCGGCTGGCTCGATGTTGTCGAAAAGGAATCGAACGATTTGCAGAAATATCGTGATTTTGCCGAAGATGCGAAAAATTTCAAAGACATCGTTTTGCTCGGAATGGGCGGCTCGTCTTTGTGTCCCGAAGTTTTTTCGATAACCTTCGGCGCACGGAATTTTTACGTTCTCGATTCGACTGTTCCGGCACAAATCAAGACGCTCGAAAGTAAATTGGATTTGGCAAATACTTTGTTTATCGTGGCTTCAAAATCAGGCTCGACACTCGAACCTAATTGTTTCAAACAATACTTTTACGAGCGCATTTCGCAAGCTGTCGGCGCGGAAAATGCGGGCAAACATTTTGTCGCAATTACCGATCCGAATTCAAAAATGCAAGCGGTTGCGGAACGCGATAATTTCAGAAAAATCTTTTTTGGAAACCCCGAAATCGGCGGCAGATTTTCGGCACTTTCGCCTTTCGGAATGGCGGCGGCAAGCGCGATGCAGTTGGACGTTGAAGATTTTTTGAAACGCGCTTCGGAAATGGTTGAAAACTGCAAAATCGAAAATCCGAATGAAAACTACGGCGCAATTTTGGGAACGATTCTCGGCACGGCACACGCGCACGGGCGCGACAAATTGACGATTTTCATTTCGCCCGAAATTTACGATTTGGGCGCGTGGTTTGAACAATTAATTGCCGAATCAACGGGCAAAAACGGCGTTTCGATAATTCCGATTGACCGCGAAACGGTTCAAGAAACTTACGGCAATGACCGAGTTTTCGTTTATTTAACGCTTCAACACGCCACCGAATTGCAGGACATTTACAAGCTCGAAAAGCAAGGTCAACCTGTTGTCAGAATTGAACTTCCCGATGCAGAAAATCTCGGACAAGAATTTTTCCGTTGGGAATTTGCGACGGCTGTCGCGGGTGCGATTATGCAAATCAATCCGTTTAATCAGCCCGATGTCGAATCGGCAAAAATCGAAGCCAAAAAGATAACCGAAGAATACGAACAAACCGGCGAACTCCCCGAAGAAACGCCGTTTTTTGAGTCGGACGGCATCAAACTTTTTTCCGACGAAAAAAATACGGATGAATTAAACGCGATTATTGAAGAAAAAACTTTGGCAAATTATCTGAACGCGCATTTCAGCCGAATTGTCGAAAACGATTATTTCGCGCTTCTCGCATATATCGAAATGAATTACGAAAACGAAATGCTGCTTCAAAAACTTCGACGCAAAGTTATTGAAAACAAAGGCGTTGCAACTTGTCTCGGTTTCGGTCCGCGATTTTTGCATTCAACCGGACAAGGCTACAAAGGCGGCGCAAACAATGGCGTTTTTCTGCAAATCACGTCGGACGACGCGGAAGATTTCGCCGTGCCGGAACAAAAATTTACGTTCGGAGTTGTAAAATCGGCGCAAGCGCGTGGCGATTTTCAAGTTTTGTTGGACAGGGAAAGACGCGCTTTGCGTGTTCATTTGGGCAAGGAAGTAAGCAAAGATTTATCCGTCCTCTTAATTCTACTTTGTCAGATTAAAACAGATTGCCAAAAAGAGCAAAAAAGTGTGATAAATAAAGGATATGAGATTACCAGTTGATGAAAAAAACTTAGTGGCTATGCAGTCAGTTATCGAGACTATTTTTGGTGTCGGC
>JANNYB010000169.1:0-44795 GCA_031409875.1 Acidobacteriota bacterium | reverse complement strand
ATGCAACTTGAAAAAATGGATAAGTCCGACAAGAAAATGAAGATGTAGGAGAAAAAAAATGAGTTGTTGTAGTGATGTCATGAAACCAATCGAAGCGTCTGAATGCTGCACGCCGCAAGACACGGTGGCAAGTGCCGCGAAAGCGATGAAAACATCGGGTTGCGGTTGTTCGCCGGTGGTTGAGAATAAAGAAAATCTCAATCTCGTCGGAGTCGTTACCGAACGCGATATTTGTCACAGTGTGGCGGAGGAGAATCTAATTGCTTCCGAAGTCAGAGTCGCAGAAATTATGCGTCCCGTTTCCGCTTGTTGCGGAGAAGAAGATTCACTCGAAGAAGCGAAATTGAAACTAGACGAACATCGGTCAACGAGTTTGCCCGTTGTGAACAAAACAGGAAGCTGTTGCGGCACGGTTAGTTCGCACCATATCCAAAAGAATTTAGCGCAAACTGTTTGACGGACATGTGTTTTTTTCGTCGGTCAGGACGCAATCTGATTTATTTGCCGTTACACCCTAATTGAAACAAGTCTTTGATTACGAAAAGGAGAAACTTAAATAAAAATTTGCCTGAATTAGTCACAGATTTTTTCAAGCGTAAAATGGTCGAACACAAGTTAGAAAATATGAAATACCAAGCGATAACCAGGCGTGATTTATTAAAAGGTGCCGGAAGTTTAGGCTTGCTGGCGGCGTTGGAACGGCTAGTTCCCAATGAAATTTGGGCAAGCGAATTAAACAGCGCGAGACAAACGCCGCGACGATTTGGAGAAGCGATTGATCTTGTCATCGCCGAGCAGAAAATCAAGTTTGATGGGCGCACGGGAAACGCAATGACCATTAACGGCTCGCTGCCGGGTCCTGTTATCCGTTTGCGCGAGGGCGAAGATGTTGTCATTCGCGTTACAAATAAATTGAAAGAAACTTCTTCGATTCACTGGCACGGTTTGATTGTGCCGCCGGAGATGGACGGCGTTCCGGGCGTGAGCTTTGCCGGAATCAAGCCGAATGAAACTTTCGTTTATAAATTTCCGGTCAAGCAATACGGCACATATTGGGCGCACAGTCATTCGGGCGGACAGGAACTTTTGGGCGTTTACGCGCCGCTGATTATCGAGCCGCTTGAACCCGAACCGTTTAAATATGACCGCGATTACGTTGTGATGCTCTCGGACTGGAGTTTTGAAAATCCGGCGCGAATCATCAGCAACCTTAAAGCGTTCGGCAATTTCTATAACGTCAATCGGCGCACCGTCGGAGAATTTTTCCGCGATGCCTCGGACAAAGGTTTTTCGGTCGCTCTCTCCGATTACGAAGCGTGGTCGAAGATGCGGATGGACCCAACAGATTTGTCTGACGTATCCGGCTACACTCTGCATTACCTGATGAACGGATTGTCGCCCGACTCGAATTGGACGGGCATTTTCAACGCGGGCGAAAAAGTGCGCTTGCGATTTATCAACGCCGGTGCTTCGACTTATTTCGACGTGCGGATTCCCGGACTTAAATTAACCGTCGTCCAAGCGGACGGGCAGCACGTTCAGCCCATTGCGGTTGATGAATTTCGCATCGCGCCCGCCGAAACCTTCGACGTGATTGTCGAACCGCAGAACGACAAGGCTTACACAATTTTTGCCGAAACGCTGGACAGAAGTGGTTACGCACGCGGAACGCTCGCCCCGCGTGCCGGAATGACCGCCGAAATTCCGAAACAACGTCCGCGTCAAGCTCTGACGATGAAGGATATGGGAATGGAAATGGGCGACAAAAAGACGGATTCAATGCCGGGAATGGTGACGGACAATAAAAAGTCCGATGCAAAAATGGACGATATGGCGATGCCGAAAAAGGACGATTCGCAAATGACGAATATGGATCTAAACGCTATGTCCAAATCGGAAATTCCCGGCAAAACTCCGGTCAAACACGCGCCCGGAAGTCACGGCAAAGGCAATCAAACGGTAGCGATGATGTCTCAGGCGCGGCTCGATGAGCCGGGTGTCGGACTAGGTGAGGACGGCTGGCGAGTTCTGGTTTATACGGATTTGAAGCGGCTCACGATGCGCGAGGACAAACGCGAGCCGGAGCGCGAAATCGAACTGCATATTACCGGCAATATGGAGCGTTATATCTGGTCATTCGACGGCAAAAAGTATTCGGAAGCCAAAACGCCGATTGCTTTCCGCACCGGCGAGCGGCTGCGCTTCACTTTTGTCAACGACACGATGATGGCGCACCCGCTTCATTTGCACGGGATGTGGATGGAACTTGAAAACGGCAACGGTCATTTTATCCCGCGCAAGCACACGGTCAGCGTCAAACCGGCAGAGCGCGTATCTGTCGCTGTTACGGCGGACGCGCCCGGCAAATGGGCTTTCCACTGCCATCTGCTGCTGCATATGGAAATGGGAATGTTTCGCGTGATTGAAGTTTCGGACAAGGCGATTGCGGAGGTGAAGAAATGAAAATCTGTGTGAGAAATTTTCTATTAATAACGGCGGCATTTTTCGCGCTCGGCGTTAACGCATCAATCGCATTGACGCAGGAGATGCCGGGAATGAATATGCCAAAGCCGACATCCAAACCAAAGGTGAAACCAAAGACCGTTTCCAAAAAGAAAACGAAAGTAGTTTCAAAGGTGAAGCGGAAACTGCCCGTAAAAACGATAAAGGCAAAACCCGTGGCAAAACCAATGGATATAAATATGCCGATGCCGTCAACTCCGACTCTTAGTCAGACAAATTCGCCGATACCGATGGAGATGCCAAAGTCTTCGCCGACACCGACTCCAACCCCTAGGCAAATGGAGATGCCGATGACTGCGCCCACCGTTACACCGTCGCCGATTCCTTCGCCGTTGCAAATGGAGATGGATATGCCAACTCCGACACCGACGATTCAGCCGACCCCTAAGCCGTCGGATATGAATATGCCGATGCCGTCGCCGACACCGTTGAATAATCCTTCGACGGGCGGCGGGCAAAAGCAGACGACGCTGGGGAATCTGTCAGCGGAGAAAGATTTTGGCGAACCCGTTGCCGACAATGAGCGATACGGCTCGACGCTGTTCGACGTTCTCGAATTTCGTCCCGGCAGAGACGGCGAAAGCGAATTTCGTTGGGACATCGAAGGCTGGTATGGCACTGATAACAACCGCTTCTTTTATAAAACTGAAGGCGAGCAGAACGCTTCCAAATCCGATTACAAGATTGATTTACAACTACTCTACGCACGTCTGATTTCGCCGTATTTCAATTTTCAAACCGGCATTCGCTTTGAGGCGCGAAAGTTTCGCGGGGCAAATATTTTGCGCCCGCAGGCGGTCTTCGGCTTTGAAGGATTAATGCCCTACTTTATCAGGCTTGAATCGGGAGTTTTTATTGACCCGAAAGGCAAGGTGTCGGGGCGGCTGACGTTGACAAAGGATTTTTTGTTGACGCAGCGATTGATTATGCAGGCGCGTTTTGAAACGAGCGCGGCGATTCAGCAAGTCGAGCGATTTGGAACCGGCAGAGGCTTGAACGATATGGAACTCGGTTTTCGCTTCCGTTATGAATTTCGCCGCAAATTCGCTCCCTACGTCGGTGTGACGTTTGCTCAAAGTTTCTTTGGAACAGCCGACCTTGTTCGACAGGAAGGCGGCAGTCCAAGCCAAATTCGTCTCGCATTGGGCGTGCGAATGTTTTTTTAAGCGTGAGTAATTTGCCGTAAAATCGGCGAAATACCTTGAAGAAAATTAAAGCCGTCGCAAACGGCAATTAAACGAATCTTGAAAAGAGATAGGAAATAAAAAGGAGAAAAACAATGAAGAAAATTATCGCAATCGTAATTATTGCAACCGTCGCGGCGTTTGCTACGGCTTGCGCCAACAACACAACAACAAACACTAATAACACGACAACGAACAATAACGCCGCCACCGTCAATTCTGCAAATTCCAATTCGATGCGCGAAGGCGACCATCGCGGAAATATGATGAACGGCAACCATTCTCAAATGGGCAATCGGCGAATGCAATGAGGAATGAATATGAAGCCGTAAATGAGAAATGATGCCAACCGGCAATAAGAATAAGAAAAGTAGTTTGGAAGAAGCATCGGCTTCGGATAAATCGTCATAAATAAAAAACAAAACGCCGTCTTTGAAGTAGTCGGCAATTGAACAAATCTTGAACAAAAAGCAATTAAGAAGGAGAAAAATAATGAAAAAATTTATCGTATTAATTATCGCCGGAGCAGTCGCGGTCTTTTCCGTGGCTTGCGCTAATACCGGCAATACCAATAGCAATATAACCTTGACAAACACGACAAACAACACAACGGTTGCGACGAATACGGGCAACACAAACGCAAATATGCGGATGGATGATATGAACAAAAATATGTCCGTCAATACGAACTCGAATATGCAGATGAATGATGCCAATAAAGGTATGGAGATGATTCATCAGGGTATGGATATGACGAAATCGGGCAAAACGATGATGGATAAAGGTCAAAATACCAAAGACAAAGCCATGATGGATAAAGGTATGGAGATGATGAACAAGGGGATGGAAATGATGGAGATGGGCAAAGATATGATGGAAAAAGACAAAGACGTGATGGCTGACAAAAATATGACTGACGATATGGGCATGATGAACAAGGGAATGGACATGATGGAGATGGGCAAAGGGATGATGGACAAAGAAATGGATAAGGGAATGGGAATGATGGACAAAGGAATGGACATGATGAAAATGGGCGCAGACAAGATGAAGAATAACAAGATGAAAAAAGACTCGATGAACAAGAATGCAAACAGCAACACGAAACCGATGGGCGATATGTAAACCAAAGAGCGTGTCGGGAATTTTGTGTTCGAGCGTCGAAATAATGTCAAAGCATTTTCACATTTTTTTCATTCTGATTCTGGCGGCGATTTTTATTCCGGCATCTTCGCCCGTTCACGCCCAAGCAACGCCGGAGGAGCATAGCGAGCATCACCCGCCGGAATCATCTCCGATGCCGTCGCCAAGCGTTTCTCCAAGTCCTGCCACGAACTCAAACACGAACACTTCCGGCGGCGGAATGACGAATGGAACGAGCGGCGGAATGGGCGATATGATGGGCGAGATGATGAAGCAGATGGGCAAGCCGCCGAGAAAAGAGCTTTACCCGTCGCTGATCGAGATGCCGGATTTGACAACGGAAAAACGTGCTGAAATACAAAAGTTAGCCGATGAACGAGTGAACGAAGGAAATGCACTGCTGTCTTCGGGCTTTGAGGAACTTAAAATCGCAACTCAAAGTCAAAACTTTGGCGCGATGGTGGAAGCGAATGAAAAAATTCGGCGTGGTCAGACTCTCCTTGAAAGCGGACTCACTGCACAGCGGGCGTTAGCCGAAAATAAAGATCCTCAAGTCGCGGCTCTCGAATGGTTCAAACGAGATATGAATCTCGCGCCCGCCGCCCAGGTCGAGCAACCGCACGGATTTTTCGGCTTGTCGTGGTTTCATTACGTCTCGATGCTGACGCTCGCGGGATTTTCCGCCGCGATGATTTGGATGTATTTCCGCAAGATGAAACGCGCCGACGCGCTTGTCACAAAATTGGCGGGAAATTCTGCCGAAACTATATCGCCTCAGGGAGTTGCAAAGCCTGACGTTTCTCCGCCGCCCGATAAGACTGAGCCGACTCCCAAGACTGAGCCGTCTGCGGTCAATCCTGACATCGCGCCGTCAAAGTCAAACTCGTGGTCCGGGACTTTGCTCGTCGCCGAAATTTTCGTGGAAACGCCGCAAGTCAAAACATTTCGCCTGACCGACCCGACAGGCGGAAAACTCCCGTTTAACTATCTGCCGGGACAATTCATCACGGTCACGGTCGTTCCTAACGGAGTTCCCGTCAAGCGTTCTTACACGATTGCTTCGTCGCCGACTCACCGGGATTACTGCGAAATCACCGTCAAGCACGAAGAACACGGAACTGTTTCGCACTATTTGAACAATCAGGTTCACGAAGGCGAACTGCTGCAATTGACCGGACCTTCCGGCAAATTCACTTTTACGGAAAAAGAAGCAGACAGCGTTGTGCTGATCGCGGGCGGCGTGGGCGTTACTCCGATGATGAGCGTCATTCGCTATCTGACCGACCGTTCTTGGAAAAACGATATTTACTTTTTCTTCGGCTGTAAATCGAAAAAAGATATTATTTTTCGAGAGGAAATCGAATATCTGCAAAAACGCTATCCGAATCTACACGTCTGCATCGTTCTCGCCAATGTAAATAAGGTTTCCAAAGGGGATTATTTAACCGGCAACATTACGAAAGAAATTCTCACCGAGCGCGTGCCGGAAATCGCCTCGCGCCGCATCCACATTTGCGGACCGACACCGATGATGGACGCGGTAAAACAGATGCTTGACGAACTCAAAGTGCCGAAAGAAAATGTTAAAACGGAAATTTTCGGCGGCACTCCGCCCGTGTCGAAAGTTGCTCCGGTTGCTTCTGGAGAAGACAGCAATCCGCCCGCGAGTGAAGAAGCCGGAAACGTGGCGGTCGCCACTTTTGCCAAGTCTAACAAAACCGCCGTGCTGACACCGGACAAATCAATTCTCGAAGCATCGGAAGATGTCGGCGTGAACATCGATTACTCGTGCCGCGTCGGGACGTGCGGCATTTGCAAAACGAAACTGATTTCCGGGAAAGTGACGATGGCTGTCGAAGAAGCCTTGACCGACGAGGATAAAGCAAGCGGCATCATCCTGGCGTGCCAAGCCAAAGCGACGGAAGATGTCGCGGTTGATGCGTGAATTTTATGGAACGCGAGCGGACAATTATCGGCGGACTGCTTCTGCTTCAGCTTATCCTGTGGCTGGGCTTTTTGGTTCACCGTAGCCCACGTTTTCCCGGAAGTCCGGCGGGCGGAGTTTTGGGAGTTTCGGCGGCTTTGCTGATGATTTTGCCGCCGCTCTTGTATTCAGCCGTCAAGCGCGTCGAGTTTTTCAAGCGAGTTGTAACAGCGCGAATTTCGCTCGGCACACTTTTGAGTTGGCACGTTTATACGAGCATCGTCGGCTCGATTTTGGCGATTTTGCACACCGGACACCGCTTTGAAAGCAATCTCGGCATTACGCTTTCGGCAATGATGCTGCTGACGGTTTTGAGCGGCTTCGTCGGCAGATATTTTCTCGGTTACGCGTCGCTGGAGTTACGCGAAAAGCAGGATTTGCTGAATAAATTGGCGACCGAATACAACCAAATCGTTGGCGAAATGTCGCGCCAGCCCGACGCGGAAATCGGTTATGTCGCTTCGCACGGGTTTATCCGCCGCGCCTTGAACAGTTTTGTCGGCGCGGAGATTCTTTTGGGAGACGCGCACACCGTGCTTTCCCGCCGCGCTTTGCGTTTGGCGGAATCAATCGCCGACCTCGAATACGCGATAAAGACGCACGAACTTTTAAAACGCCGGACGGCGCGATGGCTGACAGCGCATATCGTAACTTCCTGCGCTTTTTATCTTTTGCTCGTTTTTCATATTTGGTCGGGAATTTATTTCGGTTTGAGGTGGTTCGGGTGAATAAAAAGAACTGGCTGAAAATTTTTGTTTTGCTGATTGTCTTCGCAATCGGTTTCACCGCATTTTGGTATGCGAAGAACAATCGCGCCGGCTGGCAAAGTCAGGTTATTCCGGGCAAATTATCGGCGGCTCACACGCAGTTTGAAACGAACTGCGCCACCTGCCACACCCCTGTTCAGGGCGTTGACGAAGCGAAATGTATCGCCTGTCACGTCAATAACGAATCCTTACTACGGCGACAGCCGACTGCCTTTCACGCGAGCATTTCAAACTGCGCCGCCTGCCACATTGAACATCAAGGCATCAACGCGAATTTGCGTGTGATGAATCACGAAGCGTTGGCGCAAATCGGCATCAACATTATGCCCGACGGCACGGACTTTTCAACTCAAACGAACAACGTGGTTTTGCCGGAAAATCATCCGCTCGTTACGCCGCTCGAAGCCAAACTGGACTGCGCTTCCTGCCACAGCACGAAAGATAAACACTTCGGATTGTTCGGGCAAAATTGCGCTTCGTGTCACGCGACGACTGAGTGGACGATTCCAAAGTTTCAGCATCCGTCGCCACGCTCGACCGATTGCGCTCAATGTCATCAAGCACCGCCGAGCCACTATATGATGCACTTTGAAATGGTTGACAAAAAAATTGTCGCCGGAGGTAAATCTCCGGACGGCGTGTGCTGCGAAAATGTTAAGGTTACTCAATGCTACGTTTGTCATCAGACGACAGCGTGGAACGATATTAAAGGCGTAGGTTTCTTCAAAATGCACTAAAGCGGTCGGTAATTTCGTCATTTATGCGGAATTTGAAACGAGAATTGTTAATTTAATGATAAAAATGTGGTGACAAGCAAAAATTTTCGATTTTATATGGCAATTTTTAAATTAGATAGAAAATGGCGGTTTTGCAACTAAGTTAATAAGGAAATAATAAAACGCCAAAGATTTAATTGACGGAGGAAAAAGCAAAAATGATGACAGCAACTATTCTCGCTAAACAATCGGATGTTTCGCTTTATACCGTGCGCCATTACACGCGCATAGGACTTTTGAAGCCATCCCGTAATTTGCAAAATAATTACAAAGTTTATCAACCTGCGGATGCAACCCGATTGCATTTTATTCAAGCAGCGAAAAGTTTGGGATTTTCTCTGACTGAAATCAAAGAAATTTTGAGTGAGGCTAAACACGGCAACTCTCCGTGTCCGATGGTTCGGGAAATTATTGAGCGTCATATCGAAGAAAATCGTCGCAAAATTAAGGAAATGCAAAAACTTCAAAAGAAAATGGAAAGTGCTTTAACCGATTGGAAACAAATGAATAATTCAATGCCGAATGGCGATTCGGTTTGTCATTTGATCGAATCCGTCGCCGAAGTTAAAAAGCCGGCTTGACCTGACACTAACTAACAGGTTGTAGAATAGATTCAGGGTTCAAAAATCAGTTGAATCAATTTAATTTTTAGAGAGGAAAAAACAATGAAGACAGAAACAAAATTATCAGTTCCAAGCATCGTTTGCGGCGGTTGCGCGAGCGGAATCAAAAACGCGCTCGGCAAAGTTTCGGGCATTGGAAAAGTTGAAGTAGATGTAGCAACGAAAATTGTGACGGTCGAGCATAACGAAGAAATCAGCCGCGAAAAGTTGGCGGATGTTTTGGATGATGCGGGATTTACTGCCGAATAATTCAAAACGGATTTTCGGCGAATTTCAAGGAGGTTTTATGGAAACGACAATCACAGGCACAAAAGTCAAAGATCCGGTTTGCGGAATGACGATTGATGCGAATAAAGCGGCTGGAAATATTGAGTATAAAAGCGAAACTTATTATTTTTGTTCAAACTCTTGCAAGGAAAAATTTGAAGCAAATCCGGCGCAGTTTGTTTCTTCTGAAAAAGAAAAAACTGATTTACCTGTTACAAATGAGGACGTTTCGAGCGGAAAACGCAACGATCATTCAACCGTCAACGGCACAGGCGAACGCGTTGATTTGCCCATTACGGGAATGACGTGCGCGGCGTGTGCGAATCGCATCGAAAAGAAATTAAACAAACAAGCGGGCGTGGAAAAGGCTTCGGTTAATTTTGCAACGTCTAAGGCAACGATCAAATTTGACCCAAATAAAACAGGCGTTGCCGATTTAATTCAAACCGTCAAAGATGTCGGTTATGACACGGCGGGAACAAATAAAATCGAATTCGTCGTTGATGATTCGGCGCGTCCTTCGGGTTCGGGTATTCAATTAGAAAATCATTTGAACAAGGTTCGCGGCGTGATTAAAGCGAATTTTAATTTGGCGACAATGCAGGTTTCGGTTGAATATTTGCCCGAAAACGCTGACACAAAACAGATTCGTTCGGCGGTGGAAGATTTCGGCTACAAGGTGCGCGAAGTTTCGGGAACGGGTGAATCGGCGGAAGATTCACTCGAACACGCGCACGCCGAAGAATATGCTGAATTAAAACGTAAATTTTGGGTTGCCGCCGTTTTGTCGCTTCCGATTTTAGTAATCGTGATGTCACACGGACGCATCGAGCTTTTCAATTTTCGCGGCGTGAATTGGTTACAACTCGTGCTTGCTACGCCGGTCGTTTTTTATTCGGGTTGGCAATTTTATCGCGGTGCGTGGGCGGCGTTTCGGCATCGGGCGGCGGATATGAACACGCTGATTGCTGTCGGCACGGGAACGGCTTATATTTATTCGGTTCTGGCGACAATTTTCCCGTCGTTTTTCGCTAACGCGGTCGGGCAAACGATGAATATGCCCGGAATGGAAAGTGCGCCAAGCGTTCCGGTTTATTTTGAAGCGGCGAGCGTAATTATTGCATTGATTGTGCTTGGGCGAATGCTCGAAGCACGGGCGAAAGGTCAGACAGGCGCGGCAATTAAAAAACTTATCGGACTGCAAGCGAAAACGGCGCGGGTTATTCGTGACGGAAAAGAAATCGAAATTGAAACGGAAGAAGTTGTTCCCGGAGATATTGTTCTCGTGCGTCCAGGTGAGAAAATTCCGGTTGACGGCGTTTTGGTTGAAGGCTCGTCAGCCGTTGACGAATCAATGCTGACAGGCGAAAGTCTGCCTGTCGAAAAGAAAGTAAATGATGAAATTTTCGGCGCGACAATTAACAAAACAGGTGCGTTTTCCTTCAAAGCAACGAAGGTCGGAAAAGACACGGCGTTGCAGCAAATCGTCAAATTAGTTCAAGACGCGCAAGGCTCGAAACCGCCGATTGCGAAATTGGCGGATGTCATCAGCGGTATTTTTACGCCGATTGTGATTTGTATTGCGATTGCAACTTTTGTCGTCTGGTTTGTCGCGGCTTCACCTGAAGTCAGATTTACGATGGCACTAGTCAACTTCGTTTCGGTGCTGATTATTGCTTGTCCGTGCGCTTTGGGATTGGCAACTCCGACGGCGATTATGGTCGGAACCGGCAAAGGCGCGGAAAACGGAATATTGATCAAAGGCGGAGATTCGCTCGAAACGGCGCACAAACTTAACACGATTGTTTTGGACAAAACCGGAACGATTACCAAAGGCGAACCGAGTTTGACCGACGTGGTTACGGCAGAAGGTTTTACCGAAAACGACTTCTTGAAAATAGTCGCTTCGGCTGAAAAATTGAGCGAACATCCGCTCGCGGCGGCAATCGTGCGCGGTGCTGAATCACGAGATTTGCAGTTTGAAAAAGTTGAAAATTTCAACGCTCTCGAAGGTCGCGGCATCGAAGCAAAAGTTGGCGGAAAAGATTTACTGCTCGGAAATTTACGTTTAATGAACGAGCGAAAAATCGAACTCAATGACGCAGAAAGCACGGTTGAAAAACTTGCAAGCGAAGGCAAAACGCCGATGTTTGCGGCGATTGACGGAAAATTCGCCGGGATTGTCGCTGTTGCGGACACCATCAAACCTGAATCAAAAGAAGCGATTCGGACACTTCAAAATTTAGGCTTGGAAGTCGTGATGATGACCGGCGATAACAAACGGACAGCGGAAGCAGTTGCCGCGCAGGTTGGAATAACCAGAGTTTTGGCGGAAGTTTTGCCCGAAGGAAAAGCCGGCGAAATCAAGCGTTTGCAAGCCGAAAAGAAACTCGTCGGAATGGTCGGCGACGGCATAAATGATGCTCCGGCACTTGCTCAAGCAGATGTCGGCATCGCCATCGGAACAGGCACCGACGTTGCCATCGAAGCAAGCGACATCACGCTAATCAAAGGTGATTTGCGCGGCGTGGCAACGGCAATCGCGCTCTCAAAAGCAACAATCGCAACGGTTAAACAAAATCTTTTCTGGGCATTTATTTACAATGTGATCGGAATTCCGATTGCCGCCGGATTGCTTTATCCGCTGACGGGCTGGCTGCTTTCGCCGATTATTGCTTCGGCGGCGATGAGTCTTTCGAGCATCTCGGTTGTTGCGAATAGTTTGCGACTGCGCTCATTTAGTGCGCCAAAATCAAATTAACAAGGAGGTTTGAATTTATGGAAACAATAGAAATTTTAGTAATTATTGGCGGCGTTGGTTTGATTGCGCTGACGCTTTGGTATTTTTTCGGCGAGCGTGAAAAAGTGTCCGCCGAAACCAATGAAACAGGCATTCAAGAGATAAAAGTTACGGTCAGAGGCGGTTATTCGCCCGATGTAATTGTTGTCAAAAATGGTGTTCCGGTGCGGCTCAATTTTTACCGCGATGAAACTTCTTCGTGTAGCGAAAAAGTCGTTTTCGGTGATTTCGGGATTGCCAAAGATTTACCGGCATTCAAAACTACGCCGATTGAATTTACACCCGAAAAGACAGGCGAATTTACCTTTGCTTGCGGAATGAATATGATTCGTGGGAAGTTGATTGTGCAGTAAATTATGAAAGAAGAAAAATATATTCCCGCTTTAGGTTATGATTGGCTCACGCCTTTTTATGATGCGGTCGTGCATCTGACAACGAGAGAAACTGTTTTCAAAAAGGCTTTAGTAGAACAAGCAGGATTTAAGTCGCATCAAAATATCTTAGATTTGGCTTGCGGCACCGGAACGCTGACAGTTTTAATCAAACAGAATTTTCCGCAGACTAATGTTTTTGCTATTGATGGCGACGCAAGAGTTTTGCAAATTGCTGAGAGTAAAGCGAAAAAATTGGGCGCGGAAATTCAGTTTATAAAAGGGCTTTCATCTGCACTTCCTTACGCGGACGAAACTTTTGACCGCGTAGTTTCGAGTTTGTTTTTTCATCATTTGACGCAGGAAAATAAATTAAAAACTTTTCGGGAAGTTTTTCGCGTTTTAAAGAAAGACGGCGAATTTCACATTGCCGATTGGGGATTGCCAAGTAATTATTTGATGAAGGTTGCTTCACGCGGAATCGAACTGCTCGACGGCGCGGAAACTACGGGAGATAATTTCAAAGGTCTTTTGCCGTCTTTGGTGTCTGAGGCGGGCTTTCGGGAAACAGAGGAAACGCAGTATTTTAATAGTTTGTTCGGCACGATCAGATTATTGAAAGCTAAAAAATAAGGAGGGATTTTTTGATGAAAAGAAATTTTTTGATGGGACTTTTATTGTGTTCGGCTTTGATTTTGCCTGTTTTCGCGCATGATTTGTTTCTTAAGCCCGACCGTTTTTTCGCCAAAGTAGATGAAAATATTTTGATAAGCGTGATGAACGGAACTTTTCAAAAGAGCGAGGGTGCGGTTGCATTTGCGCGATTAACTTTTGTGATCGTAATTGCGCCGTCAGGTGTTCGTGAAAGTCCGAAAGAAGCAGATTTTACCAAAAACGAAACGACTGCATTTTTGAATTTCAAGCCTTCGGAATCTGGTAATTATGTCGTTGGACTTTCAACGGCGTGGCGCGAAAACGCGCTGGCGGCGAAAGAATTTAATGAATATCTGACGCTGGAGGGCATTCCCGATGTTTTGGAGAACAGAAAACGCGACAAAGAACTCGATAAAGATGCCCGTTACCGTTATTCAAAATATGTTAAGACGATTTTGCAAATTGGCGACAAGCAGACTGACAGTTATAAAACTGCGCTTGGGTATGCGGTGGAAATGATTCCGCAGCAAAATCCCTATCAATTGAAAAAAGGTCAAACGATTGAGATTTTATGCTTGAAAGACGGAAAACCGTTGGTTGGTCAGACCGTTTTGACCGGACGAGAATTGGACGGGAAATTAGCCGCCGAAAAAGCTCTTCGCTCTGACAGCAAAGGAATTATCAAAATCAAGTTGGGAAGCGCGGGCAAATGGTATGCAAAATTTATCAATATGGTCAAAATTGACGACCCGAACTTGAATTATGAATCGAAGTGGGCGACTTTAACATTTGAAATCAAATAATTTATGGAGAATCCGATGAAGAAACGATTTTTTGCTTTTTTAATGGTTGGTGTGTTGGTGGCAGTTCCGGCGTTGGCGCACGACTTATTCTTAAAACTCGACAATTATTTTGTTGTGGTTAATGATAAAATTTCCATCAAAATCTTGAATGGTTCATTTCAAGCAAGCGAGGGCGCGGTAACTTTTGCGCGAATGAGAGATGTCAGCGTTGTTTCGCCCAAAGGCGAGCGCACGAACCCGAAAGAGGCGGATTTTACCAAGGACGATAAAACGTCTTTCCTGAATTTACAGCCGACTGAGGAAGGAAATTACGTTGTCGGACTTTCGACGATGACGCGCGAAATTGATTTGGAAGCGAAGGATTTCAATGAATATCTGTCGCACGATGGCATTCCCGATACTTTAGCGGAAAGAAAACGCAAAAAAGAATTGACCAAAAATGTGCGCGAAAGATATGCCAAGCACGTCAAAATCATTTTTCAAGTCGGCGGAAAACAAAGCGATAATTACAAAACCGCGCTCGGCTATCCGGTTGAAATCGTGCCGGTAACGAATCCTTATTCGTTAAAGACCGGTAATACATTTGAATTTCAATGTTTGAAAGACGGAAAGCCTCTGGTTAATCAATTTGTAATGACAGGGCGCGAGGATGCAGACGGAAAACTTATCGTCGGCAAAAATGTTCGCACCGACAAAAACGGCACAGCGAAAATCAAATTCGACGGTGCAGGCAAATGGTATGTCAGATTTATCAATATGACACCGCTCAACGATCCGCAAATAAATTACGAATCAAAGTGGGCAACGCTGACTTTTCAAATAAAATAATCCGCTAAGTGAAAAACTCCGACATAAAAATTTTAATTGCCGATGACGACGATTCCCTGCGCCGTGTGCTTGAGTTTCAACTTCAAGATGCGGGTTACTCGGTTGTTTCGGCAGAAAATGGCGCACAGGCTTTGGAAATGTTTTCCAGTAACGATTTCGACTGCGTGATTACCGATTGGCGAATGCCGCAACTTTCCGGTTTGGAATTTATCGGGCGGGCAAGTGCGATTCAGAGCGAAACGCCGATTATCGTGATTACGGCTTTCGGCGATGTCGAAACTGCCGTTTCTGCGATGCGTTCCGGGGCGTTCGATTTTATTTCCAAACCGTTTGACCGGCAGGCGATTTTAATGACGGTTGAGAAGGCTTTGAAATTCGGTGCGGTTTTGGCGGAAAATCGCCGTCTGCGTCGTTTGGTTCACGAAGATTTTCGGCTAGAAAATGTCATCGGAACTTCTGAAAAAATGCGGAAAGTTCTTGAAACCGTCGAGCGTGTTTCAAAGACGGATGTTACGGTTTTGATCGAAGGCGAATCCGGCACAGGTAAAGAATTGATTGCCAAAGGCATCCATTTTTCGGGCGCAAGACGCGACAAACCGTTTATTGCGGTCAACTGTGCCGCAATTCCAGAAAACCTCATCGAAGCCGAACTTTTCGGTTATAAACGCGGCGCGTTCACGGGCGCAAATTTTGAATCAAAAGGCAAATTTGAAGAAGCGAATGGCGGCACGCTTTTTCTGGACGAAATCGGCGCGATGCCGCTGCCGTTGCAAACACGGCTGTTGCGAGTTTTGCAAGAACAGGAAATTACCCGCTTAGGCGAAAACACGCCGCGTAAAATTGACGTTCGCATCATCGCCGCAACCAATGATAATTTGACGGAATTGATAAAGGAAAACAATTTCCGCGAAGATTTGTATTATCGTCTGGCGGTTGTTCCTGTTCGTCTGCCGCCTCTGCGCGAACGGCGCGAGGATATTCCGCTATTGACCGAACATTTTCTCAAAAAATTGTCTGTAAAACATAAAATTAAACAGCCCAAACCGGAGCGCGAAGTTTTCAACGCTTTTTTTAATCACGCATGGATGGGCAATGTCCGCGAACTCGAAAACGTCATCGAAAGAATGGTTGTATTATGTGACGGCGAAACTCTGTCGCTCACGGATGTTTCCGAAAACGTCAAAAACCTGCAAACACATTCGGAAAATCTCTGGTTTGCGTTGCCCGCCGAGCCGATTAATCTGGAAGCGGTCGAATGCGAAATTATCCGCGAAGCCTTGAAGCGTTTTGACGGCAACCAATCACAGACGGCGCGTTATTTGGGGATCACACGCAGCGCGTTGATTTATCGGATGCAAAAGTTCGGTTCAAGCAACGAAGAAAAATGAATAGTGATTACTTTAGCAAACTTGAACAGTTTGCAATAGCTGAGATTTTAGGAGAACTGAACGTCCTTTAACATTAAATTATGGATAGCCACAACTTTGAGTTCCCGCTTGGATCGGCGGACATTTGACGCTTCCATAACTGCAAAAAACGCAACAATCGCCGGGCTTTGGTTTAAGAAAGGCTTTACATTTTGGGCATTCGTAGAAAAATACACAAGAATTTGTCGGCATTGTTTCCGTTTGTTGAGAACTACACTTAGGACAAGTAATTGTTGATTCTAAAACTAAATCTTCCATATCTTTTATTATTTGTTGGGTTCATTAAAACTCAAACGATTTTGGAAAGGGTCGGTAATATCCAAACAAATTGTTCCAAATCCGCTATCTTCGATTTCAGGTGTAGTGAATTCAGTATTTTTTTGCAATAAAGTTTGGTGATATTCTTTCAGTCCTTAATCAATTTCAAGATAAACCGCATTATGAGGCGAACAGTCTCCTGTATGTTCGCTTAAATGCAATTCAAAATTACCCAATTCCAAGCCCATATATAACGGCATATTTTTAGCAAATCGGTGTTCAAACTTAACGGTAAATCCAAGATAATCAACATAAAAAGCCTTTGCTTTTTCTTCATCAAGAATTCTGAAAATAGGACAGACATTAGTAAATTTCATTTTTTTATTATCATTTATTCGCCAATAATCGACAAATAAACTGATTATTTTGCTACATATCCAAGTTCACTGATGGCTTTTTTAATTTGCTCAAGCGTTACTAATTTTGGATTATAAATAACTTTCACATTTCTGTTTTTATAATTGGCTTCGGCTGAAATTACGCCCTTCAGTTTTTTTAGTTCTTGGTTAATGTGTGTCGCACAACCTTCGCAAGTCATTCCTTCGACTGCGATTATTACCGTTTTTGGTTTCTCGGCTTCATTTTCGCTGATTGCATTTTCTTGATTTATCTCAGTTGTCGGCGGTTGCTGGCGGTTCAAAGCGGAAACAATGTAACCCGTATAATAAGGAAATGTCGCAAAAGCGACTATCAGAATAGTTGAACACCACAAAATAAATTGATTAAAGCGACTGATGGGCTTGGTTGCACAGACTTGACCGTCCTCGCATTTTTCACGCCGAAAGTAAGTTTGATAAAAACCAAAACCCAAAGCCAAAAATGCCAGCACTAAAAAATATGGTCGAAGCGTTTCAAAAGTTGAAGCGACACCAAAAGCACCTAAACCTAACGCCACCGACAAAACAGGCAGAACACAACATAAACTTGCTGCAATCGCCGTCATAACCGCACTTCCTAAAAATAAATTTTTCACTGATTCTTTCATAACTTCTTACCTCTTATGTATTTCGATAAATGCTGGGCAAACTGCATTCTTTCCTTTTTGGCTCAATTCCGTTTCACAAGCGGTCAGATGCTTTGATAAAGTTTTTCTAAAAACCTTCATTTTGCTAATTTGCTCATCTATTGCAGAAAGTTTTTGCTGTAATAAGTCTTTTACCCTTTGGCATTCTTCCGCCCCGCCTGTAACTAATAAATCTTTAATTTCATCGAGCGAAAAACCAAAATCCTGAGCCTGTTTGATAAACGTAATTTGCTCAACCGTCTGCGAATCAAAAAGCCGATAACCGCCCTGAGTTCTGGAAACATTGCGAATAAGTTTCCTCTTTTCGTAATAACGAACCGTATCAATGCTCACGCGGGAAAGTTTTGCCAATTCACCGATTTGCAACGCAGATTTACTCATCAAAAAGATTATAAACCCTTGTCTTAACTCTAGAGTCAAGTGAATTTGAGATATTAGCTAAAGTGATTTGAAATGTTTTGATTGAGTGTTGCTATGCTACGAATTTGTGATTCTGTAAATTATGATTTAACCGAAATCACAAAAGAGTGAAAAACTCTTAGATTTGCGTATAATAGTTGTTGATGAAAAGCTTTTTGCCGCAAGTTACAATCGGTTTGATAATCGTGCTGATTACGGTTTTGCACTTTCTGACACCGCTCGATCAGGTCGTCTGGCACGAAATCTATCAGCGGCTTTACTACATTCCGATCATCGCCGCCGCCTTGCTTTATGGATTGCGAGGAGGTCTTGCCGCTTCGATTTTTACGACCGTGGTTTATTCGCCGCATATTTTTTTGCATTGGCAGCACGGGCATTTTGATTATTCAATCAATCAATATGCCGAAATCGTCATTTTCAATCTCGTCGGTGGCGTGATGGGCGCACTCGGCGACCGTTTGAAGCAAGCACGGGAAAAAGCCGAACGCAATGCCGAAGAACGTCAGAAAGCCTACGACGAATTGCAAAAAACTTTCGAGCAGCTTCTCCAAGCCGAAAAACTTTCATCTCTGGGCGAACTTTCCGCCGGAATAGTTCACGAGGTCCGTAATCCGCTCGCTGCCATCAAAGGTGCGGTTGAGATTCTTGAAGATGAACTTGCTAAAGACAGTCCGCGCCGCGAATTTGCCGATCTAGCCAAAAAAGAAGTTGAAAGGCTTGATAAACTCGTTGGCGAATTCCTGCGTTTTGCGCGTCCGGCAACATTGTCCGTTCAATTAAATGATTTGAACAAAATCATCGAATCTGTTGCCGCACTCGTTGAAAATCAGGCGAATTCTCAGTCTGTCAAAATCGAAAAAGATTTGCAGAAAAATCTGCCTGAAGTTTTAATTGACAGCGAACAAATTAAACAAGTATTGCTAAATTTGGCAATCAATTCCCTGCAAGCGATGCCGAACGGCGGACAAATTGCTTTTCGCACCTCTGAAAACGGTAAGTCTTGTGTTGTTGAAGTTGGGGATACAGGTGGCGGAATTGACGAAAAGATTTTGCCGAAAATTTTCGATCCGTTTTTTACGACTAAAGAAAAAGGTGTTGGGCTTGGACTTTCGATTGCCCATAAAATCGTCAGTCAGCACAATGGCAACTTATCTGTTGAAAGCAGTAATGGAAATACTATTTTTGCTTTACATTTACTGAAAAATCAATGATTGTTTTTAATATGAGTGATTGAAAGCTCTTAGATTGGATATTTGTGTTTAGATTTTGATTTGATTTTTAATGACTGATGATTTATCTGGAGGGTGTTGATTTGTGAGTAAGTCGGTATCAAACAAAAAAACAAAGAGATTTGCGGACTTTGTTGAAACGGAGAATCCGCAACTTAGTTTGTTTACTTTGCTTGAAGATGATCGGGATGATTATTCTCATACTATCGAATTGTATGACTTTTTGCCGAAGTTTGTTTTTGGCAAGCCGGATCGAATTTCAGGTAAGTTTTTGGAGACAATTGAGCGGGATTTTGTTTGTCGCAAAAACAATTATCGTTTGAGAATGACTCCGGCGCGTATAAAGGATGCGAATGGAGTTGAAAGAGATACTTTTCCGGGCAAGCGTGAAGAAATGGTTGAGGATGCTCTGCGAAAAATGGCGGCAGATGGGCGTAATGCGAAAGCAGTTTACTTAAACGGACAGCTTTCGGTGGTTTTTTCTCGGTTTGCTTTGCAAAAAGAGTTGGAAGAACACGGACATTCTTATGATTATCGGCAAATTGAAGAAGCAATTATTACGTTATTTTCGGTTTCGATTGAAGTTACTCGTGAAGATGAAGATATAACTGTTGGTTTTCACCCGATTGAAGCCTATGGTTTCAAAGGGCGGGATGAAGAGAGCGTAACATTTGTCAAGTTTTCTCCGCTCGTTACTGAGAGTATTCAAAAAAATGCTTTTCGCTTAGTTAATTATCAGCAGTTGATGAGTTATAAAACGACGATTGCCCGACTTTTGCATAAAAGAATGTCGCATAATTTTTCTCAAGCGGCGAAAAACGAAGTCTATCATATTTCGACAAACACGATTTACCGGGACTTTGGGCTGAAGAAATTGAGTAATTTGGGTTTGCAGGTGATTGAAGTTAAGAAAGCACTCGAAGAATTAGTTGAAGCGAAGGTAGTTTTATCATATGAAGTGAAAGAAGTTTTTGATCCGAAGCGAAAAAATAAGAAGATAGACTGTGTTTTTCAAATTAAACATCATCAGTCTTTTATTGATGAAGCGATAAATTCAAATAAGGATGCGAGTATGAGGAAATTTACGCCGGAAGTTCGCGGTAAATCTTTTCGTCAGAATAAAAATCGCTATCTTCCGAAGAAAAAAACCGAGGACTGAACTTTCGTCCTTTGGTGACAAGGGATAAATTCTTTAAAAGGGTTAAAATAAGAAGGGATAAAGGGCTAGGGATTTTAAAAAGTCTGTTAAAACGATTACTTTCATTAGTTTGCAGGTTTTAAACATTAAGTCAAAACTTTATGTTTTACTCAAAGGTTAAGTCAGAACTAGAATTGGAATTTGAAAAACTTAGGTCAGAACTAGAGGTTTTCGTATTAAGGTTAAGTCAAAACTAGATAATCATCTGAAAAGATTAAGTCAGAACTAGATAATTTGGTTTAAATGTCTTCAAAAGTATGAGAAAAATGTATCGTTTTTTGCCAAAAAAGGTGGGGTTAAGTCAGAACTAGATATATTCTTAGGTCAGAACTAGATAATTTGGTAAAAAACCTTAAGTCAGAACTAGATAATTTTCATTTAAGATTATCCTTTCAATATTTAGTATCCGAGTTAATCTGAATTTGCTTCTTTATCACAAAGATTGGTAGTGAAAGGTTAAGTCAGAACTAGATAATTTAACTTTGGGGCATCTGAATTAGAGAAATCAAACCTTAAGTCAGAACTAGATGTCTATAAACTCAACTCATATTTCTTTGGTAATTTTCTCGAATTAGTTTATGAGTCTTTATTTTTTGCAGAATTCCCTTTTCGGAGAAACCAACATAATTTATAAAGAATTGCGTCTGATAACAATTCAAAATTAAAACGCTCCATAAATTTTTTTCACTCGGCTAAATACTTTGTATTTATTTATGTTCTCAAATTAATTAAGTTCTTTCCTTAAAATTAGATTTGCACATCTAGTTTTGCTTGAGCCTTTGATTTTTAATTGATGGACAATTTAGAGTTGATTATCGGACGCATTAGTTTTTTAATATCAAGATTTGCCAAAATGTTTCTTCAATTCCGCCACTAATAAACCTTGGAATTTCTCAGTAATTTTATAGGAAAACAACTTATTATCTTTTGTTTCAATAGTAAAGAATTCCCCATTAACCTTTTGCCAATCAACTATCCCCTGTCGAAAAGCAACGATGTCTTTTTTTCGCCAATTGAAGCCGGCTAAAAATGAAATATCCATAAACATCCTGTCTTTCACAGGTGTTTCACAACCTGAAATCATTTTACAGAACTCAATTAACTTAAACGGCATTCCTTGATTTTTTAAGACATTTTCAATTTGGAGAGTTAAGAACCCTGCCAATTTTAATTTTTCCTGCTCTGTGTAATCTTCAAATATTTCCATTTTTCAATTCCTGTTGATAATACAATTTAGAATCAATAAGAAATTAAACTAATCAGCTCGGATTTTCAAAAATAGAGGTATTGAAAAGTCGCGGCAAAAGTAATGGCTGAAAGTAGCAGTCAAAAGAATCATCTGAATAGTTACGTTTTTTAAGATCATATTTGCCACGTTTTAATAAGTCGCTCGCCTTCTTTTTCTTTACTCAATAGCCAGTGCTTGAGATGTTTTCGGGCAGCAATTTTTTCTCTCACTGGAACGTCTTTGGTTTTTTCTTCAAGATTCAGATAAATTCGGTGCTTGTTTCTGCGCTCCCAATCAAAAAATTCATATCGGTCGCGTCGTCCAAAGCCTTCGCGCAAAACCGTGTATGGGGCATTTTCTTTGACAGCTAAAGAACCGACCGCATTCATAAAAATTTCCGTCGAATGTTCAAAAGCGGGCTTGTCTTTGACATTGCCGCAATGAATCGTTGCGTGTGGGCTGACATAAATTTTTCCGTTAGGCTCTCGTTCAAGTTTTAATCCTTCGCAAACAAACCGCGCCCAAGTCAAAATCTCTTCCAATCGTTCAAGGCTACCCGAAATAAATTTGTAAGTTTCACTGGTTTGTTCTCGTTCAAAATATATCGAATAAGGGCTGATAAGGGTTGGATTAACTATCTCAATGAAATAGTCACCTAATTTTACAATTTGCGATTCGGAAACATTGCCGTCGAAAAACTCGGCTGACAAATCGTGCGTGAACCACTGATGTTCGTGCGAAGCCGTGATGTTTCTGGTCTGATTCATTAAAGAGCCTTCGGCTGAAACTAATTGGCTGAAAAACGACAAACTGACCAATCCGATGCCGCCAGCGAAATAATGAATCCAAAATTGCACTCCGTTATTGTGCAATAAAACGGCAACGTGCCGATTACTTTCCCGGCAATCGAAATACAATTTTCCGTTTTTATCGAGCCGCGAGGCATTCAGAAATTGCTTTAATTCTTTAACATCCGAAGGAACATTCGGCAAAGTCAAAACAGGCTGTTTCCGCGCCCGTTCGGTCAGCAATTCCCTTCTCTGATTGTAAATCAGAAAATTCAAAAGTTCTCTTAATGGTGCGGCTGAAACGGCAAGAGTTTTCGCCGGATTCCGTTTACAGAAAATGTTTTCGTTCATTTAATTGTGAATTGTCAAAAGGAAGTCAACCGCTCTATTTTCTCGTTTTCAACTTTCATAAGGTCAAGTTTTTTGCGAAGTTCAATCATTCCGAGCATTTTTTCGCGTGCCGGTGTCTTTGCAAAATCTTTCAATGAAATATTGATTGACTCGGAGGACATCGAATATCCCGAATAACGGTCATAGTATCCGTCATTGTAATCATAACGATGCCCGACGGGTTTGAAATATTGACAGGCGATTTCAACCAGTTCGGCAAGCCGCTCCGAATAATCACCATTTTCGCTGATGCCTGCTTCATCGCAATCGGTTTCCGTATAAATAATCAGATAATCATCAAAATTGAGGATGTGTTTTTCCGTCAAAACGCATAACTCTAAAAATTCTTCAAACTCGCCTTCATCGCCGAATTCACAACGAACTGCTTCGCCCCATTCGCTTTCATCATCCAACGAGCGGAAGAAATGGTCTTCCAAAGTCTGGTTAATTTCTTCCCAAAAAAATTCTTCGAGTTTTTCAGAGGTGATTTCATCAACGATATTGTTAAATTCCGAAGATTCGATAATACCTATTTCCGTTTGTTGTCTAAATTCGGAATTAACCGCTTCCCTAATCTCATCCGCAAGTTTTTCGACTTCGATTTCGTGCGTGAATTCTTCATCGGAAAATGATTCGGGACAAAATATTTTCCCTGATCCGTCGCTTTTTATCTCGAATTTATAGGTGTTATTACAACTTGAAAAACTTCCTTTGAGTGTAGTTATATTTGATTTCTCTGGGATGCTTTGAACTTCGATAAATTGGTTTTTCCGTCCACCTGTAATTACGTTTAAGTCCAACATTTTATTATGTTTAAAGTTCTACTCATTATCAGACTCGAGCAACAGCTTTGCCACATAAAACTTCCAATTTTTTCCAATTTTCAAACTCGTGTTCCGACATCACCCGCGTTCCGTCTTTTTCGTAAAGGTCTTCTCTTTCGCTTAAATCCCTGTTTATAGTTTCATCTTCATAGCGATAATCAATTTCGGCATAACCCGATTTTTCCAACTCGCTACTGATTTCTTTAACTTTTTCAGACAGATATCTTTCAAAATCTTCGCGCCAAACGGGACGCGCAATTTTCAGACGGGCGGGCAAATCTTCATCGTCCGTTTCATTTTCAAAATCAATTTCAACCGTCATTGAATTACGGTGATGATACCAGCCGTTTGCTCCGGTAATTTCAATGGAAATTTCATCGCCTGCGATTTCTAACCTTTCGATTAGTTTACTGGCGTTTTTATCTTTAACTTTGAGATCATCCGCATAAACTCGACCGTAAAACGCTACGCCATCGCCTTGGCAATAACCCAAACTCCAAAAGACTTTGACGGCTTCAAAACCTTTTTCATTTAATTGATGCTGAAAATCTTCAGTTAAAAAAGATGCGTCTGTCTCATCGAATCTTTGTCCGCTGTTTTTCTCGTTTTCAATGGCAAATTCTTTCGCTTCATCGCCTAACTCATCAAAAAACCGCAAACCTTTCGGGCGTTTCGGCGCGATTATGTATTTTTGTCTTAGTTCGGAAAGTTTCATCTGACAAAAAACTACTTCAGTTTGATTTGTTCGCCCCACGTCGCGTTTCCGGCGATTCCGTGTGTCGCCCAAATTACCGGAAAATCCGGCTCATCGCCCATTTCCCCAAATAAATCGGTCAAGTAAATAAGTGCATCAGGCGCAAATTCGGCGGTAGCTTTTATCAACGGGCGAAAGTCCGTGCCGCCACCGCCCGTATATTCAAGTCCTTTAAGTTCGTTTCCCGCTTCGCGCCATTCTATTTCAACAATTTGATGAACTTCCGCATCGCCGATCAGCAAGACTAGGTTTCTTTGATTTAACCCACAAAGCGAGGCGATTTCAGCTAAAAATCTTCCCAAAAGTCCACTGTCAATCGAACCGCTGGTGTCGAGCGCAACTGCCAGACGGCTTCCACGTTTTTTCATTTCATCGGGCGAAAATGGCAAGATTACTCCGGCATATTTTTGATAATCTCTTTCCATCGAAAGCCAACGTCTTGACGGGCGCGAATAATTTTTGACGGTTTGTTCCTGAAATGCCGTCTGCACCAAAGAACGAAGAATTTGCTCCCAAGGCGTTTCCGTTTTTGGTAATTCGCCGGCGAGTCTGTTCAAAAGTTCTGGCATCGTGCCATTGAGAAGTGATAAACGCTGTTGCCAATTTCGTTTTGTTTCAATGGTTTCGTCATAATTCGCCTTCTCATTTTTTCCACAAGTCAAACGTAACAAATCGCCGACCAAATCGTCTTTTTCATAATTTGCGAGAAGCATCTCAATAAAACCGGTAATACTTTTCGTTTGCGCTTTGAGAAAATAATAAAGTTCTTCGCACGACCAACGGCTTGCTTCGGTAAATATAGTTCGCGTCAAATTGGCGATTTTGCGGGTTGAAGAATAACTGCTGTAGGAATAGCTTGCTTTAGTTTTGTCATTTCGCGCCGCATTTACTGTGTCTTCGCTTTTTTCGAGCGTCTGCCAGATTTTTTCCAAAGTCCACGCCATCGCCGGTGTTTTCAGCCCAGTCAGATTTTCGAGAGATTTGTTAATAATCGCATCAGCGGCAATATTTAAGAGGTTCGGATCAAACCCGACATCTTGTTTTTCCAAGGTCAGAAATCTGTTCGGATGACAAAGCGCGAGATGTAAGATTTCGTGCAGACAAATAAATCTTCGCTCTTTTTCGGAAAAATTTTCATATCCTGCTCCGGCGTAAATTGTGTTTCCGTCGGTGAAAGCAATCGCATCTTCATCCGTGTCGGCAAAATTACACCACAGTGCAAGACTTGCCAGACCCGGCAAATATTCAATCGCCGCTTCCAAATCAGGGCGCATCCGCCGCGAATCGGTGCGGCTTAATCTTGTTTTCATTTTTATAAAATTAAGGGTTTTTAGTAAATCAAGAGGTTTGAGTCAATTGTTTTTCCGTTTCAACCTCATTATTTACCTTTTGTTGTATCGCTTCCCGTTTGTTATTGTAATTCCAAAATGCTTGTGAATTCTCGACTTTCCAGCCTTCTTTCCAGATTTTATCAAGCAAAAGACTTCCCGCCATCGTTTGCAAATCTCGCATCGGCAGTATCGAAAATTGTTCGCCTGTTTGCTCGTCAAAACGGTTAATCAGTTCAAGCAGTTCCACCGCCGTTTCTTCTGTCGCACTGGTCGAAATGGCAAAGGAAAGCGCATATAAACCGTTGAGAGTTGAAGGTAAGTGCCTGCCGATTTTGTTAGGCGATTTGCGCTGAATTTCGAGCAGTTCATCCACCGACTTCATATTTTTGATTTCTTCCGCCAACATCATAAATTCCGCCGCGACCGAATCGCCGATGATTCCAGCAATGGCAATTTGGCGTAAATGTTTATCGGTTTTTCGCAATGCGTCATAAACATCCGAAACTTTTTTCCACGATGCGGGACGCGGGTAAAGCTCGTGTTTTTGCGTCCGTGCGGATTCTTCGCCCGAAAGATGTTGCGGGAAAACTTTCAAAAAGGCGAGAACTTCAGGGATAACACTAATTTTGATGAAATAATTGATGGTTGCTTCAAGCTGCGGTTCGATGACAATATGAAGCAACCGGCGATTCGCCGCCGCGCCCAAACCTCTTGCATTTGCCATATCTTCCGGGCGGTTGCCCGCCGCGACAACAATCCAATCGTCGGGAATTTTGATTTCACCTTGACGGCGTTCTTCCAAAATGCCTAAAACCGCGCCTTTTGTATCATCGGGCGCGAGCGAAATTTCATCAAAAAACAAAACTACGGGCTTTTTATCAACTGACGGCGCAAGAAATGCGGGCGGATAAAAAACCGTCTGTTTCGTTTCGTGGTCAAGCGCGGGCAGTCCGCCGATGTCAGTCGGCATTTTTTGGCAAAGCCGAATGTCGCGCAATTCAGCGCTTAATTCAGCGGCAAGCTGGCGGACACATTCGGATTTGCCGACTCCGGTTGCGCCCCAGAGCATAAAGCTGATTTGCAAGCCGCAAAGTTGGTTGATTAAGTCTTTGGCTTCATCCGGCGTGCATGAAATTGTATTTATCATATTTAATTATTGGTCTGTTCTTCACTTATACCGCCAATTTCTGAGCGGAAATGAATTTGTTTTTCTTCGCACATCTTACGGCATTCATCCTGAACAGCCGGATGCCACAAATCGCTAATTTCGGTGAATGGCGTGTAATTATCACGCGCCCAACGCCTGAATGTTACTTCTTCGTCTTTGGTTAAAAAGCGAAACATCTTGTTCTCCAATCCGGCAATTTCCAACTAATCTGCGGTATTGTTAGCCGCTTTTTTTGCATATTTTCCGCGCATCCAATCAGCTTCAGCCGTGCGAGCAATAATGTCCGCCGGAGAAAAAATTGCCTTCATTCTTAGATAAATCAATCGCTCAAAAACTTCGCGTGTTGCCACGATTTGTTTCGAGTTTCTGCCTTCGCCGTTTTTGACAAGAGCGTATCCGAAAATCTTTTCGGCAAGAAAAATAGAAAACGAATTATGCGAAAAAAGTAGTGCAATAGGATTTGTAGAATTTTGGAGCGGAAAGCGAAGAAAATTATTAATTTCCGAAATGTCTTTTTCCTGAAGACTAAACGCTCGAAACAATGCCCTTTCGCCTTTTATCAAATCGTTTTCGATCTGTTCACGTTTTTTCGCTAAAAATTTGTAAAATGAAGTGTCTAGTTTTGGCATTAAACTATTTGCCCAATCTTCGATAGAAACAATTTTTCCGACATCTTCAATTAAATGGTCAGTCAAAACTTGGCGAATCGGAATTGTTTGTCCTTTGCTGTTAATTATCTGATCGCCAAACAAGCGAACCGCCAATTCAATTCCTTCCGCGTGATGCAATAAGAATCGGTGTTTGAAATGGGCGCAAGTCGCTTTACTTGAATCGAGAAAACTGTGCAGTTCGATATAATCAGACCAGCTTCCGCCGTATTTTTTGGCACTAATTTGGGCGTGTTGGAGAGGTTTCATTTTCGATTATTCGGCTTGCCATTCGGGATTGTATGGAACGGTTTCGGGAAAAATACGGCAGTAAGCTGAAATTTCATCCGAATCTTCATCACTTTCTATATCTTTGGAAATCATTTCAGAAATTTGCTCGTCGAGTTCACTCGAAGCGTCTTCGTCCCAATTCACGGCAACCGCGCGAATTGTTTCTCCACAAATGCGAAAACCGATTGCCGAAACCGAATCCGAGTAGTAAAGCGCATCCAGAAATGAACGCGCTTCAGCTTCGGAATTTCTGATAACTTCGATAATATGTGCCATTATTTTGATGATTTATGGAGATGTAGCGACTACTTGAGCGGAACTAAAACGTAAGAAAATAATCGCTCTTCGCCTTCAAAAGTCAAAAGAGTCTGCGAAACATTCGAGCCGAACTTCCAAATGACCCGCGATTCGTTTTGTTTGGCGTTTTGAAGTGCCAAAAACTCCATTAGATATTTGGTATTAAAGGCAATCTTCCAACCGTCTGCCATTTCGCTTGTTTCGGTTTCGGCGTTGTTTAATCTTTGAAACGTGCAGTTTATTTCTTCGGTCGAGTTTCCGGTTTCCGCCGATTCGGATTTGAGCGTCAGTTTGTTTTGGTTGAAGATAAATTCAATCCGCCGATGCGCGTCATCCGCCATCACGCCAACACGGGTTAAAGCATCTTTTAATTCATTTGCTTTCGTTTCAGCGAAAAACTCGAAGGTTTTCGGGATAACCATTTCCCAATTCGGAAACGCACCCGAAATTTCCCGCGCCGTCATCAATTTGTTGCCGATTTCAAATTCAAGCTGGTTGCCTTTCTTGATTTTGAGGTCAATTTTTTGATTGCTTCGGATTTCACTTGCCAATAAGGTTTTCAGTTCGCGGGCGGCTTTAATCGGAATTAAGCAGGTGAGATTTTGATTGGTGTTTGCAGCGGAAGTCTGAAAACAGCAAAGTCGCGCCCCGTCGGTGCTGACCATTTTCAAACCGGAATTGTCCAACACGAGCAAAATTCCGTTAATCGTGAACCGCTTGTTGTCTTCAGTAACGGCAAAAATCGTCCGCCGCAAACCTTCGTAGAAAACCGTCGCGGGAATCTTCAGACTTTCGGCATTGACACGCGGAACTTCCGGGAAAGTATCGCTGTCCGTGCCGCTTAATTTGCTCTTGAATCGTCCGGCTTGAAATTCGACTCTTGCGCCGCTTTTATCAAGTTTCAAATGCACCGGCTCATTCGGGAGTCCCGCCGTAATTTCGCCCAGTTTTTTACCCGAAAGACAAATCGAACCTGACTGCAAAATATCAACTTCCTGCTCGATGATGAGCGAAATATCCAAATCCGTGGCGGTCATTACAAACGCGCCGTTGGAATTTGCATCAATTTTTATTTTTCCCAAAGCCGGAATCGTTTCCTTGCGGGCAAAAATGCCCTGCAATGCTCCGACCTGTTCTTTAAGTTGTTTAGCGTGAATAATTGCTTCCATAATTTTGTATTGCTAACCTGTTTATTCTCCCGTCCGCAATAAAACCGAGTTCAAGCACAATGCTCTTGTATCCATGCGGACAAACTCCATCCGGCTCGACCGGACAACCTTCGGGGCATTTCGTCGGCGACCAGCCTTCATCAAGACAAATTTCGATAAATTCGATAAATTCCGCTTCTGACTTTTTTCGTTTTTCTTCGTAATCTTCACTTTTCACGAATTTTTGCTTACCGCTCATTTTTTTGCCTTGAGATGGGATGTAAAATCAATCTTTGGTTGCTTGAGCCGCGATATTCTCCGGCGTTTGGCGAAAGTTCGCGCTGAAACGCACCATCAATCAGCAAATCTGTTTTGGCTAAAATTCGGTTGACGCTTTCAGATTCACGAGCAAGCAAACTTTCCTTCGTATATCCGCTGTAAATAACCAAGTGGTAACTTTTCGCCTTGAGTCTTTCGACTAATACTTTCAGACTTTCCGGCTGGTCAAACGGTTCGCCGCCCAAAATTGTTACGCCATCGTGTTCGCCGCTTCTTTTTTCAACTTCGCTGACAATATCGCTAATTGAACTGAGCTTTCCGTTCGCTCTTTCGTGCGTTTCTGGCACATAACAGCCCACGCAGCGAATCGAACAGCCCGCAATCTGAATCACGCTCCGCCGTCCCGGTCCGTCAACCGTCGAATGATGATAGATTCGGTAGAGATAAATTGATTCGTTTTGTGAACGAGTTTCAGACTTTTGAGAATTGGTTTCGATTAAAGACTTTTCAATCTCAGGTTTCGGACGAGCGCAATTAACAGTAATTCCATGTCCCAAATCCTTGTTTATTTCTTTGGTAATTTTAACATCAGCGTTTGACGATTCGACCGTAACGCGTCCTGCATCCGGTTCTAGAATAAAAACTATTTCCGCCATTACTTGCCTCTGATTTGACGTTTGACTTCCGGTTTGGCGTAAAATTCCTTCGTCTTTTTATCCACGGTTGGATTTCCTAAAAGTTGTTTCAACTCCTTCGCCGCTTTTTCACAAGCCGCGCCTTGGATACCTTTGATTTCGGTTTCGCACTTTCCTGTTTCGGTATCAATTGTAAATTCGATTTCCGGCATTTTTATTTTCTCCTAAAATTTGACTCTGATTTTCACGGTTTTTCCGATTGTTTCCTTGATGAGCGAGCCGCCAAGCCGTTTCGCCATTTTTCTGGCGGTCGCTTCGTGATATTGCGTTTGCAGACGCTTCAAAAAGTCGCGTCCTAATCGGTAATCCAAATCCATATCGTCAACCACCAGCGAATAACCTTTGGCGGTTTTCTGAAAACCGATGTCACCCAAAAGCCGATGCGATTTGACCGAATCACGACGAATAATAACATCCGCCAATTTTTGGTCGCGTTTATCATAGCCTTGAAGCAGAAGGTCTGTTCCAATCGTGATGTTTTCAAAACCCATTTCCTTCAAGGCTTCGACCAGAAGTTCCTTGTTAGTAAAGGTTTCCGATTCAAAAGACATATATTTGCTCATAAATAGTTCTCCAAAAACTTTTTTAGTTAAATTTCAATAGCCCGCGAACCGTTTCCCGTCAAAGCCGAGTGATTGACAGCCGCGCCGACACCTTTGATATTATTTCGCGCCCATTTGCGGATTTCTTCGATTTTCTCGCTCATCATTTGCGCCGTCGGCGTGATGCCTTCGATAGCTTTCAAAATATCTTTCGTTTCCGCCGCACGGTCGCCGTCAATAAAGGCTTCCAATACGCCGTCTTTGACCGCGCCTTCGATTTCCGCGCCGCTAAAATCACTTGATTTATCAACCAATTTATCTAAATCAAATTGATCTGAAATGAGTGTGCGTTTGTGCAAATGGACTTTGAAAATCTCCAGCCGATCTTCATCGGTTGGCAAATCAACAAAATGAATGTAAGAAAATCTGCCAATACGGAATTGCTCGCTTTCCAACTCGCGGACATCGTTGGCAGTCGCAAAAACAAGCACGTCTTTGTTGTCCTGCATCCAGTTAAGTAGATAAGAAATCGTCCGTGCCGTTTCGCCGCCGTCGGTTTTATTCGAGGACTTCATACCGGAAACCGCCTTTTCAAACTCCGAAATTCCCAAAATTCCTTTAATCGTTCCGGCAATCGAAAGAGCGCGTTTAATGCTCATTGAAGATGAGCCGATAACACCGCCACCTTCGCCCATAATTGAGCCGAAATCAAGGTCGAGCAGGGCGCGATTAGTAATGCTTGAGGCGACTCTTTTGCACAAATCTTTACCACATCCGGGAAGACCGACCAGCAATATTCCTTTACACGGTTCAACGTGGCGTGCTTTGGCTTGCGGACTAAAAGTGTGCGCCGCACGTTCCAAAATCGCCCGCAATTCTTTATAACCGCCTAAATTGTTCGCCGGTTCAGGATGAACATAAGTTAGTGAGCCGCTGCCGCGAATAACATTTTTCTTTTCTTCGAGGATGATTTTGATCGAATCATCATTCAGACCGCGCGAACTGATGACCGCTTTGGCAATCACATTGCTGATTTCTCCACCTGTCAAACCGAGAAGTGCTTGCAATAATCTTTCTTTCGCCGACCCGCTCAAATCAACTTGTAAGCCGTTTTCTTTGAATTTTTCGAGTTCGAGTTCAATCGAATCTTCAATTTCCGTCTCTTGCGGCAGTTCGAGTTCAATTTGGGTAACTTCTTTTTCCAAAGTTTTCAAATCGGGAAAGTTTGGTCCGACAAACAAAATCGTTGATTTGGTAGATTTGAGTTTCCACGCAATTTCCCGTAAAGAACGAACCAGCACAGCATCTTCCTGCCCGTAAGGTGTAATGTATGGCGCAAAATCACACAGCAGAAAAATTCCGTTTTTCTGCTCGGCAATGAAACTCAGCACGCTTTCCGGTTCTTGAGTATCTGAAACTTCCTCGGCTCGCGTCAAAATTCCTTTTTGCTGTTCATAAATCTTTTGCAGACCAGACGGGCGACTCCAGAAATAAAGCGGTTTTTCCTTGTGTTTATCACGGCACATCAAATCTTTGAGGCTCTCGCGCACGCGATCTTCTTCAAAAGTGTTGATGGCAATCAGCGGATAACGCGCTCTGATTCGCACGTCGAGTTCGGTTAAGAATGTTTCAATGCTTTTTGAGTTTTGTTGCTCGTTCATAAATAGAAGATTTGTCGGTTGAATCCAAATTGACACAACTTGCTTACCGCTTTTTTTTCTGAAGACAATCTACTTGTTTGATCAGATTCAGTTTTCAAAAACAATCTGCCGAAACTCCTTCGCCAAAGGATGATTTAGAATTTCGTCAAGATTTTCTTGCGCTAATCTTTCGGAGTGAAGATAAAACGTCAAATAGTCTTTCATCCTTTTTTCGACCAATGAAAAATCTCGTCGCTTGTAGGCTTGAAAGGGAATATAAAGCGAATTGATTTTTCTCCCCGTTTCTTTTTCGAGTTCAAAATAAAATTCGTAATTTTCAAAGCTGGTGTGGGGCGAATAGCATTTAAGTTTTGGAGAATTAACTGTTACTCGATAAGGGCTTGGCAAAGCGGCAATTTCGTTTAAGGTCAAATCTCTCAGTTCTTCGGGAACATCTTTCATCAAATTAACCGACTCATTTAAGAATTTTTCGACATCAAAGACGATTTCTTTTTTTACGGTAAATTCTCTTAACAAAGGGCTTTGCAGAAACAAACATTCGCGGAAAATTTCTCCGAACTTTAGATTTCCGGGAACATAAAAAACATATTTTTCTGTCGTTTCCGTTTTCCAACTGTAACCGTCTTTAACTTGTTTCGTTTCGGAAGTCTTAAACCAAAAGGAATTGACCGGATACATCTCTAAAAGTTTGAAACCTCTTGATGTAACATTTTTAATTTCTCGTAATTCGCGGAAAGAATATTGCAGATTGGAAACGGCATTACTAACCGTTTCAAGTCCGAACTCACTCAGCAGATTCGGATTTACCCACTTTGCCAACTCAAACGGAACTTCGATGACTTCGGGTTTTTGGTTATCGCTTAAAACAACCTGTTTAATCGTTTTCGGGAAAAAATTGTCATTAACCATTCAAGAACCGCCTGTTGAAGAATAAAGTTAGAGAAAAAATAGCTAAATTTCTAATGAGTCCAATTGATTGCTGTTGAGAATTCCGCTCGTGGTTGGTTTTGGAGGTTGGCTTTGACTTTTCTCAACCGGAAAAGCAATTACTTTTGTTTTCGGCTCATCTTTTTTGAGTTCATTTGTTATTAATGAATTGTTTAGTTGTGAGTTAATCGCATATTGAGAAGCGATTTGGCTGTAATTGCTGCCGGAAGTTTCATTTGAATAAGGCGTATCACGGTGATTTAGTTTTTCACGCATTTTTTCCCAAAACTTTCTTTCCGCCATTTCGCGCCGCACATTTTCGCAAACGGTGCGGCGCACCAAACTACTTCCCCGCCGTCCGTTCTCGGTCAAACAACTGAAAGTTTCGTTATCTTCCTGAATGAGAAAAATGTTGAAAAGTTTATCGTTGTTCCGCAACGAGTTGTAATAGCTGAGGTATTCAGCGCGGATAATTGTCGGCATAGGTTTGAGATGAAGTTAAATTTCCAATGCTGAGAGTCGGTCTTCATCAAGCAGACGTTTTGATTGCAGACTCGTTGCCCGCAAAACATCATTGAGAGCCGACTGCATTTCTACTCGTGAACGGTGTTTGGCTTCCGTTCCTGCTGCTGTCTGTAATCTTTCCAAAACTTCCTCCAACGAAGAATCGCCCGTAAAATTCATTAGGCGATACCATTCGCACATCTGCCGCGCACGTTTGGCGAGTGCGCCGGGAACGAAATCGGCGGTCTGAAGTTTTTGTGCCATCTCCTGCGCGGCTTCAAAGATTTTGGCGGTGATCTGGTCGAGTCCTTCTTTGATCGGCGAAATCGCTTCGTTTGCGGCATCTTTTGCAGCTTCGATTTTCATTTGGCGAATTCGTTCTTTGACTTCGCGTTCACGTCGCTGTTCAAATTCAAAATCATGGATTTTCAATTGTTCAATTCGTGTTTTTGAATCAAGTTCAAGGCGCACAGATTGATGGGCGACTTCAATTTTGGCGTTTTCAAGATGCAAGGTTTTTGCCTGTTGCTGTTCCGCCAACATTTCCGAACCCAAAACAATCACTTTTGGTTTCATCGTGATCGTTAATCCGTCCCGAATCATTTCCCTCGTCGGAATCATTCCAAGTGCGTGGGCAACGACGTTGGCGATAAATTCTTCACGTTCAAGCGGAATTTCCAGCGTTGCATCAAGGCGTTTGGCGGAATCTTCGGCTAAATCAGCAAAACTTTTTCGTAAGGTGAGCAAAATTTCATCGTAATTTGCTAAAACTTCTGCTTTAGCTATTGAGAGCGTTTCACAAGCTCGTTTATACTCAGCTTCAAAATTCTCAAAAGCATTCCACGGAATCCATTTATATTCGCTCGTTCCCCAAACGGTTTCGCATAGAGTAAAGCGAAAACTGAATTTGTTGAGCGCGTGATGAGCTTGACTGCTGGCACGCATCAGTTTTCGACGATAGTTATCAGGAAGCAATCCAACACGCGGCGGACTCAATTTAACCGCGCCTTGCGTTGGCAGTTCAACTCCGAGTGATTTCCATTCGATCTGGCGTTCCAAAGTGCTGAAACCCCGACAATCAACATTGAGAAAAATGCCTTCGGTTTCAAGTTGCGATAAATCAAACGGCATCGTTTCGACTTCAGCCGTCGTGATGCCCAAATTTACTGCGGCTTTCTCTTTTTTAGTGTTTAGGCGATTTAAGATTTCAGCCGCCGGCGAAGCTTTCGCTTCTGATACTGGCTCGGAAATCACTTCAGTTTTTTCTTCGCTGATAACTTTTTTCTTGCCTAAAAAACTGCTCAGAATTGAGCTTGCCGACGGACTATTTGACGAAACTTCTTGATTTGTGTTCATAAGTATAAAAAACCGATTATTAGCCGATATTTGCCAACCGCTTATTTTTTTATCAGCCACCACGCTCTAATTTCCAACGCCTCAAGCAACTACTGAATTCTTCCTGTTTAAAATACAAATCGCGTTCAACGGTTAATCCGTGAATATTTATTTCTTCGAGTTGTTTGAGAGTAAAATAGCCCCATTCTTTATCCAGCCCGATGACGTAACCGAAAAACAAAAAATCATCGCCCTCTGGCTCGCCTTCGATGACAAACCAAGTCCAATTTCCGGCGGGAAAAAAGTATTTGATGTAAACGATTTTGTCCTCAGTTCCCTCTTGTTCGTAGAGTTTGGGCAACTGATTTTGCAGTTCGGCAGGTAGTAATTCCATCATAAATTTTGAATTTGTGGGGTTTAGAATAAACTCAGTTGGGCGGATGAATTTTCAGTTGATTTGCCGCTCACTTTTAGAAAGATCGAACGCGCCAAGTCGGATTGCCATTTGTCCGTTTGCGAATCTGTTTCAAGACTATTGTTTTTAACAGGTTGTTTGGTGCGACTAAGGCGTTTTGCTTCTTCCTTTTCGGCAATCACTCTTTCAGTTTCTTCGCGGTAAATCCAGCAAGTCTGAACCGCCAAAATTGCTTTGAGCCAACTTTTCAATTTGCCGTGTTTGGCAATTACTGAATCTGGCTCATATGTTATTTGCTCGATTTCGTCGGCAAGTTCGCCGCACATTTTATAGACACGCTGATTTGAAGTCGAAAGATTGATCCATTCGGGCATCCGTCTGGCAAAATCTACCAGATAAAAAACACAAGTAATCAGTGCATCGTGGTGTCGGGCAAAAAGGTCAGGATTATATTCCTTTCCGGCACTGGTAACTTCTTCATCGAGTTTGACCACGCTCCAATCATCGGATGGCAACGGTTTCTTTTTAATTAAAGCGGCGGCGAGCATCCCGTAAAGATTGGATCGGGAATAAAGATTAGGTTGCGTTTGCATAACGGCGGCGTTTTGTTTTCGGTTTGCTTATCTCGGCTTGTTTGACGGCTTCGGATAAACTGTCAGGTGTGCAGTAAATTGAACGGCTCGTGCCGGATTCAAGGTCAAAATAGATTGCAAAACGGCGTAATGAATTTGTCAGCAATAATTCGGTCAGCATTTCGCCAATCTCAACAGCAACGCGCTGGTTGATATTTAAACTTTGCTCACCGCGTCTGATTCGTTCAGCACAGGTTAATCTTTCCGCAGTTTCACGCGGCTTTGGAATTTCTTGATTTTCGAGCAGTTCGGGATGAATAACCGTTGGCGCAGGCAATTTTTTGCATATTGTCGAAGTCGTAAAGTGATTTTCTGATTTTTCCTTTTTCACCTCTGAACCGATCATAACCTGTCCCGAAAATTTACCGTTTCCGCCATCAATCCACCAACAGTCGGGCGCATTTTGTGAGTTGTATTTGTTTGACTCTTCAAGTGAGCGGTGGATTTCACGTCTTGCAAGATAGTTATCCACACAGCCGACCAAAATCGTTAATTCCTTAAAGCCGTTGCGGTTCGGTTTAATATGTTTATCGTAATTCAGTTTATCAATAGCGTAAGAAACTTCCAGTCCCCAAGCCAGCGTAATTCGCTCCGCTAAAGTTTGCGCTTTGAATCTGCCGATTTCCGCCGCACAAAAATTACTGCGCGGAATGTTGCCAGCTTCCACGATGTCATCGTCAATAATGGTCATTTCAATTGCTTTGCCGATGCGCCGAAGTTCAAACATAATCCGCGCCAAATTCATCGCCGCGAAAGAACCCGTGCCGCCCGCACCGATGAGATAGATTTTCAGTTTGTTAAATTCCTTCGGCAAAACCCGCGCACTTCGCGCAAAACTCAAATCAAGATTCATAGCCCGCCTTTTTGATAAGTTGCTCGTATCTATTCAAATCAAGCACTACTTCCGGCATTTCGGAAATGTAATCTGCCGGAATTTGGGCAAAATAATCATAAACTCCGCAGCGAAAACGAATTTTCGGGTTTTGGGAATGTATATCAATCAGAATTCCGAAAATACGGAACTTGCCGCTTTCATCGCGGTCATCGGCACTGCTGAAATGAATCACGCCGTCAGGGTGCGTGTGCAGTTCGATACAAGCCTCGCCGTATTCACTAAGAGAGTCATCAGCGATGGTTCTCGCCCAACTTCTTTCTTTGCCGATGTTTTTCCAGCACCACTGACTCGTTGCTTCGTGCCAAAAAACTACATAAACATCTTCTCGAAATTGAATAGAATCGCTACCAGCGCGTGCATTTTCCAAAATTTCGTGCCAGACGTAAGCCGGAATTCGTGGTTTATGCCAGACGATTCCGCTTTTTACTTCGGGCAAACCTTTAATCGGTTCATGACACACTGGCAAACAAACGGAGAATTCACGACGTTTGGCGCGGATAAACAGACCGTTTCCTGCCATCAAATACTCAAACATTACTGCCGTAATATTTTGCGTTTCAGACGATGCGATTTTATGTTCGACAAATTTCGGGACGAAAGGTAACACTTTCAAATTGTTTTGCATATATTTTAGAAATTAGAGGATTTAATTCTTTTCGACGGCTTGCGCCCATAAATCCTCAATCGTGGCGTTTATTTCCAAAAGCTCCGAATTAGGAAATCGTTTGGCATTTTTCTTTGCCAAAGCGAACAAAAGCCGCCGAATATCCTTCGGTTCGGAAACGCATTTTTGGGCTGAATGGTCACGGTTAAAAGGTGCGTTAAAGATCAGATTCCAAACTTTATCGAGCGTTTCGACTCGCGCTTCGGGAACTTCGTTACTGCCGAAGCAGATTTTGCCGCTCGAATTGCCTCCGATATTGGGTAGCGGCGCAACGAAAAGTTTGGTTTTTGGACTTAGATTTTTCTCTTTCGCCGCCCACAGATAAAATTCGTTTCGGCGACCGAACAAAATCAGAGTCGGCAAAGGAATCGTGATTTCCGCAACTTCGCCGCTCTCTGTTTCGACAAAAATCGTTCTCATTCCGGCGGTTTCAAAAGAGAGAATGTAATTGCCTTCCGGTTCTTCGCGGTATCGCAAAATCTTACGGGTAATCCAGCCCGTATCAACTCGATATTCACGAAAAGCACGGGCGATTTGCTGACTCGACAAGGCTTTAGCGGTTTCTTTCTCGCCTTCGATTCGTTTGAAAAGATATTGCCCGGGCAGAAAATACAAAGCTCCGAGCGCGTCCGGCGGTGATGTCAAAAGATTATTCATCTGATTTTACCAACTTAGTTTTCGCGCTTTGTCCGCCGCTTATTTTTGTCTGATGGAATTTGTCCGGTGTTCCAGAGCGAAATCATCTCAAGTAGAATTTCTTTCGGATTTGCCTCAATCAATTCGTCAAGAAGTTCGGTTTTCTGCAACATTTCCTGCGCTTGGCGGTAACTTTGGCTCAAAAATTGAACCGTGTTTTCATCCCACGAATAGTTTTCGTAATACTGACAATTCGTGTTATCAAGCCACGGCGTGCCGGTTGAATGATCTACCACCTCAAAAACATTGAGATATAATCCAAGTCTTCCTGTTTTTTGCAAGTTCCAGATTTTATCGAATGAATAGCGGTTGATTTCGGGGAAATCATCTTGATTTAATTTGTAATTTTCCTCAAAATACTCCCAAAGTTCGTCAGCCTGACTGAACAGCAGTAACGCCGCCAAGTAAGAAACTTGCAAATATTCATACTCAGGTTCATCACAGCAGAAATCCACATTCAGCGAATAAATATTGAAATTTTCAAAATCCGCCTCCGGCTCTTGATACCAACCGCCCAGAATTGGAAAGAGATGTTCATTG
The DNA here is from genome assembly GCA_031409875.1 of Acidobacteriota bacterium. GTDB lineage: Bacteria > Acidobacteriota > Blastocatellia > Pyrinomonadales > Pyrinomonadaceae > CALMEH01. The sequence goes on along the minus strand of JANNYB010000169.1, from coordinate 5,805 downwards.
ACGAGTTCAAAAAATTCATTGGTTCTTTCAGTGTAATTTTCGTAAACTCCCGTTTTGAAAAGGCTGGTCTGCGAGCGATTCCACTCATCGGGGAAAAATTGGCGAAAAAGCAGATATTTTTGCTGCTCGGCGACAAATTTTTCGACGGTTTGATATGCCGCCAGAGCATTAAAATTTCGCGCTCTGAATTTGAGATACTCAACCGCCTGATGAAGCTTTTCGCCAAACGGTTTGGCTGATTCACTCCAATTTATGATTGGCGACTTTGGGCTAAGTCTAACGGTCATATTCGTTAAAAACCGATTGGGATTTGTTCGCTCGCCGTTCCGGGAGTTTTGGTGAGAGCGTTAAATCCACTTGCTACTGCTTCAATTTCACGCTTTGAAACAGCGAGAGTTTTTTCCGCCCGCGCCAAATCGTCAAAATCTAAAATTTCGGCAATATCTTTTCGCATCAGTTCTTCCGCCAAAAGAATTGCGGGATTTATTTGCTCAGATTCGTTACACAAAAGTTCAAAAGGCGTGTTCGGTTTATGGTTTTTAATCTGACGTGCCTTTGTGTTGCGCCCGTTTGACGATTGAAACGATAAGTTGTCCATTTTTGACTTCCCGCGTGATATTGGCATTTTCGACGGACGAGAAATGCGGTTGGAGAACGGTTTTGAGCATCTTATCGTCTTCAGCCAAAACCGCTTCCAACGGAAATTCCTGACCTTCGATTTTGATGACCGCCATTTTTTCAGTAATGGCGGAATCGCTTTGAGCCGTAGTTGTGTTCGTTGTTTCCATAACTTTTTATTTGTTCAATGAAATTACCCAAAAAGGCTTCCTTGCAGTCCCGTATGCGCCGGTTGCGGAATTACGGGTGAAGGTGTTGGTGTTGTTTCGGTTTCCGCTATTTTGCCAGAAGAAACTTCGGTTGATTTTGCCACCGTTGGTGAAACCGTTTTCGCTTCGCTGTTTGGCTTCGGCGCGTTTCTTTTTGCAGTAGTTTTTTCCTTCTTCATTTTGTCCATCACCTTGAGCGGCAAATCGCTCTTGTATGTTGCCAAAACCTTTTCAAGTTCGGGCATAATTTCCCCCGTCAAATTGTTTCCAGCAAGCTCGACCAATGAAATCTGCGGCGCAAAATCGTGCGTTCTGACGCTCAAAACAGCTTTTCTGCCGTTAGAGTTTTCTTGGGCGGGAAGCAGTTGAATTGCTACTGTTACAGTGCATTTGTTGAACTGATACGGTTCTTTTTCCGGTAAACCGAAACTGCTCTCAATCGGTTTTTCTTGATTATCAGTTTCCGAATCCGTCGTTTCAGCTTCATTGTCGGCAACATCAGCTAAATCTGCAGATTCGGCTAAATCGGTTTCTGCCATTTCGATTTCAATATCATCCGCCAAATCATTTTCTTTCGCCGCAAAGTCTTCCGTTTGAATTGAAATTTCTTCAGTAAAAGGTTGCTCGGCTTCGATTTCCGCTTCGTCCGTTTCAATCACGCCCAAAAACTCATCTTCCGAATTTGTTCGGCTTTCAACTGCGTCCAAAGTTTCAAGTTGTGATTCATTCGGCAAAGCGATACTAAACACTGAAACGGGAGCGCGAAGCTCACGCAGACGCTCAAGAAAGTGATTAAGAAAGATATTTTGAATTGCCGCTTGCTCGCTTTCGCGGCACATATATTCCAAACCTTGCCAGAATTCGAGCGCAAGTTTTCTCGCCCGTTCTTCTTCGTTGATGAAACCTTCACTTTCTAATGCCGCGTTTGCCAACTCTGCGGCAGTAAATTTCAACTGCTCGATTTTCTCCTGATTTTCAAGATTGATGAATGATCCGCTGCTTAAAATTTCCATAATTTTTAAGTTGTTTTAACTTTCGCCTATCCGCCAACCGCTTTTTTTTCGTTCGGGTGCGGATGAAATTTGAAAAATAAAAAGCCGGACGCATATTTCATCCGGCAAGTAAGTATTTTTTTGAATTTGTTAGCTTTACTCAAAAAAGCTCGTCTTCAGGTTGTTTTTCTGAAAACTCAAGATCGCTCAATTTGTTTTCCGTTAAAAGTTCACCGTGAACAGCCTCCAATTCGGCGGCTTCTTCGATCAACTTATCGGTTTCTTCAATCAGGAGAGTCCATCGCGCCTGATCTTCGGCTTCATCGAATGGAATTATTGCCCAATCTTGCGTTTTGCTGACAGCTTCTTTTTTTTCTTGGTTTTCAGTCATAAATTTTTACTTTCGGTTCTTGTTTTTTACGCCAAATATTGATTATTAACAACACTACGCGACACTGGCAAATTTTGCCTTGGTTTTTGTCTTAGTGGATGACGAAATCGGAAATTTTTTCACTTCGCAACGAGTGTTGAATTTTGTCATAATTCGTGAAAGCGTTGAGTGATCCGCGCCTAAAATTTTCGCCGCCCGTCGCAAATTACCGCCAGTTTCCGATAAAACGTGTTGAATGACATTTCCCGCCGCTTTCAAATAAATTTGCGCGAGATCGTCGGTTTTCGGGTCAAAAGTAACGGTGATTAAATTTTCAGTAGAAGCAGCTCGAAAATCATATTCTGTCAGGTTACTTTCTACTTTTTGGCGAGTTTGCAATTCCTCCGAATGATTGATTCTTTCGCTTAAAATCCGGCTGACTGCGGCGGCTGAAATAACCGATTCGTCGAAACATTCGACCGAGAGCCGGATTGCAAAATTAATAAGTTCCCGAAAGTTGCCGTGCCAATCGTAATTTTCGAGCAGAGCAAGGGCTTCATCAGAAATTTCAAAAGGACGAATCCGACCAACCGCCGCACACTCCTTTTTCAAACCGGTTTCGAGTAATTCTTTGATTTTCTCTTTCTGAAATCTGAGCGGCACGGTTTCGATCTTCAAAATATTCAAACGGTCGAATAAATCAGCCCTAAAACTTCCCTTTTCAACCATTTTTTCAAGATTAGCGGAAGTCGCCGCGACGATTCGCGTGTCAACGGCTCGTTCGGCATTGCTTCCGACGCGGCGGATGTGTTTCTCTTCAACCGCTTTGAGCAGTTTCACTTGCAGTCCGAGCGGAATTTCGCCGATTTCATCTAAAAAAAGCGTTCCGCCGTTGGCAATTTCAAACAGTCCGGCTTTTGGGGCGGTGGCTCCCGTAAATGCCCCTTTTTCGTAGCCGAAAAGCTCAGATTCAAGCAATTCTTTGTTAAGATTCGCACAATTTAAGTTGATAAATTCCCTTTTTGCGCGTCCGCTTTGCCCGTGAAGTCGCTTTGCAATCGTTGTTTTGCCGCTCCCGCGCTCGCCGGTAATCAATATGTAGTGCGAAACGCGAGCGTAACGAACGATTTTTTCTTCCAATTCCGCAATTAATTGTGCGCCTTGTTTTTCTGTCCCTTGGTAGCTCAAGTTATTCATCTTTTTTCTTTAGGTTCGGATTTGATTTTCAATTCTCTCTATTACAAATCGTATGCCGAAGATTAAGAAGCATCCCTAATAACTCTAAACCAAAGAAAACAAAGACTTATTAAAAGTAAGTTGCGTTAGTAAAACTTTAGAAAAGTCTCAAACTGTTCACGCCGGCGACACCTCAAGTGTTGACGCTGGCAACAGTTTGAGACTTTTCTTTCTCTTCAATCGAATTTTGAATTTTGAAATAATTTTCGACAATTTCGAGTGTCGCGCGATGCCAACACGGATACCCGTCCCAAAAGGCATAGCAGAGAAAATTCCCCGGCTCCTCTAAACGGCATTCTTGTTTGGAAGTGCGATAAAATTTCGGTTCGCCCTTTTCCGTAACAGAATCGCTCAAGATAAGCATTTTTCCATTTTCGTAATCAATATAGGGATTTTCAATAAGTCGGTCGTAGGCTTTATTCAGTGCATTAAATCGGCGTTTTTTCATCTTCACGCCTAATTCTTTCGGAATTGAGCGGTGCGTTTCAAGATATGCTCGTTCAAGCAAAAAAGGATTCAGCAACATGTTTTTAAGTTATTATTTTCTGATTAAAATTCTATTCACTTCTTCGATTGACGGCTCAATCAGCCAATCAGGTAACGAAACAGGTTCTTGTTTCAAGTCTAAATCAGTCGTTTTTCGCGCGATAAGTGCATTTCCTTCGCTTTCTACCGGAAAAGCGGGCGGATATGACTTCAGAACCTTTTCGAGCGACAGGGCGGCTTGCTTCTCATCTTCCGGCAAAAAGAAGCGGTTGCGGCTGTTTTGAATGATGTTGATAAGCGCGGTTTCACGCAATTCGCGAATTTGCTCAAAAGAACTCGGGCAAACTTCGATGACCCGGTTTCCTTGAAATCGCGTCAGGCGAATTTTGATTTCGCCGAGAAGTTCAATGATTTCATTTTCTTCTCTCACGGCTCGAATAATTTCTTCGGCAGTTCCGGCGGTATTTTTCCAAATTCCGAAAGTGCGGCGAATTTCGTTGATGGTTTCGCCCGCAATTTTTACACCGACCAGCCGCGTTCCTTCGTCCGTCGTCGTGCGAACGATATTCAGTCCGTCATGCTGCAATTTTTTGAGGTTTTTCCAAATCGGCAGCAGCGCACCGCTCAAGAGATGAATCGTTTTTTGTTCGGTCGGCGGAATTTTCTGTTGTTCTTCCAGCCACCATTCGCGGACGCGGCTTTTGGGGACGATTTTATACTTTTGCTCAAGTTCGTTATCACGAATATAAAGCAGGTTATAGCCCGAAGGTTTGCTGATTAAAACCATTTGATACCGTTCTCCGGTTTCAGGATCAGTGTGTGCCAAAGTCGGACGCGCCGCGATAAATTCACTTCCCAAGCGGTTTTCATAAAAATAAACTCCATCGAAATTGGAGATTTCTTCAAATTTAGCAGGGCGCGTCGGAACGGTGATTTCGAGTTTGTAATAGCTTGTATTCGCGCCGGTTAAAACATCGGTGTATAAAATTTGCGGCGGTTCAATTTGCCTGACGACGAGTGCTTTGAGGTCTTCCATTCCGTCATCAATTTTGCCTTTGGCTTTGAGATGCTCGATGGTTTCGAGAAAGGTTTGATAAAAATAATCGAATAGTGCGTTTTGCCGTTCGACTTCGAGCGATAACAGACGATTCAGAAAACGCGGAATGTTGGTTCGCTCATTTGCCGGAACATCGCCGCCTTCTCTGATGTCTTTCAAAAGCCCCATATCAACTAGCGTTTGGCGCGGATTTTCTAGTCCCAAAATTTCTTCTCCATTCAAAATTCTGGTAAAAACGACATTGAGTGCTGCTCTGCCCGGTCTTGATTCGAGATTATATTTGTCTAAATTTCCCGCTTTTTCCGCCCGCCGGTCGCCTTTTGTGAGTGCGCCCATATTACCCAAACGTCGCGCAATCGTTGCCGAAAATCTTTTCTCTCCGCCTAATTCCGTAAAAACCAGCAAATAAATCGGCGGCGCGACTTGTCCCGTGCGGTGCGTTCGCCCGAAATCCTGCACTTGTTTATCGGCTGACCATTTGAGTTCGGCGGCGATGTGCAGTCGGCGTTCCTGATTCCTGACCGTGCGGCTCGAATGAAAACTATCGCCGGTGGAAGCAACTTCCGACATAATTGCAATCCGTTTGTCTTTGTTTTGAAAGCAATTTTTCTCAAACAGATTGATCAAACGATTCGGCACGCCGGGGATTTGGCGGGCGCGATATTCAAATCGTCCCGATAGTGTTTTAATCAGCCGTTTTTTGCGTCCGGTCATTTCGGCGACGTTTTCCGTCCCGAAATAATTGACAAGCTGATCGAGCGGATGTTCGGGAATTTCCAAAACGGAAAGCCTATCGAGCAGTTCCCTTTTGAGTTCCAGAGCAACGCGGCTTTCGAG
>JANNYB010000168.1:0-21161 GCA_031409875.1 Acidobacteriota bacterium | reverse complement strand
CAAAATCGTGATAATATGTCCCTCCGGTAAGTCAAGAAAATACTCTTTGTTTTCTCTGATTATGTCCAGCAAACCCTCATCATCACTGATATTTGCCGCCGTGCATTTAACAAAATATGGATTGCCCAAAACATCCACTAACAAGTGTCTTTTGATTCCATTCGTGCTTTTGTAATGACAATATCCTTTGGTTTCGATATTCGCCGTTTCTGCACGGGACAAAAACAATGTTGAAAGATATTTGAAAATGGAAAGCGGATGTGTTTTTGAGCTAGAATAGCTCTTGAATATATGAAAAAAACACATCCGCCTGCTTTGCAGCATTACGAGAGAATTTACCATTAGATCGGCGGCGAGTCGAGTTGTTGGCAGCTTTTTTGATTGCGATTATCCAACAAAACACTTCAAATTTGGCGAGATTGGCGGTTGTTTTGGACTTGTCAGCCAAGCCGGAATCCAAATATAAGCGGCTCAAACGGTTTCTGAAAGACGCTCCGATTGATTATGCAATTTTCGCAAAGCTAATGATTGCCATAGTTAAGCCTGAGGGAAAGTATATTTTGGCACTTGACCGAACGGAATGGAAATACGGCAAAGTGTGGGTTAACATTTTGACGCTTTCAATCGTTGTCGGAAATACTTCGATTCCGCTGTTTTGGCAAACCTTGAATCGCAAAGGCAATTCGACGTTAGCGGAAAAGCGAGCAATACTTGACCGCTACCTGAAAGTTTTTGGAATCGGAAACATTGAGTATTTTTGTGCTGATCGAGAGTTTGATGGACTGGAATTCGTCAAATATTTGGACGAAAAAAGAGTTCCGTTTCGGTTGCGGGTGAAGGTTTCGATGCCGATTACGAACAAAAACGGGCAGCCGATGAAATGCGGTAAGCTGTTGCGGACACTAAAGATTGGCGAAAATTACAAGCTGAAACGGGCGCGAAAATATGGCGGCGTGAAGGTTTATGTGGAGGTCGAAAGGGGACGCGATACAAAAGAAAGCGTGATCGTCATTTCATCGGAAAATAGCGGGAAGATATTATTGGAATACAAGCAAAGATGGAAGATTGAAACGCTGTTTCAGAACTTGAAAAGTCGCGGTTTCGAGTTGGAAGAAACGCATCTGACGGAAGCGGGAAAAATAGATAAGTTATTTGGAGTGTTAGCGTTAGCGGCGGCGTGGGCGGTCAAAACAGGCGAGTTGGAAAGCGCGGAAAATCCAATCGAAATCAAAAACAACGGCAGACCGCAAAAAAGTTTGTTCAGACTCGGATGCGAAATTATCCAAGAAGTCTTGTTTGAACTCAAACGCTATTCAAAGGTGAATATCTTTGAAATCCTAAGATGCTGACAAAAGACGAGTTATCGCGTTTTGTCCCGTGCAGAAATTTTTTATAGCAATAATCTTTAAATTTGCTTTATTTACACAAATTGGCAAACTACTTATTTCTAATAATGTTTTAAGATTTTTTCCCATTTTTAATAATCTCCTTTGATAATACGTCCTCCTAGAAAATTCATTTTACCTGGAGCGTGTTATGAACTTCAAGCCATCGCTCCGACAAATCGCTTGAGCATCAGCACGGCAAATGCCAGAAAATGCAACCCTGCCAATGTTTCCGGCAAGCGTTCATAATCTCGCGCCAGGCGGCGAAATCGTGCGGGATCATCCGCCACGGTGCGCCGATGCGAATCATCCACCGCAAACCGTTAAAAACTTCGCTCATCAAGGTCAAATACGGCGCAATCAACGCCCATTCTTCATCACTGACATCACTCGGATATGCTTTTCGTTTCATATCCAAAATTTACCAAATTCATTTCAATAGTTCATAACACGCTCTAAGTCAACGACGATGTTGTGCGGCTTTCTTGATTTAACGACATTCGGGGCGTATGGTGAACAAATATGAATTCAAATCGAGATTTTCTGCAAAATTTATCCGACGCTTTTAACAAACACGAGATTGAAAAAATTATTTTCCTAATGAGTCCGAACGCGAAATGATCTAATTATGCAGAAACTCCGACTGAAATTTTTGCCGGTTTGTTTGGCGGTCGTTGTGTTTTTTGCCGCCGTCGCTACGGCAGATGCGGGCTATCAAATCGAATCTTGGACAACCGATAAAGGTTTGCCGCAGAATACGATAAATTCTATCGTGCAAACGGCGGACGGTTATTTGTGGCTGGCGACGCTTGATGGTTTGGTGCGTTTTAACGGCGTGAAATTCAAGGTTTTCAATAAAAATAACACACCGGGAATCGAAAGCAATCGCTTCGGGCAGATGCTGATAGATAAGCACGGAAATCTTTGGGTCAGCACGGAAATCGGCAGCGTAACGCTTTATCGGGGCGGCGTTTTTCAGGATTTCGCAATCAATCGGGGAACGAAAAAACTGGCTTTGAAAATTGCTTTGAATAAAGACCGTGAATTAGTCGTATTCGGCGAGGACGGAATTTTTCAATGGAACGGCGAAGGTTTTGCACCTTACGTTCCGGTTGCCGGAGAAACTAATAAAAGTCTGACTTTGTGGAGTCGAAACGGCGATTTTTGGTATGCGAATGAAAAAACTTTGTATCGTTTTAAAGACGGCAATATCAAGACTTTTCCGTTGCCCGAAAGCAAACATAACTCAGTTATTACCAATCTTTATGAAGACAAACGCGGGCGCATTTGGATTGCCACATTCAGCGTCGGAATGTTTATCGCGGAAAATGACGAATTGACTCCTTACCAATTTACGGAAGAACTTAAAATCAAACATACAGAGGTTAAATTGGAAGACCGCGAAGGAAATTTGTGGGCGATTTCCGGCAACGGCGTGGCGATTATTTCACCGGATGGGAAATTCACTTATCTGACGAAAAATGAAGGACTTTCGGATTCGGCTTTAAACTGCGTTTTTGAAGATTCGGAAGGAAATATTTGGCTCGGAACTTCGCTCAAAGGCGTTAATCGGCTCAATCGGCAGAGTATCGAATTTTATTCAACGGCAAACGGTTTGACGACCGAGCATGTCTATCCGATTTTTCAAGCAGCAGACGATTCGATTTATATGGGCGGAGTTTTGACGCGCTACGCGGATGGAAAATTTGCTCTGGTCAGCGGCGATGAAGGATTTTTGCGCGTCGTCGCCGCAATTCACGAAGATCGCGCCGGACGTTTATGGCTCGGATATTGGGGCGGTGTCGGCGTTATCGAAAACGGCAAAAAGTCCAAAATCGAACTTTATCCCGACCAGACTACCGGATTTGTAGATATTTACGAAGACCGCGCCGGAGCTTTGTGGTTTGCTTCGAACGCAGGACTTTTTCGCGTTTTTAATAACGAAAAAACGCGCTTTACGACCGACGACGGTTTGCCCGGCAACGACGTTAAAATTATTCACGAATCGCCCGACGGAACGCTCTGGATTGGAACTTACGGCGGACTTGCGAAATTTGAAAACGGTAAATTCGTTTCTTTTACGACGAAAGACGGATTGGCGAGCAATCTGGTTCGTTCGATTTATGAAGATAAAGAAAATGTTTTGTGGATTGGCAGTTACGACGGCGGTTTGACTCGTTTGAAGGACGGGAAATTTACGCGCTACACTTCCAACGACGGACTTTTTAACGACGGCGTTTTTCAGATTCTCGAAGATGACCGCGGCAATTTTTGGATGAGCAGTAATCGCGGAATTTATCGCGTCGCTAAACAGCAATTAAACGATTTCGCCGACGGAAAAATAACGCGCATCGAATCAATCGCGCTCGGCAAAGCCGACGGTTTGCTCGAAACCGAATGCAACGGCGGACAGCAACCTGCGGGAATTCGTGCGCGAGACGGCAAACTCTGGTTTCCGACGCAGGGCGGCGTTGCCGTGATTGATCCAAACGCGGTTAAAATCAATCAAATCGCGCCGCCGGTGATTATCGAATCGGCTTTGATTGACGGCGAAGACGTTAAATTAAACGACAAAATCGAAATCGCGGCGGGCAAAAATAATCTCGAAATCGCTTACACAGGATTGAGTTTTGTAAAGCCCGAATTCGTCAAATTTCGCTATAAACTCGAAGGTTTACAAACCGATTGGGTTGAAGCCGAATCGCGCCGGACGGCTTATTTTTCTTACTTACCGCCGGGCGAATATACGTTTCGCGTAACTGCCGCCAATGCTGACGGCGTTTGGAATGCGGACGGGAAAAGTCTGAAAATCGTCGTGCGTCCGCCGTTTTATCGAACTTGGTGGTTTTGGGTTTTGGCAACATTTTCAGTTTTCGGAATCGCTTATTTTTTTTATCGCGGGCGGATTGAAAGATTGGAAAAATCGCGTCTGGCACAGGAAGATTTTTCGCGCAAACTGCTCGCTTCGCAGGAACAGGAACGTCAACGAATTGCCGCCGAACTACACGATTCAATCGGACAGAGTTTGCTGATTATCAAAAACCGCGCATTTTTGGCGTTGAGCGATTTGGACGAGCCGGAAATCGTCAAAGAACAGCTCGAAGAATTAAGCGAATCAGCGACCGGCGCAATCGAAGAATGCCGCGAAATTTCGTATAATTTACGTCCGTATCAAATAAAGCGTTTAGGTTTAACGAAAACGCTCGAAGCTATTTTTCGGCGCATTTCTGATGTTACAGAAATTGAAACAGAGATTAAACTTGACGCGATTGACGATGTATTTTCCGCCGATGCCGAAACGAATATTTATCGCATCGTGCAGGAATCGGTCAACAATATTATGAAACATTCCGCCGCTTCAAAAGCCGAATTATTGATTAAAAAAGTTGGCGAAACGGTTGATATTTCAATCAAAGATAACGGGCGCGGTTTTGATAAAAATATCGCCAAAACAAACGACAATGTTCGCGGCGGTTTCGGTCTGGTCGGAATTGCCGAACGAGTCAGAATGCTCGGCGGAAGTTATGAAATCGAATCGCTGATTGGGAATGGAACGAATATAAAAATCAAATTACAAAGTCAGAACCATCTGCGGTAGCGGATGGTTGAAATATGATTGTTCAAAACTAAATTTAAATAATCCAAGTTAAACCACCCGCTACCGCAGGCGGTTCTGACAAGAAAATGAACGAAACTAGAATAATAATTGCTGATGACCATCCGGTTTTTCGCGGTGGTTTGAAAAATGTGATCGAAAAAGAACGCGGTTTTGAAGTGGTTGCCGAAGCCGAAAATGGGACGGACGCAATTTTGAAAATTAAGGAATTGTTGCCTGCCGTTGCCGTGCTTGACCTTGATATGCCGGAAATTGACGGTTTCGGCGTGGCGCGTGAACTGCAAAAATTGCGTCTGCCCGTCAGCGTAATTATTTTGACGATGCACAAAGACGAAGCGTATTTTAATCAAGCGATTGATTTGGGCGTGCGCGGATATATCGTTAAAGACAGCGCGGCGGCGGAAATTGTCGGCTGTATCAAAGCGGTGGCAAGCGGCAAAGAATATTTCAGTCCGACTGTTTCGGTGCATTTGCTCAAACGGATTCGACGTGCCTCAACTTTTAATCATCAAGCCGGAATCGGAGATTTAACGCCAACCGAACGCCGTGTTTTATTTCTCCTCGCCGAACTCAAAACCAGTAAAGAAATCGCTGCCGAACTCGGTATCAGTCCGCGCACAATCGAAAATCATCGCGCTCACATCTGCCAAAAACTCGAACTGCAAGGCACACACGCGCTCGTCAAATTTGCCCTCCAACATAAAGAAGAACTTATCTGAGAAAGGGAGAAAAGGAGAAAGCGAGAAGGGGAGAAAAGGAGTTACTTTTCTCCCCTTCTCCCCTTCTCGCTTTCTCAAAATGAGTAACTCTACTCATAAAAGTTAAGCACATTTACACATAAATATTGAGAAACTCTGCTCACGCGAGAGTCTTTCGTGGTGCGCTATAACTGTATTCGATGAGACTTTTAATCGTTGAAAACAATTCGGAAATGCGCCGCTTGATTGCTCAAATCGTGCGGAAATTGAGCGATGCGATTTTCGAATGTAGCGACGGGGCAGAAGCTCTGACGGCTTATCGGCGACACAATCCCGATTGGGTTTTGATGGATATTGAAATGCCGGAAACGGACGGAATCAGCGCAACGCGCCAGATTATCGCCGCTTTTCCGAACGCCAAAATCGCTATCGTAACCGATTACGATAGCGCAAATTTACGCGAAGCGGCAGAAGCCGCGGGCGCGTGTGAATACATCGTTAAAGAAAATTTGATTGAATTGCGCCGATTGCTCGCGCACTAAAGGAGAAGATGATGAAAAAAGAAATGAATATCGTGCGAATAATTTTTATGAATGTAGTTTTTATGTTTTGCGTGGCGTTTTCGGCGCAGGCGGCGACTTTTACGGTAACGAAAACCGTCGATACGAACGACGGCGTTTGTAATGCCGATTGTTCTTTAAGAGAAGCGATAACCGCGGCGAATGCGAACGGCATCACGGATACGATTACTTTCAGCATTCCGACTTCCGATGCCGGTTACGACGCGGGAAGCGGGCGTTACACGATTACGCTCAACGCGCTCGGCGCATTGCCCGATTTGTCGAGTATGACGATTCAAGGTTTGGGCGCGAATGTCTTGACCGTGCGACGCGACGCGGCGGCGGCAACTTTGTTTCGCATCTTCTCAATAAATCTCGGCGCAACCGTTCAAATCTCCGGTCTGACAATTTCCGGCGGCAATGTTATTACGGCGAATGGAACTTTGGGCGGTGGCGGCATTGAAAACAGAGGCGCATTGACTTTGACGACGAGCGTTGTCAGCGGTAACAAAGGCAGCAACGGCATTTCCAATAGTAATGGAACACTCAACGTCATCAACAGCACTATCAGCGGCAACACGGGCAGCGGCATCGCTGGTGCCGGAACAATCACGGTTTCCAATAGCACTGTCAGCGGCAACTCCGGCTTGTTCGGCGGCGGCATTTTGACTGTGCAATCCGGTCCCAGTTCGTTGACGGTAACGAACAGCACCATCAGCCATAATTCGGCACAAAACAGTGGCGGCGGCATTTACAGCCAGAACACCATACCGACGATTTTGCGGAACACAATCGTCGCCAATAATACTGCAACAACCAACATAGACTTGTTCGGAACATTTACTTCGCAAGGCTATAACCTTATCGGGATAAATTCGGGCGCGACTCTGACACCGACAAACGGCGACCAAATCGGAACTCTCGGCGCACCGCTCGATCCGCGTTTGGGCGCATTACAAAACAACGGCGGAACAACTGAAACTCGGGCGTTGTTGGCAAACAGTCCGGCGATTGACAAAGGAAATTCCGGCGGCGCAAGTGGCGACCAGCGAGGTTTGACGCGCCCTTTCGACCTCGACAACTCAATTTATCCGAACACTTCCGACGCTTCCGACATTGGCGCGTTTGAAGCGCAAGCCGTTCCGTCCGGCGGCGGTGCGCCGACCTTTATCGTTACGAAAACCGCTGACACGAACGACGGCTTGTGCGATTCCGATTGTTCTCTGCGCGAAGCGGTAACGGCGGCAAATGCCAATGCCGGAACGGACAACATCACCTTTGATATTGAAGGAGAAGACACGCATTTAATCGGGTTGAACGCCGCATTGCCTGTGCTTTCGCAGAGCGTTGAAATTCATAATAATTCGGGTGAAGGCATCACTATTTCTCGTGAAACCGGCGGCAATTATCGCATTTTCACCATTAATGCGGGGCAAATCGTCAGCATTTCCGATTTAACCATTACGGGCGGCAATGAAACTTCGGGCGGCGGCATTTACAACGAAGGCATTCTGACGCTCGACCGCGTTACCGTCAGCAATAACTCCGCAACTTCTTTCGGCGGCGGCATTTACAATCACGTCGGCGCAGTTCTCAATATGACCAACTGCACCGTTAAAGACAACGATGCGGCGCAATCCGGCACCGGCGGCGGTCTCGCTTTAGTCGGAACAGTCAATATTACCAACAGCACCATCAGCGGCAACTCGGCTTCCAACGGCGGCGGCATCAGCGTTTTTTCTTCCGCCGTCGTAACGATAACGAGCAGCACCGTCAGCAACAATTCGGCGCGTCAATCGTATGGCGGCATCACCGCCGCCGGCAATTTCACTTTGCGAAACACCATTGTTGCCGACAACACGGCGGCAGTGATAAATACCGATATAGTCGGCGCGGTCAATTCACACGGCTACAACTTGATTGAAACGGTTTCGGGCGCAACGATTAACGAAACGCAGAATGCCGGAACGAATATCATCGGTCAAGACCCGCATTTGGGCGATTTGCAAGACAACGGCGGAGCGACCGAAACGCGGGCTTTGCAATCAAACAGTCCGGCGTTGGACAAAGGTAAATCGTTCGGTTTGACAACCGACCAACGCGGATTGCCGCGCCCGATTGACCGTCCGAATCAAACGCCCGCGAATAACGGCGATAATTCCGACATCGGCGCGTTTGAAATGCCGCTCAACCGCGCTCCGGTTGCATCCGTTTCGCCGAATCCGATTGAAACCAACGAAGACACGCCGCTTACCGCCGCGATTTTGGCATCAGACCTGGACGGCGACAGTATGACCTTGACCGTAACCGACACGACCGACCACGGCACATTAACTTTAGAAGAGGAAGAATGCGTTTTCGGTCAAAATAATTCGTATTGCTATCAATCTTACACATACACGCCGACGGCAGATTTTAACGGCACGGATTCATTCAGCTACAAAGCTAATGACGGTCAACTCGATTCTAATGTTTTTGAAGTTGTCATCAATGTTTTGCCTATCGAAGAAACTCTTTTCGTCACGAAAACCGACGACACTAACGACGGCGTTTGCGATAATGATTGCTCACTCAGAGAAGCGATAAACATCGCCGGACCCGGCAGTTTGATTGAATTTGCTTCGCCGCTTTTCGATTCGCCGCAAACGATAAATTTGTTGACAAATCAAGGTTTCCGCGACCTCATAATCTTTAAAAATTTGACGATTAACGGCAAAGGCGCAAATCTTTTGACGATCAGCAAAGACCCGACCGAAGGTTTCCGCGTCTTCAATATTAACGGCAACGGCGTGAATGTCCGTCTGCGCGGAATGAAAATCACGGGCGGCACGACCGATTTTTCAGGCGGCGGAATCAACGCTAACGAAGGAGTTAATTTGACGGTTTCGGATTGTCTGATTACGGGCAACAGAGCCTTTTTCGGCGGCGGCATTTCGGTAACGCCCGACAGCACTCTGACGCTTGAAAACAGCACCGTTTCGGCAAATACGGCTTACATCAACGGCGGCGGAATCTTTAATGAAGGCACAATGTTTGTTACTAATTCGACTGTTTCCGGCAACGGCAAAATTTTAGGTGAATTCGGCGAAGAAGGAACAGGCACGGGCGGCATCGGCAATACAGGCACGGTAATGATTGTCAATTCGACGATTACCGACAATCAATCAATCCAGCCGTCGAGCGAAAGCGGAATTCAAAACGACGGCGGCTCGATGACAATTCGCAATTCCATCGTCGCCGGAAACCGCAATAATTCCAATTTCGCCGATGTCAAAGGCGCGTTCGTTTCAGAAGGTTACAACCTGATCGGCAACGTCGGCGCGGCAACCGGATTTGTTGCAAACGATTTGAAAGGAACGAGTTCGGCGATTCTTAATCCGCGACTTTCAACACTCGGCAATTTCGGCGGTGCGACTCCGACACACGCCCTTTTCTCGAATTCAACGGCAATCAACCACGCTGATTTGTCCAATCCTTTAACATTTGACCAACGCGGTATCGAACGCACCATCGGCGGACGTTCCGACATCGGCGCGTTTGAAAACAATTTCACTTTTTCAAACAATCCGACCGGCGCAGGCGGCGCGGGAACGCTTCCCAACTCTTCAACTGCGATAGCCTACAGCGTCCAATTTTCCGCCACGAGAGAAGATGCTCCAGACAGTCTGACAAATAATCTCGTGCCGTTCACCTTTGAAGTAATTGCCGGAAATCTCCCGCCGGGACTTAATCTCGATGCCAACACGGGCATTTTGTCGGGAACGCCAACAACAGCCGGAACATACAATTTCACGATTAAAGTAACCGATGCCGCCGACGGTAGCAGTGGAGCGCAGGCTTACGTTTTGAATGTTTTCGGACCGACCTCGGCAAATGTTTCGGTCAGCGGACGAGTTCTCGCCGCCGACGGAATCGGAGTGAGAAATGCGCGGGTGATTTTGACCAGCTCGAACGGCGTTTCGCGGATAGTCAAAACATCAACCTTCGGCTTTTACCAATTCGATAATGTCGCAGTCGGTGAAACTTACGTCGTTTCGGTTGCTTCCAAACGCTTTTCTTTCAGCCCGAAAGTCGTCAGCGTTTCACAAGACATTACGGATTTGGATTTTACGGCAGACAGCTTATCGAATTAGTCAGAACCCTGAGCGGTAGCGACGGGGTGAAGATAACAGACATTTAACAGGTCGCTACCGCTCGCTGTTCTGACTATAAAAACGAAAAAATGAATTTTGAGGAGAAAAAAGATGAAACAGGAAATGATGAACAAAAAAATGAATTTAGCGCAGATTTTAGTGACGGTAGTTTTTATGTTTTGTGTTGCGATTTCGGCGCAGGCGGCGACTTTGTTGGTTACGAAAACCGCCGATACGAACGACGGTGTTTGTGATAATGATTGTAGCTTGCGCGAAGCGATTGCGGCGGCAAACAGCGGTGATGAGATCAGTTTTGCCGCGCCTTTGTTCGATTTGCCGCAAACGATTCAGCTAAACGACAGCGCAAATTTAGGTTTGCTGATTGACAAAAATTTGACCATCAACGGCAGAGGCGCGAATCTTTTAACCGTGCGCGGCGCGACGGCGACGGCAAATTTCAGATTCAGCGTTTTTACCATCAATCCGGGTTTATCCGTTCTTTTGAAAGGTTTGAAAATCACGGGCGGCGCACCGAATTCTTTAAACTCCGACGGCGGCGGCGGCGGTGTTTTGACGACCGGCAGTGCGACAACGGTTAGCGATTGTTACATCACCGATAATTTTTCCTTCGGCGGCGCGGGCGGTGGCATTCGCAACGTCAGCGGCACGCTCACCGTCAGCGGTAGCACGATTTCCGGCAATTCCATTGATTCGGGCGGCGGCGGCGGAATTGACAGCGACGGTGCGCTTTTCATCACCAATTCGACCGTTTCCGGAAATCTGAAATCCGGTGGCAACAGCGGCACGGGCGGCGTTTGGGTTACAGGCACGGCGACGATTACGAACTCGACGATTACGAATAATCAAACCGTCGGCGGCGGCACAAGCACGGGCGGAATTTATAACAACGGCGCGGTAACGCTTCGCAATACGCTCGTCGCGGCAAACGTCAGTCTGCCGGATGTCGGCGGCGCAAATTTCGTTTCAGAAGGTTACAATCTTGTCGGCGCATTGGGAAACGTCGGCGGCGTAAATCAAATCGGCGACCAGACGGGAACGACTTCTGCGCCGATAAATCCGCGTCTCGATGCGCTCGGAAATTACGGCGGCACGACTCCGACGCATCGTTTGCAGGTTTCGCCCGTTTTCAGTCCGGCGATTGACAAAGGCAAATCGTTCGGTTGGACGATTGACCAGCGCGGCAACATTCGTCCGATTGACAATTTAACCAGCGGCAACGCGCCCGGCGGCGACGCTTCGGACATCGGCGCGTTTGAAACGGACGCTTACATTACTGTAACGAAAATCGCGGACACGAACGACGGCGTTTGCGATTCCGATTGCAGTTTGCGCGAAGCGATTTCCGCCGCCGCAAGCGGCAACACGATTATTTTTTCTTCGCTTTTCGACACGGCGCAGACGATAACTTTATCCGAAGCCGCCGGTTTTCAAACGCTTTCGATTGCCGACAAAAGTTTGAGCATCGCCGGGCGCGGCGCACAACTTTTGACGATTCGCCGCAGTTCGTCGGCGACTGCGAATTTCGGCATTTTTAATATCAACAGTAATCTCAGCAATCTGACGATTCGCGTCAGCTTGAGCGGAATGACCATCACGGGCGGCAAGGCTTTCACCAGCGGCGCGGGCGGAATTCGTCTGCAAGGCAGTCAAAATTCCTTGACCGTTACCGATTGCATTATCACCGGCAATTCCATTTTGAACGCCAACGTCAACACTGCCGGAGGAATTCAAAGCACCGGCTCGTTGACAATTTCGCGCAGCACCGTTTCAAATAACACCGTCAGCGGCGGCGGCGGCGGCACTCGTGCGGGAGGAATTTACAGTTTAAGCACGAACGGCTATTTCATAATGAGCGATTCGACCGTTTCGGGAAACGTCATTTCTTCCGTCGGCTTGAACAACGCGGGCGGTCTCAATGCGGGCGATGCGATTATCACGAATTCGACCGTTACCGACAACGGCATCAGCGACACGAACGGCGCAAGCGGTATCTACGGCAACGGCAACGTAATTATTCGCAACACGATTATTGCCGGAAACCGCAACAACACGACTGCGCCCGATGTCGCCGGCGGATTTGTATCGCACGATTTCAATCTCGTCGGAAACGTCGGCACGGCGACCGGATTTAATCAGCGAAGCGACCAGACGGGAAATGCTTCTGCGCCGATTAATCCGATGCTTTCACCGCTCGCTTTGAACGGCGGCACGACTCCGAATCACGCGCTTCTTATCGGCAGTCCGGCGATTGATGCGGGTTATTCTTACGGCACGACGACCGACCAGCGCGGCGCGGTTCGTCCGATTGACAACCCGGGCGCACCGTCCGTGCCGAACGGCGATAATTCGGACATCGGCGCGTTTGAAGCGGCGCGTTTTTCGCCGCTCGTCGTAACGAAAACGGCGGACACGAACGACGGCGTTTGCAATTCCGATTGCAGTTTGCGCGAGGCGATTGCCGCTTCGGTGCGCGGCACGGAAATTACTTTTTCGTCGTTGTTCGATTCGGCGCAAACAATAACTTTGTCCGAAGCCGCCGGTTTTCAAGAGCTTCTAATCGAAGATAAAAGTTTGAGCATCGCGGGTAAAGGCGTAAATCTTTTGACGATTCGCCGCGATTTGGCATCGGCAGCTTCGTTTCGTATTTTCAATCTCAGAAGTAATATTTCGACGACGCGGCTCGGTTTGAATTTGAGCGGAATGACCATTACGGGTGGCAAAGCAGGCGGCGTAGGCGGCGGCGGAATTCGTCTTTCCGGCAGTGAAAACAGTTTAACCGTTACAAATTGTCTGATTACGGGCAACACCGTCAGTTCCGGCGGCGGCGGCGGAATTATCAGCACCGGCTGGCTGAGAGTTTTCGACAGCACCGTTTCAAATAACACCGTTAGCAGCGGCAACGGCGGCGGCATCAGTGCTGCTTCGAGCTATTTCACAATGACGAACTCGACCGTTTCGGGCAATGTCGCCGTAGGTAACGGCGGCGGAATTTATACAGCCGACGCAACGATAACGAATTCGACCGTTGCCGACAACAGCGGTTTGAGCGCGGGCGGCGTTTACGGCGATGTCGGAACGATTATTCGCAGTTCGATTATCGCCGCGAATCGCAACAATTCAACCGTGCCTGATGTCGCCAACGGATTTATATCAAACGGTTACAACCTCATCGGCAACCGCGGCACGGTAACGGCATTTAATCAACCGGGCGACCAGACGGGAAATTCCGCTTCGCCGATAAATCCTTTGTTCGACGCGCTTGGCAATTACGGCGGCACGACTCCAACACATCGGCTTCAGCCGAATTCTACGGCGATTGACAAAGGCAACAGCTTCGGCTCGACGACCGACCAGCGCGGTTTGCTACGCCCCTTTAACAATCCGAGCATTCCGTCCGCAAACGGCGGCGACAATTCCGACATCGGCGCGTTTGAAGTTCAATTAACAGCCGGTTCGGTATTGGTAACGAAAACGGCGGACACTAATGACGGCGTTTGCGATTCCGATTGCAGTTTAAGAGAAGCGATTGCGGCGGCAGTCAGCGGCAACGAAGTAAATTTTGCCGCGCCGCTGTTCAGCACACCGCAAACGATTACGCTGTCCGGCAGTTTTGGAGAGCTTTTAATCAACAAAAACCTAACTTTCAACGGCACGGGAGCGCATCTTTTGACGATTCGGCGCGATTCGGCTTCGTCTGCCTTCCGTATTTTCAACATCAGCGGCACGACAAATGTCGTCTTGAACGGAATGACCATCAGCGGCGGTAGCAATAACGGTGGCGGCGGCGGTATCTACAACAATAACTCGACGGTAACGGTCAACGATTGCCACATTACCAACAATTTTGCCGGAAACAGTGGCGGCGGCGGCATTTATAATTTCAACGGAACATTCGCCATCAATCGCAGCACCGTTTCGGCAAACAGTTCAACCGGCGGCGGCAGTATTTTAACTTCCGGCGGTTCGCTGAATATTGTAAATTCGACGATTTCCGGCAACTCCCAAACTACCGGCAGCGGCACGGGCGGAATTTTTGCAAGCGGCGGCGCGACGACTATCACCAATTCGACCGTTACGAATAACAACTCGTCCGGCGCAAACAGCGCGGGCGGAATTTATCAATCAAATTCGGCGACCGTTACGATTCGCAGTTCAATCGTCGCGGGAAATCAGAATAATTTGACCAAACCCGATGTTGTCGGCGCATTCGTATCGCAAGGCTTTAATCTGATCGGCAATGTCGGCGCGGCGACCGGATTCAGCGCAAACGACCAAACCGGAAATTCGAGCGCGTTGCTCGATCCGCAACTCGAAACGCTTGCGCTGAACGGCGCGACGACTCCGACTCACGGCTTAATTTCAAACAGTCCGGCGATTGACAAAGGCAAATCATTCGGCGTAACGACCGACCAGCGCGGACAAATTCGTCCGTTCGACCGCACGAATATTCCGGCGGCGATTGGCGGCGATAATTCCGACATCGGCGCGTTTGAAGCGCAGAATCTGGCAAATATTGCACCGCAAATTTCAGCATCGCCGAATCCGGTTACGGCAAATTACAACACTTCTGTTTCGATTAATCTTCAAGCGGTTGATGCAAATATTGATATGCCGCTGACCTTTACAATCACCGATCAAACCGATCACGGAACAATCAGCGGTTTTAATCCGTCGCCGAATTGCACGATTGTTCAAAACAGTTCGAATTGCGCTCAAACCGTAACTTACACACCGAATCAGAATTATTCCGGCACGGATTCTTTCAGCGTTAAAGCCAATGACGGACAAATTGATTCGAGCGTCTTGACGGTCAATATTACCGTTCAGTTTCCTGCTAATTCTAAGGTGGTTACAAAAACGGCGGACACGAATGACGGTGTTTGCGATTCCGATTGCTCTCTGCGTGAAGCGATTGCGACGGTCAGCGGCGGCGGTGAAATCAGCTTTGCCGCTTCGGTTTTCAGCACGCCGCAGACGATAACTTTGTCCGGCAATTCGGGCTTCGGACAACTTTCAATCAATAAAAATCTAACTGTCAACGGCACAGGCGCGAATCTTTTAACCGTTCGGCGCGATTCGGCTTCACCGGCTTTTCGTATTTTCAATATCAACGGCGCGGCGAATGTTATTTTGAACGAAATGACCGTTACCGGCGGCAACGAAAACGGCGGCGGCGGAATTTTGCAAGATAACAGCGGCTCATTGACGATTAACGGTTGTCATATTACCGACAATTCAGCCGCATTTTTCGGCGGCGGAATCCAAAACGTCAACGGAACGCTCAACATCAATAACAGCACTATCTCCGCCAACAAGGTAAATCAAATTCGCGGCGGTGCAATGTATATCTCCGGCGGCGCAGTTTCGATTACCAACTCGACTGTTTCCGGCAATACAGACAACGCAACCGGCAACATAGCGGGCGGCATCTGGGCAACCAGCGGCACGACGCTTATTACCAATTCGACCATTACCAACAACAACGCCAACGGAATTTATCAAGATGCCCAAGCAATTATCACGCTTCGTAACACGATTGTCGCCGCAAATCAGCAAAACTCGACTAAACCCGATGTTGTCGGCACGTTTGTTTCAAATGGCTACAATCTGATCGGCAACGTCGGCACGGCAAACGGATTCGGCGCAAATGATTTGACAGGAACGAGCGCGGCGATTCTCGATCCGAAACTTTCCGTTCTCGGAAACTTCGGCGGCTCGACTCCGACGCACGCCGTTTTCTCGAATTCTCCGGCAGTTAATACTGCTGATTTGTCCAATCCTTTAACATTTGACCAACGCGGCATCGAGCGCACCATCGGCGGACGCGCAGACATCGGCGCGTTTGAAAACAACTTCACTTTTTCAAACAATCCGAACGGCGCGGGCGGCAACGGAATGCTTCTGAACGCTTCGACCGGAGTTTTTTACAGCGTTCAGTTTTCCGCAATCAGATTAGACGTAGCATCATTGGCAAATAAATCGGAAGCCGTCAATCTTGCGCCGCTGACTTTTGAAATCATTGCCGGAACTCTGCCGCCGGGAATCATTTTCGACGCAAACACGGGCGCATTATCGGGAATACCGACAAGCGGCGGAATTTACAATTTCACGATAAAAGTTACCGATTTAGCCGACGGCAGCGGCGGAGCGCAAAGTTATGTTTTGAATGTTATGGGACCGACATCGGCAACCGTTTCAATCAGCGGACGAGTATTAGCAGAGGACGGCGCGGGAATAAGAAATGCACGGGTAATTTTGACCGGCACAAACGGCATTTCGCAGACGGCAAAGACGACGGCATTCGGCTATTACCGATTCGATAACGTCGAAGTCGGCGAAACTTACGTCATCTCGGTCGCTTCTAAACGCTTTACTTTTAATTCGCAAATTATCACCGTCAACGATGAAATCGGAAATCTCGATTTCATCGCCGTTGCAGTAAATAACTAAACCGAATTTTCAATACCTTCGCCAAAAAGATATTTGAAAATTTGAATTTGAAAGTTGAAATGAACCGAGTCTTTTAGTAGATTTATTTTGCACTAAAAACACTAATTTACCCTGTTCATTTCAATGGAAATATTAACATTATTTGCTTGTTTTTCAAGTTTGACTTCAACCACTTCGAGGCGGCACTTGACGATTATTGCGGAAGCTATTTTTTCGATGACTGGGCGAGTCACGATGTTGGGGATTTCCCGCTGGGCTGAGAAAGGCGGTTCGTATCGGAATGTCCAACGCTTTTTTGCGACCACTTTTTTGTGGACTGCCTTGCATTTGAAGTTTGTTGAGAGTCATCTGTTCAATGCTTCGCACGAATACATTTTAGCCGGCGATGCGACGACGATTACCAAATCAGGGAGAAACACTTTTGGGATTGACCGATTTTCTCAGGAGTTTTGGCGAAAGTGGTCAAAGGGCTGGAGTTTTTTGCGATTTCATTGATCAATGTGACGACGCGCCAATCGTCTCCGCTCGCGGTCAAACAAACAATTCGAGAGAAGACGGAAAAAGCGGCAGCGGTGAAGCGGAAAAAACAGCTTAAGAAAAAGCCGCGAAAAAAAGTTGAGCGGAAACCTGCAAATCTGAAGGGGCGACCCGCAGGAGTCTTGAACAAAGACAAGATGAAACTTGAATTATCAAGCGAACTGATGAGAATCCACGAGTTATTGCAAGCAGTCTTGAAATTGTTGCGAGTGTTTGTCGGGGGCAAATATTTGGCGATGGATGGACATTACGGACATAACCAAGCAGTTTTGACGGCACGCGAAAATTGCTTGGAGTTGATTAGCAAATTACGGAAAGACGCGGTTTTGTATGAGAAATATGAAGGCGCACAAAAGCCGAAAGGAGCGCGAAAAAAGAAAGGAGCGCGGCTCAAATTAGCTGAGAAGCTGTTTGAAAACTCAAAATAAAGGATGAATTGACTATCAGAAAGAGAGTTTGAGTAAATTAGTTGTGAAACAAAATTACCAATCTGAACTAACTGATAGTCAATGGAATCATATCAAAGATTTCTTCCCTGCGCCTAAACAGACGGGCAGACCACGCGAAGTTGATTTTTGCCAAGTCGTCAATGGCATTTTGTTTTTGCTCGTTTCAGGATGTCAATGGCGAATGATTCCAATAAGTTACGGCAAATGGCAAACGGTTTATTATTATGCAAGCGAAATGGAAAAAAGACGGGACTTGGTTTCGCCTGCACGAAACATTACGAGTTGAGGAGCAAATCCGGCAAGGCAAAAAGAAACAGCCGACGGCAGGAGCGGCAGATTCGCAAAGTGTAAAAACGACGGCAGTGCCATCGGCGAGAGGCTTTGATGCGGGCAAGAAAATCAATGGGCGCAAACGGCATATTTTAGTTTAGGACTTACGCAAAAGCCATTTTGACTGACGGGGATTTTAGTTGTTGAATCAAGTAATCAGACATCTGACCAAACTTAATTTGATAAACTGTTTCTCCCGTTTCGTAAGCCAGTTCTTTGAAACGACACCAGACTAATACCGTTTCCACTTAGAAACTGTGCATAAAGAAAGTTGTTTAATGAGAACAAGGAGCGGTAGCGACTTGGCAAAACTGCCCGTCCGCTACCGCTAAACGGTTCTCATTATTGCATAGTTTCTAAAGAGAAACGGTATAACAAGTGTCTTTTGATTCCATTCGTGCTTTTGTAATGACAATATCCTTTGGTTTCGATATTCGCCGTATCGGTGTTTTTGGCACACATCGAATCGCCTAAGAACAAACTTGGATATTCGTTTTTTTGTGCTTTTCACGATCTATTTTCGCTAAAGTTGTCAAAATCTCTTCCCAAGTTCCATCAAGTCGCCATCGCCGCGCATTGGGAATAGACCGTTTGCCATTGCGGAAAGTCGGTTGGTAAATCACGCCATTGACAACCGTTTTTCAATTGGTAAAGAATCCCATTGACAATCAAATGCCTTGAAATAAAGCCTTTGCGCGTTTTACTCTGAGGTAATAATTCGTCCAAAACCTCAAACTGTGCTAAGGTTAAATCTGTTGTATATGCCATTATCAAAGTAAAACCGATTCTAGTTTTAATTGCAAACAGGTTCTATACTTCGCAAGGCGTTCCGGTTTCCGTCAAAGCTGTTGCCAACGTCAAAATTAAAGGCGATGATTCATCGCTTCGGGCGGCGGCGGAAAGATTTTTGGGAATGCCGCAAGAGCAATTTCACGGGCTAATTTTTCAAACTTTGGAAGGACATTTACGAGCGATTTTGGGAACTTTGACCGTCGAAGAAATTAACAACGACCGCCAATCTTTCGCGCAAAAATTAACATCAGAAGCCGCCGGAGATTTGGAAAAAATGGGTATCGGATTGGATGCGCTGACGATTCAAGAAATTTCAGACGAAGAAGGTTATCTCGATGCTTTAGGCAAACGCAGAACGGCGGAAGTTAAGCGCGACGCGGAAATCGGACAGGCAGAAGCAAACCGCGATTCAAAAATTAAAGCGTCTTTGGCGTTGCAGGAAGGCGAAAAGGTTCGGCTCAACACCGAAGCGTTAATCGCGCAATCAAACCGCGAAACCGAAATCCAAAAAGCGCAGGTGCAAGCCGAAATCGAAAAAGAACGCGCCAAAGCCAGACAAGCCGGACCGCTTGCGGACGCACAAGCGCAACAAGAAGTCGTTGCCGAAGAAGTTCGCATTGAAAGAATCCGCACGCAAGAGCAAATTGCCGTGCAGGAACAGGAAGTTTTGCGTAAAGAAAAAGAACTCGAAGCGACGATTGTCAAACAAACTGAAGCTGAGCGCAAAGCCGCTGTTTTGAGAGCGCAAGGCGCACAGGAAGCGCAAATTTTAGAAGCCGAAGGTAAGAAACAAGCGCAAATCGCGCAAGCCGAAGCCGAAGCGCAAACTTTGCAACGCGAAGGCGAAGGTCGTGCAAAAGCCGTCGAAGCCGAAGGTCGCGCCGAAGCCGAAAAAATCCGTGCGCTCGGACTTGCCGAAGCCGAAAAATTGCAAGCCAACGGTTTGGCGCAAGCCAAATCAATCGAAGCGCAAGGTTTGGCGGAAGCGACGGCAATTAAGGAAAAAGCCGCCGCGTGGCGCGATTTTAATGATGCCGCGAGATTGCAAACTATCTTAGAAAAACTTCCGTCAATCATCGAAGCGAGTGCGCCGGTTTTCCAAGCCGTCGCCGAACCTTTGGGCAAAATTGACAAAATCGTGATGATTGACCAAGGCGGCGGAAACGGCGACGGACAAAGCGGCATAAATCGTTTCGCCCAAACCGCGCCAACCGTTATTTTTTCGCTGCTTCAACAGCTTCAATCGCTCGGTCTGAGTTTCCCCGAAGTGATGGCGCAACTCGGCATCAAGCAAGACGAAAAAGTTATTGAAACCGATACGACTGAGAAAGAAATTAAATTGAAAACCGAATAATTTTTTTTAGCTCACGAAACACGCGAAAGATACGAAAATAAATCGCAAAACTATTTTTCGTGTCTTTCGTGTGTTTCGTGGGCAAATTCTTTGAATCGAATCTCACGGCGTGATAAATTGTAAATTGCTTTATCACGATGAAAGAAAACATACAGACGACCAGATTTGAAAACGGTTTAACGATTCTCACCGACAAAATGCCCGATGTGCGTTCAATTACACTCGGATTTTTTTTCCGCGTCGGCGCACGCCACGAACCCGCAGAATTAAACGGAATTTCGCATTTTATCGAACATACGGTTTTTAAAGGAACTGCAAAAAGAACTGCGCTCGAAATTGCGATTGAAACCGACAGATTAGGCGGAAATCTCGATGCTTTCACGATGCACGAAGAAACCGGATTTGCCATCAAAGTGGTTGACAATCAAATCGAAAAAGCCTTTGATTTGCTGGCTGATTTGCTTGTAAATCCACTTTTTGACGAAAAAGAATTAAAGCGTGAACAAAAAGTTATCATCGAAGAAATCAAGATGACCGAAGATTCGCCCGAAGATTATTTGGGGGAAATTTTCAACGAAAAACTTTTTGAAAATCATCCGCTCGGACTTTCGATTGCGGGAACGCCGCGCACGGTCAGAAGTTTTAACCACGAAACTACACGAAATTATCACGAAACGGTTTTTAATGCTTCAAACTTGATAATCGTAGCGGCGGGAAACGTCGAACATCAGCAAATTGTTGATTTGGCGGAAAAAGTTTGGAGTTCCGGCTATTTTCTGGGTAAAAACCCCCGCGTCGGTTGAGGGTGGCCCCAAAAAGGGGCACGGACACAAAAA
>JANNYB010000167.1:0-6959 GCA_031409875.1 Acidobacteriota bacterium | reverse complement strand
AAAAAGTTCCGCCAGATGACGGAACTTTTTTCTTTAAGAAGACCGGATGTTCGGTTTGAAATGTCAAAAAGAAAAAGCGCGAAGCACACACTAAAATCGCGCCTGTAAAGGCATTAACTTATCGTGACTTCTTTGCCACACCTACGAGGTTAGCTGACGGGCTAGGAACGAAAGAATATCCCTGCATCACTTTCAGCGTTGATGCTTCGCCCCTGTTATTGAGATTTCTCTCAAAACTTTGGTTCCCCCGCGCCATAATCTACTTGAAAATGACTTCGGTGATTAACTTTTCAACAATTAAAAGTATAACACCCGAAATAAATGCTTTGCAAGGAAAAATTTTAGATTTCGCGGAAAAATTATTTTGCGGGAAACAGTTGATAAACAAACAGATAAACCATCACGCCCGTAATCGAAACATAAAGCCAAATCGGATATGCAAAGCGGACAATTTTACGATGCTGTTCAAACTGTTTTGTAACGGCGTAAAACATCGCCCGAAGCACGAGCGGAAGCACAAAAAACGAAAGCCCGACGTGCGTTATCAGCGTAAAAAAATAAACGTAACGAATAAAACCGACACCCGCAAATTTGTTTGCCGGATTGGTCAGATGATAAAGAACATAGCACACCAAAAAAATGCTTCCGAGCGCAAAAGAAATCGTCATCATCAAACGATGCGCTTCGATTTTTTTCTGTTTAATGAAAATTAAGCCGAGTATGAGCGCAACAGTCGTCAACGAATTTATCGCGCCGATAACGTGCGTTAAACTTTTTGTCCAACTTCCGAGATCGAGCTTTTCGGGAAGCGCAAGAAGTCCCGCAACGACCAGCGGGATGACAATCGAAATCGTGTTAATTAAAACTTTCGAGTTTTTCATTTGTCGGAACACAGAGCGGTAGCGACGTGCTTAATTTGTCAGATTTTAAGCGAGTCGCTACCGCTCCCCGTTCTGACTTTTATTTCCAAAAACCTAACAAAACAACTAAAAACAACCAAAGCGCGTCCATAAAATGCCAATACCAACCGACGATTTGAGAAACATTTTTTCTTTGAAACATTTCTTCGTCGGAATCGGTTTCGTAGCGCGTCCGCTTAACGATATAGCCGAGCGCACAAATTCCGCCAATGACGTGCGCCGCGTGAACGCCTGTTAAAATGTAGAAAAATCCGGCGTAAGGATTTGCTTTAATGGTAATTCCGGTTTGCATCAGCGCAAACCACGCCAAAATTTGCGAACCGATAAATAATCCGCCCAAAACAGTTGTAATGTGCAACCATTTTTTCGCTTTCGCCTGATTTTCTTTGAAAAAATGTTTTTGAGAAACTTTATAACTCAAACTACTGAGAATAATCAGCGCGGTGCTGATCCAAATTTGAATCGGCAAATTAAACGGTCGCCATTCCAACTCTTTTTTCGTTGCTAAAACGATATATGCGGCAATCAGCCCGCCGAATGTCATCAATACGATAAGCAAAATAAACCACATCGAAATCCGCAGTTTATCGCCGGATTCGGAGGCGTTTTGCTCAAAATCGTTTTTCCGCGAATCGCCGCCGCCGCCGTTATTTCCGCCACCGCTGCCGCCGCTTTTCGAGCCGAGCGAACCGCTTAAGCCTGATTTGAGTTTTAGCTTACGTTTTTCACCCGGTAATGTTTTGATTGTGCCGACTTCCATAAAAATAGTTTTGAATTAAGTTTTGAGTCCCGCCTTCAGGCGGCTTTCTGCCAGCGAAGCGAAGCAGAAATTCATTACAAATTGAGAATTGCGACTAAAAACTAAAACCGCAACGCTTCGCTGGCGGTTTTGCCAACTGAAGTTGGAACTCAGAACTTTATTTGTGATTAAAAACTAAAAGCGCAAAAATAACCGGCAAATATAACACCGAAACGAGCAAAAGTTTTCGTGCTTTTTCGACGGTTTTTGCCCGCGCCGCTTCGATGCTTGCGGCTAAAAACCAAATTCCCAACACGGTTGCGCCGATTAAATAAACAACTCCGGCAAAACCGAGAAAAAATGGCGCAAGGCTGATCGGAATTAACAAAAGCGTAAAAATTACAATTTGCCGCGCCGTGATTTTGCCTTCGGGTTCGATTACGGGCAGCATCAAAATTTTCGCTTTCGCGTATTGCTCACGATACATCCACGCAATTGCCAAAAAATGTGGAAATTGCCAAACAAACAAAATCGCAAACAAAACCCACGCGGTCATCGTGATTTCATTTGCCGACGATGTAAAACCCATCAAAGGCGGCATTGCGCCGGGCAATGCGCCGATTGCCGTTGACATCGAAGTTCTCGTTTTAAGCGGCGTGTAAAGCAAAACGTAGCCGACAATCACGACCAAACCGAGAATTGCCGTCAGCATATTTACCAAAACCGCGAGATAAATTTCCGCCGTAACGCACAGCAAAAGCCCGAAAATCAACGCTTCGGCAACTGAAACTTTATTTGTCGGAAGCGGACGCTTTGCGGTTCGTTCCATTAATGCATCGGTTTTGCGTTCCCAAACTTGATTCAATGTCGCCACACCAAACGCGAGAAGCGTGATGCCGAGCATCGAATTAATGAAAAGCGGCAAATTAAAATTTCCCACCGCGCCGAGATAAAATCCCGCCGCCGAAGTCAAAACCAACATAAACGCAATGCGCGGTTTAGTCAGTTCAAAAAATGCCGCGAGCTTTTCGCGTGCGCTGATAATTTTCGTTTCTTGTATTTCTGCTGTTGCTATTTCCATTAAAATTGCGAAATGATATGAATCTAATTTTAGAGAATAACGTCCAAATCGCTATTTTCCAAATGGGAAACTCTTGAAGATAACTACTTTTTTTCAAAAGCCAAACTAATTTTTATCGGGATGACAAATAAATTTCGCTAAGTTATGATTTTATTTCATCGTATTTTACGCATTGTGCGTGTAACTTTTCCTTTGCGGTGAACGTCAAATAGTTGTAACAAGATGTCAGTAGCCGAAGAAACATTAGATAAAAAAGCGAAAGCGGCGGCAAAACCTTCCGCGCCGATTGGTAATCGAATTCTGGATTTTTTGAGTTCGGTGCGGCTCGGTGTGGCGGTTTTGATTGCGCTCGTTTTGCTTTCATTTGTCGGAATGCTGATTGTTCAGCAAAACGTCAACGGTTTCGACACATTTTATTTGTCGCTGACACCGGCGGAAAAAACGGTTTTTGGTTGGCTCGGACTGTTTGACGTTTATCACAGTTGGTATTTTCTCGGTCTGCTTTTGTTTCTGTCGCTGAACATTGTTTTGGCTTCGATTGACCATTTTCCGGCGGCTTGGAAATATGTTTCCGAACCGAAACTCTGGGCGACGCGCGGTTGGCTTCTAAAACAAAATCAAAACGCCGTTATCGAAATCGAAGGTTCAAAAGAAGATGAAATCGTCGAAAAAGTAAAACAGATTTTTGAACAAAATAATCTTAAAACTCGTTTGCACACAGAAGAAATAACCAATTACGGCACGGACAAAAACGGGCGGCGCGATTTCAACAAAATCGAAACCAAACAAAATTTATACGTTTTCGGCGAAAGTGGAAAAGTTAATCGGCTCGGCGCGTATATCGTTCACGTTTTTCTTCTGACATTGTTTTTAGGTCATTATATTGCGCTAACTACCGGATTTGATGCCGACGTGCGGTTTATGCCGGGACAAACAACGAATGAAATTCAATTAATTGAAACCAATCTCGATAAACAAGAACGCTACACCGTCGCGCTGCCTTTTACGATTACTTGCACCGACATCGAACAGCAATTGATTGATCCGAAAGGCAATATCGGCATCGGAAACACGGTTGATTGGCGCACGCAAATCAAGATAAACGATCCCGAATACGGCGAAACGCTTGCAAATGTGAGTTTGAATAAACCTTACAGCTATCGCGGTTACAGATTTTTTCAAGCCAGCGCAATTACGATGGGTAGTGCGCGACAAATGAC
Organism: Acidobacteriota bacterium; assembly: GCA_031409875.1. Classification (GTDB taxonomy): domain Bacteria; phylum Acidobacteriota; class Blastocatellia; order Pyrinomonadales; family Pyrinomonadaceae; genus CALMEH01. Next base: position 2,999 of record JANNYB010000167.1, on the reverse strand, counting down.
GCTCGAATTAAAACCCGAAGCCGGCGGCGATTCGATAAAATTGGAGTTGGCGCGAAACGGTTCGCAGGTTTTGCCAAACGGCACAAAAATCGAATACGAATCATTTTTTCCCGATTTCGCGTTCGTCAACGGTCAGCCCGACACGCGCTCGTCCGATTACAACAATCCGGCTGTCGTCTTAAACGTAACGCCGCCGAATAGCGAAACCGTCCGCGTCTTTGCATTCGGTGGAAATATGCCTGAAAATGCGCCCGTCAGCGCACCGAAAGCCGGTTATAAATGGCGGCTCGCGGATTTTCAAAAATCGCCGCTGGCGCACGTTCTTTCGATAAAATACGATCCGTTCAATGCCGGATTCGTCGCGTGGTATATCGGCGGTTTCGGACTTTTGGGCGCGTTGTCGTTTGTGTTTTTCGTTTCGCATCGGCGCATTTGGGCGTTGATTGAAAAACGCACTGACGGAGGCGTTGAAATTGTTTTAGGCGGAAATGCAAACCGCAATGAGCAAGGTTTGGAAGATAAATTTAAGAAATTGGTTGACGATTTAAGTAACGGTAAAGGAAATTATCCACAGATGAACACAGATAAACACAGATGATTTAATCAAGATTTTATCTGTGTTCATCTGTGTTTATCTGTGGATAAAACAAAAATTATGCAAGAAGTTCAAAAATTACAAAGCGAAATTTCAGTTGCCGAAAAGTCTTCAGATATTAATACGCCTTCTATTTGGCGCAATTATATTCCGGCAATGTTTGTTTTTGCCGGCGCGTTGTTGATGACGGCTTTGCGAATCCAAGTCGGCGCGGGATTTATGTCGGACGGCGCAATGATGATGGTTGCTTTGGCGTGTTATCTGCTCGCCGCGCTGTTTTTGTTGACGAATCTTTATGCGCCGTCGGAAATGGCGAAAAAAATCGGATTTTTTACAGGCACGCTCGGCGTATTTTTTAATCTTTCAAGTTGGCTCGTGCGTTGGGTGAACGGCTACGAACTCCAAAAAGCCGCTCTGCCGCAGAAAGAATTTATTGATTGGCTTTCGCGCTCGCTTCCCTTTGCAAATTTGTATGATTTGAGTTTGGCGTTTGCGTTTGGCGCGGGAATTTCGACATTGCTTGTCGGAAATCGCAAACAATTTCAATTTTTAAGCGCATTTACGCTTCCGCTTGCCGCAATGATTTTGACGCTGGCAAGATTTATCGGCGGCGAATTTGTAGATTTTCCGCCTGTTTTGGATAGTTATTGGCGACCGATTCACGTCGGCGTGGCATCTTTGAGCTACGGCGTTGCGCTCGTCTGTTTTGCGATTGCCGTAATTTATTTGCTCAAAGACAAAGTAAAAGTCGAAGCAATGGCAATTTGGTCAAGCGTTTTTGCGCTTGCCGTAATTGCGACCATCAGCAAATTTTCAGTTTTTACGGAATTCGTCTATCGCGCCGGACTTTTTACGCCGAACACACAAGGCGGAAAACCGTTTAACGCTTTTTTCCGTATTGAAATTCCATACGTCGGCACAATGCTCGTCGTTGCGGGCGTTTTGCTTCTCGGTGTGATTGCCGCGTTTTGCGTTTATAATTTCAAAGAAAACGAATCCGCCAAAAAAATCGGACATATTTTGCTCAAACTCTCGCTCGTAGCACAGATAATCGCGGTTGCGTTTTTGGTTTCAGGAATTAAATCAAACCAAAATATAAATGCGAAATTGCAGGATCAACTCGCCAAACATCCGGCGCAATTTACCATCGTCGGCAAAGAAATTGCGTCCAAACAAGTCGCCGCAAACCAGCTTTCGGCTACGGAATTTGCCGCGCTTACGCCGTCGCAATTTGAAATTGCGGGCAAACAATATTTACAGCAAAACGGCGAAAAAATGTATTCGAGTTTGAACACGAATCCGGTTGAAGTTGCCGGACTTCTGACCGCACTCGGCGCAACATTTTTCGTAATTTTATTTGCATTCCGAACCGAAAAATTACGCGAAAGATTGCCTTCGCTCGAATCGCTCGACGGATTGATGTATAAAACGGCGTGTTTGGCGTTCGCAGGTTTGGCAATGCTTTTGATTACCGGCGCGATTTGGGCAAACGAATCTTGGGGCAGACCTTGGGGCTTTGATTCAAAAGAAACCGGCGCACTCGTCGCGTGGCTGACTTACGCGGGCTTTTTGCATTCGCGCATTTCTCGCGGTTGGCGCGGCAGAAGCTCGGCATATTTCGCCATCGTCGCGTTTCTTTTCGTTATATTTACTTATTTAGGCGTGAGTTATTTGCTTCCAGGATTGCATTCTTACGCATAAAATTGTTCGTTGTTAGTTGTTCGTAGATAGTTGCAAAGACGGGTTTAGCAACTATCTACGAACAACTAACGACTAACCAAAATATGAAAAACAGTATTTTATACGGCATCGGCGGACTGATAGTCGGTTTGATAATCGGTTTTACGGTTGCCAACAGCATTAATCGAAACGCGGTCAATCAAACGGCGCAAACCGTTTCAAATCCGCAAGTTCCGAATCAATCAACGGCAGACATCAAACCTCAGCAACAAGGCGCAATAAATCCGCAAATTGCCGAAACTCTCGACAAAGCGGAAAAAGAACCGAACAATTTCGACGCGCAAATCAAAGCCGCGGAGATGCACGCGCAAATTCAAAGATTCGACAAAGCCGCCGAATATTACGAACGCGCCGTCAAAGCCAAACCCGACGATTACGACACAATCGTCAAAACCGCCAACGCCTATTTCGACGCAAAAAATTATGAAACAGCGGAAAAATGGTATCTCGCCGCGATTCAAAAAAATCCCGACGACATCAACGTCCGCACCGATTTGGGCATTACTTTTATCGAACGACAAACTCCCGATTTAGACCGCGCCGTCAAAGAATTTCAAACGTCGCTCGAAAAAAATCCGAAGCACGAACCAACGCTTTATAATTTGGGAATTGCTTATTTCAAAAAAGGAAACTCGGAAGAATTGCAGAAAGTCGTGCAGAAATT
>JANNYB010000166.1:0-12305 GCA_031409875.1 Acidobacteriota bacterium | reverse complement strand
AATAAAGACGGGCTTTTTAAATTTGAACAAGTGAATTAAATCAAACTTAGCTCAAAACCTGACTTTGATTTAATTCATAACTTCAATGTTTTTCAATAATTTACAGTAATTATCGAATTAAAAACTGTCCGAAGTGTTGATTAAAAAAGGGGCGAGAAAACTTCTAATAACTGATAGGTGATAACTGATAGATGATAATTTTGCGTGAAGTTGCGGAAATATTTCTTAAACTATCAGCTATCACCTATCAGTTATCACCTATTCCGAATGTGATAAATTTTACAACAATAGACATTTATCTGCCCCATTTCAATTTATTTCTCAAAACATCGAAATAGTTGCGGTTCGGCGGTTGGACGAGGTTGAAATTGGTCGGGCTTTTGCGAATTAAAACACAATCTTGCGTTTGCATCGGATAACCGATTTGTCCGTCGAGCGTGAGAACTACGCCGTCGCTTTCGTTTTTTAATCTTAAATTTATTTCTGCCGTATCGGGAATGACAATCGGGCGATTTGTCAGTGTGAACGGGCAAATCGGTGTCAGCACGACGGCGTTCATCGAAGGATAAACAATCGGTCCGCCGGCGGAAAGACTGTAAGCGGTCGAGCCGGTCGGCGTAGCGATAATCAAACCGTCGGCGCGAAAATCGTTGACGAAATATGTGTTGAGATTAACTTCGATTTCGATAATTCTGGCAAGCACGGCTTTATTAATCACGACATCATTCAAAACTCTGCCCGAAGCAAGTTTTTCGCCATTTCGCCAATGTTCGGCTTCGAGCATTACGCGGCTGTCAATCTGAAATTTTCCCTTTAAGATTTCTTCGAGCGCAGGAAACATTTCTTCGATGCGAAATTCGGTTAAATATCCCAAACTTCCGTAATTTATACCTAAAACCAAAACTTCGCGTTTGCCGATAAGTCTTGCGGTAGAAATCATCGTGCCGTCGCCGCCGAGAACGACGATTAAATCAGCTTTTTCTTGAAATTCTTCTGCGCCAACACGCTCGACCGGGCAAATTTCCGCTTCTTCGTGCGGGCTTCCGATAAGCGAAATGCCGCGTTTTTCAAACCACTCGGAAAGCTCGCAAGCCGTCTGCCACGCTTCTTTGTGATTCGGTTTGACGACCACGCCGACGCATTTTATTTCACGATTTGTCATTAGCGTCAATGATTAAATAAATGAATCGAAACTGCAAGTTTATAATCAAGTGACTGGAGCGCAAGCGTCCCCGCTTGCAATGAGTGTTTGCTTCAAACGCGAAAAAGCGCGTGAGGTGCATTCAAGTTTATTCAATGCCAACGCCTTTACACCGCTAAAAAACAGCGGCGTTTGCAAGCGGGGACGCTTGCGCTCCAGTCGAATAAATCTTGCCATTTACCGCAAAAAAGAATTATCATAAAGTCATAAATTTGAAGATTCAGCTTTATGGAAAATTACACTTACAACTACGATGAGCAACAGCCGTTTGCCGCCGCCGAGTTTGCCGAAAATCCTGAACCGCGCTGTCCGTGCGTGCTTTTGCTCGACACTTCCGGCTCGATGGAAGGTAATTCAATCGAAGAATTAAATCAAGGATTACAGGCGTTTCGTGAAGAAATTTTTAACGATTCGTTGGCGATGAAGCGCGTTGAAATTGCGATTGTTACATTCGGTCCGGTGAGCGTTTTGCAAGATTTTGCGACTGCCGATATGTTTCGTCCGCGCACGCTTCAAGCCGCCGGAGATACGCCGCTCGGCGCGGCTGTCGGGCGCGGATTGGAACTTTTGAAAACACGCAAACAAATTTTGCGCGATAACGGCATCAAACTTTTTCGCCCGTGGGTTTTTCTGATTACGGACGGCGAACCGACTGATACTTGGTCGCATTTGCCAAACATTATTCGTTCGGGCGAAGAAACAAAATCGTTTTCGTTTTTCGCACTCGGCGTGCGCGATGCGGATTTTAATGTTTTGAAACAAATTTCCGTGCGCGAGCCGATGAAGATGTCAGGCGTGAAATTTAAGGAATTTTTCCTTTGGCTTTCGGCTTCGCTGAAAAATGTTTCGCGCTCGAATCCGGGCGATTCCGTGCCGATTCCCGATTATAAACCTTATGGTTGGTCTGAGGTTTAAAAACAAAAGGTAAGTATTTGAAAAGAATATTTTTTTATTATCCACAGATGAACACAGATAAACACAGATGATTTAATCAGATTTCTTATCTGTGTTCATCTGTGTTCATCTGTGGATAAATTTTGTCTTTCATTGAATTTGATGAATAAATCAATTTGGCGCATCGCACACGCTTCGGCAATCGGGACGGCGCATATAAATCAAAATACGGAATGTCAGGACAGATTTGTTTGCCAAACCGTTGAAACAAAAAGCGGCGAAATTCTAATCGCGGTCGTCGCGGACGGCGCGGGAAGCACGACGGACGGACAAACGGGCGCGGAAATCGCTTGCAGTTTTTTTATCGAAGGCGTTTCTGATTTTTTAGATTCGCAAGATGCTTCGATGAATTCTTTGAATTTGGAATTCGGCAGATTTTGGCTAGGTTATTTTCAAAAAAAGATTGAAGAAATCGCCGCCAAAGACGAAAAAACTTTGCGCGATTATGCTTCGACATTTGTTGCGGCAGTCATCGGCGAAACTTGTGCGGCGTTTTTCCAAATCGGCGACAGCAGTGCGGTTTTTTCACGTTCGGGCGAAAGTTATCAATTCGCCATTGAACCGGAAGAATCGGAATATATCAACGTAACCGATTTTTTGACGGACGAAACGGCGTTTGAAAGATTAAGATTTGTGCTTATCGAAGAAAAAATCGAAGACGTGATTTTATTTTCCGACGGCGTTGCGTCTATTGCCGTTGATTTTCAAACAAATCAGCCGCACGAACCTTTTTTGATGCCGATGATTGCACCGCTTCGCAACGGAAACGCATCAAACGATTTGAACGAAAAACTCGAAAAATTTTTAGGTTCGCCGAAAATCAACGAGAAAACCGATGATGACAAAACGATAATTTTGGCATCGCGGAAAAGTTCTGAGTTCCAACTTTAGTTGGCAAAACCGCGAGCGAAGCAAGGCGGTTTCAGCGTTAATTAAAATTCGAGATAATTTTCGCGCAAAGCAACCGTTTCGCTTCGCTGACGGTTGCGCCAACTGAAGTTGGAACTCAAAACGGAGAAAATTATGCCCACGTTTTATGACAGTCAGGGAAATTCTTACACGCTGAATCAGCAAATCGGGCGCGGCGGTGAAGGAACGGTGTTTTTTTGTCCGAATGATTTATCGCTCGTGGCGAAAATTTATCACGAGCCGATTGATGAGGAAAAATCCGAAAAACTTCGTTGGATGGCGGAGAATCAAAATGATCAACTGCTGAAAGTTGCGGCTTGGATCGTTGATATTTTGACAGACGAAAACGGCGAAGTTGTCGGTTTTTTGATGCCGAACGTCAAAGCCAAAGAAATTCACGAACTTTATTCTCTGAAAAGCCGTCGCGTTCATTTTCCCGAAGCGACGTGGCAATTTTTGATTCACGCGGCGGCAAATGTTGCTCGCGCTTTTTATGTTCTTCACAAAAACGAACACATAATGGGCGATGTAAATCACGGAAATCTCGTCGTTTTGCCTGACGGAACGGTGAAATTAATTGACTGCGACAGTTACAGCATCAAAAAAGGCGAAATGCGTTATGTCTGCGATGTCGGTGTGGCGACGCATCTCGCGCCCGAACTTCAAGGCGTGGATTTGGGCGAAATCGAACGCGAAAAGAAACACGATAATTTCGGTTTGGCGGTGATAATTTTCCAACTTCTTTTCTTAGGCAGACATCCGTTTTCGGGAAATTATCTCGGCGCAGAAGATAAATCGCTCGAAGATTGTATCCGCGAACGGCGTTTTGCTTACGGAAATCAAGAAACTACGAACGTCAAACAACCGCCCGGAACTTTGTCGCTTTCGCAAATTACGCCGCGACTTGCGGAAATGTTCAACCGCGCATTTTTTACTGAAAATCGCCCCGAACCGCACGAATGGATTGAATCGTTAGAAGATTTATCGGCAGGTTTGAAAACTTGTTCCGTGCATATCGGACATCATTTTTTCAACGAACTTTTTGCTTGCCCGTGGTGCGAAATCGAATCGAAAACCGGCTTGATGCTCTTTCCGTTTGTCAGCAGTATCAAAGCAAATTCGGAAAATGGATTTAATGTTTTCACGGTCGAAAACTTATTGTCGAGTCTCGAAATCCCTCAAAATCTGCCCGCAAAACCGTTTAAGCCGACGATTTTGCCGCAACCTTCGCCGAAAGCCCGCGAAATGCAAAGTTCAAATAAAAATCGTTTGTTAGGTGTTGCTATCATTCAGTTTATCGTCGTTTTAATTTTAACTTTGGCGGGTGGCGCAGGTGTCGGTTTTGTTTTCGGTGTGATTATGATGACGATTTTCTTTGCAGTTTTTCACGGTTCCGACAAACCGCAAAGAGAAGAATTAGAGAAAGAACTTCACACAGTTCGCCGCGAATGGGACGAACTCGACAGCGATTGGAAGCAAAATAACAAAGCCGAACAGCTCAACGCCGACCTTGCGCTCGTCCGCACGAAAGTTGCGGCGCACCAATCTTTGCAACAGCAAAGCCGCGACGAGATGAAACTTTTGGGCAATAAAACTTTTCAATATAATCTCGATATTTATTTGGCATCGTTTCATTTGATTGACGCAAAAATTCAGGGAATCGAGAAAAGACAGTTATATTTGTTGCAGACTTTCGGAGTAGTTACGGCGGCGGATATTGACGAAACACGCTTTGATTCGCTGCCGCCGATTTCCGATAAAGTGAAAGAAGAAGTTCTCGAATGGCGTAAAACTTTGGAACGCAATTTCAATTTTTCGCCGGACACGGAAATTCCCGAAGCCGACAAAAATCGTTTTGCGCTTCAATTTACCGCACGCCGCACCCGTCTGGAACGCGACATCGAGCAAATTTTGGTCAGCCTTCGCTCCGGTTCTCTGGCTTTGAAACAATATCAAACGCAGATGATTGCAAAGTCCGAAAATCTGGCAAACAAACTTCTGCAAGCCGAAAGCAATATTTCTGTAACAGGCAACAGCGTGGCGATGTTGATTATTTTGTTTTTGACGACGGCGGTAATTCCGCTTTTCAGCGTCGCGTTTTCCGTATCAAATTATCGGCACAATTATCCGGTTTATTCTACGTCAAACGTCAATAAAGCACCGATTGCAAATTTGTCAACAAATATTTATCCGAATGCGCCGGATTTTCCCGTTAAAGAAAATTTAACCGATGAGCAAATCAGCCAAATGACCGATTACGAACGCATTCAATCTGCGCTGACGCTTTATAAACAAGGCAAACTTTCAATGGATGAAAGCGATTATCAAAAAGCGGAGAAAAAATTGCGCTACGCTGTGAGATTTAACAAAAAAGACGTGGAAATTCTCAACGCGCTTGGCGAAACGCTTTATCAGCGAAAGAAATATGCCGAATCGCTCGGCATTCTTAAAAAATCTCTGGAATTTGATAAAAACAATGAAACAACCAAACTTTTAATCGGCTCGAATTATTTAAAATTGCGAAAGTATGAAGAAGCGATTTCGATGTTTTATGAAATCAGAACTGCCAATAAAGATTCGTTTGAGGCTAATTATAATCTCGGTTTGGCTTACAAAGAGCAGGAAAAATATCAAGATGCTGCCGGATATTTCAGCATCGCCGTCAAAACCTCGCCTAAAGAAGCGGACGCGCATTATCAACTCGGTTTGTGCTATTACAATTTGGGCGACAAAGAAAACGCGCAAGAACAATACGAAAAATTAATTGATTTGGATGCCGGAAAAGCGGAAAAATTGAGAAAAACCGCCGGATTGACGCAAGTTCCCAAAAAAACTGAAGAGATAATTTTAGATGGTCGCGGAATCGGTTCGGGCGACGGCGTTGGAGAAGATTCAAGAGTTTTGAATAAAAAATAAAGTTTATGCTGGGAGCGCACGCTTCCCAGCGTGTATAAGCGCAGAGCGCGAAAACAGCGTTTATTGTCAAATTGAGTTAATTTCATCTGATACTTTATCAGGTGAAATTAACTTGATTTCTATGCGGAGTTTTTTAGATTGCTGCGCGAAACGCTCCGCAATCTTGCAGGCTGGGAAGCCTGCGCTCCCAGCAATAACGCTTTTTATTTTTCTACGGCACGAAATTATAGATAATATTTCCTGTAACCATCACGGGAACGCCTTCGAGAAGCGTTGGGTTAAATTTCGATGCTTTTGCCGCGTCTTCCGATGCCATTCGCAATAATGGATGCCCAGAAACCGCCGTTGCCGAAATCACGTTTCCTTGTTCATCAATCGTAACCGCAACCGAAACCGTGCCGCCCGCTTTGGCGGCTCGCGCTGCTTCGGGATATTTCGGCGTGACCAGATTTTTCGCTTTGCCGTTGACGACTCCGCCGGAAATCGTTCTAACTTTTGCGACAGTTTGTGTTTTGTCAATAATATTTGCATCCGGCGACTTTGAAACGGTTGAATTACCTTTTTTCGCAAAAACCATCTCGGAAGAATTAACGCCGCGCGGCGATTCGGTTTCGCGTTTGACGGTTAATGTTTTGCCGCCGTCGGAAAGCGTCCAAGTTTCTTTCGTCGTTATCGTAACTTCGCCCATTTGCGTATTCATCGTGCGCGTTTGGTTGAGTTTTAATTTGTCGCCGTCGAATTTTGCTTTGAGCGAAACGGGAATTGCGCCCATCGGCGAATCTTGCGTGATTTTCGTTTCCTTGCCGTCGAGCGTGTAAGTCAAATTGCTGTTTCCGCCGCCCGGCATTCCGCCGCCGCGATTCATTCCGCCGCCGTTTGTTGATTCGGCGCGTTTGACGTTAGTTTCGATTTTGATGTCGTTATTGGTTTGCGCGACTTTCATCATCATTGATTCGATGCGGGCGCGTTCGTCCAATTTCGATTTGCTGACATCAAGTTCCCAATCGCCCGAAAAATCTTTTGTGCCGACAACTTCTTGCGCGAAAACCGAAATTGCCGAAAGACACACGAAAATTGATAAAATTAAAAGTTTTTTCATAAAACACCTCACAGTTTTTTACAGAAGTCGCTGAAAGCGACAAACATTATAGCCTAGCGAGAATCGCTAGGTTGATTGCAATAAATGTTTCGCTCGCTGAAAGTGAGCAACAATCACCGCGCTTTTTGTTCGTCGCCTTCAGCGACGGAAAATATGGTCAAACTGACCTAGCGATTCTCGCTAGGCTATAATGTTGGTCGCCTTCAGCGACTAAAACAAATTTTTATTACTTCGCAACTTTACGGCTGTTGACTTCCGTAACCGCGCCGTAAATGCCCAATGCCAAACCGACGGCAAGCATTCCGAGTTCGATGTATTTCAGGACATTTTTCTGCAACGAAGGAATCAGATAAATGATGAAATCGTTGATAAAACTAAACGATGAAACCGCCAAGCCGATTGCCGCCATCAAGAATCCGATGGAAGCCAATTTCAGCATTGTCGTTGAAGTCGTGGCGCGATTGTCATCTTTTCCGATGTGGCTGTGAATATATCCGTAACCGAAATAAATCGCCAAACCGAGCAGAAGCCACGCTCCGAATCTCGTCCAATTTGAAACGCCGAGAACGCTCATCAAATAAGCGCACGATAAAACGCCGAGAGCCGGAATCAACGAAAGGCGTTTGACGACGGCGAAATACGTCATCACAAAAGCAAGAATGAAAAAGGCGAAATACGGAATTTTGTGCGTAAATGCTTCGTAAGTCGTTTCGCCGGGCGCAGTCGGAGAATAATCCGTGAAAAGTGCCGCGAAACCATTGCTGTCAAACCACCAAAACGCCACTAAACCGATAATAAATAAGCCCGGCACGATGATGCTCGAATTAATATACGGAACGTAACGGTCTTCACGTCCGAATTCTTCGTCTTTGAACAACACTCCCGCACAAACGACGAGAAACGCAAACAAGGTTCCGATACTCGCTAAATCCGTAACTTCCGTCAAATTCATAAACAACGCCGGAATCGCTACGACAAGACCTGTAACAATCGTCGCAAACGAAGGCGTTTTGAAGCGCGGATGAATTCTCGAAAAAATCTTCGGCAAAAGTCCGTCGCGGCTCATCGCCATCCACAAACGCGGCTGTCCGATTTGAAAAACAAGAAAAACGGTTGCCAACGCAATCACTGCCGAAATTGCGATAACGCCCGCAATCCAAGGAATGTTTGCGCCTTCGGGACCGAAAACAAACGCCAGCGGATCGCCGACATTGAGCTTCGTGTAGGAAACCATTCCGGTTAAAACCAAAGCGATGGCAATATACAAAACCGTGCAGATGACAAGCGAATAAATCATCGCTTTCGGCAAATCCTTGCGCGGATTCATACATTCTTCGGCAGTTGTCGAAAGCGCGTCAAAACCGATGTAAGCAAAGAAAACCGCCGAAACGCCAGCCATCACGCCGCTGATTCCGTTCGGCAAAAACGGCGACCAATTTGCGGGCGAAACGTAAAACGCACCGGCGACAATGACGAGCAAAATAACGGCGATTTTCAAAACCGTCATCACATTTCCCGTCCATTTCGCTTCGCGGATGCCGATAAAAACAAGCGCGGTAATCACCAAAGTAATCAAAAGCGCGGGCAAATCCAGAACAACCGACATACTTCCGAGTTTCGGCGCGTCAGCCCAAGCCGTGTAAGCCTCGATTTGTCCGCAATTGATTTTCGCCGTTGCCGCTTCGCATCCGGCTTTGAGCGTGTCGAGCGTTGTTCCGCCCTGCACTGCTTCGGTAACGGCGGCAAAACCGCGTTTCGCCGTGAGAAAATCCATCGTAAAATGAAGCGGAAAATTGATGCCGTAACCTTTGAGCAAACCCGTAAAATAATCGCTCCAAGAAATTGCGACGGCGATGTTGCCGATGGCGTATTCGACGATTAAATCCCAGCCGATAATCCACGCAACGAGTTCGCCCAAACTTGCGTAAGAATAAGTGTAAGCCGAACCCGCAACCGGAATGCGCGAGGCAAATTCGGCGTAGCAAAGTGCGGAAAAAGCGCAGGCAATTGCCGTGAAAATAAACAGAAAGATAACGCCCGGACCGCCGTTGAACGAGGCTTTGCCGACCATTGCGAAAATTCCCGCGCCGATAATTGCGGCAATTCCCATCAAAGTCAAATCCGGCAATTTTAGCGAACGGCGCAATCCGCCGCCTTCGCCGCCGACTTCTGCTTGGTCGTGGTCGCTCATTCCTTCGGCGACATCCGCCTGAATTTGCGCGATAGATTTTTTACGAAATAGTTTATCCATAGTTTTGTTGGTTTCTGGTTTTTGGTTTTTGGTTTCCGGTTAAAACGAGATACGAGAAACCGGAAACTAAATTGCTTGTTTGCGAATTTTGAACGAATTTTCTTTCGATTGCAATGGAAATCGGGCTAAATTAGTCTTTTTATATCACAAAGCGCAAAATTTTATAAAAATTGCGCTAAAAAAAGCGGAAGCACGCACGAACCAAGTGCGAAAACGATTTGTGATTTCGGATTTTGGATTTTGGATTTAACCGGTAAATATCAAACAATCCCAAATCCCAAATCCCAAATCGAAGTTACTTCGTGCGTGCTTCTGCATTTTCGTATAAAATGAAAATTCCCGCACGAGTTAAATGAATAATCAACCGATTTACAAAAATTTAGATACTTCGTTTGTCAATGTTTCGGCACTTGTTCGATATTTGCGTCGCCGTCAGTTTGTCGGTAGTGTGCGTGTTGAACTCAGCGGCTATGAAGCCGAAATTCATCTGGACGAAGGCAACGGACTTCGGGTGCGCGAATTTGACCGCATTGCCGGGCGAGTCGGCGAAGGCGAAGAAGCCTTGCAGAGGATTTTAATTCGTTCACGCGAACCGGGCGGCATTGTCAATGTTTTCCAATTGGGCGCGGAAGAAGAAAAAATTGTTGAAGTAATTACGGAAAAACCTGCGGTAAAAGTTTCAAATCCGATACAAAATATTAAACCGACATCAGTTTTAGTCGCCGCCGCACCAACCAACGGCACAAACGGCAATACGCCGAAACCCGAACCGGAAAAAGTAGTTGTCGAAATGCCGAAACCGAAAAACGCTTTGCCTGCTCTGCCGTTCGAGTTCACAAACAAAGTCGAATCGAAAGCCAAGCAAAACGCGCTTTCAACGGACGATTGGGAATTGCTTTTGAATTTAACGAGCGAATTGCTTTCCAATATTGATAAAACTCTGGCAACTTCAAACCTCGATTTTTCGGCGGCTTTTACAAAAGCCCGCACCGAAATTTCGGGCGATTATCCGTTTATCAGTCCTGAAACGAAGATTTTTAATTACAAAGACGGAAAAATTTCGATGCGCGAACAGCAAAACGCGAAACTTTTTACGGCAAGCGTTCTCGAAGCCTTGCGCCGTCTGCTCGAAAAACTCGGCACAAACCCGAAATTTTCGGACGTTCACCGCGCCGCCATCCAAAAAATCTTAATGCTCGTCCATCATCGCCGCGCTTTTTACGACAAATTTTCGATGACCAAACCGCTTGAAAAACTTTTAGGAGTTTGATTTATTTGCGATTTGCGATTTGCGATTTGCGATTTTAGAAGGATAATTTTTCTAGGAACAGCGATTGTTTCAGACCAAACAATCGCAAATCACAAATCGCAAATCACAAATCACTTATGGATTGGAAAATTTTCGCCAGCGCATTTATCACACTTTTCTTAGCCGAACTCGGCGATAAAACACAACTTGCCGTGATCACGATGACGGCGAAAACCGAATCTAAACTTTCGGTCTTTCTCGGCGCGTCGCTCGCGTTGATTGCGGTAACGGCAATCGGCGTTCTGCTCGGCGGCGTTTTATCCGAATACATTCCGACGGAATGGTTGCAACGCATTGTCGCTACGGCGTTTATCGTCATCGGTGTTTTGATGCTTTTCGGAAAAATTTGAGCGTGTCGAAAATCGGTTTCTTAAAAAAGCGTTTTTTGATATGATTTGGAAACTATGAAAAAGCGGCTTGTTGTAATTTTTGCAATCGTTTTGGCGACTTCTTTCTTTGCGTTTCGGCAATTTTCCGTCGAAAGCAAACCTTCCGAAAGTTTCGATTTTTCCGAATTGAAACCGCAAGTTTCAAACGCGGTGAAATTTGCCGAAACCGAAAATCTGCGCGATATTATTCCGGCGCAAAAATCAAATTCTACGAAATTTGACGGCAAAAATGTCCGCGTTGTTTCGGAAAATCAGCCGAAACAAAATGAAAACGGAACGCACGACCAAGACGCAGCTTTGGCGCAAAATTCGCTCGTGCCGATGCCCGCGCCGTCGCTTTCTTTTGACGGGCTAATAAGTATGGACAACGCCAATGCTTATAACGCCGTGTTTATTCCGCCCGATATGAACGGCGATGTCGGACCTAATCATTACGTTCAAATCGTTAATTCTTTAATCCGCATTTACAACAAAAATGGAACTCCGGCAACGCCGCCGTTTAAGATCAGCACGATTTTTGCTCAATTAAACACGGCTTGTTCGACGCGCGATGATGGTTTGCCCGTCGTTTTATATGACGCGCTCGCTGACCGTTGGATGATTTCGCAATATTGCAATTTTTTCCCGCCGTTTCGCCAAATGGTTGCCGTTTCAAAAACAGGCGATCCGACCGGCGCATATTACGCTTACGAATTTGTAATGCCGAACGTGCGGCTTAACGATTTCGGCAAATTCGGCGTTTGGACGGACGGTTATTATATGGCGACCGATGAATTTATCGGCGCGGATTATTACGGAAGCGGCGCGTTTGCCTTTGACCGCGCCAAAATGCTCGTCGGCGATGCAACCGCGAGTTATATTTATTTCAGCTTGGCTTCGGCAAATGCGCCGAATCGTTTGGGAAATCTTCTGCCCGCCGATTTGGACGGTTTAAACGCGCCGCCAAACGGTTATCCGAATATTTTTGTCGGTTATTCGGCGACCGAATACGGTGAAGCGCAAGACGCAATTCGGCTTTTTAATTTCAACGCAAATTTTGCAAACCCTTTTTCTTCAACATTTACCGAAAGACAAGGAAGTCCGCTCGCAGTTCCGGCATTTGATCCGACTTCGCCGCCCGACAGAACGGACATTTTTCAACCTGCGCCGGGTGAAACTCTCGATTCGCAATCAGACCGCTTGATGTATCGCGCCGCTTATCGAAATTTCGGAACGCACGATTCGATTATTTTAAATCAAACCGTTCGCGTAACGGCGATTAGCGAGCCTTACCGCGC
>JANNYB010000165.1:0-25364 GCA_031409875.1 Acidobacteriota bacterium | reverse complement strand
GACGGTTATTATATGGCGACCGATGAATTTATCGGTTCCGATTATTACGGAAGCGGCGCGTTTGCCTTTGACCGCGCCAAAATGTTGGTTGGCGATGCAACCGCGAGTTATATTTATTTCAGTCTGGCTTCGGCAAATGCGCCGAATCGTTTAGGAAATCTGCTTCCCGCCGATTTGGACGGTTTGAACGCGCCGCCGAATTCATATCCGAATATTTTTGTCGGTTATTCGGCGACCGAATACGGCGAACCGCAAGACGCAATCCGGCTTTTTAATTTCAACGCAAACTTTGCAAACCCTTTATCTTCAACTTTTACCGAACGCGCCGGAAGTCCGCTGGCAGTTCCGGCATTTGATCCGACTTCGCCGCCCGACAGAATGGACATCTTTCAACCTGCGCCGGGTGAATCATTGGATTCGCAATCAGATCGCTTGATGTATCGCGCCGCGTATCGAAATTTCGGAACGCACGATTCGCTTGTTTTAAATCAAACCGTGCGCGTTACACCGATTAGCGAACCTTATCGCGCCGGAATTCGCATTCACGAATTGCGCCGAAATTTACTTCTCGCAACGCCTTCAACGCCTTTCACGGTTCACGAATCTGCGACTTTGAACGGCGACGGCGTAAATCGTTGGATCGGAAGCGCGGCGCAAGATCATCAGGGAAATCTCGCAATCGGTTACACTTACGGAAATCAAGACAAAAAACCTTCGATTTATTACACCGGAAAACTTGGAAGCGAACCGAGCGGAACTTTTCGTGATGAAGCCGCGCTAATTGAAGGAACAGGCGTGCAGACGGCTTTCGGTTTTCGTTGGGGCGATTACGCTTCGATGTCTATTGATCCGACGGACGACTGCACATTTTGGCTGACGCACGAATATTACACACTCGAAAGTCAAGATTTTCCTTTCGGTTGGCTGACACGCATCGGACGCTTCAAGTTTGACGAATGCACGCCTGCGCCGCGTGCGACAATTACAGGAATCGTAACAAATGCTTCAAATTCCGCGCCGTTGGCAAATGCGACAATTACGGCAAATCAAGGTTATACAAGAGTTTCCGGCACAAACGGAAGCTACGGAAATCTGACCGTTTTGCCGAATACTTATCTTGTAACGGTTTCGGCAAAAGGTTTCAGAACGGAAACAATTAACGTAACTTTAACGAACGGGCAAACTTTGACGCGAAATTTCGCGCTTCAACCTGTTGCGGTTTTGGAAACTACGGCAACGCAAATCACTTCGGAAAGTTGTGGAATGAACAACGCCGTCGAACCGGGCGAAACCGTTACGATGAATATTTCGCTTCGCAACACAGGCGAGAGAAACACGACAAATTTAACCGCCGAACTTTTATTTACGGGCGGCGTAACAAATCCGTCTGCGGCGCAAAATTACGGTGCGATTCCGATTGGCGGCGCAAGCGTTTCGCGTCCGTTCACGTTCACCGTTTCACCGACTTTGAGTTGCGGCAGCACAATTTCGCTGACGTTTCGGCTTCAAGACGGCGCGGAACTTATCGGAAATCTTCAAATTCCTTTGCAAAGCGGCTCGCCGCGCATTGCGTTTCAAGAAAATTTCGATGGCGTTACAGCACCGAATTTACCGAACGGATGGCTGACGAGTGCCAGCGGCGCACAGCAGAATTGGACGACTTCGACTGCGCGATTTCAAACCGCGCCGAATGCCGTCTATTCGCTTTCGCCCAATCAAATCGGCGAAAATGCACTTGTAAGCCCAGCGTTTTCAGTCAGTTCGCCGAATGCCGAACTGACTTTCAGAAATTGGTATGAATTTGAAACGACATTTTTGAGAAACAGACTTTACGACGGCGCAGTTTTGGAAATCAAAGTCGGAAACAGCGCATTTCAAGACATTGAAACTGCCGGCGGCGTGTTTCTTTCGGGCGGCTACGACGGAATAATTGACGGCTGTTGCCAAAATCCGCTTGCAGGCAGACGCGGTTGGTCGGGCAGAAGCGGCATCAATCAAACTTCCGAATTTATTACTTCAAAAGTAAAATTTCCCGCGTCCGCCGCCGGGCAAAATGTCCAACTCAGATGGCGCATCGGCAACGACATCGGCGGATTCCGTGAAGGTCAATATCTCGATAATTTGGTTGTTTCCGACGGTTTTGTTTGCTCGTGCGCTCTCGCCCAGCGTGCGCCATTCGATTTTGACGGCGACGGTAAAACTGATTTGAGCATTTTTCGTCCGAGCAATAATGCGAACGAAGCCGATTTTTATGTCGAAAATAGTTCAACCGCGCAAACACAAAGCACGTCTTGGGGAAATGTTTCGGATTTGGCGGTTAATGCTGATTTCGACGGCGATTTCAAAACCGATTTTGCCGTTTTTCGTCCGTCGTCAAATAATTGGTTTGTTCTGCAAAGTTCAAGTAATACGGCGGTTTCAGTCAATTTCGGCTTATCAAACGATAAACTCGTTCCGGCAGATTACGACGGCGATAACAAAGCCGATTTCGCCGTTTTTCGTCCGTCAACGGGAACTTGGTTTATTTTGCAAAGCACCAACGGGCAAGCCCGCATCAATCAATTCGGGCTTGCGGAGGATTTGCCGAATGTCGGAGATTTTGACGGCGATAACAAAGCGGATTTAGCAGTTTTTCGTCCGTCAAACGGCACTTGGTATGTTTTGCGAAGTTCTAATAATGGCGTAACGATTGTAAATTTCGGCTTATCGGGCGATAAACCCGTGGCGGGCGATTTCGATGGCGACGGCAAAGCGGATTTTGCGGTTTTTCGACCGTCAAACGGCGTTTGGTATTTGCTCCGAAGTCAACAAGGTTTTACCGCCGCACAATTCGGAATCTCAGCGGACAGACCATTGCAAGCCGATTTCGACGGCGACGGACGGCGCGACATTGGCGTTTTTCGTCCGTCAACAGGCGTTTGGTATTACATTAAAAGTTCCGATTCCGCGATTATCATTCGGCAATTCGGCTTGAACGGCGATGTGGCTGTGCCGTCAGTTTTCGTTCCTTAAGTGAAAAAGTTTGGTAGAATAAGTTCAGATTGCTTCGCCGCTTTCCCACTTTCCCACTTTTTCACTTTCAAAATCTTTCGGGCAAATCAGCACTCGCAATTTGCCGCAATCGGCGGCGGTTTCGCGCCAATTTTCGATGTTTAAATCAATCACGGCAAGCGCGGCGGTCGGCATTGTTCGGAGTTCGCCGGTCAGAAGTCTGATTAAGCCTTCGAGTCCCGGATTATGCCCGACAATCATTGCCGAATCGCGTTTTTCGTCCAGTTCGGAAATGATTTCCAAAAGCCGGAAAGGACTTGCTTCGTAAATTCTTTCGTCATATCCGATTTTCTTCGTAATTTGCGCTGATTCTTTAATTAAAATTGCTGTCTGTTTCGCACGTTTAGCGGGCGAACTGACGATAATTGCAGGTTGAAACAGGTTTTCATACATTTTTTCGCCCATCAAAGGCGCGGTTTTCAGTCCGCGTTTGTTCAATGGTCGGTCAAAATCGGACAAATCAAAATCATCCCAACAGGATTTTGCGTGGCGCAGAATAAAAAGGGTTTTCATTGGGAATTAATGACTCCTTTAAAATTTAGTAATTTTTCGATTGTTTTATACGATAAACTTTTGTCAATTTTAATATATCAACTTACGGGTGAAATTGGTAATACCGAAATGTAAATTTAACATCGTCCAAATAGAATTTGATTTAATGCGAAAAAATGGTTTAATAGTAATTCCCGACAACAACAAAAAAAAGCAGGAGAATAAAATATTTATGTTAAAAGACTTTAAAGCGTTTTTGGCACGCGGAAATGTATTGGATTTGGCTATCGGCGTGATTATGGGCGTGGCTTTCGGCAAGATTGTAACGACCTTTACCGAAGGAATTATTATGCCAATTGTCGGAGCATTAACCGGCGGAGTGGATTTCACTCAAAAGTTTATCAATTTGAGTGATAAAGCGTTACCAATGAAAGACGGTATGGTTGATTTGGAAGCTGTCGCAAAAGCCGGATTGCCGGTTATTCGTTATGGGCAACTAATCAGCGATATTATCAGTTTTATCATCGTTGCATTCGTAATGTTCTTGATTGCAAAATGGGCGATGGCTTATTTTACAAAGCTCGCGGCAGAAACGCCGCCGCCGCCGCAAGAAGCACTTTTGGGAGAAATACGCGACCTTTTAGCGAAAAAATAAAACATTGCAGAAGCCCGCACGAAGTAAGGGCGCAGACCGTTGCGGATTTGAAATCCCCAATTCCAATCCCCAATCGAAACGCCCTTACTTCGTGCGGGCTTCCGCATTTTTCGTTAAAATTTAAAAATTTCATTCGGCGTGAGGCAATAATCAAGCCTCACGTCGAATTTTTTTGTGTCTGAAATTTCATCAATCGGCGGAAAATAACTCAAGCCGATTTTCTTGCAATCAGCGCGGCAATTTCGCAAAAATTTATCATAAAAACCTTTGCCGTAACCAACGCGAAAACCGCGCAAATCAAAACACAAAAGCGGCACTAAAACCGCATCAACATTTTCCGTTTCAATAATTTCTCCGTCCACAGGTTCGATGATTTGCCATTGGTTTTCCGCGAGTTCGGTTTCGGCGATAAATTTGACGTTTTCGATTTCGTTGGTCGCAAAATTAACTCGCGGCAAAACGGTTTTGACCTTCGGAAATTCGCGCCAAACCTTTTCAAAAACAAACTGCGTATCAATTTCGTTAAACTTTTCAATCGGCAGAAAGCAATGCAGAAAATTGATTTTGCGTAAATCGAATGTTTCAAAAAATGCTTCGGCAATTTGTTCGCTTCGGCATTTTATTTCATTGGGAGAAAGCGATTTTCGCTTTTCAAGATAGATTTTGCGGAGTTCGCTTTTTTGCATTTCAGTTTTGCACAATCAGAAATGTTGAGCAGTCAAAACGTAGTTTAAATAGATAATGAATAAAATCACACTTTCGCCGAACAAACGAAAGTGTGATTTTATTTATGTAAATTGCAGATTTGGTTTAGCCGCGTTTTTTGTTCGGTCTGATTTTATTTGCGGTGCTTGTTTTAACGGGTGATTCGTTCGGTTTAAAGTTTTGCTCGGTTTTTGCGTCGGCAAGTGTTTTAGAAGTTTCCAGAAGTTTTGAATCTTCTAAAATTTTCTGCGCCGCTTTTGCTGTTTTGCTTAATCTCTTTTTTGCTTGTGCCATAATATTTGTTCCTTCTTTTACATCTTAAGTTTATCTGAATTGCCAATCAAAAACCAAATTACTTAGCGCGAAGCAATTAACGATTTTCTTTAAAGTCTCGATTTTAAAGATAAAAAAGACGAAAGAACCTCAAATCTCTCGTCTTTTTTTACCTTTTGGACGTTTTTTTACCCTTTACTTCACCGCCGTCGTTTGTTTTTCACGCGGATCAAACGGTGTTGCCTGATATTTTCTCACGGCATCTTGGGCGTTGTCGTAATTATCGCCGAGCGCGGCGGCTTTGCCGTAAGCGTCCATTGCGCGTGTGCGGTCGCCTTTTGCGTCATAGGCATTTCCCATTTTGATTAACGCCCAAACGTGCAACCACACCGGACGCGCTAAACCTTGATTTCCCAAATCGCGGACGGCTTTGAAATTATCAATCGCTAAATCAAAATTCCGCTGTTCGAGGAAAAGCAAACCTAAATGATAATAAACCCAAGCATTTGAACGGTCTAATTTAAGCGCGGCTTCAAATTGCTGTTGCGCTTCAACGTAATTTCCTTCTTTGAATTGTTCGATGCCGCGTCGCGCGATTGATGAAATCCGCAAATCGTCTGAAATTCGCAGAATTTTATAATCGGGATCAATGATGACGGCAATCGGTTTGCCGTCGGATTCGATGTTGAAATCCGCGCTCGTGTCGTCAATCTGAATCGTTTGCGTTTTCAGATTTCCTTCGCCTTCGGCGCGAAGCAGAACGTCAACGGGCAGGTTTAAGTTGTCGTAATTTTGCTTAACTGTGCCGCGCACAATGAATTTTCCGGTTCGTGTGCGGATGATTTGATATTCAACCTCAAATTCGGGAACGCCGGTCGAATCAACCCAACGCGCAAAGAAATAGCGCATCGGTTTGCCCGCGATTTGCGATGCTAATTGCTCGAAATCATAAATCGAAGCGTTTTTGCCGCGATAATCGTTAAGAAATTTCTGCATCAGACGGCTGAATTTTTCAACGCCGAGCGTGTCGCGCAGAAGTTTGAAAACCAACGCGCCTTTGGCAAACATTATGTATTGATACGCGGTTGATTGGTCGTCCAAAACTGCCGGCGTTCGGGAAAGCGAAGCGGTTTGCTCGAACGTCAGAGCTTTTTCGAGAAGTTCGCGCCGAATGTTGTCTAATTTCGCGCCCGTTGCCGTGCTTTCGCGCAAAGAAAACGCGCTGAATTCCGACAAACCTTGCGAAAGCCACGCATCGTCAAACGATTTCAAACCGACGGACAAACCCCACCATTGATACGCCGCTTCGCGTTGCAGACGTTCTTCCGTAATCTCGCGCGGCTGTTCAAAAAGACGATTCGCCATAAAAATCATTCCTTGCGTAGAATAAAAATCAAGGCTTTCGTCATCAATCTGCGCGACGATAATTTTCTTGCCGAAGTTTGCATCACCGAATTTTTTCGTATAAAAATCGAGCGCAGTTCCGAGAGTTTCGCCGTAATTTGCGACGATTTTGTTATCAACGGCTTTCGTATAAAATTCCATTGCGTAGCCGCCGAAACTGAGCGAATTTTTCGTATATTTTCCGTAAGCGAAATTGCCGACAAGTCCGGGTTTTGCTTGCAAAAAACGATATTTTCCGCCTGTCGCTGAAACAGGCGCATCGCTCGTGCCGATGATTTGAAAACCGGACGGAATCGAAACATTTATGTCCGAAGTCGCAAGGTCGGCAGCGTAATTATGAAACGGAAACCAACGCGCCGCATAAAGCAAATAACCGTCGTTCGCGCCAATGTATGCAAGGCGTTTCGTCAAAAGCGGTCCGCCTTGCGGATTAACCAGAACGCCCGAATATTTGAAACGCAAAGTTACGGCTGTTCCTTTCGTAATCGTTTCGCCCAAATCTATTTTGACGCTCGGACCTAAATCGGTAACGCCGACTTGATCTTGAATAAACGTAACTTGATTTTGCGTGGTTGCCTGAGTTTTGGTCGGCGTAGTTTTGCCTTTTGTCGTCGTTGTGGAAACGGCGGAAGTCAAACCTTTTTGGCGCGTAACCGATTCGATTTTGAGCGAACCGTTCATTTCAAAAGAAACCGTGCGCGTGTCTTCCGTCGGCGTAAAATCAACGTCAACCGTCGCATCCAATTTGTTCGCGTCGGGTGAAAGTTGAACGTCCATTCGATAATTCGTAACATCAAACGGCGCACGCTGAATCTGCTGTGCAAACGCGGCAAAAGCCAAAACGCAAATCAAACCGAATGCCCCAAATATATTTTTCTCTAAACTTTTCATTTTAACTTGTCGGAAAATGCCCTTAAATTTACTTTTATAGATGTTTGAAAACGACATTTCGTTTGCTTGTGCTTAAAATTCCAGATTCCAGATTCCAGATTCCAGATTCCAGATTCCAAGTTCAAGCTCGAAAAATTTGGAATTTGGAATTTGGAATTTGGAATCTGGAATTAACGAACGTAAATCGGATTTGAAATTATCCACGGCGATTCGCTCAAATCGTCGAGATAAACTTCCGTGCGATATGCGCCTTTTTCTTTCGCTTCAAAAATTACTTCATTTTTTCCGCTTTCCTCAAAAACTTTTTCGCCGTTTTTGAAAATCACGAAACGCGCAATTTGCGGCGCGGAAGTTTTTAATTTCACAATATTTTGTAGATTGATTTCGTCGCCTTGAATCTTAGTTTCCGCGCCGTTTTCGGCTGAGAAAGAAAATCCGCTCGTGTCGCTTAAAACATCGAAACCGACAAAAAGATTTCCGCGTTTTATTGCTTCAATTATCGTTTGCTGATTTAATTGTCTGTCTTTCGCAATCAAAATGTGCGCCCGAACCATTCCGAAAATCGTTTCGTAGCGGTCAATTTTTATATTTACAATTTTATTTCCCGCGTCATCGCCGAACAGATGAAAACCGATGTTTGAATGCGCGTCCGTTCCCGCAAAAAGCGTAATTTTTCTATTTTGCGAGATTTCGTCAAATTTTTGCAGATTTTCATTGGGACGCTTAAAAAATCGTGCAAACGTCAATTCTGGATATGACGGAAAAGACCAAATCAAATCAAAAACTGCGTAATAAGGAATATTCGTTTTCGCGTTCGTGTGGAGCGAAAAAACTTCGATTCCGTCAAAATTTGCGTTCCAAGTTTTGAATTTGTCGGGATAAGTTACGAGCGCGAGCTTGCTTTGCGATTGATATTTTTCCAAAAACTTTGCGGTTTCGAGTTTCGCATCTTGAAACGCCTCCGCGCTTCCCGGAATGAGAAGAAATCTGTCGCCGCTTATCGTATCAACTTCTTGTCCGCCAACGAAAAGAACATTTTTATAAACGCCGTTCAAAGTTTTGGCGGAGGAATCGAAATTTTCCGCCGTGTGTTCGGTCATCACGACAAAATCGAGATTATTTTTGCTCGCGCCGTCAATCAATTCGTCAAAAGTCGCCGTGCTGTGTCCGCCGAGATTCGTGTGCGCGTGAATTATTCCTTTGTATTCATTAAAATTCGGATTGGAAAAATTCGTGCGGTTCGCGTTCAGTGAATTTATCTTTTCGGCACGATTTGAAATCTGAAAACGCCGATAAATAAACGGAATCTGCGCCAATAAAAAAACGCCGAGCAGAATCAGAAGAATTTTTTTCCAAAGTTTCATAATCAAAAGTTTTGAGTTCCAACTTCAGTTGGCGCAACTGCCAGCGAAGCGGTGCAGTTGCTTTGCGCGGATTAGATTGAATCTTACATTAAGCGCGAAAACCGCTTCGCTTCGCTGGCGGTTTGCCAACTAAAGTTGGAACTCAAAACTTAATCCAAAAAATCAACTGAAACAACTTTTTCGGCAATCAATTTGCCTAAATTCGCAACTTCTTGGTGCGCCGGATGAACTGTGTAAAAATCCAACGCCTCAACATTCGGATAAGTTGCGACTAAACCCGTATCAAACGAGCGGTCGAGATGTAAGATGTCGCGCCCGACTGAAAAGTTTAAAATATTCGGAATTACGTTCGGCAAATTTCGCAGTTTGGCGATGTGTTCTTCGCGCATTTCTTCAGTTGTTTCGGCTTTGTATTTCCAACAAACAATATGTGTCAACATAAATTTTAATCTTCAGATTCGCACCATTTTCGCGTAACTTCGTGTCTATATTCAAACATTTTTTCGAGTTTTGGCAAAATCGCAAACGGCGCGGCGAGTTGTCCTAAAAACCAAAGCGGGGGTTCAAATTCGATTTCATCGCGCAAAATCGCGCCGTCTGCGTGCGGCAAAATTATATGTTGATGTCGCCAACTCGCAAAAGGTCCCGAAATTTGCACGTCTTCAAACATTTTCGGCGGTTCGTATTTCGTGTGTTCGGCAACCCAACGCGACGGAATTAACCCGAAAATCTTTTGCTCAATAATCGCTTGCGAACCGATTTTTGTAATATCAGCTTTTTGAATAATTTTCGCATTTTCCCAAGGCGGCACAAGGCGTTCAAACGCATCGGGCAATTCGTGAAACGCAAAAACTTTTTCAGGCGTGGCTTTGATGATTGTTTCTTTAATGAATTTCATATAAGAAGTTTCCCGCAAAGATGCAAAGCACGCAAAGTGTTTTTATGAAATTACTAAAAAAATCTCAAACATTTGCTTTGCCGCTTTGCGCCTTTGCGGGAGATTACCCGACATCCTTTATTTTTTCGTTCAGCAAATTCCAAACTTTTTGCAAATGACGTTCTTCAACTCTGATGCTTCCAACTGATAATCTTAAAGTAAATTTTCCGTTTAGTTTTGTATGCGATAGATACGCTTTGCCCGAAGCATTGATTTCATTCATTACTTTTTCGTTCAAAGCGTCTAAATCATCAACATTTTTTGGGCAAGCACGAAAACAAACGAGCGCAAACGGCACCGGCGCAAGCATTTCAAAATCTTCGGCATCATCAACCCAACTTGCAAAAAGCCGCGCCAGACGGCAATGTTCGCGCAGACGGATAATCAAACCTTCCTGCCCGAAATAACGCATTACGAACCATAATTTTAACGAACGAAAACGTCGTCCGAGTTGAATTCCGTAATCCATTTGATTCGTTACGGTTTCGGCAACTTTTAAATATTCCGCGACGAGCGAGAAAGTTTGTTTGAGCAAATCTAAATCTTTGACATAAAGCACCGACAAATCAAACGGCGTAAAAAGCCATTTGTGCGGATTGGTTACGATTGAATCGGCGCGTTCCATTCCGCGAAAATAATGTTGAAATTCCGGCACAATCGCCGCGCTTCCGGCATACGCGGTGTCAACGTGAAGCCATAGATTATTTCGTTCGCAAATATCGGCAACTTTTTCGACATTATCTACGCTTGAACTCGAAGTCGTGCCAATCGTCGGAATGACGCAAAACGGTAAATGCCCTGCGCTTTTATCGTCAGAAATCGCTTCGCGCAATTTTTCAACGTCCATTTCAAATCGTTCGTTAGTCGGAATTTTCACCAAAGACTTTTGTCCTAAACCTAATAAAATCACGGCTTTATCAATCGAATTATGCGTTTGTTCAGAACAATAAACTCGCAAAAGCGGTAAATCCGTGCGTCCGCTCATACCGTTTTCACGAATGTCGAGATTTAATTTTTCACGCGCCATTGCGATTGCGTGAAGCGTCGAAATCGAAGCTGTGTCGTAGATAATTCCTTTAAATTCTTCGGGCAAATTCATCATTTGGCGAAGCCAATCAAGCACGACAGGTTCGAGTTCGGTCGAAGCCGGCGAAGTTCGCCAAAGCATCGCTTTCATATCAAACGCCGTCGAAAGCATATCGCCAAAAATGCCGACAGAACTTGTCGAAGTCGAAAAAAGTCCGTGAAAATTCGGATGATTCCAATGCGTAACGGCGGGCAAAATCAAGTTTTCCACATCTGTGAAAATCTTTTGGAAATCTTCGCCTTTTTCAGGCGCGGAAGTCGGCAAAGCGTTCGTTAAATCGTTCGGTTGATTTTGTGAAAGCACCGGAAATTCTTCGATTTGCTCATAATAATCAGCAATCCAATCAATAATTTCGTGTCCGTGGCGGCGAAAATCTTCTTTTGACATATCGCCTAAATTATTTGTTTTAAGTGTTTGCATAGTAAAAATATTTGAACTTACACAAAATTCTAATCGAAATACATTCGACATACTATTGGAAAAAGGTATAATAGCGAAATTGTAAATTCATTACACAAAGTTATAAAATGCTCTGTAAAAACTTTCTCCGAAAAGTTGGCGTATAACAGCCGACAGAGCGTAGCAATTCAAAATCTTTAAGCAAAATTTATCTGAGAGGTATCTTTATGACCAGAATTTTTTTAACCATTAGTTTGGTAATTTCAATATTTTCTTCGTTTGCCTGTGTGAACAAAGGCGGAAACGGCACGACCGCGCCAACCGGCGACACAATCAGAGTCGGTGTTTATGGCGACACGACCGGCGCAACTTCGAGTTTCGGACAATCAACCAAAAACGGCATTGAACTTGCTTTTGAAGAAATCAATGCGGCTGGCGGCGTGAACGGCAAAAAACTCGAAATGCTTTTTGAAGACGATCAAGGCACACCTGAAAAAGCCAAAACGGTTATTTCTAAATTGATCAATCAAGATAAAGTTGTCGCAGTTCTCGGCGAAGTTGCTTCGTCAAATTCGCTTGCCGCCGCGCCTGTCGCACAGGAAGCGAAAGTTCCGATGATTACGCCTTCTTCAACCAATCCGAAAGTTACCGAAATCGGCGATTATATTTCCCGCGTGTGCTTTATTGATCCGTTTCAGGGCGCAGTGATGGCGAAATTTGCGGCAAATACTTTGAAAGCCAAAACCGCCGCTATATTAGGCGATAACAGTTCGGATTACAGTAAAGGTTTGACGCAGTTTTTTGAACAAGAATTTACGAAACTCGGCGGAAAAATCATCACCAAACAAACTTACGCGCAAAAAGATCAAGATTTTAAAGCACAATTAACTCAGATGCGCGACCAAAAACCGGACGTTATTTACATTCCCGGTTATTACGGCGAAGTTGCGATTATTGCTAAACAAGCCCGCGAACTCGGAATGGATCAACCGCTTCTCGGCGGCGACGGTTGGGATTCACCGGAACTTTGGAAACTTGGCGGCGATGCAATGAAAAATTCATACATTTCAAACCATTATTCGGCAGACAATCCGGCATCAGAAATCCAAAATTTCGTCAAAGCCTACACCGCAAAATACAAAGTTGCGCCTGATTCGTTGGCGGCTTTGGCGTATGATTCGGCAAAAGTTTTGGCTGACGCAATCAAACGCGCCGGCGGCACAGACAGCGCAAAATTAAAAGAAGCTATCAATGCAACGAAAGAATTTCCGGGCGTAACCGGCAAAATCACGCTCGATGCAAGCCGCAACGCCGTCAAACCGGCAGTCGTTTTATCGCTCAATCCGGGCGCAAGCAAGTTTGAATTTAAGGAAACGATTTATCCCGAAGGAATGACTCCGCCGACGGCTTCGACCGCCACGGCGAACACGAATTCGCCAACAAACACAAGCGCGGCATCGAATACTAACGCGGCATCGAATACCAATTCAGCGGCTAATACGAACGCGAATTCAAAGGCAAATACAAACGGTAAGTAAATTCCAGATTCCAGATTCCAGATTCCAAACATAACAACCGGAATCTGGAATTTGGAATCTGAAATCTGACATTTCATCTATGGATACATTTGTTCAACAACTTATCAACGGCTTAACCATCGGTTCGATTTACGCGCTGATTGCGCTCGGCTACACGATGGTTTATGGCATTTTGCGGCTTATCAATTTCGCTCACGGCGATATTTATATGGTCGGCGCATATACCGGATTATTTATCGCCACATCGCTCGGTTTTGCCGCAAATCCGTCAATTTGGGGATTTGCCGTAACGCTTGTCGGCTCGATGGCGATTGCCGCCGCGCTCGGAATGGCAATCGAGCGTTTCGCATATCGTCCGGTGCGAAAATTCTCGAAAATGACGACGCTCATAACCGCTATCGGAATGTCGTTGCTCATCGAATATCTTTTCGTTTTCTTCTTTGAAGGCAAGCCGCGTCCGTTTCCGTTGCTCTTAAAAGTGCCGGAATGGTTGCCGCAGTTTTTTCAACCGGATGCGTTTGGAAACTATCTCTTATTCGGCAATGCCAAAATCTCTTTTATCCAAATATTGATTTTTGTCGTTTCGATTTTGCTGATGATTGCTCTGCAATACATTATTTTCTATACGAAAATGGGCAAAGCGATGCGAGCCGTTTCGTTTAATCTGACTTCGGCAAAATTGATGGGCATTAACACCGATTTCGTGATTGCTTTTACGTTTGCATTAGGTTCGGCATTAGCGGCGGCGGGCGGCGTTTTGACCGCGCAATATAATCCGAAAATTGATCCGTTGATGGGAATTATGTATGGCTTGAAAGCCTTTGTCGCGGCGGTTTTAGGCGGCATCGGCAACATTCCGGGCGCGGTTCTCGGCGGTTTGCTGATCGGCGCGGCGGAAACGCTCGTCGTTGGCTACGGAAGCTATATCGGAATTCCCTCGACTTACCGCGATGCCGTGGCATTTGCAATTTTAATTTTAGTTCTTTTAATTCGTCCCGCAGGTCTTTTAGGGTCGAATGTGCAAGAAAAAGTCTAACGATTTGGGATTTGGGATTTCGGATTGCGGATTTAATCAAAATCCCGAATCCCAAATCCCAAATCCCAAATCCCAAATAAAAATATGTCTTCTTGGTTGAAGAGTTTAGTTATCGGAATAATCTTTATCGCCATCTTTTACGTTTTAAACGCAATGATGACGAGTAGCGGATTTTTCGGAATGGGCATTGACGATTATAATGCGCGTCTGCTCGTATTTATCGCCATCAATATTATTTTGGCGACTTCGCTCAATCTGATTAACGGTTTTACGGGGCAATTTTCCATCGGACACGCCGGATTTATGGCTGTCGGCGCGTATGCTTCGGCTTATTTTACCGTAACGTATGGAAAAGGTCTTGAAAGTTCCGTCGGATTTTTGGGCGATACATTAGCATCAAGCGTTGTTTTGCTTGTCGCTATTGCCATCGGCGCAGTTGTCGCGGGATTGATGGGTTTGATTGTCGGCATTCCGAGTTTGCGTTTGAAAGGTGATTATCTGGCAATCGTAACGCTCGGTTTTGCCGAAATTATCCGCATCGTGATTTTGAATATTGACACGGTTGGCGGCGCAACAGGTTATCCGGTTCCGGGTTACGCTAATTTTCTTTGGATCGGAATTTTCACTGTCATCACCGTCGTCGTAATTCACAATATCATCAAATCCGACACCGGACGCGCACTCGTTTCAATCCGCGAAGACGAACTTGCGGCGGAAGCGATGGGCGTGAACGTAACGCGCTACAAAGTTACGTCGTTCGTTATCGGCTCGGCTTTTGCAGGAATTGCAGGCGTTCTTTTCGCGCACAATAATAAATTTTTGCACACCAACGATTTTCAATTTATTCGTTCGTTTGAAATTATTATTATGATTGTTATCGGCGGAATGGGTTCGATGACCGGCGCGATTTTGGGCGCAATCATCGTTACGCTTTTGCCCGAACTTCTGCGTCAACTTCCGGCAATTCAAATCGGCAGCACGACGTTTCAATTCGCCGATTTACGACTCGTAATTTTCGCTTTAATTTTAATTTTAACAATGATTTTGCGCCCGCAAGGAATTTTAGGAACGCGAGAAATCGGCGATTTCTTTAAACGATTCCGCCGCGCCGATAAACCTGAAGGAGGTTTGAAATAATGGCGAACGGAAACGGAAACTACATCTTAGAAACCAATAAAGCCGTCATCAAATTCGGTGGTTTGACTGCCGTTAAAGAACTCGATATGCAAGTCAGTCAAGGCGAAATTTACGGCTTGATCGGACCAAACGGCGCAGGAAAAACAACAGTTTTTAATCTTCTGACCGGCGTTTATGAACCAACTTCGGGCGACATAAACATTCTAGGCAAACGAATTAACGGTTTGCGCCCGTATCAAATTTCGCGCATCGGCGTTTCGCGCACATTTCAAAATATTCGTCTTTTTCCTTCGATGACAGTTTTGGAAAACGTCGTTACGGCTTGCCATCGCCACGCCAAACAAACTTTGCTTGATGGCGTTTTTCGTCTGCCGCGTTATTACAAAGACGAAGCCGAACATCGCAAATTTGCCATGGAATTGCTCGAAATTTTCAATCTTGCAAAATATAAAGACGAAGGCGGAACAAGTTTGCCTTACGGAAATCAACGCCGTCTGGAAATCGTCCGCGCTCTCGCAACTCGTCCGCAACTTTTACTTTTAGACGAACCGGCGGCTGGAATGAATCCGTCAGAACAAGAAGATTTGACCGTTTTGATAAAAGAAATCCGCGACAAATTTAATCTGACAATTGTCTTAGTAGAACACAATATGCGCGTCGTAATGGGCGTTTGCGACCGTCTTCAAGTTATTGATTACGGCAAATCAATCGCGCTCGGTCTGCCGCAAGACATTAAAAATGATCCAAAAGTTATTGAAGCCTATTTAGGGGATTGAGAAGAGAAGACGGAAGTCAGAAGTCAGAAATTAGAAGTTAGAAGTTAGTAAATAAATTTGATGTTTGCCAAAAGTTTTGAGGATGTAGAAATTTGGAAGAAATCCCATGCTTGGGTTTTAAAAATTTATCGTCTTTCGGCTGATTTTCCAAAACACGAACTTTATGGCTTAACTTCTCAACTTCGACGAGCGGCAATTTCAGTTCCTGCAAATTTTGCGGAAGGTTTTAAGAAGAACGGCAAAGCAGCTAAATTACGTTTTTATAACATCGCTCAAGGTTCGCTCGAAGAATGTCGTTATTATTTAATTTTGATTAG
The DNA here is from genome assembly GCA_031409875.1 of Acidobacteriota bacterium. Classification (GTDB taxonomy): domain Bacteria; phylum Acidobacteriota; class Blastocatellia; order Pyrinomonadales; family Pyrinomonadaceae; genus CALMEH01. The sequence goes on along the minus strand of JANNYB010000165.1, from coordinate 9,302 downwards.
AGATTTAAATTACGGTGAAGTGGAAGAATTACAGAAAAATTCAGAAGAAATCAGTAAAATGCTCGTAAGCTATATGCAGAAAATAAAAAATGACATTCAAAATCAATAACTCCATTTCCGGTTTCTTATTTCTGCCTTCTGCCTTCTACTAAAAAGATTTATGCTAGTTTTAGAAAATGTATCAGTAAATTACGGCGCAATCGAAGCCTTGACCGACATTAATTTGCAAGTTAATGCGGGCGAAGTTGTAACGCTTATCGGCGCAAACGGCGCGGGTAAAACGACAACTTTGCGAACAATTACGAGTTTGCTTGAACCGAAAGTCGGGCGCGTAATGTTTGAAGGCAAAGAAATCAGCGGCGTTGCGGCGCACAAACTTCTGCCGATGGGAATTGCCATGTCGCCCGAAGGTCGCGGCGTTTTTGCCAATCTTTCAGTGCGCGAAAATCTCGAAATGGGCGCATTTATTCGCAACGATAAACAAGGAATTGCCGACGATATGGAAAAAGGTTTTGCGATGTTTCCGCGCCTCAAAGAACGCGAACAACAAAAAGCCGGAACGCTTTCGGGCGGCGAACAACAGATGCTTGCAATGGCTCGTGCGCTGATGTCGCGTCCGCGTCTTTTATTGCTCGATGAACCTTCGCTCGGACTTGCGCCGCTCGTCGTTCACCGAATTTTTGAAGCGATTGACGAAATTCGCGCCGGCGGAACAACAATCTTGCTCGTCGAACAAAACGCCAACGCCGCGCTTCAACATTCCGACCGCGCATATGTTTTGGAAACCGGAAGTATCGTCATGGAAGGCGATTCAAAACAACTCGCCGCCGATCCGCGTGTGAAAGAAGCGTATTTGGGCGAATAGAATTAAGGGATAAGGGCAAATGGATGAGGGATGAATAAGAAAACAATCTTATTCATCCCTCATCTTTTTGCCCTTATCCTTTTTTAGAACTGCGGCATTTGAATATCCATCGGATTAGGCTTGTCAGATTCGAGTTTCGCCATTGCTTCCTGATAGACTTGAATTTCTTTGCTGGCTTCCATTTTTTGACGAACCGAAGCGAGATAATCTTGGAAAACTTGTCCGCGTTTTTCCTGCAATTTCGCTTGAACGAGCGTGTCGCGCTGTTTGGCGAATTCGTTCATATCGGCTTCGGTGCGGCTCGTAACGCCGACGACATACCAATTATCGCCAACCTTTATCGGAGTTTTCGTAACTTCGCCGTTTTTCAGTTTGAAAATCGCATCTTCAAGCTGTTCGCTCGTTGCCGCGCTCGGACCTTCGCCGAGTGGTGCGCCTAAAATAAAGCTCTTTTGCTCTTTCGATTTTACGTTTTTCGATTTCGCAAGATTTGCCAATTCCGTCGCGTTGCTTGCGCCGCCGAGTTGTTTGGCGATTTCTTCGACGCGCCCGCGGGCTTGTTCGATTTTCACGGCTTCCGTAACTTTGTCTTTAACTTCATCAAACGTCGCATCGCGCGGTTCGCTTTTTTGGAGAAGCATCGGAATTGCAAAACCGTCTTTAACCGGAATTTGGTCGCCGACATCCGAAGCGTTTTCGAGTCCGGCAATACCTTGTTCAAATTGCGCCGAAATGCCGATGCCCGCAATATCGTCGCCGGCTTTGACGAATCCGGTTTCTTTAATCATATCTTTAACCGCCATATTTGCTTCGCCCGCAAATTTTGCGGCGGTCGTGTCAATATTTTTCGTTTCTTTCAAATCTGCCGAGATTTTTTTCGCAAGTTCTGCCGTTACTGTGTAAGCGCGGCGGTTGCGAAGCGAAACTTCGAGTTCTTTTTTCGCGTCTTCAAAGGTTTTCGGAATTGCTTCGCCGCGCCGCAAGATGAAAACTCTGCCTTTATAACTTACCGGTGCAGTAATCGTATTCGGCTGCATTTTCACGAGTTGCTGATATGGATCATCCGCTTTTGTTTGATCTTCTTTAACGAGTCCGGGCAATTTTCCGCCGGTTCCGGCAGTCGCCGGATTTTCCGAAAAACCTTTGGCAACTTCCGAAAAAGTTTCTGCCGTGATATTTTCGCCGTTTTTCTTCAAACGCTCAATAACTTGTGCGGCTCGTTCCATCACGGCGGCTTCATCTTCCGGTTTCGGAATTCGCAGAACGATTTCTTGTCCTTCAACGCCTTTATACTTCTTTTCTTCCGGCACGTTTTGATATTCGGTTTGCAGATCGGCATCGGTCAAAGTCATTTTTTCGCCGACTTTGGAAGTGTTTAAAAAGATGTATTTAACTTTTTTCTGCGCTTGGCTGATGTAAAAAGTCGCTTTGTTTTTTTCAAAATAAGCCTTTAATTCTTCATCGCTTGGCGTAACTGTCTGCGCGATGTCGCTTGCCACGACCGGAACGTATGTTAAATCGAATTTCGTATTTTTGCGCTGATAATCTTTAACGACTTCATCTTCGGAAGCCGTAACGCCCGATGTCAGAAACGCTTCGAGTTTTTGTGCGCTGATCGAATCGCGCAAACTTTCTTCAAATTTGGCAACGCTTCCGCCTTGGCTGGCGGCATATTGTTCATATTTCGCTTGTTCAAACGGTTTGCCTTCTTCGGGTTTGAAATTTTCGCGGATGTAATTGGCAAGCTCCAAATCCGACGCGGCAAAGCCCAATTTTTTCGCCTCAATTCGCATAATGCGCTGGCTAATCATCGGATTAAGCATAAATTTCGCGGGAAACTGACTGCCGCGACTTTGCATAATCGTCGCCATTTCGCCGACTGTAATGCGTTCGCTGCCGACTTTCGCCACCGCTTCCGTGCTTCGCGTCAAATCATCTTGCGGATTCGTGTTTGAAGGCGCGTAAAAAATAATCAAACTTACCACCATTATGACGGCAAAAATTATCAGAACAAAATTGCGTGTTCTTTCCAAACGACTGAAAAACTTTAACATCTCTTAATTACCTGTCCGATTTTCTTGATAAATTGTCTATTAGAACAAACCGCGATTTTACCAATTAAAACGCCAAAAGTAAAAGCGGTTTTAAGGTAAAAAGTAAAAGGTAAAAGGCAAAAGTTGAATTTTTCCGCTATAATGTCGAAATCAGACGGCATATTTTGCCTTTTTACTTTTTACAGATATGACACCTATCGAATATCCTTTTTGGGCTTGGGTTACATTTTTCTCAATCGTTTTGGTTGCGCTTTTTGTTGATGTCGGCATCGTCAACCGCAATTCGCACGCGCCGACGCGCAAGGAAACTTTTGTTTGGAGCATAGTTTGGATTTCGCTTGCGCTCGCCTTCAACGGTTTTATTTATTGGATGGTCAACAACCATTTTGGCGACCACGCGCTTGCGTTGGCGAAAACGAAGGAATATTTTACGGGTTATTTAATTGAACTTTCGCTTTCGATTGATAATTTATTTGTCTTTTTGTTGATTTTCAATTTCTTCAAAGTTCCGAAAAAATATCAGCATCGCGCTTTGTTTTGGGGAATTTTTATGGCTCTCGTCCTGCGAATGGTGATGATTTTCGCAGGCGCGGAATTAGTTGAAAAATTTCATTGGCTGTTATACATTTTCGGCGCGTTTTTGATTTACACGGGCTTGAAAATGTTCAGCGACGATGACGATTTTAATCCCGAAGACAGTGCAATCGTGCGGCTGACGACAAAGTTCGTTCGTATTTCAAAACATTACGACGGCGAAAAGTTTTTTGTTGTCGGCGAAGACGGAAAACGCACCGGAACATTACTTTTATTGGTTTTAATCGTCATCAATGTCGCTGATTTAGTTTTTGCAGTTGATTCGATTCCGGCGATTTTCGGCATCACGACCGACCGGTTTATCGTCTATACTTCAAACATTTTTGCGATTCTGGGTTTACGGACATTTTTCTTTCTGCTTCTCGAAATGGCTGAGAAATTTCACTTCCTAAAATACGGCTTGGCTTTTGTTTTAAGTTTCATCGGCGTTAAAATGGTCTTGCCTCTTTTGGCGGAAGGAATGATAATGTTTATGAGCGGCGAAAATCATTCCGCTTTTGCCGAATTTTTGCGACGCTTTGTAAATCACGATTACGATCAGGCTTTTATCAACATTTCGCTTGCAATCGTCGTCGGAACGCTTCTGCTTTCGGTGATTTTATCTATGATTTTTCCGCCGAAACCGGAATAAAGAGAGCGAGAAGAGGAGAAAGTGAGAAAGTGAGAAAGTGAGAAAGTGATAATTGACGCGGCAGATCAAATCTCCCCTTCTCGCTTTCTTCTTCAAAAAGAGTGAGCGACAAACAATACCGCAGATATTATATTGATTGGTGGAACATCAAGCGCAGCACCGTTTATGGTTTGGTGAGCTTTGTGGTAATTATAGCTGTGCTTACAGGCGGCGGTTGGTGGCTTTATAAAAACGATTTCTTTCTGGCGAAAATTAATGTTGACGATATTCCGAAAGATGCGGCGCGGATTATTTCGTTTGAAGGCGACGTGCGCGTTACACGAGCTTCGACACGCGAAACGATTATCGTTACGAAAACGACTTACATTTCCGCCGGAGACACAGTGCAAACACAATCGGACGGACGCGCACAAATTCAGATGATTGACGGATCGGTTTTGACGATTCGCCCGAACAGCACGATTGTTATCCGCGACAGTTCCACGCTTTTTGGCGGCAAAAACGTGCGCGTCGCAGTTGACGGCGGACAGATTAACGTCAAAACCGAAGATCAACCCGCCGATTCGGAAAACGTCGTCGAAGTGCGCGACTCGGAAAACAAAATTTTATCGCAGACGGACGCAAGTTTCGGCGTAAATCCGAACACGAACGGCGGCGAGATTCGCGTCAGTCGCGGCGGTGTCGAATCAAATGCCGGCGGCGAGAAAAAAGTCATCCAAGAAGGCGAATTTGCGGCGGTCGCAAACGGCAAAGTCTCGGCTAAGGAAAATATTCTTCAATCTCCGAAAATCGTTTCGCCGACTTCGCAAGACGCGGTCAAGGCACTTTCAAGCGGAAATGCAGACGTAAATTTTCGTTGGGAAAAACCTTCAGGCACAATTCAAAGTTATCATTTGCAAATTTCAAAATCGCCATTTTTTGTTGCTGATACATTGGTTTTTGAGCGAACTTCACTCACCGATTCAAATTTTACGGTCGCAAATCTCGCGCCGGGAACATATTATTGGCAAGTTCGCGCCGTCGCAAGTTCGGGACAAATCAGCGATTGGAGTGAAAAAATTCGTTTTACAATCAATAAAGGCACTTCAAATCAAAGCATAAATGTTACGGATTGGAATATTGAACGAATCGGCGGAAAAATTTACCGAATCGGCGGAAAAACGCAATCGGGCGCAATCGTCCGCGTCGCCGGACGCGAAGGTTTTGCCGGTTCGGACGGCGCATTTTTAATCCAAATCAGTTCAGGCTCAGACCGCACAACGGTCGAAGTCAGCGACGAACGCGGTAACAAAAGCAGTTATGAAATTTCTTTAAGCACGGGAAAAGTTTTGAGGAAATATTAATTTGTTCAGAGTTCAAACTTCAGTTTGCAACCGCCAGCGAAGCGAAGCGGTTTTCGCTCGACAGGAAAATGCGTTCGGAAAATGTAATGCATTGCCGCGACCGCGAAGCGCAGCGCGGAACAAACTAAAGTTTGAACTCTGAACGCGCCTGAAAATAAAAATTCCTTAAAATGAACATCAATCTCAAATACGGAAAATCGCACATTTCTTTCGATTACGACGAAAATCAGTTTGAAGTTTTGGGAAACACCCCCGAAAAACCTGCGCTTTCCGATGCCGAACTCGGTGCGAGATTTGATAATCCGATTGATTCAAAACCGCTCGAAGAAATTATCAACGCGGGCGAAACCGTTTTGATTGTCGTGCCGGACGCGACGCGCCAAACGGCTTGCGCTTCGATAGTGAATTTGCTCGTGCGGCGTTTGATTGCCAACGGAATGCAACCTTTTGAAATAAATATAATTTTTGCAACAGGCATTCACCGCCAAGTTACAACCGCCGAAAAAAGCGAAATTCTCTCGCCGTTTATTGTTCAACGCATCAAAACTTTAGACCACAAAGCGAAAGATTTGATGCAAATCGCCGGACTCGATTCAAAACAATTTGTTAATTACGGCGAAGAAAACGGAATACCAATCGAACTCAACCGCGTTTTAACAGAATTTGATCATACAATAATCGTCGGCGGCATTTCGTTTCATTATTTTGCAGGTTTTACGGGCGGACGAAAATTGATTTGCCCCGGACTCGCTTCGGAAAAAACGATTTCCGCGACACACGCGCTTGCCTTTGATTGCGAAACAAAATCGCGCCGCGAAGATGTCGGCACAGGGATTTTGAAAGGAAACGCCGTCCACGAAGCGTTTATAAATGTCGCCGAACGCGCCAAACCGAGTTTTTCTTTTAACACAATCGTCAATGAAAACGGCGAAGCAGTCGAGATGTTCTGCGGCGATTGGATTTCGGCACACGAAAAGGCTTGCGCTGTTTATGCCGCCGAAAACACTATTGAAATTTCCGAAAAACGCGATTTGGTCATCGTTTCGTGCGGCTTTCCGTTCGATATAAATTTGATTCAAGCGCACAAAGCTCTCGAAACCGCTTCGCACGCTTGCACGGACGGCGGAACGATTATCTTTCTAGCCGAATGCGCCGACGGTTTGGGCAGAAAAGATTTTCTCGAATGGTTTTCTGCCGAATCGAGCGCGGATTTAGCCGAAAATCTCTGTCGAAATTACCAAGTCAACGGTCAAACCGCGTGGAGTTTATTAAAAAAAGCCGAGAGATTTCAAATCAAAATCATCACTTCGCTTTCAGAATCGGAAACCCGAAAAATGCACCTCGAAAAAATCAATTCATTAGACGAAATCAAGTTAAAAATAAACGAATCCGAAAAAGGTTACATCATTTCATCAGGCGCGAAAATTTTAATAAAGTAAATGCTTGAGTTTTCTTGTATTTCTAAAACTTCTGCTATACAATTACTTAAAATTTAGAGGAGGAGAAATTCGATTATGAAGACTTTTTACAAGCGCAATTTGTTTGCTTTTTGTAGTTTAGTGATTACTTTTATGTTGACGGCGAATGTTCCCGTCATTCTTGCACAGGGCGAATGCAACGTAACAGGTGCGCCGCTCGTTACAACGGGCGACATTTCCGCCGCTGATACAGCGCAAACGCTTCGGCTGTTCCGCGATGGCAGAAATACGACTTGTTTGTTCAATCGGACACAAACAACATCAGCCGGAGCGTATAACTCCGACCAATATACATTTACCAATGCAACAGGCGGACCGATTTGCGTTTCGGTTGATTTAGATGCAACCGGATGCGGTGTTGCCACCAATCAAATTAGTATAGCGGCTTATTTAACAAGTTATGACCCGGCAAATATTTTGACAAATATTATTGCCGATCCGGGACTTAGCACAGGACAAAACTTTGCAACTTCGATGAGTTTCAATGTTGCAGCCGGAGCAACCTACGTCATTGTTGTTCACAACGTCAATGCCGCAACAATTTGTCCGAGTTATACGTTCCGACGCACGATTTCAAACAACTGCCGCAATGCCGGATACGATGCCGCAAATGATGGAAGCGCAGACCTTGCGCTGTTTCGTCCGAGCGGCGGACTTTCAACGTGGCAAACAAAAACCTTGACCGGAACGGCAACCAGCACACAATTCGGCTCGACCGGCGACATTCCTGCTCCGGGCGATTACACAGGCGACGAAACGAGCGATTTGGGCGTTTATCGTCCGTCAAACGGAACTTGGTATACGGCTTTAACTCCTGCCAATAATTACGGCGCAAGACAATGGGGAATTGCCACCGACGTTCCCGTTCAAGGCGATTATGACCGCGATGGTATTACGGATTTGGCGGTTTTCCGTCCGTCGGAAGGCAACTGGTATATTTTGCGAAGTTTAGGCAATGTCTTTACGCAAGTTACACAAGGCGTGGCAGGCGACAAACCTGTTCCGGCTGATTATGACGGCGACGGCAAAACCGATGTTGCTGTCTTTACGCCGAGCAACGGTCTTTGGACGGTTCGCGGAAGCACAGGAAATAACGGTTCGTTTGTGATTCAAAGACAATTCGGTTCTGCAACTGATATTCCCGTTCCTGCCGATTATGATGGCGACGGCAAAGCCGATACTGCGGTTTATCGTCCGAGCGAAGGCAATTGGTATGTTTTCCGAAGTTCGTTGGCGGCGGCGCAACTGTTAGTCTTCCAACACGGTTTATCAGGTGATATTCCGCAAGCGGCTGATTATGACGGCGACCGCAAAGACGACTATGCTGTTTTCCGTCCGTCAAATAACACTTGGTATATTAACCGAAGCACGGCGGGAGTTTCCGTTCAACAATTCGGTCAAACGGGCGACATTCCGGCTTCTGCGCCGAATAGAATTCCGTAAAACGATTGTAATTTAAATTAAAAACGCGCCTAATGCTTATTGCAAAAGGCGCATTTTTTTGTTTATAATTTTCGTTTATTTACGGTCGGGCGATGAAATTTTCTTGATTTCAAAAGTTCTTGCAATCGAATCGGTTTGATTGCGAATCGAGCGAAGTTTGTCGCGTTCGCCCGTAAATCTTAAAACATAAACGGTCGTGTCGTTGGCTTTAAGAAAATAAAATCTGCCGCTCATATTTCGTGCTGCGCGGATGTATTCAAAATTAAAAACTCTGCCCGACATCGCGCCGCCGAATTGTTCGTCTTTTCCGGCAACGTAGCCTTGCATAAATTTGAGTTTGCTTTCTTCCGCCGCAATCGTTTCGGAAACGAGTTCGTCGGCTTTGACGGTCAATTTGCGGATTTCCAAAAATCCGTCCATTTTATCGCCGAAAACATATTCGACATTCGGATTTATTTCCGAAGGCGTTGCCGTTATTTTCCACGTCGCATTCGGCAAATCAAAAGTATATTCGACGTTTGTATCAGAAAAAGTCCTGGTTTGAGCCAAAACCGAAACCGCCATAAGCGCACCGATAACCAAAGAAAAGAAAAACTTGGATAATTTCATTTTTATAAATTCCTACTTCTTAAAATAAAGGATTATTCTAATCTATTTTTCGGAAAACTACGATTAATTAGTTGATATTTGTCGGTTGTTCGTTGTCCGTTGGAAGTTGATTTAATTTTTGAGCAGTGAACAAAAATCAAGAGTTTTTTATTATCCACAGAGCAACTGTGATAAAAGTCAAGCCGAAACTTGAGTAACTTTGGGATTCCAAGCAGAATTATTTTTGACCATTGAATTTAGAAAAGTCATCAATTTTCTGGCACAGGCAATTAAAGCTACTTTTTT
>JANNYB010000164.1:0-24564 GCA_031409875.1 Acidobacteriota bacterium | reverse complement strand
GTTCAAATATCTCAAATTCTGTGGTATTATCCATCTGTAAAAGACCTTCCTTTTTGATTTAGTGTTTTTGTTCAAACTTAGATTGAATCAAATTTGAATGGTCTTTTCAATTTTTCAACGACTTTGCAATAGCCCTAGACTTGCAAATATTTTTCTACTTGCGATTCATTTAAAATTAATCGAAAATTAAAGTATGGCAGAAGAAAATACATTTACGGAAAACATCAACAAATTTCTAAAAAATTTCGAGCAAAGCGCGTCGGATTTATTGGAAGGCGCGGCGGAAGCATTTGTCGGAAAAGCCGATACTTTGCGCGATGGAACGGAGTTTAATCCGGTCGAATTACCGCGTGATTTATTCGCGCATCGCCACGCGCAAACCGAATGGTGGTATTACACCGGACACGGCGAAACTGCTTCGGGCAAAAGGTTCGGTTTTGAACTTGTTTTTTTCAAACGGCGCACGGATTTGGATAAATTCTCGCTCGTTCCTTTGCGGCTTTTGGGAAATCCGATTTATTTCGCGCATTTTGCGATTACCGATATTAACGGCGAAAAATTCAGTTACGCGCATCGCAAATCTTCTAACGGCTGGTTCGATTATCCGGCGGCGGCGAGCGAAAAACATTTTCATTTACGGCTCGGCGATTGGTCTCTGCGCGAATCGCACGGCACGCATATTTTGCGAGCAACGACGAGCAATGACACGGTTTTTGAAGCGAATTTAAAACCGACAAAACCTGTCGTATTAAACGGAAAAGCCAAAGACGGCGTAAGTTACAAAGACGAAGGCGAAGCGTCGCGCTATTTTTCATATACGCGAATGGAAATGGAGGGCGACATCGTTTGGAACGGCGAAACCGAACATTTTACAGGTTCAGCGTGGATGGACAGGGAATTCGGCACTTGGACACCGACCGAAAAACAGAAAGGTTGGGATTGGTTTTCGGTGCAATTAGACAACGAAACCGAATTGATGTGTTATCAACTTCGCAATTCGACAAACGGCGTTTCCGAATGGTCAAGCGGCACATTCGTCGAAAAAGACGGCGAATTTACGCCGCTCACGCACGAAGATTTTACCATCGAACCGACCGGATTTTGGAAAAGTCCGCGCACCAAAGCGGTTTATCCGAGCGGCTGGAAATTAAAAGTTCCGAAGTTTGACTTAGATTTAACGGTAATTCCCGTGATGGACGACCAAGAATTAGATTCACGCGGAACAACAATGATCGTCTATTGGGAAGGCGCGTGCGAAGTTTCGGGAACGGCAAACGGCAAAAAAGTAACGGGTAACGCCTACATCGAACTCGTCGGCTACGACCGCTCACACGACGCGCCGAATCTCGCATACTTTTTAATGGGAAGCCATTTTGAATTTCCGCCGAAGTTCTTTTAAGAGTTTGCCCACGAAACACACGAAAAGCACGAAAAAAGAAATAAAATCGAAATCTTTTTTCTTTTTTTCGTGTCTTTCGTGTGTTTCGTGGGCAACATCTTGAGTTTTTAATTCTAACGAAAGCGGGCGCAGAGCAACCCTTCCTGACCTGAAATTGTGGTGGAGTTGATTTTTGAAATTTCAACTTCATCCAAATATAGAGTAAAAAAGACAAGTTAAAACCATTTGCAGGTCGGGAAGGGTTGCTTTGCGCCCGCTCTTTTTAGCGACAGGCAATAAAAAATTTGAAATATCTCGAAGATTGTGCAAATATCTCTGTGTTATCTTTTAATAATACGGTTCGGCTTACTCATTAGAAATTGGAGAAGATTGATATGAAACTCAGCTTACGATTTTTTGTTTTTGTATTTGTGCAGGTTTTGATAATTTCGGCGGCGGCGAATGTTTTCGGATTCCCGCGCATCTTTTCAAACAATCCGGCATACACCGGAACTTATTTTACGGCGACTTACGGCAGTAACACGAATAATGACCGAATCAATTTTGTCGGCATCGCCAAGATGATTAACCAAGCCGACTCGAACACGATTACCAATGACGAATACAACCGTTTTGCCAATACGGGCGAGCAATCAACGCTGACCATTCCTAAAATCAGAATTTTATCATTTTGCCGTCGAACGGGTTTTGGCGGCAGAAATTTCTTAAACTGGATTACTAACCGCACGGAATCAGGTGTCGGTTCAAACGATATTAGACTTAAAGATTTCGGCGAAGAAGTTTGTAAGCGTTCAGGTTCGCCGCAAGGTGGCGGAATTTCAACAACGCTTCGGAGTATGGCGGCGGTCGGCACTAATGAAGTTCCGATTGCGGGAACAACGGGAATGCAAAGATTTACGATTTGGTTTGGTTTGCCGATTGTTTCGCTTTCCGAAAATCAACAAATTTCATTGACGGACAATGAAATTTTCGCCGCGCACCAGATTGAAATTGATGCGCGAATTGCCGATTATCAAAGCCGTTTTTGGCAAACTTTCGATCAAAAACACCTTGCACCAATCTACGGCAAAGGCTACATCATCTATCTCGACTACGACGCAACGACACGCCGTTTCAATCAATACATCACCCGCGACAACGGCTTGACCGAAAACGATTTCAAGATTTTCCCGCTGCCGACAGACGATAAAACGAAATAGAAATAAGCCGGTGAAGAAAAGTAATAAAAGATTTTCGATTAAGTTTTGAGTCCCGTCTTTAGAAGGCAACCGCCCGCGAAGCCCGGCCGAAAAGCCGTCTAAAGACGGGACTCCAAACTTTTCAAAATGTCTGATTATTTATGTTCATCTGCTTAAATGAATCACTCACCTTACGCGATTTAATTTTAGCCCGATTTATCGGGCTTTCCGCGTTTCGCGGCTTTTAGCCACGTCCATTTATGGCGTGGTTAGAGTTCGGAAGTTTTACCTAAGGGCGTTTTAACGTCCTTTTTTACGGCTTAAGCCAATTAGGAAGCACGTTAAAACGCGCTCTTTTCTCGATCTTCAATTTGCACCACGCCATAAATAGCGTGGCTAAAAGCTGCGAAATGCGGAAAGCCTCGTGAACGAGGCTAAAAGTCCGAAATTGCATAAAGTGAGTAAACAACTAAAAACTCGTCCATTTTTTCGGTGCGCCGTAAAGATAATGATCAAGATTTTTAGCACAATTTATTGCAGAAACGCGCACGAAGTAAGCGTGTTCACTTTGTGTGAATGGCAAAGAAAAACACGCTTACTTCGTCCGCGTTTCTGTATTGGTTGTTTGAAATGATAAAATAAATATCACCAAAATCTATTTTCAAAGGAGTAAAAAACAATGGACGGAACACAAAAAAGCTACGACATTCCAAAATTTAAGGAACAATATAACAATTTTATCGGCGGCGAATTTGTTGCGCCGAAAAGCGGCGAATATTTCGATGTAATTTCGCCGGTTGACGGCAAACCTTTTACAAAAGTTGCGCGTTCGACCGCCGCAGATATTGAACTCGCGCTTGATGCGGCGCATAAAGCCGCGCCCGAATGGAACAATTCTTCGGCAACGACGCGAAGCAATCTTTTGTGGAAAATTGCGGACGTGATGGAAGCGAATCTCGAACTTTTGGCGCGTGCTGAAACTTGGGATAACGGCAAGCCGATTCGTGAAACAATGGCGGCGGATTTGCCTTTGGCGATTGACCATTTTCGATATTTCGCGGGCGTAATTCGTGCGGAAACGGGCGAAGCAACCGAGCTTGACGCGAACACGGTTTCGATAAATATTCACGAACCTTTGGGCGTTGTCGCGCAGATTATTCCTTGGAATTTTCCGCTTTTGATGGCGACTTGGAAAATCGCGCCCGCGCTTGCCGCCGGAAATTGCACCATCGTCAAACCTGCCGAACAAACCCCGGCTTCGATTATGGTTTTGATGGAATTAATTCAAGATATTTTGCCGCCGGGAGTTTTAAATGTCGTCAACGGTTTCGGCACGGAAGCCGGAAAACCGCTCGCCCAATCAGAACGAGTTGCAAAAGTCGCGTTCACAGGCGAAACGACGACCGGACGTTTGATTATGCAATACGCATCGCAAAATCTGATTCCGGTAACGCTCGAATTGGGCGGAAAATCACCGAATATTTTCTTTGAAAGCGTGATGGACGCGGACGATGAATTTTTCGATAAATGTTTAGAAGGCGCAGCACTTTTCGCGTTAAATCAAGGCGAAGTTTGCACTTGTCCATCGAGAATTTTGGTGCAAGAATCAATCGCCGACAAATTTATTGCGCGAGTTATCGAACGCACAAAAGCCATCAAACTCGGTCATCCGCTCGATCCCGAAACGATGATTGGCGCACAGGCAAGCCAAGATCAATTTGAAAAAATCTTAAATTACATCCAAATCGGACGCGATGAAGGCGCAGAAGTTTTGTGCGGTGGCGCGGCGCATAAAAACGTCGGAATCGAAGAAGGTTTCTATGTCGAACCGACTTTGCTCAAAGGACACAACAAAATGCGCGTTTTTCAAGAAGAAATCTTCGGTCCGGTTGCATCGGTTACGACTTTCAAAGACGAAGCCGACGCAATCGCCATCGCCAACGACACGCTCTACGGTTTAGGCGCAGGCGTTTGGACACGCGACGCACACCAACTTTACCAAATCCCACGCGCCATCAAAGCCGGACGAGTTTGGGTAAATTGCTACCACAATTATCCCGCCCACGCGCCATTCGGCGGCTACAAAAAATCCGGCTTTGGGCGCGAAAACCACAAAATGATGCTCGACCATTATCGCAACAACAAAAATATGTTGGTTTCGTATGACAAAAAGGCGATGGGATTTTTCTAAAAAACAAGAAAAACGGATGAACGCAAATTTTCAGATTTGTGTTCATCCGCAAACAATTTCGATTACCATACCAATATTGTTATCTGGAATCCCGAAAAGAGTTCAAAGTCGCGCCGGAAATTATTCACTAATATCAATTACCGAAACTTTCGATGTATTTGCGCGTCTGTTTTTTCAATTCGGCGTAGCTTGGAATTATGAAAAGAAGTGGTTGCATGCCGGAATAAACGTAATTCGTGTTGATTACTTCTTCCAAATCAAACGGACGACGTTCAACCTCATCAGAAAAAGCGTGTTCGAGTTCTCCAAACGAAGATAGCAAGCCTGCGCCGTAAGCCTTGATTTCGCCTTTATGTTCGACCAAGCCGAATTCGACTGTGAACCAAAATAGACGACCTAATTCTTCCAATTGTTTATCGGTTGCGATTCGTGCGCCGTATCCGATGAACTGCGAAAAATCAGCGAAATTCGGATTTGTGAACATCGGGATATGCCCGATTGCTTCGTGGACGATGTCGGGTTCGGGTGTGAATGCCGGTTGCGAATGATGGCGAATGTATTGTGTGCAAAGCATCACGCGATAAGAAAGCCAACTTAAAAATCCACGAGTTTCGACAAGTCCTTCAATCGGCGCGAGACGAAATCCGTTCAATTCTTGCAAACGGCGATTCATTTCCGACAATTGCGGGATTTTTTCAGTCGTGATGCCAAGAGTTTTCTTTGCCCGCAGATAAAAAGGACTCGCGTATTTTTGTTGCAATTCTTCCAATTCTTCCGCAACGTATCGCCAAATTCTCTGTTCACGCGGCAAATAATCAACGTCCGTTATCTCGCCTGTTTCACGAAAAGTTTTTGTAAAACCTGCAATATAATTGCGCCGTTTTAGATATTCCGCATCTTTCACGCACGGATGGTCAAGATGAAGTTCGTTGATATTTTCAAACTTCATCTCCGTAAACGCAGGCAAATCTTCCTTTACTTCAAAATTTATTTTGGTTAACATACTTTTTCCTCATTGGCAGATTTTTTGTCCTTGTATTTCAGGTTTTGTGAACTCAATCTCGAAAATCTGCGACTACAAGATTGAAATTCCGCACCGTTTTATGAGAGGCTCAACTCCCTAGCAATCAAGCCTCTCTGCCTCTCATCCTCAGACACTACTTGTCTTTCGGAGTAACGATCCAGCCCAGCAGGGTAGAGTCGTGAGCGGAAGCGACATCTTTCTCCTGTGCATATTCCAACGCCGTTTGTGCCTCTTGCGCTGTTCTACCGGTTCCGGTGTGTCCATCTTCGTCAACAGCTTTGTAGTCATCAATCGCATACCCACCGATAGTCGTAGGTTCTGTCATTGTTGTATTACTCATATTTAGCTCCTTTATTTTTTTTTGATTTTGAAGTATTAAACTTCTATTATAATTTTTCATACTTTGGAGAGATTGGGGAATTTTCTTTTCACAGTAACAGGATTGATTTTTGAGAATTTGACTTTGATAGAGTTTGAAGTAGTCTTTGAACTCTGATAACATCAGACGGCTTTTTACAACTATAACTTCCAATTAGAACACCTAAATTTATGGGAACAGGCAAGAAAGACTTATCGGCACTATTAGATAAAAAACGGAAAGAACTTGATGTTGGCAAAGAAGAATTAAAAAATTTCTTTAATAAAGTAGCTCACGATAATAGCGGTAAGGAACATAAAAGCAGTTACATCAACAATATCTTAAATGGAACTAAAGCTCCTGAAATAACATTTTTAATTGCACTTTATGCTGCTTTACAAGGCAAAAGTTTTCCTAAAGAAATTGTTAGCGAAGAAGAGTTAGCTAAAGATAAAACAGCTAAAGCTAAAGCACTGCAAAAAACTGTAAAAACTAATAAATATGAATTACAAAAAATCTTGGTAAATTGGCTTCAAGCCATATTAGAGCAAGATTTAAAAAGAAACCCTCAATATCCAATCGTGATAGAGGCTAGTTATTTAGATAAGTGGGTTGAAGCCATTAGAGAACTTAAATCTGATTTTGATAAGAGAGAAAATTATAATTCTGCATTACCAACTTTAGATTATTTTCCTGATGCTTTCACCCCTTTGACCGTAATCACAGGAACAGGTCTAGCCATTCCACCAACAAGAATTTCGGATCTTTTTAGAGCTAATGCAAGCCTGACCGATTTATTTTTCCTAAATGAATTAAAGTTACCAAAAGATACTCGCATAGTTTCTGATAGATTCGTTATAGATATGAATCCGCAGGATAGAATTAAACATTTTGGTAATAGGCATTTACTACTTATTGGAGGACCAAAGGTAAATGCTGTTACACGGAAGTTCGGTAAATATGGATTCTTTCGTTTTCAGGTTCAAGATGAAGAAATGAACTTTCAAGACTTCTATGACAGTTTAAGAGACGACCTGTTTCAAGAATCTGATTGTGTCAAAATGCTTTATGAATTACTTGTAAATCCGAAGCGACCTCATTATGATAAAGATTTTCAAATCATGGTTAATGATGAAAATCTGAGAGAGCAACTTTACAACAAATCCATTGAGATACTTGCAAAACGTGGAGATCCTAAAAAATTTACTTATAAAGATATTGTTAAAGTATTTATTCCAAAACTTTTAGTTGACCCAGTAAGGAATCTCTGCGAATTCCCTAAGGCAGACAGTGGAAAAGATTTAACAATGATTACAATTGCGCCCAATTTTTATAACCGAGGTTTCGGTGAAACAGCTTCATTTGAGTCATACAAAAGTGAATTTGTTTCTATAATTGTTGCAGGAGTAGATGGGCTTGGAACTGCGGCAGGTGTAAAAAAACTAACCCAACCTGCTGATTTTAAAGATTATCCTGTAGGAGGATTTCTTGAAGCAGTGGGTGGAAACTCAAATCTTGATTTTGAAAGATACAGTAAAAGCAAATGCTCATGGAATGAACTCTTAACGCCGCCTTATTCAATTGACGCTCTCATCAAGGACATACAAGATTTCACGAATCAACCGGATGAAAAGAAAGACAAAACCTCGGCTTTGTATAGAATAGAACAAGAGGAATGGCTAGATGTAAAAGGTTTAGGAAATTATCTTAAATTTTTGGAAATGTTCCGAACGAAAAAGTAGGAAAATCTTCATCATAAAGTCTAATTGTGAATGTTCAGACATCTGCCATACTACCCAAAATAATGACCATTAAAAGCTGAGAGTTGAAAATTAGCTGTCTCGGACTTTGGTTTTTACTATCTGATTATGTTTGTAATGGAAATCAATCTTCGTCATTAAAAATAGCTTCAATATCTCGTTTGCCGTGTAAAACTCTGAAAATTTCAACGCCGGCATCAATCGGACGATAGAAAATAAGATAATCCTCAAAGCCTTTGACGTGCCACATTCTTAAAGTTCGTAATTTGTGAGAACGAAAATCTCTCGGAGTTCCGAGAAACGGCATCTTGGCTAAAAGTTCAAGAGTTTCTTCGGCATAGACGAGAAAATGAACTGCAATATCGAGGTTTTCTTCGGCAATATAAACAAAACATTCTTCGAGGTCGCGTTTTGCCTGTTCGCGTTTGATGACATTGTTCATTTAACTTGTTTGTTGCGGAGGCGAGCTAAACCGCGCTCTTTAATTTCT
Organism: Acidobacteriota bacterium; assembly: GCA_031409875.1. Lineage (GTDB taxonomy): Bacteria > Acidobacteriota > Blastocatellia > Pyrinomonadales > Pyrinomonadaceae > CALMEH01. The sequence continues at coordinate 16,164 of JANNYB010000164.1, read as the reverse complement.
TCCCAATCTTGTTTGGTCATTGGCGAGGCTGGACTGTCTAAGGCTTCGAGCAATAATTTTTCAAGTTTTTCTTCATCTCGGCGTTTTTTTGCTTCGCGTAAAAGTTCTCTGACAAATTCGCTTGCCGTGCCGTAACCTTCGCGTGAAACTTCCGTTTCAATAAACTCTTTCATCGAAAACGGAAGCGAGATATTCATACTCGTCATTGCCTCTTTGGTTTCAGTATTCATATCTGCGAGTATAACAAAAAGATGGCAGATTCTGCCATAATAATTTTATAAAAAAGAAAACCCGCCGATTTGAGCTTAAACCTTTCGGTCAGAGGCTTGGCAGGTATTGTTATTTTTAAGATTATGGTTTTGAATCCGTTATTGTCAAACTTCAACGATTGTTCCGACAATGCTAAAATAATGACGGGTGAAAATTTATGACGAATACTGTTGAATTAACTTTGGATTTACCGTCGAGTTTAACGAAAGACGAGGTGCAGACGCTTCTCGCCATCAAACTTTATGAAACCGAGCGCGTTTCTCTCGGACAAGCGGCGCGAGTTGCGGGTTATTCTAAACGCGCTTTTATTGAGGTTTTGGGGAAATATAAAGTTCCGGTCATCAATTATTCGCCCGATGAACTGCGTGAGGAACTTGGATTGTGAAGGAAATAAGCAGATGAGCAAAAGTAATCAGATATTTTGGGCGCGTTCAGAGTAGCGCATTTATGCGTGAAGTCGCCAGCGAAGCGCAGCGAACGCACGGCTGAAGCCGTTACTCTGAACAGTTTTCAAATGGCTGAAAGTTGAAAATCTAAAAAATAATTTGTTGTCAGCGGCTTTGCAAATGGTCGTTGACGCGGGCGAAGCCGAAGCCATTGCGCTCGCCGTCGAGAAAAATTGTCTGCTCATTTCCGATGATAAACAAGCGCGGGCGGCGGCAAAACGTCTCGGAGTTTCTGTTATCGGAACAGCCGGAATTCTGATTCGCGCCAAACAAAACGGCATCATTTCTGTAATTAAACCGATTTTAGATAATCTCGAATTAAATAATTTTTTCATCAGCCGCGCATTACGCGAAGAAGTATTAAGAATTGTCGGAGAATAAATTGAAATGAAAAATATTCCGCGTGTAAAAGTTACGGATGAAGCGAAAAAAGTTATCGGCGAACTTCGTGCGAAAAATGGTAAATTGATGTTTCATCAATCGGGCGGTTGTTGCGATGGTTCTTCGCCGATGTGTTACGCGGACGGCGATTTTTTGGTTGGTTCGGCAGACGTTTGGCTGGGCGAGATTGATGATTGCGATTTTTATATGGCGAAAGATCAGTTTGAATTTTGGAAACATACGGAATTGACAATTGACATCACGCCCGGACGCGGTGCGTCGTTTTCGTTGGAAATTCCTTTGGGCGTGCGGTTTGTTACGAAATCGAGAGTTTTTACTTTTGAAGAATCACAGAATTTAATCGAAACGCGGCTCGGTGAAATGATTTGATTTTTACCACATAGAAACATAGAACACATAGATTTTCCTTTGATTTTCTATGTGAACTATGTTTCTATGTGGTTTAAAGTTATGTCGAAAAAAATTACAGTTTATGAAAAACCGACCTGAACGACGTGCCGAAATTTGGCGAAGTTGTTTCGGGAAAACAACATTGATTTTGAACGAGTTAATTATTTTATCGAGCCTTTGACGGAAAGCAAATTACGCGATTTATTGAAAAAGGCGAATTTGAAACCGTTTGACGTTTTGCGACGCGGCGAAGCGGTTTTTAAGGAATTAAATTTGTCGAAAGAGAGTTCGGACGACGAAATTATCCGCGCCATCGTAGAAAACCCAAGTCTTTTGCAACGCCCGATTGTCGAAGTCGGCGACAAAGCGGTTTTGGCGCGTCCGATTGAAAAAGCATTGGAATTGATAAAATGAAAGTTCGGGAAATTCTCAAAATAATTGAAAAAGACGGTTGGTTTTTGAATAGAACAAGAGGAAGTCATCGGCAATATAAACATCCGTCGAAAAAAGGTTTGGTAACTGTTGCGGGACATCAGAACGACGATTTGCATCCAAAAACGGCGACTAGCATTTTAAAACAGGCAGGACTAAAATAATTGTATGAAATATCTGGTCGTTATCGAAAAAGGCGAAAGAAATTATTCGGCGTATTCGCCCGACGTTTCGGGTTGTGTTTCAACGGGCAAAACCGTTGAAGAAACGCTTGAAAATATGAAGGACGCTTTGGAATTTCATCTCGAAGGACTTCTCGAACTCGGCGAAAATCCGCCAATGCCAAAAGGTTTGAGTTTTTATTTGAGTCAAAACGGTGAAATATCAAACGATGAAATTCTCGCGCACGTTAATCTCGAACTGCCGACACTCGCATTAGCTTAAAACCGGAAATCTGAAAAATTATGAGTTACACAAACGGAAATGGAAACGGCAACGGACACAAACCGAAGCCGAAAAATGTTTTGGGAACTGACCTTAAATGTTGTTGTTTGCAACCGCTTACGGGTTGGTTTCGGGATGGAAATTGCCGCACGAATGCGGAAGATCGCGGAATGCACACGGTTTGCGCGGAGGTTACGAGCGAATTTTTGCTTTATTTGAAATCGCGCGGAAATGATTTGATCACGCCTGCGCCTGATTTTGGTTTTCCGGGACTTGTTGCCGGAGATAAATGGTGCGTTTGCGCGTTGAGTTGGCGCGATGCTTACGAAGCCGGCGTTGCTTCGCCCGTCGTTTTGGAAGCGTGCGACAGTTCGGTTTTGAAACATATTCCGCTCGCGGCTTTGCAGGAATACGCGCTTAAAGATGAATAGTTTAGAGCATTTGCGGCAGATTTTCGATTATAACGATTGGGCGAATCGGCGAATTATCACCGCGCTCAAGGAAAATTATTCGGAAAAATCGCATAAAATATTGGCGCATCTTTTGATTACCGAGCAGGAATATTTTGAACGGCTTTACGGCAAAGATTCCAAAGGTTTCGATTTTTGGCAAGCGTTATCGCTCGAAGAATGCGGTGCGTTGGCGCGTGAAATTTCGGAAAAATACGAGAAACTTTTGCGGCGATTTGACGATGAAGGTTTAGATTTGAAAGCAACTTATCGCACGAGCGAAGGCGATTGGAAGGAAAACACTTTCCGCGAAATTTTAACGCACGTTCCGTTTCATTCGGCAATTCATCGCGGAAATATTATGCTCAAAATTCGTGAAGAAGGTTTTGAGCCGCCGAAAATTGATTACATAATTTATCTCAGAGAAACCAAATATATTTGATTAGTGGTAAGTGGTAAGTGGTAAGTTTAGGGCTTTCACTCACCACTCACCACTCACCACTTACCACTAAAATGGAACAAGCCGAACAATTAAGTTTCGATTTTTATAAAGTTCAGCCGGAGATTATTGCTGAAAATCGGAGCGAAAACTTAAAATTACATTTGGGCGAATTTACGGGTCCACTTGATTTGCTTTTGTTTTTGATTAAGCAGGAGCAAGCGAATATTTTCGATATTCCGATTGCGCGAATAACGGATGAATATCTGAAATATATTCGTTTGATGAAGCGTCTGGACATTACTTTGGCTGCGGATTTTCTCGTGATGGCGGCGACTTTGATTGAAATTAAATCGAAAATGTTGTTGCCGAAAGAGATTGTCGCAGAAACGGAAGAAGAACTCGAAGATCCGCGTGAAGCTCTTGTGAGACAACTTCTCGAACACCAGAAATTTAAAAATGCTTCGCAGATGCTTTATCAGCGTTCGACGATTGAACAAGCCGTTTTTGCTCGCGGAAAAATCGAAACGGATGAGAATAATTCCGAAACAAATGCGTCGGTTTTTGATTTATTAACCGTCTTTCAGAAAATTCTGGCGCGACATAAAGAAGAAGTTCAGATGGAAATCGAGCGCGAAGAAATCACTCTTGCGGAAATGTTAAAGACTTTGAAAAAGCGTATTTTTGAAGCAAAAGAATTAAGTGTTTTGAAGTTTTTTGAAGAAATGCACTCAAAACGCGAACTCGTTACAGCATTTTTCGCCATCTTGGAAATTGTCCGCACCGAAAGCATAAAATTAACGCAAAACGAGACGTTCGGCGATATTATTTTGAAGAAGATTTGAACCGCGAAAGACGCGAAAACACGCTAAAAATTCATTATTATTTTCGCGCTTTTTCGTTTATTTCGCGGTTGAAAAATATGGAAATTGAAGAAAAACAAACGCGAAGCATCAGCGTAATCGTTTCGATTGTCGAAGCGTTGATATTTGTCGCCGATGAACCGATTACGGTGAAAACTCTCGCAGATGTTTTGGAAGAAGACCGCGAAACAATCGAAGCGGCGGTTGAAGAATTAAAAGTCGAATACGAAGAGCGCGAAAGCGGTTTGCAACTTCGGGAAATCGCGGGCGGCTGGCAAATCTCGACGCGCACCGAATATCACGAAGAAGTTCGCAAGTTTTTGAAAACTCGTCCGAACGCGAAATTATCTTTGGCTTCGCTCGAAACGCTTGCCGTGATTGCGTATAAACAACCCGTTACGATTCCAGAAATTCTCGAAATTCGCGGCACACAATCAACTTCGGCAATAAAAACTCTGCTCGAAAAACGACTCATTGTGATGAAAGGACACAAAGAAACCGTCGGACGACCAATGCTTTACGGCACGTCGAAAGATTTTTTAATTCAATTCGGATTAAAAGATTTGACGGAATTGCCTTCAATTGAAGATTTTGAAGATTTGGTTCAATAGATAGTGGTGAGTGGTAAGTGGTAAGTGGTGAGTTTTTATTCTTATACTTACCACTCACCACTTACCACTCACCACTACAAAAATGCACACAGAGCAAACTCAAAACGAATTAATTATCCGCGAAACGCCGGGTTGTTTGTGGATTATCGGGTTATTTTTTGCGTTTGTCGGCGGCATTTTTGTTTATGGTGCGCTCGGCGGTTTTGCGGATTATGCGCGGCAATCGCCTTGGATGTTGGCGGCGGCACTTATAATGGGTTCAGTTGGCGTTGGCGTTTGGGCGATTTACACTGCGCCGATTACGAAAATTGTTATCAATCGCATCGAAAATACAGTTTTGATGTCGCGTTACGGATTGTTTGCAAGGGCAGATTCGCTTTACGATTTCGACCAAATCGAAGGTTTTTGTTTGATGGAAGACCGCGATGACGAAGGCGATGAGATTTGGTATTTTGCGCTGAAATTAATTGACGATGAACCGATAAGAATCACTTCACTTGCCAGCCACAGCGAAACTTATAAACGCGAATATGTTTTTCGCGCAAATGAATTTATGCACAAACAGTTGACGGCAACTGAAATGATTCTCGAAACTGATTTTGAGATGTAACCGATGAAAATTGAACATAACGACAATGTTTTATTGATTTCGGACAAACCATATTTGCGCTGGACGTTTGGCTCGTTGATATTTTTGTTTTCGCTGATTGTAATATTTATTGGCGTTTCTTCGCTTTTTATTGATAAGGCGTTTGCGATTGATTTGGGAATAATGATTTCGGGTTTGATTTTTGCGTTTGTCGGTTCGCGGCTTGTTTGGAAATATCCGCAAATCGTCTGTGAAATTGACAAATATGCCGAAACTTTGACTTATACGAAAACTTCGATTTTCGGCGCGAAAAAACAAATCTTCAATCTTCAGGAAATAAAAAAAGCCGAAATCTTCAACAAAGACGCAGTTCTCGATGGCGACAACAGCAACGGAAAATTTCGCATCGAATTTCTTTTCCAAAACGAATTGCGTCTGCCGGTTTCTTCGCGTTGGACAATAAGCGAAGAGTTTTGCCAAAATGCCGCCGATACGATAAACTCGTCAATTCCGAAATTAAACCAAAGAAAGCGGGAAAATCTGTAAATAAATGCAAGAACGACTTAACAAACTTATCGCGCAAGCCGGAATCGCTTCGCGGCGTGGTGCGGAAGAACTTATCAAAGACGGAAAAGTTTCGGTCAACGGGAAAATTATCTCCGAACTTGGCACAAAAGCCGACGCGGAAAAAGATCACATCAAAGTTAATGGCAAACTGATAAACCTGAAACTCGCCAAGCGCGAAAACGCTTATATTTTGCTCAATAAACCGAAAGGTTATCTGTCGAGCGCGGCTGATCCCGAAGGCAGAAAACTCGTTACCGATTTGATTAAAGGTTATGGCAAACTTCATCCCGTCGGGCGACTCGATTACAACACCGAAGGCTTGATTATTTTGACAAACGACGGCGATTTGACCAATTTTATCTCTTCATCAAAACAAATTCCGAAAGTTTATGAAGTCAAAACCAAAGGATTGCCGACCGAAGTTGCGATAAAAAAACTGCGACGCGGAACAATTCTCGAAGACGGATTCAAAACTGCGCCGTGCGAGATAGAAATTCTCAAACCGACGGACAAAAACGGCTGGTATAAAGTAACTTTATTGGAAGGACACAACCAGCAAATTCGCAAAATGTTCGATTCCGTCGGTCATTCGGTTGTTAAATTAAAGCGCACCGCCATCGGACATATCAAAGACGACAGAATTCCCGTCGGCGCATATCGTGAACTCGATGAAGATGAGATAAAATTGTTCAAATTGAAACAGACTTCGCGTAAGTGAAATAGAACGAAAGATTTGAGGTTTGTTCAGCTTTTTTGAAATTGAACGAAAAGAAAAATATCCACAGATGAACACAGATAAACACAGATAAAATAGGATTTAATCATCTGTGTTCATCTGTGTTCATCTGTGGATAATAAAAATTTATGAACTTATTTGAAACAAGTGAAATCGTTGCCGGAATCGGCGAATTTTTGGCGGAAGACATCGGGCGCGGCGACATTACGACGCAGGCTTGCGTCTCGGAAGACGTGCGCGGGCAAGGGAAATTTCTTGCCAAAGAAGATTTGGTAATTTGCGGTTTGGCGATTGCCGAAGCCGTATTTTTTCAACTCGATGAAGAAAATCCCGAAATCGAAACGACGCACCGCGACGGCGATTTTGTGAAAAGCGGAACTGTGTTTGCGACGCTCAAAGGTTATGCTGACGTGCTTTTAACGGGCGAACGGGTTGCGCTGAATTTGATGCAAAGAATGTCGGGCGTGGCGACTTTGACAAAGCAATACGTTCAAGCGGTCGAAGGCACGGGAGCGCAAATCGTGGACACGCGCAAGACTACGCCGGGCTTGCGAATGCTTGAAAAATACGCGGTTACAATCGGCGGCGGGAAAAATCATCGGTTCGGTTTGGACGATGGCGTTTTAATAAAAGACAATCACATCGCGCTTGCGGGCGGCATTACCGAAGCCGTTACGATGGCAAAAATTAAGGTCGGACATTTGCATAAAGTCGAGGTCGAAATCTCGAATTGGGCGCAACTTCGTGAAGCTATCGAAGCCGGCGCGGATATTATTATGCTCGACAATCAAACGCCCGAAGAAGCGCAAAAACTCGTCGAAATGTCGCGCAGTTTGAATCCGAATGTTTTGCTCGAAGCATCGGGCGGAATGGATTTGAACAGAGTTCGCTCATTTGCCGAAGCGGGCGTTGATTTAATCTCGGTCGGAAAACTAACTCATTCGGCGCGGGCGATGGATATTTCGTTTAAAATTCAGACTATTTGAGATAAGATAAATTTATGAGCGCATTGCCACAAAGAAAACTTTTCACCGTTGACGAATACGACACAATGATAAAAGCCGGTGTTTTTGACGGCAAAGAGCGTGTCGAACTCATCGAAGGCGAATTTGTAAAAAAAATGACACAAGGCGATTTACATATTGGTTGCATAAATGCAATAACTTGGATTTTACGCAATGATTTATCGAAAGAATACCTTTTTAGCGTTCAGAATGCGGTTCAGATGAATATTTTTTCTGCTCCTGAACCCGATGTTTCAATTCTAAAATTTCGTCGGGATTTTTATTCGAGCGGAAAAGCGCAGCCTGAAGATATTTTGCTTTTGATTGAAGTCGCTGACACGAGCGTGAGCGCAGACAGGCGTGTCAAAATTCCGCTTTATGCCAATGCCGAAATTCCTGAAGTTTGGCTTGTAAATTTGCCGCGCAAAATCATCGAAATTTATTCCGAACCGAAAAACGGTAAATATCAAATCGTTAGAAAAGCGACAAAAAGCGAGACGGTTTCACCGAAAATGATTGCGGATTTAAGCGTCAAGGTTGCGGATGTTGTCGGTTAGAGGTTTTTCTTCGCTTGTCAGTAAAATCATTTCTTCCGTAGGTTTGAAAATCGGCAAAAAATAAATCAGCGCGGTCGAAAAAATCAGCGCGATTGTGCAGGAAATTCCGCCTTCGAGACCGTAATCGCCGCCGCCGATGGTTGCGTTTCCTTTTTCGATAACTTTTAATATTGGCGCAGTCGCCAGCGCATCCAAACCGCTGACGTTGATTCCTAAAAACGAACCTTGCACCCAATTCCACGCGAGATGAATGCCGAACGGAAACCATAAATTGCGCGTTTTGTAATATGCAACCGCCAACCAAATTCCGGCAAGAAAAGTGTTAATCCACGCAAACGCGCTAACACTCGGATTGCCCAAATGTCCCGAAGCGAAAAGCGTCGAAGTTAAAAGTGTTCCGAGCAAAAAAAGTTTTGCACGCGACATCGTTTGCAGTAAATAACCGCGAAAAAGTATTTCTTCATTGATTGCGCCAACGGTAAAAACGAGAAGCGTTACCGATAAAGTGAGCGCAATCGGCGTAATTCCGGCAGTGCTGTTCGATTCAAAACGCATTCCGCCGAAAGCATATGCAAAAAGCGCGGCAAATCCAACCGAACCTGCGCCGAAAATTAATCCCAAAACCAAATCTTTCAACCAATTTTTCGTGAACCAACAACCGAGCGCACGAAACGGTAAATCTTCAAAAAATTTCCCGAAAATCGAGCCGAGAAAAAGACAGATTACCGCCGAAATTGCAGCGGGAACGACAAACGCAAGCAAACCAGTTTGAGTAAATCCGATGGGCAAATTGCTCAAAATACCGACTGCGCCGCCGACAAAAATCATCGAAAGAAAGAAAAACGCCGCCAAAAAAAGCGCGAAACGCCAACCGCTTCGAAGTCGTTCGTGTTGATTGAAAAAGATATTGTTCAAATCCATAAATCTTTTAGAGTTTAGCTGATACGACAACTCATATTCAAAGTTAAAGCGCAAAAACTGGGAGCGCAGGCATCTTGCCTGCCCGTTCGAGGTTTTGCAAGAACGGCAAACGCCGCAGAGAAATTCAAGTTTATTAAATGTGCGATGTTTCGCGCCTGTTCTCGCAAAGCCTCGAACGCGCGGGCGGGCAAGATGCCCGCGCTCCAATTTGCGCTCCAATTTGTGTTAAAATGATTTCGTGCAGAATCATAACGAAAAGCCGAAAAAACGCAAAATCCCTTGGATTTGGGGCGGCGCAGTTTTGTTGACGCTGACATTTTTGATTCTTTTGCAAACCTCGAATCTTTGGAAAAATCTCTCGGTCGAATCGGCAAACGATACGCTTCTGCTTTACGCGCTGTCGTCTTTGAACTTTTTCGCGTTTGTCATTTTCGGGTTTATTTTGCTGAGAAATCTTATCAAACTTGCGCGTGAAAGACGTGCGCTCGCGCTCGGTTCTAAATTTAAAACTCGTTTGTGGCTTTATTTTTTTGCCATCAGCATTTTGCCGATTGTGGCGATGGCTGGATTTTCGTTTTTGTTTATGAATCGTGCGCTCGAACGCTGGTTCACGCAGATTCCCGAAAACGTCGTCCGCGAATCGCGTGAAGTTCAAAATAAAGCTATAAATTTGCAAGCGCAGAAATTTCGTGAAACGGCGGCGATGCTCGTCAAAAGTTTGGAAAAGCACGATTTTTCGCAAGACGAGTTAAAAAATATCGTCGAATCGGGAAATTTGACGCAGATTGAAATTCTCTCGACAACCAATCAAACACTTGGTTTTTACGGCAAAACGCTCGAAGGCGAAAAGCAAAAAGAACTCGAACAAATTGTTTCAATGGCGAAAAACGGACGATTTGACGAACCCGTTTTACAAGACGGAAAAGGCTTCGATGCGGCGCAGGCAACGTTTGCCGACGGCAGAAAATTGCTTGTCATTTCAAATCTTTTTGAAGAAGAAAATGTCAGTCAACTTGTTGATAATTCGCTCGCGGAGTTCGATAAATTGAAAGAAAAACAAATCACCGTGCGCCAAATTGGGCTTTCGACGCTCGGCGTTTTGACGTTTCTTTTGATTTTTGCATCTTCTTGGGCAGCGTTTTACATTGCGCGAGGTTTAACTTTGCCGTTAAAGGCTTTAGCGGAAGGTGCGGACGAAATTGCGCGTGGAAAATTAGGTCATCGTGTCGAAGTTTTTGCGGAAGACGAGCTGGCGATTTTGGTCGAATCTTTTAATCAAATGTCGGCAAAATTGGAAGAAAATTCGGCGGAACTCGGCGAACGGCAAAGATATATCGAAACCGTTTTGCAATCGCTTTCAACGGGCGTAATTTCTTTTGATGCCGAAAATAAAGTTACCACAATTAACAAAGCCGCGATTCAAATTTTACGACTCGAAGACGCTAGTTTTAACGGATTTGAACTTTCAAAACTCGTTACGGAAGAAAACCGAATCGTTTTGGAACGCCTTCTAAATCGCGCTAAACGCATCGGGCAAGCGAGTGAACAAACCGTTTTACAACGCGAAAATGCCAACGGCATTACTGAAAATTCCAACGAAAATTTGCCCGTCGCTTTGACCGCAACCGCTTTGCCGCGTTCATTTGGCGAATCGAGCGGCGCGGTTTTGGTGATCGAAGATTTATCCGAACTTATTACTGCACAACGTGCTTCGGCGTGGTCGGAAGTGGCAAGAAGAATGGCGCACGAAATCAAAAATCCCCTCACGCCGATTCAACTTTCTGCCGAGCGGATTGCGAAACGCTTTCAAGTCCAAAGCCCGAAGTCCAAAGTCCAAAGTTTTTTGGAAGTTTTCAAACCGAAAAACGGTGAAGAAAGTGCAAAGCTCGATGAACAAAACGCCAAAGTTATCAAAGACGGCACGGAAACTATTTTGCGTGAAGTGCAGAGTTTAAAAGCGATGGTTGACGAATTTTCGAGGTTTGCACGACTTCCGAATGTTAAGCTCGAAAGCGGAAATTTGAACGAAATTATTAGTCAATCAGCCGTGCTTTATGAAGAACGCGGCGTGTTAATCGAACTGAATTTGGCGGAAAATCTACCGAACGCGATGATTGACGAAGAGCAGTTAAAGCGCGTGTTTGTTAATCTTATCGAAAACGCCGTGGAAGCGTTTGATGAAAAACAAACTGACAAAAAAATCACGCTGAAAACCTTTCACGATGCGGCGCGAGATTTGATTGTCGCCGAAATTTCCGACAATGGAAACGGAATTCCGCCGTCTGATTTCCAGAAACTTTTTCAGCCGTATTTTTCCACGAAAGGACGCGGCACGGGTTTAGGTTTGGCGATTGTGCAACGGATAATTTCCGAACATCGCGGCAAAATCAAAGCCGTCAACACTTCGCCGCACGGTGCGAAATTTATCATCGAACTTCCGGTTGTCGGTTAATTTTTTTCGCAAGATTTTAATTTATTGAAATAAATGAAAAATATTTTTGAAAAATTCTGGAAAGAAAACACCAATAGAAGTTTGTATTAAGTAACGGAAGCAAAAGGTGGTCAAGCGTAATAGCAAGCAATTTGGCAGGAAATAATTGCGTCCGTTAAATGTTCACAATCTCCGTATTAAATAGAATGTCTAAGCCGTGTTTTGCGAGAACACGGCTTATTTTTTTTTGTTCAAGTCAGGCTAATTTTTGAAAAACTCGAATCTATGCCATAATAAAGTGGCAGTCAGCCACTATAAAATTATGAAGACAATCGTAACTCAAAAGAAAAATGTGCGCGAACAAAGCCGTCTGAACTTTCGGCTTGCGCCCGAAATTAAACAAAGAGTTGCGCGGGCGGCAGCTTTGACCGGACAAGATTTGACCGAATTTGCCGTTGCCGCGTTGAGCGAAAAAGCCGACCAAATAATCGAACGGCACGACCAAATGCTTCTGGGAAGTGAAGATTACGAATTTTTTCTCAACTCTTTAGAAGAAAAAACCGCAAAACCATCGGAAAAATCGCATAAATCTGCCGAACATTATCGGCGCGGAATGAGAAAAGGCGTAAGATATGAGCTTGCTGATTGAATCGCTGACACGCGGACATAACCGCAAAAATTTCGACTGCGGCGATGAAGAGGTAACTCGGTTCTTGCGCGAAAAAGCCTTGCAAGACCAAGAACGCGATTTGAGCCGGACAATGGTTTTGGTGAATCCCAAAGAATCTGAAAACACGATTATCGGCTATCATACGCTCGTGATGATGCAAGTCAGACAAGAAGAAATTCCCGATGATCGTCCGCGCATCACACGCGGAATTCCGGTTATTTTGCTCGGACAAATCGGCATTGACGTTAAATTTCAAATGCAAGGTTTCGGCGATTTGCTTCTGACGGACGTTCAGGCGCGAGTTGATGAAATATCGCAAAAAGTCGGAATTCGTGCTTTGATGCTCGACGCGAGAAACGAAAGACTGGCGATTTGGTATGAAAAACACGATTTCATCAGATTTCCGAACAACTTACGAATGTTCAAAAGCATTCAGGCGATTCGCCGTTTGAATTTGATTTAAGATTTATATGCAAAAAATCCTTTCAGCCGAAGAAATGCGCGAAGTTGACCGCCAAACAACGGAAAAATACGGCATTCCGTCAATAATTTTAATGGAAAACGCCGCCCACGCCGCCGCCAATGTCATCAAAGAAAAACTTGGCGGAAGCGTCGCTGACCGAAAAGTTATAATCCTGTGTGGTAAAGGCAACAACGGCGGCGACGGCGCGGCTCTGGCACGAATCCTATGGACGCAAGGCGCAAATTGTTTTGTTCATTTATTTGGGAAAATTGAAGACACGAAAGGCGATGCGCGAGTAAATTTCGAGATTTTGAAGAAGATTGACGAATCGGAAGATACAAATGCGCCGAATGATAATTGTCTGTTCATAGCTGAAAATTACAAAACTGATGACATTCAATTTATTAATACTGTTCATGGTGTAGCCGTCATAATTGACGCGCTTTTTGGGACAGGTTTGACCAAACCAATTAAAGGAACAGCAAATCCAGTTGTAAAAAAACTAGCTGTTTGGAAAAAACGACTTCGACCGTTATTAGTTTCACTTGATATTCCGTCAGGCTTAAACGCAGATTTATCAAACCAAATTGGCGAAAATATTCAAGCAGATTTAACCGTAACTTTTACTGCGCCGAAATTGGCGAATGTTTTTTCGCCTGCGTCGAATTTTAACGGCGAACTTGTTGTGGCAAATATCGGTTCGCCGCAGGAGTTGATTGATAATTCGCCGTCAAAATTATTTTTGGCGGAAAAAGAAGACGCGCAAAAATGGCTTGAAAAGACCGAAGTTAAAAAAGATTCATACAAAAAAACTCGCGGCACTTGTTTGATTATTGCAGGTTCGGACGATTTTTCTGGCGCGGCGGTTTTGGCGGCGAACGCTTGTTTCGCAGCAGGCGCGGGAATGGTTTCGGTTGCTGTGCCGAACTCAATAAAGTCAATTGTCGCGTCGAAAATGGCAGATGAAATTATTGTCAAAACGTCGAACGGACTTCAGTCTGTTCACTCGTCGGAGGAGAACAGACTGAAGTCCGTTCGACACGAAAAAGTTGATATAATTGCGCTCGGTTGCGGTTTGGCAAACGATGAAACAACACACGAATTCGTCCGCGAAACCGTCGCAAACCGCAACGCGCCGATGGTTCTCGATGCCGAAGCCTTAAACGCGCTTTCGCCTTTTGATTTGCGAGGTTCTGATGAATTTCCTTTGATTTTAACGCCGCACATCGGCGAATTTAAAAGACTTCTCGGCAGGGAAATCGGCGAAAACAAATTAGAAGAAGTCCGCACTTTTGCCGAAAAACACAACGTCATTTTAGTCTTAAAAGGCGAACGCTCGTTAATCGCCGCACCAAACGGAACAGTCGTTATCAATCCGACCGGCAACGCCGGAATCTCACGCGCCGGCGCGGGCGACACTTTGACGGGAATTATCACGGCATTTTTGGCGCAAACCTTCGCCCGCAAAGAGCCGAATATCGAAAACGCTTTTGAAACGGTTGTTGCCGCGCTTTATATTTCAGGTTTGGCGGGCGATATTGCGGCAGAAAGATTTTCGCAAAGATTGATGACGGCAAGCGATATTCGAGATTGTTTGCACGAAGCGATTGAATCAATTACGAATTACGAATTACGAATTACGAAATGAGTCAAGAATTTATTTGCAAAACGCCGCAAGATACTTTTGATTTGGGGGAAAAAATCGGCGAATCTTTGAGTGGCGGCGAGATGATTTTACTTCGCGGCGGACTTGGCGCGGGAAAAACTTTGCTCACGAAAGGTATTTTGTATGCGCTGGATTTTGATGTTGACGAAGTAACTTCGCCGAGTTTTACGCTCGTAAATCTTTACAAAACCGCACGATTCGACGTTTTCCATATTGATTTATGGCGCATTGATGAAAGAGCAGACGTGGCAAAAGCTGTCGGGTTGGACGAAATTATCGAAGACGAAAAAGCTGTAACAATTATCGAATGGTCAGAAAGATTAAAAAACTTCTCGTTTCCCGAAAGCATTCTGCAAATCACGATTGAAGGCGACGGCGATGACGAAAGAAAAGTGACGGTGGGACGATGAGACGAAGCGAGAATAAAAAAGATTATTTTGCCCACGAAACACACGAAAGACACGAAAATAAATCAAGATACTAATTCTTTTTTTCGTATGTTTCGTGTGTTTCGTGGGCAAAAAATAGTTTTCAAAACTATCTTATGAAGCAAGATATTTCTCAAAAATTAAAATCAAATTGGCTTCAATATTTTGCGGCGATTGGCGGAATTATTTTCGTAATTTTTGTTCTCGAACCGTTTCATACGCAGATAAATTCGGCAACTGTGGCGTTTGCATTTTTGCTTGTAATTCTTTTGACAGCAACATTTACGGGAAGAAATCCGGCTTTGCTGGCATCTTTGTTGGCGATGCTCGGATTCAATTATTTTTTTCTGCCGCCGGTGCGAACTTGGACGATTTCCGAACCGCAAAATCTTGTCGCGTGGGCGGCTTTTACGGTTACGGCGGTGATTGCGGGCGAGCTTTCGGCTTACGCCAAACGCCGCGCCGAAGAAGCGAACAGGCACAGACACGAAATCGAAAGACTTTACCGCGAATTGCAGGAAGCGTTTGAAAAATCGAGCGAAGCCGAAGCCTTGCGGCGCAGTGAAAAGTTGAAATCCGCGCTGCTCGATGCCGTAACGCACGATTTGCGAACGCCTCTGACTTCGATAAAAACTTCGATTTCGACGCTTTTGAATGCGGAAGAAAAATTTGATTTAGGCGCAAGCGGACGGCGTGAATTTTATGAAATAATTGACGAAGAAACTGATCGTCTGAATCATTTTATCGAAGGAATGGTAGAATTAGCGCGAATCGAAGCCGGAGCATTAAACTTGCGGCGCGTGTGGAGCGAAACGGAAGAAATAGTCCAAGCCGCGTTGTTTCGCGCCGAACCTTTGCTGGAAAATTATCCGATTAAGTTGTTTTTGGAGAAGAATTTGCCGCTCGTGCGCGTTGATTCGAGAGCGATTGCGGAGGTGCTTTATACGCTGTTAGAAAATATTTCAAAATATGTGCCGGAAAATACGGAAATCAAAATCGGTGTGAAACGCTCTGAAAAAGAAATGCTCGAATTTTCCGTTTCGGACGAAGGCGCAGGCGTTCCCGAAGATTTGCGCGAACATATTTTTAATAAGTTTTTCCGCATCAGCGATGTTAAAAAATATGAAAACGCGCCGCACGGAACAGGTTTGGGATTGGCGATTGCCAAAGGAATTGTCGAAGCGCATCAAGGAAAAATTTACGTTACCGACACGCCAAACTGCACGGGCGCGAAATTTATTTTTACCGTGCCGATTGGCGATGATTGATGAAAAATGTTTTGAGTCCCGCCGTTTTGGGGCGTTTACGCCGCGCGTAGCTGGCGGGTGCCGCCAAAATGCGGGGCTCAAAAAAAGAAAATATGGTAACATCCAAACGCAATTTTAT
>JANNYB010000163.1:0-38106 GCA_031409875.1 Acidobacteriota bacterium | reverse complement strand
CCCGCCGCGCGTTCGAGGCTTTGCGAGAACAGGCGCGGAAACGCCGCACATTGAATCAACTTTCGAGTAACATGAGTCGTTCGCGCCTGTTCTCGCTTCGCTTGAACGCGCGGCGGGCAAGATGCCCGCGCTCCAATTAGAAACAAATGAATAAATTAAAACTTTCCCTGATTTTTCTGCTTGCGTTAAGTTCGGCGTGTTATGAAAGCACGAACGAGAATGATAATAAATCAACTCCGCTTCGCAAAACTTCTACGCCGGTTGTTAATTCGACTGCGAATAATTCGGCGGTGAATAACTCAAATAATTCAAATAATTCAAATGTGAGCAACAACAATAGTTCGCCTGTTTCCAATAATCAGACGACGCAACCTACGAATCAAAGCGAAGTAAAAAGCGGCGGTTTCAGCGGGAATTTGCCTGCGGGATTTGTTCAGCCGACCGATGATGTCGGAAAAAGAATCTTGCGCGAATATGGCGCAGTTTTTCTCTCACGCGGCGGCGCAACTCCGCCGAAAACCGTGATTTTCCGTGATGAATCTGAAGTTTCGACGTTTCAATCTTCGCTTTCCGAAAGTTCGGAAAGCATCGGCGGTTTCACGCTTAAACTGCAATCGGCGGCAATGACCGGATTAAAAAACGCGGTTGCTGAAGCCAAACAATCAAACGTAACAATCAGCCCGCGCGGTGCAGATTCGGCGAAAAGAACTTATAACGAAACTGTCAAACTCTGGAAAAGCCGCGTCGAACCGGGCTTGAAACATTGGGTTTCAAAAGGAAAATTACCACAAGCGGAAGCCACACGCATCAAATCGCTTTCGACTTACGAACAGGTTTCCGAAATTCTCAAACTAGAAGAAAAAGGAATGTATTTTTCGACGGGCTTGGATAAATCAATCGTATTTTCGGTTGCGCCGCCGGGAACTTCGCAACATATTTCGATGCTCGCCTTCGATTGTAAAGAATTTGACAACGCCAAAGTGCGCGAAATTTTAGCAAAAAACGGCTGGTTTCAAACAGTTACCAGCGATGAACCGCATTTTACATTTCTCGGCGTAAAAGAAAGCGAATTGACGAATCTCGGGCTGAAAAAAGAAATGTTTAAAGGCAAGCCTTTTTGGGTGCCGGAAATTTGAAGAAAAGAAGACAGAAGCCAGAAGTAAGAAGCTAGAAGTCAGCTAAAGATTTGTCTTAAGTGTCCGACACGCTTTAGCTTGTCGAATTCGTGCCGCCTTCAACAAGCTAAAGCGTGTCGGACATTTTAAGCCATCTATTTTTTTCGCAAACCAATTTCCGTTGGGTCTAGCAAAAGTAAATTTCTCAATCGGGAGATGGCTGACTACTAACTTCTGTCTGCTGTCTTCCAGCTTCAGAATTGCTTTTTCCACCTCAAAATGTTTTCATAAAATTATGTCTGAAACATTCAAACTTTCGCCTTTACAAATAGAAGAATACACGCTCACAAACGGTTTGCGCGTGGTGTTAAATCAAGATAATTCGATTCCCGTTGTTGCGGTTGCGGTTTATTACGATGTCGGTTCGCGCAACGAACGTGAAGGGCGCACCGGCTTTGCACATCTGTTTGAACATATGATGTTTCAAGGCTCGGAAAATGTCCCGAAAGCCGCGCATTTTCAATACATTATGAAAGCCGGCGGCACGATGAACGGCACGACTTCGAGCGAACGGACGAATTATTTTGAAACGCTTCCGGCAAATCAATTGCCGCTTGCGCTGTGGCTCGAATCCGACAGAATGTTATCGCTTGCCGTAACGCAGGAAAATCTCGATAATCAACGCGAAGCCGTCAAAGAAGAAAAACGTCTGCGCTACGATAATCAACCTTACGGCGGCGTTTTCGATCTTTTGAACGAAATGGTTTATAAAAACTTCGCCAATTCGCATTCGACAATCGGTTCGATGGAAGATTTGGACGATGCGACGGTTGAAGACGTGCAGAATTTTTTCAAAACTTATTACGCGCCGAATAATGCCGTTTTGGTAATTTCTGGCGCGTTTGAAAATGAAGCCGCGAAAGATTTGGTTGAAACATATTTCGGCTCGATTGAGTCGCAACCGAAACCTGCCCCGCTCGATGTCAGCGAACCGCCGGAAATTTCCGAAGATTACCGCGAACACGAAGACAAACTCGCGCCATTTCCTGCTTTTCTTATCGGTTGGAAAATTCCCAAACGCCAAACGCCCGAATTTAACGCGCTTTATCTTGCCGGAAAACTGCTTTATGACGGCGACAGTTCGAGGCTTTATCAAAAATTAGTCAAAGGCGAAGAATCGGTCGTGCAACTTTTCGGTTTCACGGACGAACGGCGCGGACCTTCGGGCGTTTGTATCGGTGCAATCCCGAAACCCGATGCCGATTTGAGCCGTATTCGTGAAACGATTATGCACGAAATCAACGATTTATCAACTTCGGGACCGAGCGCGGAAGAGATGCAAAAATTGCAAAATCAACTGATAAACGATGTCATCCGTTCGCGCCAATCGGCAATGTCCCGCGCCCAACAAATCGCCGAACACGCACTTTATGACGGCGAACCGAATTTAATAAATACCGAACTCGACTCGCTTTTAGCTATTAATTCCGAACAAATAAAATCAGCCGTCAGCCAATATCTGAACACCGAAAACCGCGCTTTATTGGACGTTGTTACAGCGAAGAATTAGTGCTAAACGGTAAGTGGTAAGTGGTAAGTTATGAAAGAAAGTATATTGAAGGAAAAGTCATATCAGTTTGCTTTGAGAACAATTAAACTTTACAAATTTATTGTTGCCGAAAAGAAGGAATATGTTTTATCAAAACAGATTTTGCGTTCGGGAACTTCAATTGGAGCAAATGTTGAAGAAGCTAATCAAGGGCAATCAAAGCCGGATTTTATCCATAAACTTTCGATTGCACAAAAAGAAGCCTTTGAAACGGATTATTGGCTAAGACTTTTACGAGATAGTGAATATCTAACCGAAGCACAGGCAAATTCTATGCTCCAAGATTGTCAGGAATTGGAAAAATTACTGACGGCATCAATTAAAACAGCCAAGGAAAACTTGAAATGATAGATTTAATTAACTTACCACTTACCGTTTAGCACTTACCACTAAAAAATTATGATTGAAGAATTTCGCAAAATCGCGCCGGCACCGCTTGCGCCGATACCTTTTAATATTCCTGCGCCGTTTGAAACCTCTTTGGCAAACGGTTTGAAAATTATCATTTTTGAAGACCAACGATTTCCTTTGGTGAGCTTTCGACTTGCGTTTCGCGTCGGCAAAACGAACGAAGCGGACGATGAAACAAGTTTGACTTCAACCGTTGCTTCGATGCTCAGCGAAGGAACTGTAAATTATACGAGTGCAGAGTTTGCCGAGAAAATCGAACGGCTCGGCGCACATCTTTCGGCGAGTTCCGGCTCGGATAATTCGATGGTTGCGGCTTCGGCTTTGTCGTTTTACAGCGCGGAAATTATTGATTTGATGGCGGAAATGATTTTAAAACCGACTTTTCCCGAAAGCGAATTGAATCTTTACAAAGAAAATCTCATCGAAAGTCTGAAATTTCAGCGTTCGCAAGCCGGTTTTTTAGCGGACGAACAAGTTTCGCGCATCATTTTCGGCAAACATCCGTATCATAAAACTTCGCCGAAAATTTCGGATGTCGAAAAGATTTCGCGTGAAAATTTGATTGCTTTGCACAAGCGAAATTATATTCCGAATATCGCAACTCTTTTTGTCGTCGGCGATGTAAGGCGCGAAGAATTGTTAAAACAAATCGAAGAAAAATTCGGCGGTTGGGAACAGGGAAGTTTTGCGGAAAAACAATTTCCCGCGTTGCCCGAACGCGGCGAAAGAACGCTGACGATTGTTGACCGCAAAGGCTCGGCGCAAGCGAATATAGTTCTGGCAAATCCGGCAATTCATCGAAAACATCCCGATTATTTCGCGGTTTTGATGATGAATCAAGTTTTGGGCGCGGGCGCGTCGTCAAGACTTTTTATGAATTTACGCGAAGAAAAAAGTTACACTTACGGCGCATATTCGAGTTTTGATATGCGAAAACTTGCGGGCGCGTTTGAAGCGAACAGCGAAGTTCGCACGGCGGTTACAGGCGAATCATTGCACGAATTTTTTTATGAATTGAATCGAATTCGAGATGAAAAAGTTTCTGAAAACGAATTGCAAGACGCGAAAAATTTCTTAACCGGAGTTTTTCCGCTTCGCGCCGAAACGCAAGAAGGCTTGACGAATTTGCTCGTGTCGCAGCAGCTAAATGATTTGCCGGATGATTATTTGCAAACTTACCGCGACAACGTAAATGCAGTAACAATCGAAGATGTCGAGCGCGTGGCGAACAAATATGTGATGCCCGAAACTCTCGCCATCGTGATTGTCGGCGATGCCGAAGAAATTTTACCGCAAGCGCGAGATTACGCGACAAGTATTGAGATTTTTGATACGGAAAATAACGCTCAAGATATTGAAAATTACGGAAAAACTATGGAAGCAGCAACAGTAAATATGACGGGAAATTGGAATTTGAAGATTGATTTTCAAGGTCAAGAAATTCCGGTTAAATTGATTGTCGAACAAACCGACGGAACATTTTCGGGTTCGCTCGAAACAATGTTCGGCAACGG
Organism: Acidobacteriota bacterium; assembly: GCA_031409875.1. Taxonomy (GTDB): domain Bacteria; phylum Acidobacteriota; class Blastocatellia; order Pyrinomonadales; family Pyrinomonadaceae; genus CALMEH01. The sequence continues at coordinate 33,457 of JANNYB010000163.1, read as the reverse complement.
TAAAATCGAAAATGGAAAGGTCAGCGAAAACAATTTTTCAGGCGTGGCGACAACCGAAATGCAAGGAAAATCGCTCGAACTTTCAATCAGCGGAACAGTTGAAAACGATTCGCTCAAAGGTGTTTTAAACGCGCCGATGATTCCGATGCCGCTTGATTTCAGCGGAACACGCAATTAAATTAACACGACTCAAAATGCTTGTTAAAACTTTTGTTTGATGCCATAATTCGCTCATTGAAGGGCAAATAAAAATGTGTTTTGGCGCAAATCAAAGACAAAATAAACTTAAAATCGGCAGGTTATTTGTTTATTTTGGTTGGTTTGCGTTCGTTTTCGTTTTCGCTTCAATCTCAAAAGCCGAACGCTTGCCGATTAAAACTTATACCGTTGCTGACGGTTTATTGCGCGATGAAGTGCAAAAAATTAAGCAGGATTCACGCGGTTTTTTGTGGTTTTGCACGGGCGAAGGCATTTCGCGTTTTGACGGCGCGGGAATGACGAATTTTACTGTCGCCGATGGTTTGCCGGATCGTTACGTTAATGATTTCCTCGAAACAAAAAGCGGCATAATTTACATTGCCACGGACAAAGGCTTGGCGCGTCTAAATCCGCACGGACTTCGCAGTTCAGCGGAAAATCCACTTTTTACAATCTTTCTGCCCGACAATCCGAAATCCGAAAAAATTCTGACGTTATATGAAGATAAAAGCCATCAAATTTGGATTGGCACGAGCGACGGACTTTATAAATTCATTGAACAAAACGGACAAACTGCGTTTGAATCGGTGGCGTTAGGCAAGCCGCTGGAATCTTCGGGCGGAGCGATTGCTGCGCCGGAACCTAACGCGCTTTACATCAAAACAATTCTCGAAGATCGGCGCGGCACGCTTTGGATCGGCACGTTTGGAAACGGTTTGTTCCGACTTTTGCCGGACGGAAATATTCGGCGTTTCACTCAGGATAATGGATTAAGCGACAATAAAATCACTGATTTGCTTGAAGATCGTAACGGTCGTTTGTGGATGAGTTTGCGAAGCGATGAATTAGGCGGTTTGTGTCTGCTTGATGCGGAGGCGAACGAGAAAATTGTCAAAAAATGCTACACGACAAAAGACGGTCTCGGTTCAAATTGGATTCGTGATATGGTCGAAACGAGCGATGGTCAGATGTGGTTGGCGACAATTCCCGGTTTGTGTCGTTGGCAGGAAACGGGCGAAACGGTTTGCAAAACTTATACGGCTGAAAACGATTTGTGCGACGATATTTCTGCGCTTGCCGAAGATAAAGACGGAAATTTGTGGACCGGTTCGCCGTGCGGCGTTAAAAAAATTGCGCGTTACGGTTTTACAACTTATAACGCGGCGGACGGTTTGAATAATGACCAAAGCAGTTTGATTTTTGAAAACTCAAAAGGTGAATTGTTTGCCGTCGCCTTTCCGAAAACTGAGCGCGTCATCAGCCGTTTTGACGCGGACAAATTTTCACTCGTTAAATTAAAACTGCCGGAATCTGTGGATTATCACGGTTGGGGTTGGCAACAAACTGTTTGGCAAGACAGCCGCGGCGCGTGGTGGATTCCGAGCGGCGACGGACTTTTTCGTTCGCCCGACAACACGGATTTTGAAAATCTAGCTCGTGCAAAACTTGAAAAGGTTGAAACAGGCGCGAAAAATGCTGAGGTTTTTCGGCTTTTTGAAGATTCACGCGGCGATATTTGGATTTCAACAACCGAAGCAAGCAACGAAATTCTGCGTTGGGAACGAACTAAAAATATTTGGCACGATTACACTTCGCAAGCCGAGTTTTCAAAGTCTCGCGTCGGCTCAGCTTTTGCGGAAGATAAATTCGGCAACATCTGGATCGGCGCATCAAGCGACCACGGCGAAAGCGCGTTGATTCGCTGGCGCAACGGAGAATTTCGCGTCTTGTCAGAACCAACGGATTTGGGATTTGGGAATTCGGATTTGGGATTGAATTCCCAATCAAATCCCAAATCCCAAATCCCAAATCCCAAATCCCAAATCCCACATCGCTGCGCCTTCTGGCTGGATTCGGGATTTATTTCTCGATTCTCGCGGACAGCTTTGGATTGCTTCGACTAAAAGCGGAGTTTGGCGGCTTGACGATTCGAATTCCGACAATTTTGAATTTAAAAAATATACAACCGCCGAAGGTTTGACGAGCAACGCCGCCGCTTCGATTACCGAAGACGAATTCGGGCGAATTTACATTGGAACGTGGCGCGGCATTGACCGTCTGAATCCCGACACCGGACAAATCGAAAATTTCACGACCGCTGACGGATTGCCTTCGAGTTTTGTCGAGATTTCATACCGCGACCGCCAAAATAATCTGTGGTTTGGAACGCATAACGGTTTTGCGCGGTTTATTCCCGAACCGCCGCGCACACGCCAGCCGCCGACAATTTTGATCACGGGTTTGCGTGTCGAAGGCGAATCGCAAAACGTCTCGGTTTTGGGCGAAACTGAAATTTTGCCGTTAGATTTGAACGCGGAACAAAAGCAAATTTCAGTTGATTTTCTTGGTTTGGGCGCGTCGCTCGGCGAGAAATTGAAATACGAATATCGGTTCGGCAATTCCGATTGGACGCAAACCGACGAGCGCACGGTAAATTTTGCCAATCTCGCGGCGGGCGAATACCTAATGGAAGTCCGCGCCGAAACCGCCGATAGAATTTACAGCCAAAAGCCTGCGTCGGTTTCCTTCAAAATTGCCGCTCCGATTTGGCAGAAATGGTGGTTTATCGCCGCGCTGTTTTTTTTGATTGCGCTGGTGATTTACGGTTTTTATCGTCTTCGGCTGGCGCGACTGCTCGAAGTCGCCAATATGCGAACCAGAATTGCAACGGATTTGCACGACGACATCGGCGCGAATTTGACGAAGATTTCTGTCTTGAGCGAAGTCGTCAATCGAAAATTAAGCAATGGCACAAACGGTTTTGACGGCGGCAATCTGCTCGAAAATATTGCTGAAACTTCGCGCGAATCCGTTTCGGCAATGAGCGATATTGTCTGGGCGATCAACCCGAAAAAAGATTCGCTGGCAGATTTGACGATCAGAATGCGCCGCCACGCCGAAGAAATTTTGGAACGGCGCGAAATTCGTCTCGAATTTGACACGCCGCCGATTATGCCTGACCTAAATTTAAACGCCAATCTGCGCCGCAACATTTATCTGATTTTCAAAGAATCGCTCACCAACATCGTCCGCCACTCAAACGCCACGCACGTCGAAATTGATTTTCGTCTCGAAGGCGGCAAATTGATTTTAACCATCGCGGACGACGGACGCGGTTTTGATAAAACTGAGGACTTTGACGGCAACGGCTTGTTAAATATGAAAAAACGCGCTGCCGAGTTGAAAGGAAATTTGCAAATTGTTTCGGCGGAAAATGAAGGCGCGAAGATTGTTTTGGTTTTGAATTCTGTCTTTCTAAAATTTTAGAACGAGTTTCGATAAGAACGCAGAGCGGACTGGAGCGCAATCCGTCCCGGTTGCAATGAGCGTCGCTTCGACGTGAAAATGCGTTTGATATTTCCAACTTGAATACCAATCGGACGTTTTTTCGTGTTTGAAGCAAACACTCATTGCAAGCGGAGACGCTTGCGCTCCAGTCGGTTGGATTCAAAACTAACCTGCCAGAATTGGCAGGTAAGCAAACTGGAAAATTAAATTAAACTTGCTAGATGCAACTCGCTGTGATGCCGAATATTACTTCTGAAAATCAAACGGTCAAGATCGCTATTATCGAAGATTTGCGCGATTTGCGCGAAGGTTTAGCGATGCTGATTGGCGGAACTGACGGTTTTGAATGCGTCGGGCGTTTCCGTTCGGTCGAAGAAGCGATTGCCAAAATCAGTTTGCATCTGCCAAATATCGTCCTGACCGACATCGGTTTGCCCGGACTCGACGGCATCGAAGGCATCCGAATTTTGCGCGAAAAACATCCCGAAATTTCTTTTATCGCGCTGACGGTTTATGACGATGACGAACGGATTTTCGACGTGCTGTGCGCCGGTGCGGTCGGTTATTTGCTGAAAAATACGCAGCCCGTCCGCTTGCTCGAAGCCTTGCGCGAAGTTGTGGGCGGCGGTGCGCCGATGTCGCCGGAAGTTGCGCGGCGCGTTATCACTCTATTCCAAACCTTTGTTCCGCCGAAACAATCCGCCAGCAATCTCACGCCGCAGGAAAAAGAATTATTAAAACTTTTGGTGGACGGACACAGCTACAAAACCGCCGCTTACAAACTCGGCATCAGCTATCACACGGTTTCTTTTCATCTGCATAACGTCTATGAAAAACTCCAAGTTCATTCAAAAACCGAAGCCGTCGTCAAAGCCTTGCGCGAGAAACTCGTCTGAAACATTTTTTTGAACTTTCCTTTTTTTAGCCGAGAATCGGCAGCCAGAAAGTAGCCAGATGTGAAACGTCTGGAAAGAACATCATCATTTCCGCGTTGAAGGCGCGAAAAGTCCGATTCTTGCGCTCCTTTCAGGGCGCGAACGGTGAATCAACTAAACCAGACGTATCACATCTGGCTACTTTCTCTATGCGCCGCTGGCGCAAAAAAAAGAAATTTCAAACAATTTCTGAAAAATCACTGTTTCCGCTTTCGCTCTACCTGCCAACTTTGCTAGTTATATCACCTGCCGAAATGCGTCAAGATTGAGTTATTAAATTTTTACGCAATGGGCGAGGTGAAAAAACTATGTCAAAAAAATCTATTTTACAATTTATCGTTATCAGCTTTTTGTTTGCCGCTTTGACGGCAGATGCGGCTTTCGGGCAAGGCAATTCGTTTAGCTTTCAAGGTCGTTTGAATGACGGCACAAATCCGGCAAACGGCAGTTATGATTTGCAGTTTCGGCTTTATGACGCAATCGCGGGCGGAACTCAAATCGGCGCGGTTGTTTCGCGTCCGAATACGACTTTGATAAACGGCGTGTTTAGTGTCGCACTCGATTTCGGCGCGACGGCAAAGCCGACATCGCATATTGGCGACCTTCAAACGGGAATTGGTTTATTTTAAGAAGTGAAGATTTTTCGTTCTTCGCGTTTCCATTCGGAACTTCAACCGACATTCCCGCGCCGGGCGATTACGACGGCGACGGCAAATTTGATGCGGCAATTTTCCGCCCGTCAAGTTCAACGTGGTTTGTCCAACGCTCAACGGCTGGAACTTTAATTCAACAATTCGGAATCGCGGGTGATTTTCCGATTCCAAATACTTTCGTGCCGTAAAGTTTTGAGTCCGGTGTTTGAAATTTAATGATAAATCGCCCAAACGCCGGACTCAAAACAGTTTATTGAACAAATTGAATTATCGAAAACGCCGCGCCGCTTGGGTCTTTGACGACGGACATTCGCCCGACATTCGGCGCGTCGAAAGCCGGAATGCAAACATCGCCGCCGTTTGCTTTGATTTTTTCAATCGTTTCATCGCAATCGTCAACCGCGATATAACTCATCCAAGCCGAAGGGATTTTTTGCCAATTTTCGCCCCAATCTTTCGTAATCTGCATCATTCCGCCAACTGCTTCGCCGCCGAAATGAATTTCGTCATATTGCACCGGCGAAACTTTGCTTTGCTCTAAATTCCATCCGAAAAGCCCTTGATAAAAGCCTTTTGCCGCATCCAAATTTTGCGTGTTAAGTTCGCGCCAACATATTTCTCCGTGTTTCGGTATTGTAAATTCAGCCATAATTTTCTCCTATATTCTCTCGTATTCTGCCTCAACCGCTAAAGATTCTTCGCCTTCGGGCGTAACATTGAACATCGTGATTTTGAAAGAATTTTCACCGATTGATTCGATGTCGGTTCGCCAACCCCAATCGGGATGGTCGGGAACGGCGTAAAAACCTTTCATCGAAATCGTCCCGTTTTCGTCGGGATTTCCTTCTGAAACCAGAAACTTATCGCCCATATGCCACGAATCAATCCAATATGCTTTTATTAAATCCGTTTCATCGCCGAGCAAAATCAAACCTTCCTGTTTTTTTTCTTCAAAAATCCAGTCGTATTCGATTTTCAAAAATTTGCCCTGCGCCGAAAAAGAAATAAAAGCGTCGGAAATTGATTCGCGCAATGGATTTTCCTCAATCCAAACCGTGTGCAAGCGATTGATGCCGTGCCATTTACCTGTTAATTTGTTAAGACTTTTGGGAACGCTCATATTTTTTTTCTCAGAAATTTTAATGAATTAAACCGCTCCTTCATTCAACGTAAGAATCGAAAAACTTGCGCCTGTCGGGTCTTGAATAACCGCAAAACGCCCGACATTCGGAATCTCCATCGGCGGCGAAACGATTTTGCCGCCTAAATCGAACGCTTTGCTTGCCGTGTCGTCAACATTTTCAACGGCTACATAGCTGACAAAATGCGGCGGCGGAATTTCGCCTCCATACATTTCCGCTTGCATCTGAAATATTCCGCCCATCGGTTGACTGCCCGCAATATTAAATTCCTGATATTCCATCTCTTCGCCCGTTGCTTTGCTTTGTTGCATTTCCCAACCGAAAACATTGGCGTAAAAAGATTTACACGCTTCTAAATTATTTGTGGCGATTTCCGTCCAACAAAATTCGCCGTGTTTCGGCATCGCCATTGCTTCTGCCGCCGTTGCTGTATTTTCCGACATAATTATTACTCTCTCCTAATTTATTATTTGTGTGGAAGATGAAAAAAAACTTAACTTGCCGCATTACTGAGCGGCATAGAATTTGATTACGACATCATCGCCTTCAATTTCCGGTGGTTTTTTCCGTGTTTTCCGTGTTTTTCGTGGATAGATTTCTTTTTCTATCCACAGCACACACGGAAATCACGGAAAAGAACTTCGATAATTGCCCGATTAAGTGGTATTTCCCGCGTCAGCAAATTCTATGCCGCTCAGTAATGAACTTGCCGCGCTCATTCGTTGTTCCATTTCTGCTTCGGAAAGGTCTTCGATATGCGTGGCGATTCCCCAAATATTTCCTGAAGAATCTTTTACCGAAGCATTGCGGTCGCCGTAAAATTGGTCTTGCGGTTCTTTGATTGAAACCGCTCCCGATGCCAAGGCTTTTTGATAAACCGTGTCCGTATCGGAAACGTATAAATGAATCATCGTCGGCATTGCGCTCCATTCTTCGGATGCTTCGGAAAGCATCAACATCGAATCGCCGATTTTCATTTCGGCGTGCGAAATTCTGCCGGCTTCTGTCCGCATTTGAAATATAAGTTGTCCATCGAAAGTTTGTTCGATGAATTCAACGAGTTTGTCCGCATCTTCAACAATCAAATACGGCGTAATCGTATGGTATCCATCTGGAATTGGTTTTATTATAATTGCCTCCTTTTTTAGTCAGAACAGGGAGCGGTAGCGACCTGCTTTTCAATTTAGTCAGAACAGGGAGCGGTAGCGACCTGCTTTAGATTTTCAATTTCTCAAATTAGCAGGTCGCTACCGCTCCCTGTTCTGACATTTCTCAAAACGAAAACCGCACAGAAACGAAACTTTCGTTACTTTGCGGTTTTCAATGAACTCGCTCTAAAATTTAAACTGCAAATTTTACGCGGCGGTCGTGTCCACAGTATCGGCTGTCGGCGCATTTGTTGCCACCGAATCAATGCCGTTTTGACACGCCGCATCGGAAGAATACATTTCGCTTCGTCCGATTTCCTGCCCGTTTCCTGCCTTTAAGACAAAATACGGTTCGCCTTTTGCCGAAGCTCTTTTTTCAAAACGTCCTGCGTCAGCCGAATTTTTCTTGACTGATTCGATACCGTTTTCACAAGCCGCTTTCGATTCATACATTTCGCTCGACAAAATTATCTGTCCGTTTCCGGCTTTCAAATTAAAATGAAACTTGCCGTTTGCGGAACTCTTGATTTCAAATTTTCCTGCCATTTTAGTTATCCTCGTTTTTTTTAATTAAAATTTCGCGGAGAGTTGATTTCAGCAAAAAACCGAAATCGCAAAAAAGCATAACACGAAATTAATTAAAATAAAAAAGCCCAGAAAAACTTTTCAAAATAAAACAAATTGGAGCGCGGACATCTTGCCTGCGCTCACGGTTTTGACGCTTTTATATTATTCTTCATCTTCGCGTAATTTTTCCAACACCGAAAAATCTTCCAATGTCGTAACATCGCCCGCGACTGTTCCGCTTGAGGCTAATTCTCTGAGCAAACGGCGCATAATTTTGCCGCTTCGGGTTTTTGGCAAAGTGTCGGTAAAACGAATATCATCAGGTTTTGCAAGGCTTCCGATTTCTTTAGCGACGTGATTTCTTAATTCTTGTTTTAATTCGTCGCTGCCTTTGTGCGTTCCTTCTAAAGTTACAAACGCGGAGATTGCCTGACCTTTTAAATCGTCGGGACGACCGACGACGGCGGCTTCGGCGACAGATTCGTGTGAAACTAACGCGCTTTCGATTTCGGCAGTTCCCAAACGATGACCGGAAACATTTATTACATCGTCAACTCTGCCCATAATCCAGTAATAGCCGTGTTCGTCGCGCCGTGCGCCGTCGCCGGCAAAATAAACGTGCGGAATTTCGCCCCAATATGTTTTTTGATAGCGTTCGTCATCGTTCCAAATAGTGCGAAGCATTCCGGGGAACGGTTTTTTGATGACGAGATAACCGCCTTCGTTCGGCGGCACGGAAATTCCGGCTTTTGTAACAATGTCAACAATAATTCCGGGAAACGGACGAGTTGCAGTGCCGGGAACGGTCGGCGTTGCGCCCGGAAGCGGTGAAATCATTGCCGCGCCGGTTTCGGTCTGCCACCAAGTATCAACAATCGGACAGCGTTCTTTGCCGATTATTTTGTGATACCACATCCACGCTTCGGGATTTATCGGCTCGCCGACAGTTCCGAGCAAACGTAACGAAGATAAATCGTGGCGGTTCGGATATTGCTCGCCCCATTTGATAAAAGCGCGAATTGCTGTCGGCGCGGTGTAGAAAATATTGACGCGGTGGCGTTCGATAATTTCCCAAAACCTGTCGAAATCTGGAAAATTCGGCGCACCTTCATACATCAAAACCGTCGCGCCGTTTTGCAACATTCCATAAACGACGTAAGAATGTCCCGTAATCCAACCGATGTCGGCAGAACACCAATAAACGTCTTCATCCTTTAAATCAAAAATCCATTTTGCGGTAATAAAAGTTTGCGTCAAATATCCGCCTGTGGTGTGCAAAATTCCTTTCGGTTTTCCGGTTGTTCCGCTCGTGTAAAGAATAAAAAGCGGATGTTCGCTGTCGAGTTCTTCTGCCGCGCAAACGGCGGAAGCGTTTTCCATTAACTCGTGCCACCAAAAATCGAAGCCGTCTTTCATCTGAACTTGCGAATTCGTGCGTTTGAAAACCACGACATTTTTGACCGACGGACAATTTTCGACGGCAACATCAACTGTGGCTTTTAATTTTATTTCGCTTCCGCGCCGATAACCGCCGTCTGCCGTTACGATTAATTTGCATTCGCCGTCGTTCACGCGGTCGCGGATTGCTTCTGCCGAGAATCCGCCGAAGATTACCGTGTGCGTAACACCGATTCGCGCACAGGCGAGCATCGCAATCGAAAGTTCCGGCACGAGCGGCATATAAAGCGCAACTCTGTCGCCTTTTTCGACACCGAGAAGTTTTAAAACATTCGCAAATTTGCAAACCTCACGATGCAATTGCAAATAAGTTAAAGTCCGAATTTCGCCCGGTTCGCCTTCCCAAATTATCGCGGCTTTGTTTTTGCGGTAAGTTTCGAGATGTTTGTCCAAACAATTATACGCGGCATTGATTTTGCCGCCGACAAACCATTTCGCGTGCGGCTCGTTCCATTCCAAAACCGTGTCCCATTTCCGAAACCAATGCAAAGATTCGGCAACACCAGCCCAAAATCCTTCCGTGTCTGCCGCCGCGTTTGCGTAAATTTCTTCATATTCCGCAAAACTTTTGATATGTGCGTTTTCCGCAAATTCCGCAGGCGGCGGAAAAATTCTCGATTCGTTCAAAGTAGATTCAATATTCGTGTCGCTCATTGTTTTTAATTATCCAATGACAACCGACTGGAGCGCAAGCGTCCCCGCTTGCAATGAGCGTTTGCTTCAAACGCGAAAAAGCCGTTGCGTTCATTCAACTTGAATTTACCTTAAACGCTTTTTCGCTTCGCTCATTGCAAGCGGTGACGCTTGCGCTCCAGTCATTCGATTGCTAATTTTAAAAGTATGAGCAATTCAGCCGTTGCCGAATTATATTTTATCGGCGCAATGATGATTTTAATTTTGATAATCGCCAGCGTGGCAACTTATCTTTTCTTTCGCCAATACAAAATCGAAATGCGCGACAAAGAAAAAATAAACGCCGAAGCAAAACGCCAAAAAGAAGCGTTTGAAAAAGCCGAATTACCCGAAGTGAAAGAAAATCTGCCCGCGAATTAATGCGAATTAACGCGAATCTTTTTCTCTTTTCTTATCCGCGTTAATTCGCGCAGATTCGCGGGCAAAAAAAATCTATGACGCATCGAAATATTTTAGAAAAAAACAAAACTGCGCTCGTCGTGATTGATATGCAGGAAGCCTTTCGCGCTTCGATTGGCGATTTCGGAGTAATTGCTTCGCGCATTGCCCGCGCCGTGCAAGGTTTTCAGATTCTCGAAACACCGATAATCGTTACTGAACAATATCCGAAAGGCTTGGGCAGAACCGCGCCGGAAATTTTAGATGTTTTGCCGGAAAATTTTCAAATCATTGAAAAAACAGCGTTTAGCTCGTGCGGTTCGCAAGCGTTTTTGGACAATTTAGCAGAACTCGGCGCAAAACAAATCATCCTTTGCGGCATCGAAACGCACATCTGCGTCAACCAAACCGCGCACGATTTGTTGGAAAAAGGTTTTGAAGTTCATCTTTTGCAAGATTGCGTCGCCTCGCGCTTTGAATACAACAAACTCGCCGGTCTCAGAAAGATGAAAATGAGCGGCGTTGTCCCTTCGTCAGTCGAAATGTCTTTGTTTGAATTGATGCGCGACTCAAAACACGAGCAATTTAAGGCGATTCAAAAACTAATCAAATAACTGGGAGCGCAGTTAACTGGGAGCGCAGGCATCTTGCCTGCCCGCGAGTTCGAGGCTTTGCGAGAACAGGCGCGGAAACGCCGCACACAAAATAAACTTGATTTTGTGTGCGGCGTTTCCCGTTCTTGCTTCGCGCGAACGGGCAGGCAAGATGCCTGCGCTCCCAGTTTTGCGCTCCCAGTTTTATTGACCAAACCAATACGGCGTTTGTTTTGTCCAAGTTGAATTTTTGTATTTCTTTTGCAAAATATCGAACGCTTGTTTTGAAAATTTTCCGGTGTTGTCGTCCTTACAACCGTAGCGCGTCGAACGAACTGCCAAGTGCAAAATTTCGGGCGAACTCGGATGTGTCGGATTTTTGTTAGCAAAATCAACGGCGCGGCGCGTGAGCATTGTGGCAGAATCGCCGAGTGCAATCATCTGACGTTTTTCGCGTCCGGCGGCGGCATTTTGCGCTTCGGTCAAGAAATTCGGATACACTAAACCGATTGTTTCGGCTTTATTTTCAACACACCACCAATTGCCGCGAATGCTGTCAAGCTCAGTCGCAATCGAATCTTCGCGCCCGTAACCTGTTTCAACGTAAGGCTGAATCACCGGATTTCTCAACACGAAAATCAGCGCGGCGGCTTCACGATTTTGCGGCGTGGTCGCGCCCGAATATTTTGAAAAAAGCGGCACAAATTCCTTCGCATAACGCGACATCAGCGGCGTAAATTCTTTTTCAATCGCCGCATTTCCCAAAACAAAGGCGCGTGTCCAAACTGCAATTACTAAGAATTTCTTCAAATGTTCGGGCAATTGCGGACTCATCGCGGCTTCCTTCAAAGTTGAAAGCGGCACGTTTTCATTCAAAAATGTTACCGCGTCCAAGTCGAACATCGTGCGCGTGTCCCAACCTTTCAATTTTTCATCCGTCGAAATATCGGTCGGTTCTTCGCGGTTGTTGTCGTCCCAACTGAACATTACGGGTTTGCGTTGCGCGAATTTTAGAAAATCCGCTAAATTATCCGACAAAATCATTCGTTGCGCGAAAAATTTATTTTGCGTCGAAAGCGGCAGATTTTTTACGTCATTGAAAATTTCATCAAGTTTTTTCTTGGCTTCGGCGCGTTTGTTAGATTCGAGCAAAAGTCTGATTTGATGATAGCGAACCGTTGCAAACGCAGGAGAAGTTTTTGAAATTTTATCGGCTTCGCTGAGTATTTGCGCGAGTTGCGGCGATTTTGCATCAGTTTTTGAAATTGCGGCAACAAACCATTGAATTCGTCCGGTTTCTTTCCAATTTGCAAAAGCGTGTTGAAAACCGTCAGCGGCTTTGTATGTAAAAATCCAATCGGTCAATTCATCGAGCCGTTGTTCTTGAGGAATGTCGCGGAGCTTTAATTTATAATTGTAATCGTATTCTTTCTTCGCTTTTTCGGCTTCAAGTCGGTCAATTTCCGTGCCTTTTTCTTCGGCTTGAACCGCAATTCGGCTGATGAGCAGTTCGTAATCAATTAAATCGTTATAAAAATTCGCATTCTCAACCGGACGCGCCAAAACATCAGCCAAATCTGCGCGGCGTTCTTGCGGCATCATCCGAAATTTGACCAAACCGAGCAGACGTTTCGCCGATTCGTGAACGTCGCGCATCGTGTTGTCTTTCGTGATTTTATCGAGCGCGTCGGAAGCCTTGCCCAAAAATTCTTTTTTATCGTCTTCGGCTTTGATTTTCGCCGCGCCGTCTTCGGGAATTTCGATAAAACTCGCCTGACGAATAAAAGTTCGGGCTGAAACCAATTTCGCCGTATTCTTCCAAACCGAATTTGAATCTGCGCCGATTTTGTCGAAACTTTCCCGCGCTTCCGGCAATTTTCCTTGATAAAAGAGCGCGGCGGCGATTTGATAAGCTCGATCTTTTTGCAGCCAATCGGGAGCATTTGCGGTTAAATCAGTCGGCAACGCGCTTGCTGTTTCACAATTTGCAAAAACTGCATCTTGACCTTTGACCCATTCTTTCACATTGTCGCCTGTGCCGTGTTTCGAGATTCTGGCTTCCAAAGTTTTCGCCGCGTTTCCGAAAGCATCAGGCAAACAATTCGTAAAAAAACTGTAGCTTTCAGCAAGTTGTTTTTCGGTTTCGACATCGCGTTTTTCGTTTGTAACCTTCGCCCGCGCCGTTGCCCAATCAGCGTAATAATTCGGAACTTCGCCCGAAGCATCATTTTGCCCCGAACGATAAAAAATCTCGTTTTCCATCGCCGCAACTGTTTGCGTTTGCTCGGTTTTGGTCAAATTCGCATTGTTAAGTTGACGATAAAAAACAACCAAAGACATAAACCCGAACGAATCGGGAACAATGCCCGTTTTGCCGTTCGTGTATTCGACAAGCGGAAAATCGGGATGCTTTTCCAAACTGAAAAGCGGCGAAAGCGTAAATGGTCCGCAAGCCAACGCCGGCGAAAGATTCGCCAGCAAAAACGCAAAAATTAATGTAACGGAAACGGCAAAACGGAAGTTATTTTTCATAATATTTTCTTCGACTGGAGCGCAAGCGTCCCCGCTTGCAATGAGCGTCCGCTTCGGGCGCGAAAAAGTCTCTTCATTCATTCAACTTGATTTTCGCTGGAACGCCTGTTCGCGCTCTGCGCTCATTGCAAGCGGGGACGCTTGCGCTCCAGTCATTTAATTCTTTCTAAGTCTTCAGCAGTCCAAGCCTTCGATTTGAAATAGTAAAAACGGCGATTCGGTTTGAAATTCACTTTTAACGGTTCGTCAATCGAAATGCCGTAACTTGCGCGGCAAAGCGGTTCGTTCCAATCATTTTCTTTTGACAAAAATTCACGAATCGTTTTATCGTCCGCGCCCATATCAAACGCCATCGGAACAGCTTCGTCAACCGGAAAATCGTTAAACCACGCATCGCCGACGCACCACGAAGCAAGTGCCGTTATCGAAAGAGGGAAATTTTCCGGCAAATCCTTTTTCAAATCTAAAACTAAATTTCGATAAAAATTTCTTTCCGAGGCGAGCGCATCAAAATCAATCTGCACGGCTTTGATATTGGGTAATTCTAACGTCTTTTTGATGTAAATTACAACCTTTTTTCGTTGTTCGGCAGTCAAATTCGGACGTTTTGAATTATCGCGGCTCGTTTCGATGCGCGTTACCGCAATCAAATAAGTTTCCGGCGCAAGTTTTAAAGGCTGCCTTCGCGGTTTGTAAATTAATTCATCTGTTTCCAAAACTAAAGTTTGCGCCAAAAATGCGACACCAAAGTTTTTCACGTCCAAGAACCGCAAATCTTCCTCGCGTTCCCACGCCCAAAGAATTTTCGGCGGCATTTCGTTGTTCGGTTTCGGCGTATTTTGAGTTTTATTTGAACAAGCGAGCAAAGAAAATGCGACGATAACGAAAGTAATTCGGAAAAGATTTTCAAAGAATTTTGAAATCATTTTAAGACAAATAATAATTTTCGGTTTTCGGTTTATAAAACGCATATTTTACCGAGGCAATTGTTACAAAAAGCGTCCAAAGCGGAAAGAGTAGAAAAATAAGTTTTGGCAAATCATCGGTGCTTACCGGCTTGAAATTTTCGTAAGCCATTTTGAAGAAAAATCCGCCGCACAACAAAGTTATGATTAAATTAAAACCTGCCGAAATCAGCCAAAACCATTTTACGAATCTTTTTTTGACGGCAGTCCAAATATAGCCGCCGAGCAATAAAAAGCCGATAATCACAGGCATCGGAAGCAAAAGCATCAACAAGTTCGTGTCGCCGTTTGATTTGAACGGTTTAGTTATTGCATCAATCGCCGCGACAAACAAAAAGATTCCGCCGCCCAAACCCGGAATAGCAAGACATATTGAACCGACTAAAATCAAAATAAGCGGCACGAGGTTTGGCGGTTTTTCGTTCATAACTAACAAAATACAGCATCTTTCGCAAAATTGAAATATTGCTGACGAGTTTTCGACAACTTACGAAAAATTGATATACTTTAAACCAACTGAATAACCATTCATAAAAGATTGAAAAAATGTTTTGAGTCCCGCCTTCAGGCGGCAGTTCTGCAAGCGAAGCGGCGCAGAACTTTGTTTGTAAATTAAAATCCCAAATGGAAACGCTGAAACCGCTTCGCTGGCGGTTTGTTGCCAGAAAGCGGGACTCAAAACTAAAATAAAAAAAATGATAGAACGCGAACAACTTGAGATGGATGTTTTGTTTGTCGGCGCAGGTCCGGCGAACTTGGCGGCGGCTTTGCATTTGAAAAATTCGATTGCCGAACACGACGAATTTGTTAAAAAAGGCATCAGACAAGGCAGGGAAATCGGCGAAATCGAAATCGGAATTGTTGAAAAAGGCTCGTTTGTCGGAGCGCATATTTTGTCGGGCGCGGTAATGGATGCGCTGGCTTTGCGCGAATTGATGCCGGATTTTCTCGAACAAGGTTGTCCGATTGATACGGTCGTTACGGAAGATGCGTTTTGGTATCTCACGAAAAACCGCAAAATTAACGCACCGATTGTTCCGCCGCCTTTGAAAAATAAAGGGAAATACATCGTTTCACTCAGCCGCGTTTGCGAATGGCTTGGCGAAAAATGCGAAGAAGCCGGAATTAACATTTTCCCCGAATTTCCTGCGTCGGAAGTTCTATATGATGAAAACGAAAGAGTTATCGGCGTTCGCACCGGCGACAAAGGTATTGACAAAGAAGGAAAACAAAAAGGAAATTTTGAAGCAGGCGTTGATCTTTTGGCGAAAGTTACGGTTTTGGGCGAAGGTTCGCGTGGTTCTTTGGCGAAACAATTAACGCGCCGTTTGGGTTTGAATCAAGATAAAGAACCGCAAGTTTTCAGTTTGGGCATTAAGGAACTTTGGGAACTTCCTGCCGGGCAATTTGAAGAAGGAAAAGTCGTTCACACGCTCGGATTTCCGACAGATACGCAAACTTACGGCGGCGGTTGGATTTACGGAATGAAAAACAACGTCGTTTCAATCGGTTACGTTACGGGTTTGGATTACAAAGACCCGCTGATTGATCCGCACGCCGAATTTCAGAAATTTAAAACTCATCCGGCAGTTGCCGAAGTTCTCGCCGGCGGAAAAATGATTAAATACGGCGCAAAGTCAATAAACGCAGGCGGTTGGCACACGATGCCGCAACTTTACGCGGACGGCGTTTTGCTCGTTGGCGATTGCGCTTCTTTCTTAAACGGGCAACGTATTAAAGGAATTCATACCGCAATGAAAAGCGGAATGCTCGCGGCAGAAACGATTTTGATGTGCTTTGACCACGATGATTTTACGTCGAAAACGCTCAAAAATTTCACCGAAAAAGTAAATATGAGTTGGATTTACGACGAACTTCATCCGGTCAGAAATTTTCACGGCGCGTTTCAGAAAGGTCGTTGGGCGGCGTTGGTAAATACCGGATTGCAGTTTGTAACGGGCGGACTTGCGTGGGGATTTATGCCGATGGAATATCACGTTCCGGGTTATGAGCGAATGGAAAAGCTCGAAGATTTTAATTACAAAGGCGATGATTCGGCACAGCGTTATCCTGATTTGAAATTCGATAAAGAGTTGACTTTTGATAAAGTTACCGATGTTTTTCACGCCGGCGTATCGCACGACGAAGACCAACCTTCGCACTTGCATATTTTGGACACCGAAATCTGCGCGACAACTTGTGCCGAAGAATACGGCAATCCGTGTCAGCGTTTTTGTCCGGCGGCAGTTTATGAAATGGAAGAAAAAAACGGACGGCGCGAAATAAAAGTCAATTTTTCAAACTGCGTTCATTGCAAAACCTGCGACATCGCCGATCCGTATCAAATCATAAATTGGGTTACGCCCGAAGGCGGCGGCGGACCCAACTATAAAGGAATGTAAAATGGTTTTTTTGCCCGCGAATTTACGCGAATTTACGCGAATAAATCTTCTTTGAATTCGCGTAAATTCGCGTAAATTCGCGGGCAAAATCTTTTGTTTTAACTATGAAACTTTCCAAAAAATCTCACCAAAAAATTGAAATTTTTTTTCGTGATTATCTCGGAAATGATGACTTTGATTTGCCTGAAATCATTTTTTACGGCGGAAAATTTACGCGCTATTTTACAGGCATTTTGAAAATCGAAGGAATTACAATCGGCAAAAGAATTTTTATTTTTCCCGAAAATTTTTGGCGAAGTGAGACTGACAACTTGCGGATTAACTCATCCTTAGCCGTTCACGAAATCGTTCACGTTTTGCAATATAGGCGCGAAGGTTTTTTCGGTTTTTTGTTTATTTACTTGCGGGATTATTGGCGAAATCTGCGTGGTTTCAGAAGATTCGATGCGTTTTCGCGCTCAATGGCATATTACGACATTCCTTTTGAACGTGAAGCACGGGAAACTGAGCGGAAATATCGGGAATGGAAAAGTATGTAATTCAGCCTTTCGGTAACGATTGTTACCAAAAGGCTGAACCGAAAACTAATTTAAAATCTCGAAATTAACTTTCTTTTCATCAATCTCACGCAAGGCGATTCTGGTTGATTTTGTTTTGCGCGGGTCTGCGTCAACGCGCGGATTTGCGCCTCGTTGAAGTTGTTTGCTGCGTTGAGCTGCCAAGATAATCATCCGATATTTTGAATCAATTTCGGGCGGCGTTTGGTTGATTTCAAGTTCAGTTTCGTTTGATTCGTTTTCTAACTCTTCGTTCTTTTCTGTCATAAATTTATTTTCTCTCTGTCGGCTTCGATATTTCACACATCGAAACTACTTAGAATAGCTCGAATTGAGCTTGCTTGTCGAATGCGGCGCAGTCTTTCCGCTAAAATTATGCGTTGCAAATCTTGTGCGGCGCGTTCGACGCTGTCGTTTATCACAATGTATTCAAATTCGGTGTAGCGGCTGACTTCGCCGAAAGCATTTTTCAGACGCAAGTTCAAATCTTCCGATTTTTCAGTCGCCCGCGCCGTCAGACGTTGTTTCAAAACATCAAACGAAGGCGGCAAAATAAAAATACTTACGGCTTCGGGCATTTTCTGTCGAATGCTTTCCGCGCCTTGCACGTCAATTTCCAAAATAATATCTCTGCCCAAATTCATTTCGCTGACGATTTGTTTGATTGAAGTTCCGTAAAAATTGCCGTGAACCGTCGCATATTCCAAAAATTCGTCGTCGGCAATTAATTCTTCAAATTTTTCACGGCTCACAAAATAATAATGCCGCCCGTTTTCTTCACCGTCGCGCATTGCCCGCGTCGTGTAAGAAATCGAATAACCGATATTTGGCACAGATTTTAAAATCTCCTTTATCAACGTGCCTTTCCCGCCGCCCGAAGGCGAACTGATGATGATTAAATTTCCTTTCATTTTTTGTTTAGTTTTCAGAAAGTTGCAGAAAGTTACAGAAAGTTACAGAGTTTTCAGAAAGTTGCAGAGTTTTTAGAACTTGTATAAAACTTTCTGTAACTTTCTGTAACTTTCTGCAACTTTTACTCCACATTTTGAACCTGTTCGCGTATCTTTTCAATCTCGGATTTGATGGCGAGAGCCGATTCTTTGACCGTCATATTATTGGTTTTTGAAGCGATTGTGTTGGCTTCGCGGTTTAATTCCTGAGTTAAAAAATCGAGTTGTTTGCCGGTGTCTTTTTCGCCTTCGGAAATATTTCTAAAATGTTCGATGTGGCTTCTGAGGCGCATAATTTCTTCGGAAATATCGCTTCTGTCCGCCAAATATGCCACTTCTTGCGCGAGTCTGGCTTGGTCAATTTCAATTTGCGAACCACTTTTTGCCAAAAAATCGTTAAGTTTTTTCGTCAAACGCAGGCGAAATTCTTCAGCGACATTCGCGCTTTCGGCTTCGATACGCGGCAGGTGATTTTCGATTTCGGACAGCCGGAAAAGAAGTTCTTTTTTCTGTGAATCGCCTTCGACTTCGCGCATTTTTTCGAGTTCGTCGAGCGCATTATTGAGCGCAAGTTTGACTGCTGAAGTAAATTCTTCGCTCAAATCTTCCTTTTTCGGTTGTAGCGCATTCGGCAGACGCGCAATGACATTCAAATCAGGTTCGCCCGAAAGTTCAAATTCGGATTGCATCTGTTTTAATGCCGAAACATAGCCCGAAATCAGCGGACGATTGAGTTCATAAACAATCTCGTCCGTGCGTTCATACTGAAAATTAACGTCAACTCGTCCGCGCAAAAGACGCGATTGAATTAAGCGTTTGACATCCGCTTCAATCGTTTGAAGTTCCTGCGAAAGCCGCAAATTCAAATCCAAAAAGCGATTATTTACTGTTTTTATTTCAACGGAAATATCAAAGTTTTCACTCGATACTTGACCACGTCCGAATCCGGTCATTGATTTCATATATTTTTAACTGTTGTTTGAAGTTCCGTCGCAGGTGTATTTTGCAACTTTCCATTGCAAATTTTCTCTGCGTAGCTCTACGACGACAAAACTTAAAAGATCTTTTTCAGGGTTTTTAATTTCATCTTTCCGGTAAATTGCGAAATAAAATAGAGTTTTATCCGCATTATCAAAACGATTCCAAAGTTCCCATTCGGTTAAGCGTCCAACTTCAGGCATACCTTTTGGATTATTAAAAGCTACGTTCTTGTCTTCCGTTAAAGATTCGGTAACGGTTTTTCCTTTGATTGAAAGCAGAAAATTATTGGCAACTATCTCGCTTGTCTTATCTCGAAAAGGATTTTGAACAAAAACACTTGCAAAATTATTATTCGCTCCGTCCTGACTGCGATATAAAATCGGCTCGTATCTTTTTGTGTAAAGATATGCAACGAAAGCAAGAGAAATTACCAATGCAAGCGCGAAAATTCCCGAAATACCAAAAATAACTGTTTTTTTGTAATTTTTCATAAACTCGCTTTTCAACGCCGCTCTCGAATTATCGTTTCCGAAAGTGGTTCGCCTTCGATTTTTATTGCCGGAAAATCTCCGATACGTCGTTGGCGCGGCGGCTTAATTTCGCGCAAAAGACCTGCTTCAAACAAAGTTTTTTGAATTTGAAAATCTTCCGATTCGGTTAAATCGTCCGATTTTTTTGTGAGAGAATCAAACAACTCTTTTTGTTCCGGCGGCGGCAATTTGTAGATTTCATTAATTATTTCTTGCGGTGTCATTTTAATAAACTCCTTTTCCCAACATTCTAACACAAATCAATTAACATTCTGTAAATCTTCCTCTTCGGCAAACTGCAATTCGTAAAGCCTTTTATAAATTCCGCCTTTTGCCAAAAGTTCGGTATGTGTTCCGGTTTCTTTGATTTGTCCGCGTTCGATGACGACGATTTTGTCGGCTTTGCGGACAGTTGAAAGTCGGTGCGCGATGACGATTGACGTTTTGTTTTTCATCAAATTTGCGAGAGCTTTTTGCACTAATCTTTCGCTTTCGGCATCGAGCGCGGAAGTCGCTTCGTCCAAAATCAAAACCGGCGCGTTCGTCAAAACTGCGCGGGCGATGGCAAGGCGTTGGCGTTGTCCGCCGCTCAAAAAAGTTCCGCGTTCGCCGACAAGCGTTTCGTAATCGTCGGGCAATTCGCGGATAAAATCATCGGCAAAAGCGATTTTTGCGGCTTCGGAAATTTCCGCGTCCGAAGCGTTCGGATTACCGTAAGAAATATTGTATCGAACCGAGTCGTTAAACAAAACGGTTTCTTGCGTTACGAGCGCGATTTGCTGTTTTAAACTGTCGAGTTTTGCTTCGCGCAAATCAGTTTCGTCCCAAAAAATCGCGCCTTCCGTCGGATCATAAAGCCTTTGAACTAACTTTATCAACGAAGATTTCCCGCCGCCGCTTTCGCCGACGAGCGCAATCATTTCGCCTTTCGGAATTTCCAAATTAAATTCGCGCACGACTGATTTTAGTTCTTCGCCGTAATTAAACGAAACATTTTTCAGCGCAATTTTATCTTGCAAAGGCTTTAATTCAACCGCATTTTCGCTTTCGGGCAAGGCTTCGGTTTCGTCTAAAACGTCCCAAACATCGCGGGCGGCGGCAAAAGCCTTTGAAATTTCGTTGTGCTGACGCGAGATTTTTCGCATCGGATCGTAAGAGCGGAATAGGAAAAACAAAAACGTAAAAAATTCCGCCGCGTCCATCTGTTTGGCGTTTATTTCGCGCAAACCGAAATATAAAAGCGTGATGATTGCAAAAACGCCGATGGTCGTAATAATCGGCGGCGAAAGTGCGGAAATCCGGTAAGAACGAAGATTTGCGCGGGCGATTTTTTCGGCAACTTTGCGGAAACGGCTTTTTTCGCGTTCTTCGGCGCGATATGCCGAAACAATCGTATGATTTGAAAGCGATTCTTGCGCCGTGTCGGTCAATTCTTTGTTGCCTTCATAAGATTCTTGCGCCAATTTTCTCAATGATTTGCTGAATTTTGAAGTCAAACCGGCAATCACGGGCGCGATAATCATTGCGCCGAGCATTAATCTCCAATTATAAAAAAAAGCCGCGCTCAAGAAGAAAATCAAATTGAAACTTTCACGCAAAACGTCTCGTAAATTTCCGGCAACGGCATATTCAATCGCCGCCGCGCTTGTAACGAGTCTTGCAACAAGAAAATTTGTCCGATGTTTTTGAAAAAATGCGGCAGGCTGTTTTAAAAGATGCGTGTAAAGTTCTTGACGCAGTTCCAAAATCGCCGATTGTCCGATTTTTGCCATCAGATACGAAGAAAAATATTCGGCAATTCCGCCGCAAATCGTAAATGTCAGCAAAAGTGCCGAAATTGTCATCCAAGCCTGATACCAATCGTCTTGCGGAATCCAAGTTTGCAGATTAAACGGCGTTGTTGAAGTTACCGTCTGACCGAAATTAAACGCCAGATTGAAAATCGGCGTAATCAATGCGCCGAGCGCAGTTTCAAAAAGCGCGACAAAAATCATCGCCACAACCGCCGCCGCAAACGTAAAATAATGCGGGCGCAAATATTTGAGAAGTCTTTTGAAATCTTTCATTCGCAGGTAAAACAATGAATATACTAAAGAAAACCGTTGTCGGCAATTCGGAATAGTGAGCGGTAAGCAGTAAGCAGTAAGCAGTTATAGCGGAGATGCAATTTTCACTGCTCACTGCTTACTGCTTACTGCTCACTTTCTAACCATTTGCAACGCGGTTAATAAATATGGCATCTTTTTCTGTGAGTCAGAACTATTCGGAGAAATAAAAATAATGAAAACCAACGCTTTAAGAATCTTTCCCGTGATAATTTTACTTTTCGTGATCACGATTTCAGCTTTTGCACAAAAAGACATCGGACGACAGACGACCGCCGTAACTTATCCGCTCGATGAAATGGTTAATCTGCAATTTCGCGGCACGACCAGATTTCCGCGAATGAAAGGCGAAGGAAAAATCAAACGAACGAGTAAAAACGGCACGGAAATCGAACTTTCAATTTCAAAAATGCCGCGCCCGTTTGAACTCGGTGCAGGTTATGCAACTTACGTTTTATGGGCGATTTCGACCGACGGCGCAGTTGATAATTTAGGCGAAATTCGGCGGCGCGGTTTTTTTGAATTCGATTCTAAAATCTCCGTAACTACTCCATTACAAACATTTGCGCTGATTATCACGGCTGAACCGCATTTTCTCGTGCGTCGCCCAAGCCGCGAAATTATGCTCGAAAATGTCAGCCCGTTGGCGGCAAGCGGCAAGGTTTTGACAACGACTCCGATTGTTTCATATCTCGGCAATTCGAGTGATTATTTTTCCGATGCGCGAACGCCGCAAATCGCCGAATTTGATTATTCAAAAACGCCTTCCGCGCTGTTGCAAGCAAAACAAGCTGTCGCTTTGGCGAGATTTGCCGGAGCGCAAACTTATGCCGGCGTTGAATTGCAGGAAGCCGAAACGCTTCTGCAAAACGCCGAACGCGCTTGGGAGGCGAAACGCGATGACGAAGAAATTGACACCATCGCAAGACGTGCAATAACTGCCGCAGTCAAAGCGGAAGACACGGCAAATGCCCGCAAAGAAGCCCGACAAAACCGCGATAAGGAAACCGAAAGAAATCAGGAAATCCGCGAATTGGAGCGCAAAGCCGCCAACGCTGATTCTAAATCCGGTGAAATCCGCGCCGAATTAAACGAAGAAATCCGCCGCCGCGAATTTGCCGAACGCGATTCGCAAAATTACCAAAATCAAATCAAGGATTTGCGCGACGAGAACGCACGTTTGCGCGAAGAACTCAGCAAAGCCAGAACCGAAGGCGAAGAAGCCAAAGTAAAACTTGCCCGACTCGAAGGCGAACAAAATGCGTCGCAAAAACAAACTGAAGAACGCGAAAGAATCAACCGTCTGCAATCGAATCAAAATGTTTTGATGCAATCACTTAAACCTTTCGGAACGGTGGCGAAAACCGAGCGCGGAATTGTTTTGACGTTGGCGGAAAATTGGTGGCAATCAACGCGCGTCAGCCTTTTTTCGACAGCCGCCGAAACGAAAGCCGATAATTTAAGCGCGGTTTTGGCGAACGCAACCGATTATAAAATCGTCATCGAATCACACACCGACAACAAAGGAACGCCCGACGAACTTGAATATTTGACACAAGAACGCGCCAATCTTTTGTTGGAAAAAATGAAAACTGCCGGAGTTTCAACCGACCGTATCGAAGCCAAAGGTTACGGCGCGAGTTTGCCCGTTGCGCCGAATACGACAAACGTAAATCGCGCAAAAAATCGGCGTGTGCAAGTGGTTTTAGTTCCGAATTTTTAAGTAAGAATAATTAACAAGGATAAAAGGGATGAAAGGGATAAATACATAAAAAACCATTACTGAGCGGTATGAAAATTGCTTAACCCAAAAGAAAGAAAAATTTGCCCGCGAATAAACGCGAATCGGCGCGAATATTTTTTATTTCTTAAAGTTGTCGCGGAAAAATCTGCCCGAATTGATTTTTATTCGCGTTCATTCGCGTTAATTCGCGGGCAAAAAATCTTAAAAAATCCCTTTCATCCCTTTTATCCTTGTTAATTTTGCGTTTTAATCTTTCAAAACCAAAATTCGATCCGGCGGAAGTCCGACGACGCATTCGTCACCGATATTTAGCCCGACCAGACGAAGAACCAAAGCGCAAAGCTCTAAACCTTTTGCATCGAGTTTGATTAAAGTCGTCGCGCCTTGAAAATTTATTTCGGTGATTGTGGCTTTGAGGAGATTGTCTTCGGGAAAAGACGCGCCGAATGAAATCGAAATATGTTCGGGACGAATTGCCAGACAGATGTTTTGATTTATTGCGCCGAGTGCGGTTTTTTCGGTTTTGTCGGCAAAAATTCGGTGTTCGCCGTCGAGCGTGATAAATTCGGGCGATTCGATTTTTGTAGATGACAAACGACGGGCGCGGATTATATTGTTTATGCCTGTAATTTTTGCAACTGCAAGGTTTGCGGGCTTTTCGTAAATCTCGCGCGGAACTCCGAATTGTTGAATCTCGCCGTTCGCCAACACGCCAACCTTATTACAAAGCGCGAAAATTTCCTCGAAATCGTTTCCCGCAAAAATTACCGTGAGATTTTTTTCTTTGACGGCGCGGCGCAAATTGCCGAAATGTTTTTCGCGGCTCGGTCTGTCCATAAAACAAAACGTATCGTCCAGCAAAAC
Source organism: Acidobacteriota bacterium (assembly GCA_031409875.1). GTDB lineage: Bacteria > Acidobacteriota > Blastocatellia > Pyrinomonadales > Pyrinomonadaceae > CALMEH01. The sequence continues at coordinate 8,774 of JANNYB010000163.1, read as the reverse complement.
AACGCCTTTTGCATTTTTAATAGCTTCTTCGAGCGCGAGAATTTGTCCTTCGCCTTCGGAAATTTCCGGTTTTTCGTCGGTTTTGAAAAGACTTTTCCAAAACGTAGAGTTTTTTAATTTCGGCATCAAAAAACCGCGATTTTCACAGGTAATCTCGGAAACATCTGCTTCATTGTGGTAAATATTTCCGCCGTTGCCTTTTTCATTTCCGGCAAGAATTCGGATTAACGTCGTTTTTCCCGCGCCGGTTGCGCCGAAAATGCCTGTAATTTCGCCGGCTTGCGCTTCAAACGAAACATCGCGCAAAATCCATTGGTCTTCATATCTTTTCGCAAGTTTTTGAACTTTCAGCGACATATAAATTTTTTGTTTTGAAACTTTCGAGTAATAATTGCGTGCAAAATTAAGTATGCTTTTGTCATCTCAATTTCGCAAGTTATAATTGATTGCAAGCTGTCAGAACAGGAAGCGGTAGCGACCTGCTGATTATAAAAGTTATGGCGACAGATAAAAAAAACTTGAAACGAAAAGCGGCGGAAGCCGGCGGTTGGATGTTGGCGAAACGAATTGCAAAATCAATTCCGCCTTATGGAACAATTTTAGCTATCGGTTTGGTCGGCTACGACATCAAAAATAAAGGTTTGGTCAAAGGCGTTTTAAATTCGGGTTTGGACGCGATTCCGTTTGTCGGACTCGGCAAAAACGCCGTCGAATTTTTTACGGGCGATTTTTTTCCCGATAATGTGAAAAACGAAAAGCGTTTGCCGAAAAAAGAAGGCTAAAGAATGACAGAAGAAAAATTATCCACAGATAAACACAGATGAACACAGATAATATCAAGATATAAATCATCTGTGTTTATCTATGTTCATCTGTGGATAAAAAAACTTTTAGCTTGCAAACGAGAGAAAAATTTATGAAAGTGAAAATTTTTGTTTTAACCGCGATTTTGGCGTTATTTTGCGCTTCGGTTTTTATCGAAGTCGGCAACGCACAGACGCGCCGTAAAAAAACGACGAAGCCGAAAGCTACGCCAACGCCTTATTATTCGTCAAATTCGGCTGAAATCATCAGCCTTGCAAATCAAAACGACGAACAACCGCAACAGCAAAATAACCGGAATAATCAAAGCCGCAACGAAAAACCCGTTGAAAACGATTCGCAATCAAACACGACGATTGCCGACTTGAACGAACGGATTTCACAACTCGAATCGAAAAACAAAACGACCAAAGAAGACAAGCAAAAAATGCTTTTGATGAATCTCGACATTCTGACACGCGCCGAACAACGCGCTGACAATTTGCGAAAACAGCTTTTCGAGATGATTGAAAAACAAAACCTTTTGCAAGGCAGACTCGACCAGATTAATTACGATATAACACCAGATCAAATTGATCGTTATTCAGCTACAATCGGCACTTTGCGCCCGGAACTCGTGCGCGAAGCCCGCAAAAAAACACTCGAAAACGAAAAACGCAACATCGAATCTCTGCTCACGCAAATCACCACAACGCGCACACGCCTCGAACAAGATGTTGAACGCGCCGATTTTATGGTTGATAAACTCCGCGTAAAACTCGAAAAAGAAATTGACGACGCGCTGGAAGAAAAATGAGAAAGTGAGAAAGCGAGAAAAGGAGAAAGGGAAACGATTGAATTTTAATCAATCATTTCTTTTTCTTCTTTTTTATTGCAAGTCTGGACAACTTCATTCGTTCCTTAAAACGTCAAACAATGCGAAAATCTCGATTTCCGCGCTTGAAAATCAGTTCAGAGTTCAAATTTTAGTTTGAACTTTGAACAAAAAAGGAGAATTTAATGAAAGTTTTTAGTCTGTTTTGCTTGCTTTTTGCAGGTTTATTTTGCTCTCTCTCCGCGCACGCGCAAGGCGTGATAATTCCGATAGTTTGTGAACGTCGTCCGTGTGTTCCGCGCCCGATTCAGCCGCCATTTCCGGCAAATCTTCCGGTAAAATCAATCAATATCAACACGAAAATCGAAGGTCAGATTGCGACCACGCATCTCGAACAAGTTTTTCGTAACGACACGCCTTACACGCTCGAAGGAACGTATTTTTTCCCGATTCCCGAAACGGCTTCGATTGTCGAATTTGCGATTTGGGAAAACGGCAAAAAGCTCGTCGGCGAAGTTCGTTCGCGTGAAGAAGCGCGGCGGATTTATGATGAAATTGTTCGTCGGCAACGCGATCCGGGCTTGCTCGAATATGCCGGAAAAGATTTATTTCAGGCTTCGATTTATCCGATTCCGCCGAATTCCGATAAAAAATTGGAGATGACTTACACCGAAGTTTTGAAAGCCGAAAGCGGCACGGTGGCTTATCGTTATCCGCTCGGAACGGGCAAAAATCTTTGGATTCGACAGCAGATGGAAAACTCAAATGTCCGAAATAATCAGCAATTCGGCACAGTTTCGGGCAAAATCGAGATTGTCGGCAATGAAGCGTTAAGAAATATTTATTCGCCGTCGCATCAGATTGAAACAAATCGCAAAGGCGAAAAATCCGCGACAATTTCGTTTGAAACTCGCGGCAACGATAACGACTTTCAGCTTTTTTACGGACTTTCAAATAATGATTTCGGAATGTCTCTGATGACTTACCGCGAAGCCGGAAAAGACGGTTATTTTTTGCTGATGCTTTCGCCGAAAGACAACATCACGGAAAGCGAATTGGTCAATAAAGACATCGTTTTCGTGCTTGATACATCAGGTTCGATGGCGGAAGAAGGCAAGATGGAAAAAGCGCGAAACGCTCTGCTTTTCGGCATCAGAACTCTGCGCGAAGGCGACAGATTTAACGTCATAAACTTTGCAGGCGAAGAACATTTGATGGAAAACAAACCGATTGAAGCTAATGCCAGCGGCAAAAAACGCGGCGAAGAGTTTGTAAAAAGTCTTAAACCGACAGGCGGAACTAATATCAACGACGCGCTGAAAGCGGCTTTGAAACAATTCGATTCATCGGACAGACCGAAAATGCTCGTGTTTATGACCGACGGTTTGCCGACGGTCGGCGAACAAGTTGTCGAAAAAATTATCAATAACGCGAAACAAATCAAAGTCGAAGGTTTGCGGCTTTTCACGTTCGGCGTTGGTTATGACGTGAACACGGTTTTGCTCGACAAATTGGCGGCGGAAAACAACGGCGCGGCTGATTATGTCGAACCGAAAGAAGATTTGGAAGTCAAAGTCGGAAACTTTTTCACGAAAGTAAATTCGCCGGTTTTGACAGGTTTGGAAATGGATTTCGGCAGATTGCAAACTGATTTGATGTATCCGCGCTCATTGACCGATATTTTCAAAGGAACGCAATTAACCGTCATCGGACGCTATAAAAATCAAATGGATATTGATAATCTGACTTTGAAATTAACGGGCAGAGCGGGCAAAGAAAATCGAACATTTAATTACACGAATCTCGATTTTCCGTATCGCGCCGAAAACAACGATTTTCTGCCGCGTCTGTGGGCAACGCGCCGCGTCGGGTGGTTGGTCGAACAGATTCGCATTAACGGCGACAGCAAAGAATTGCGCGACGAAATTGTTGATTTGGGAACGCGCTACGGAATTGTAACGCCTTACACTTCATATTTGGCAACCGACGGCAGCGAACGCGCCGACAGCCAACAAATACGCCGTGTGCCTCCGACTGTTTCCGTGCAGTCAAAATCAATGCCGACAACCGGACAAGGCGCGGTAACGATGAGCCGCGAGAGCAAAAAACAACAAGATTCAATGCAAATTGGGGACGATTCAAAAGATGAAGAATCGGTCGCTATCCAAAATAAAACTTTGCGTAAAATCGGCGCGAAGACTTTTTATCTCGAAAACGGCGTTTGGATTGATTCCGAATTCAAGGAAGCATCAAAACTTCCCGAAATAAAACTGCAATTTGCAAGCAACGAATTTTACGATTTAATCACTAAAGAGAAGGATTTAGCGCAGTATCTTTCGCTCGGTGAAAAAGTCGTTGTTGTATGGAAAGGCAAGGTTTATCGGATTAGTTAAATTCCAGATTTCAGATTCCAGATTCCAGATTGAAATACAACATCCGAAATTTGGAATCTGGAATCTGGAATCTGAAATGTGTTGACCGAATGACTTTTGGCGAAAAAGACTGTATCTTAATCGTTTTTAGTCATTCGGTTTTTTTATTATGAGAAAAACATTTTTGATTTTAGCTTTTTGTGTTTTATTTTCGGCGCAGATTTTCGGGCAATCTTCGTGGATGAACAGTCGAGTTACGGATTCCAAAGATTTGGTCGCGGTTTTTTTTACGTCTGAAAGCAAAGGTTTTATTGCCGGCGACAACGGTTATCTCGGCATCACACTCGACGGCGGAAAAACTTGGAAAAAACAAGCGATTAACACCCGCGAAAACATCAGCGAAATTTATTTTCGCAACGACGACAACGGTTATCTCGTTGCCGGAACTGATTTTTTCAGCACACGAGACGGCGGAAAATCTTGGCAAAAAGTCGTGATTTTTAACCAAACCGAATTTCGCGGCACAACTCCCGAATTTTTGAGCATTCGATTTGCCGATAAAAAACTCGGTTTTGTTATCGGGTCGGTTTTGAAGGATTTTAAGGGCGAAATGATTGTCGTAGATTCGTTCGTGATGCGGACGAATGACGGCGGCGAAACTTGGTCGCGGGTGATTGTGCCGACAAAAGCCGAACTTTATCATCTGGATTTTGCAAACACTTCACGCGGTTGGATTGTCGGCGCGGGCGGCGTGATTTTAACAACTCAAGACAGCGGTTTAAATTGGCAACTGCAAAAATCAGGCACAACGAAAGACCTTTATAATGTTGATTTTCGTGATGAACGCGACGGTTACATCGTCGGCGAAGAAGGCGTAATTTTGCGAACCGAAAACGGCGGTTCATTGTGGGAAACGGTGAAAACGAATTTTGCGAACACTTTTTTGCGCGTTGATTTTGCCGATGACAAAAACGGTTGGATCGTCGGATTTGACGGCACGATTTTACGTTCTTCGGACAAAGGAAAAAGCTGGGTAAAACAAGACAGCGGAACGAAAGAGCATATTTACGGACTTTATATGTCGAAAAAATACGGTTTGGCGGTCGGCGCAAAAGGATTAATTTTGAAATATCAAAAATGAGAACAAGAAGCGGTAGCGACTTAGCAAAGTTTGCCCGTTCGCTACCGCTCATCGGTTCTCATTGGAAATAAACTCAAAACCGAAAACAGAATTTTTTTTTCTAAAAAGCAACTTTGCCGAAATTTTCGGCATCAGTATTTATGGACAGCAAGCCGATAGCCGTTCTTTTTTATCGAAAAGCAAGGTTTTCAACTTTCTGATTCCTCCTGTTTCAAAAATATCCGCCGTAATTGGGAAAACGGCGGATTTTTTGTGTGTCAGAACCGCCTGCGGTAGCGGGCGGTTGAAGGTTGCGATTTGAAATTATAACGAGGTTTCAGAAGTTTGAGTTAAACCACCCGCTACCGCAGGCGGTTCTGACCGTTTAACGATTTTTAACTTTTTGTGCGGCAAGCGCGAGTTGTTTGGCTTTCGGTAACGCAGAAATTGCTTTGGCGATTTGCGGATCGTCTTCGATTAAAAGTTGATTTGCCGCAATACTGCCGAATTTGGCGGTTGCCAGATTGAATTTTATGCGCGAAGTGATAAATTCTTTTTCCCTTTCGATTTTTTCGTCGGATATTTCCCAAGCGTTTTCGGCGGAAACGAATTTTTTGAACTCTGCAAAAAGCGCGTCCGAAACTTCAAAATCGCTTGATCTGATGCGTTTGCCGAATTCGATGGCTTGCGAAAATTTATAATTTTCAAAACCTTTAACTTTTCCGCCGAGTAAATTGCTCGTAAAAAAGAAAATCGGGTCAAGCAGGGAAATTTCAATTTGATTAAACGGCTCGGCTTTGACGGTTTCATCGGGCGAAATTCCGTCGCCGCCGAAAACGGTTCTGCCGGTAACGGTTTTCGCGGGAATTTTCGCGCTTTCGTCAATTTTTACTTTGTGCAAATAATAATCGTAAAAACTTCCTTTTGAATAATCGCGCTGAATTGAGCGTCCCGAAGGTGTGTAATATTTCGCCGTCGTCAGCGTCAAACCCGAACCGTAGGGTAAATCAATCACGCTTTGCACCAAACCTTTGCCGAAAGTGTTTTCGCCGATAATCATTGCGCGGTCATAATCCTGCATCGCGCCCGCGACAATTTCCGAAGCCGACGCGCTGCCTTCATTGACAAGCACGACAATCGGCATTGTTTCGGGCGATTTTTCGGCGGATTTCCAGACGCGGTTGTCGGCGCGAAAACGTCCGCGTTGCGTAACAATCGTGCTTCCGGCGGGAAGAAAATTTTCGGCAACTTTAACGGCTTGATCCAAAATTCCGCCCGGATTTTCCCGAAGATCCAAAACGAGCGCGTTCATTCCTTGAGCGCGTAATTCGCTCAAAGCAACTTCCAATTCTTCGGCGGTCGTGTAGTTAAATCCTTCGGTCATATCAACATAACCGATATTTTGGCGAACCAAATAAGCGTCGGGAATCGAAGGTTGCGGCACACGATTGCGGCGGATTTCGACGATTTCAATCTTTTTCGTGTCGGCGCGTTCGATGCTCAAACGAACAATCGAACCTTTTCTGCCGCGAACTTTATCGCGCACCGTGCCGGAATCTTTGCCGGAAACATTTTCGCCGTTGACTGCCGTAATTTTATCGCCGAAATGCAGATTCGCTTTATATGCGGGCGATTCGGGAAATGTCGAAACGACGAATGTTTCGTATTTTCCGTTCTTTTTGTAATTGGCAATCGTTGCGCCGATGCCGGAATATTCGCTTTGTTGATCATCGAGAAGGTCGCTGTATTCGGCTGAATCGTAATAGTTGGAATGCGGGTCGAGCGTCCGAAGCATCGAAGAAATCGAAGATTTGACGAGTTCGTTATAGTCTAGATTTTTTCCGTTGACGTGATTTTTTTTAATGATTTCGAGCGCGTCAGAAACGTCTTGCGTGATATTCGCTTGCGGCGTGTTCGTTTGCGTTTTGACGGGTTTCGTCGTTGAAGCCGAGAAAGAACTTCCGCGTTCGAGTTTGAACGGTTCGGAATCGGGAATTTGTGAAACGCTTTTTGTTTGTGCAAAGGAAAACGTATTGCCGATGACGAAAATTGTTAAAATGAACGACGTTATTTTTCTCATAAAAACTCTTATTTCCTTTAACGGCTTTGATTTAAAAACAAAAATCCTAAACCGTAAAACGGAAAAATATTGATTAGCTTTTGGGCAAATCTTACAAGATAAACCTGCCGTTTGCAAAATCGTGTGCGAATAATTTGGTTTGAGAAAGTGTTAATGGAAAAGAAATTCCAGTTTTATTTTTGAATATTTTCGTATTGATTTATGGGTGTTGAAAAATAAAATCCAAAGCAAAATAGCTCGCGTAGCGAGTGAAAGCGTGTAGCCACAGGTGCAAGCCTGTGGAACTGCGAACGAAAATCATCAAGCCCGCGTAGGCGGGCGACAGCGAAATTCCCGTGTAGTTTTTCTGTCGCTATCTACGATAGCTCAAATTTGTTTTGCGTCCATTCCACAGGCTCGCACCTGTAGCTACACGCTGTCGCCATCTCCGATGGCTGAAAGTGGAAATTTATTTTGGCTTTTTTTGCGCTTATTGATTAAACTTAACCAATTAAGGAAAATTTCTAAAATGTCGGAATCAAACAAGCACAATCTGGAAAGGAAATTGCAATCGCTGATTGAAACGGTTGATGTGGCGAATTCGCTGACCGAACCGATGACGAAATCCATCGAAAATCTTTTGAAAATCTCCGCAAAAGCGATGAATTCCGAAGAAGCGTCGGTCATTATCCGCGAGGGCGACGACGGCGGATTGCGGTTTCTTTCGGCAATCGGAAAAGTTGCCGACCAACTGAAAAATATTCAAATTCCAGCCGGAAAGGGAATTGCCGGTTTTGTTTTTTCTTCGGGGCAACCGATGGCGATCACCGATGTCGGCGAAGAAGAAAGTTTCTATGCCGAAGTTGATAAGAAAACAGGTTATTCGACGCAGACGATTCTGGCTACGCCTTTGAATTACAACGGCGAAATTATCGGTGTTTTGGAATATGTCAACCGCATTGGCGAACCGCCGTTTGAAGCCTTTACGCCCGATGAAATGGATGATGCAACACTTTATGCCGATGCGATTGCCTCGCTCGTGAACGCATATGAATTTGCCAAGATTTTCAGAGATTTGGGAAGCAAATTGTTTGATGTAAATGACTCAATGGAATTTTCCGATGTGCGCCAATGGCTTGCCACACAACGCGATTCCGCCGAACACCGCGAAATGATTGATTTAGCCGTGCTTTTACGCGAAATTGCCTCACGCGGCGAAGCCGAACGCAAGTTATGCCGCGAAGTTTTGGAAGCCGTAATGAGCTATACGAAAATAAAGGAAGAGGGAAGTTTTTTGAGTTTTGATTAAAGGGTAAGGCAGGGACAGTTGGCAGTAACTCTCTAAAAAATGCCGACTTCAGACTGAAAAACAATATGACTGAAGTTTCAGGTTACGAAGCAAATCAATACACAACCGTTTCGACATATTTCCAACTTGACGACAAATGGAAATTGCGGACTGGAAAAGGCATTTCCGTTGCCATAATTGACAGCGGAATTGACGTTTCGCATCCTGATTTGCAAGGGAAAGTTATCGAATCGGTCGAAGCGCGGGTTGATGAAAGAAAAATTTTGTTTGATCCTTCG
>JANNYB010000162.1:0-1958 GCA_031409875.1 Acidobacteriota bacterium | reverse complement strand
CGCAGACGATTTTATCCAAAAACCTTTCGATGTCGAAGAACTTAAAATAATCGTCAAAAAAGCACTCGAAAAACAAGAACTTATCGCTGAAAACAAAGCGTTTAAGAAGGCTCAACGCGAACGCGGAAGCATCAAAAACATTGTCGGACATTCGGACAAAATGCAAGCGGTTTATCAAATGATTGAAACTGTCGCGGAAGTTCAATCAACCATTTTGGTAACGGGCGAAAGCGGCACGGGAAAAGAACTCGTTGCCCGCGCGATTCACGATCTTTCGCCGCGTGCCGAAAAACCTTTTATTTCGATAAACTGCGGCGCATTTACCGAAACTTTGCTCGAATCCGAACTTTTCGGCTTCATCAAAGGCTCGTTCACGGGCGCAAACGCCAACCGCAAAGGTTTGTTTGAAGCCGCCGACCGAGGCACGATTTTTCTCGATGAAATCGGTGAAATGTCGCCCGCAATGCAGGTCAAACTTTTGAGAGTTTTGCAAGAACGCCGCGTCCGTCCCGTCGGCGCACACGAAGAAATTTCGATTGATGCCCGCGTGATTGCCGCGACAAACCGCGATTTGAAGGCAATGAGCGAAGAAGGAACTTTCCGCGAAGATTTGTTTTATCGCATTTCGGTAATCCCGATTCATCTGCCGCCGCTTCGTGAGCGCAAAGAAGATATTTCCGCATTGGTTTATCATTTCGTCAAAAAATTCTGCGACCAAACGGGTAAAAATCTTTCGATTTCGCAAACGACGATGGAAATTCTTGAAAATTATGCGTGGCACGGCAACGTCCGCGAACTCGAACACACTATCGAACGCGCTGTCGCGCTCGAACGCACGGAAGAAATTCAGCCCGAACGTCTGCCTGATCATATTTCAAATTACAACCCCGAACGCATCCGAAGTGAGTTCGATTTGCCCGATCAAGGCATCAATTTGACGACACATCTCGAAAATCTCGAACGAACGTATGTCGTCGAAGCTCTTAAACGCACCGGCGGCAACCAAACAAAAGCCGCCGAATTGTTGCAAATGCAAGTTCGCTCCCTGCGCCATTTGCTCGACAAACACAGCATTCGCACGCTTTCGGCGCAAATGCGAAGCAGCGAATAGAAGTAAAAAGGTAAAAGTAAAAAGGCAAAAGGCAAAAGTAAAAATGAAACCCGATTCCTAACTTTTGCCTTTTGCCTTTTTACTTTTTACTTGCCGCAGGCACTTTGGCACGATTTTTGACTATTAATTTGTCTTAACGGAAATTTCCCACACCGTTTTATAACCTACGGAACGAAATTTCAAAATGAACAAACAAAATGGCTTTTCACTTATCGAACTAATAATCGTTTTATTAATTATCAGCATCATCGCAGCGATTGCCGTGCCGAATTTGCTTTCGGCGCGGCGCACTGCCAATGAAGCGACGACTATTTCCGCGCTTCGGACAATTCATCAAGCCGAAGCAACTTTTCAGATTGGAAACCCGGACGGAAATTTCGGAACTCTTGCCGAATTGAACGCTTTAGGACTGATTCACGGCGAACTTTCAAACGCGACATCTTCCGCAACTGCCAAGAGCGGGTATTTTTTCACGCTCAACGCTACGCCGAGAACAGCGGGCGCGAATTCAGTATTTGAATGTGATGCTCAACCCACGTTGCACAGTTCCGTTTCGCAATTTGCGGCAACCGGAAGCCGCCGTTTTTATATCATCGAAATCGGTGTCATCTATTATAATATTGATAATGCCGTCATTACCGTCAATTCTTCGACCGACCGCACAATCAATAACGCTTTTCCGCTTATAAATTAAAAATTCGACAAATAAGTAGATGGACAGAATTATCTTTATGATTATCCACGGAAAACACGAAAGACACGGAACAGAAACACGAATATTTCAGTATCTTTTCCGTGATTTCCGTGATTTCCGTGGATAGATTTTCTATAAAAATAATTTTGTCCA
>JANNYB010000161.1:0-7505 GCA_031409875.1 Acidobacteriota bacterium | reverse complement strand
ATTGGTTCGTGATGATTCGGACATTGAGGTAGTCAAAAAGCGGTTTAGTATGTTTTATGGGACAAACATTGAGTCGCTGCTTGAAAAGTTGGACGCAGACCCGTTGATTCTGGCAGGTGTAAATACTCACGCCTGCATTCGGACAGCGGCAATAGACGCTTATCAAAGAGATTTTCAAGTCATCATCGTCCGTGATTGCGTTGCCTCGAAAGACTTGGAACATCACGAGATAACTTTAGACTATTTGGACGGCGGAGCTGCCAACGTAGTCGGGTTGAACGACCTTGAGAAAATAGTTTAGAGTTGAAAGATTCAATAGACGTGAGGGCGAAGGAATTTGTCGCCACCCAGAAGCGAGATTTATCAAGGGAATTTGCCTAAAAATGAATTGCCGTCTGCTTTAGCTGACGAATTGAAAAGGTCAAGAACAAGGCTTTAGCCGAATAAACAAAGAATAAATCAAATTCCGAATAGCATAAGACGGAAGCAAAAGGCAAGATTGATAATTTATTTGATTTTGGCTAAAGCCTGTGATTATTGCAATTACAGTTCCGTCAGCTAAAGCAGAACCTTCCAATTCATAAAGCAAACTCAATTTAAATTGACAAATTTTCAAATAAAACTGATAATTTGGGTGGACATTGTGCGTCCAATTTATTGAATGGAGTTTGAATTATGATTACAACCAAGGAAAATCGTGAAAATCGTTTCAGCATTCGGGCAACGGCGAAGCAGAAAGATTTGATCGCCCGTGCCGCCATCAGAAGCAACAAAACCATCAGCGAATTTGTCTTGGAAAATGCCATCGAAGCCGCCGAAGCGTTGGAAATGGACAATGCGAATTTTGCGGTCAGCCGTGAGAAATACGAGCAGTTTTTAGCCGCTTTGGACGAAAAACCGAAGTCAATTCCCGCCCTTCGCAAACTTTTTTCGGAAGATATTTGATGGAAACTAAACCTTTAGACAAACTCCAAGACCGCAGTTCATTTGATTGCGAAGTCGAGCCATTAAACGATTATCTGAAAAAATATGCTCTCCAAAATCAAAAGAAAGATGCGGCACGGACTTACGTTTTTACCAATCAAGAAAATCAAATAATCGGCTACTACACATTGGTTTTCGGCTCGGTTTCGATTGAAGAAACTACGCCCGAAATTTCTGCGGGATTGGGCAAATATCCGATTCCGATTATTTTGCTGGCACGCCTTGCGGTCGATAAAAACCAAAAAGGCAAAGGTTTGGGCAAAGCGTTGATGAAAGACGCTCTGCTCCGTGCAGTTCGGGCTTCGGAAATTGCCGGTTTGCGGGCTTTTCTCGTTCACGCCAAAGACGAATCGGCAAAAGCATTCTACGAAAAACTCGGCTTCGAGCCTTCGCCACATAACGAGTTTCATTTGTTTTTGAAGATGTCTGATATTCGAGCGTCATTAGAGGATAAATAGATTTATTGTCCAAACGAGAAGTGAAATTTATTACGCCAATCTTCCCGAAAGTGCGAAAAATATGAATTGCCGCTGACGGATTGAAAAGGTCAAGAACAAGGCTTGAGCCGAATAAACAAAGAATAAATCAAATTCCGAATAGCATAAGACAGAAGCAAAAGGTAAGGTTGATAATTTATTTGATTTTGGCTAAAGCCTGTGATAATTGCAATTACAGTTCCGTCCGTCTTATGCAGACGGCAATTCATAAAGGCAGACTCAATTTGTTTTGAAATAGCAACGAGATTTATCACGGGAATTTGCCGGAAGGTGGGGAAAAGCATCATTAGTAGTGCTAAGTTTGAAACTATAATGAAATACAATACAAAGACATTATTTATGAAAAAAACATTATCTATTTTGATTCTATTTTTGGGTTTATTCCAATCTCAAGCCGACTCTCAAATTAAAAAACCATACTATAATCCTGATTGGAGTAAACCTTATTCGGCTTTTAAGGTGGCAGGAAATCTTTATTATGTAGGCACTTACGATTTGGCGTGTTTTCTTTTGGTGACACCAAAGGGAAACATTCTTATCAATACGGGTCTCGCCGATTCTTATTCTTTAATTAAAAATAATATTGAAAGTTTAGGATTTTCTTTGAAAGACACTAAAATCCTCTTGATTACTCAGGCACATCACGACCATACGGGAGCATTAGCTCAGATAAAAAAGGAAACCGGTGCGAAATTATTTGTCAACAAACCCGATGCAGATGCCTTAAAAACCGGTGGAAAAACCGATTATGAGATGGGAAAATACGGCGAAACTTTTGAACCTGTAGTTCCCGATAAACTTTTGAAAGATCAATCAGTTATAAAATTGGGAGGCACAAAATTGACCTTACTTAGTCATCCCGGTCATACCAAAGGCTCTTGCAGTTATTTGGTCAAGGTAAAAGATGGAAATAAAACATATAAAGTTCTTATTGCCAATCTGCCATCTATAGTTATTGACGGGAAATTCTCTGAGGTTAAAACCTATCCGAATATTCAAAAAGATTATGCCTACACTATCAATTCGATGAAAAATTTAGATTTTGATTTGTGGGTAGCTTCTCACGCCAGCCAGTTTAATTTGCATAAACTCCGGCAACCAAATGATTCATACAATCCAACTATTTTCAGTGATAAAAAAGCGTATTTTGAGAAAATGAATGATTTAGAGAATGACTATCAGGAAGAACTAAAAAAAGAAGATAAAAAATAAAATTTTACAACAAACTGTCAAAGGAAAAAGAAATTTGAAGCAGTTTTTTTAGAGAGTCCTTCGCCTTTTCCCTAAACGATGGTGCCAAACTCGCCCATTTCTGCTCAATGTGCGGACAACATTCCTGCTCGATGAAAATCAGGCAAGATGTCCGCGAATATGCGAAAGAGCAAAATGTTGAAGCAGAAAAAGCATTAGCAGTCGGAATGGCGGAAAAGGCTGCGGAGTTTAAGGCAACGGGAACGAGATTTATCACGGGAATTTGCTTGACGGGGCGAAAGAGCATCATTAAAACTTTCTAAATTGGTGTTTTTGATTGGATGAGGTTTCGGCTTCGTCCTTTTCTATTTTTCGTTAAACTTTTTAGGTTGAAAGTCCGTATGTTTTTATGCAGACGCAAAAGAATCGGCAAATAACTTTCAATCAAACATTTTGAATTTATGAAAACGGGCAAAAATGATTTGCAGGACTTTAAAATTAACGTGAAATTTAAACTTGCGGCGTTGTGGGCTTCGGTGACGTTTTGCTATTTATACGGCGACTATTTTGAGTTGTATGTTCCGAAAAAAGTTGAAGGTCTATTGAATGGCGAAAATAAGTTGGATAGTCCGACTAAACTTTTTATCGCAGCATTGCTTTTGCTGATTCCGTCGTTAATGGTTTGTTTGTCGGTCATCTTGAAACCAACAATTAACCGAGCATTAAATATTTGTTTAGCGGTGTTTTATACGCTTTTTGTGGCATTGGTCGGTGCGAGTTCGATTTCCGAGTGGCGAGTTTTTTACGTTTTTTATGCGTTCGTTGAAATTTGTTTGACCACGCTGATTGTTTGGTATGCATGGGGTTGGGAACGAGTTGAGGAAGAAAATATATGAAACTTGGGACTAACAAAACTACTGCAAGATTGGCGGGTTTAATTTACTTAATCGTCGTGGTAACGGGAACTTTTAGTTTGGGTTATGTTCCTTCAAAATTGATTGTTTGGAGCGATGCTGCGAAAACTTTTCAGCAAATCACCGAATCACAAACGCTTTTCCGCTTGAGTATTATCAGCAGTGTAATTTGCTACGTTGCATTTCTGCTTTTGCCTTTTGTTTTATACCGTTTGCTTCACTCCGTTAATGAGATTGCGGCAAAGTTGATGGTAATTTTAGCGGTTGTCAGCGTGCCGATTTCGATGCTCAATTTACAAAATAAATATGCCGTTTTGACACTTATCAACGGGACAAACTATCTGAAAAATGTTGACACATCGCAAATCAATTCGCAGACGATGTTTTGGCTCGAAAATTACGACCGAGGCATTTTGATTGCGAGCATTTTTTGGGGACTTTGGCTTTTTCCGTTTGGTTTTTTAGTTTATAAATCCGGCTTTTTGCCCAAAGTTTTAGGCATTTTGCTAATGCTCGGATGCTGCGGTTATCTCGTCAATTTTGTCGGCAATACGATGTTTGAAAATTACGGCGGAAGTTTAATCTCAAGCATTGCGTCAAAACCTCAAGCCTTGGGCGAAATCGGGACTTGCCTCTGGCTTTTGATTAGAGGAATGGCAGAAAAGGCGAAGGAATTTGTGAAAAGTGGAAGCGAGATTTATCACGGAAAGTTGCCTGATGGGGCGAAAGAGCATCATTGACGTTTTGATTTAGACGAAGTTTTGGCTTCGTCTTTTTTTATGATTTGCAATGTTGTTTCATCTGTGATACATTCCTCGAATCATTATTGAGATGTGAACAATGCTTTATCCGTTCGGCAAGTGAGCAATTAAATTCAAATAATTTAAGGTTTTAGGAGAAAAATGCGAAAAGTAAAATTATCAATGCAAATGACTATCAACGGATTTGTTGGCGGACCAAACGGAGAAAATGACTGGATGACTTGGAATCCTGATGACGAATTTTTGGAGTTTTTAAGTTCTAATTTTGATTCTTCGGATACGCTTTTGCTTGGCAGAAAATCGGCAGACGGCTTTATAAATCATTGGGAAAATACTGCGATTAGCAATCCTGACCATCCATTTGCACAAAAATTGGTTGATATTCCAAAAGTTGTTTTTACCAAAACTCCTGATGAATCAACTTGGAACAATTCTGTTTTGGCAAAAGGAGATATTGCCGAAGAGATTGCCAACTTAAAAAAACAAAACGGTAAAGATATTATTGTTGTCGGCGGTGCAGGTTTAGTTTCATCACTCATAAAACACGGGCTGATTGACGAATATCATCTCATCATAAATCCAACCGCGATGGGCAACGGTCTGACTATTTTTAACTCACTTGACGGAATTCGGAAATTTGAGCCAATATCAGCAAAGTTATATTCCGGCGGCAAAATCGTTTTGAGTTACAAGCCCATAAATGATTGACAGACATAATTTTGTGATGATGAAGGTGTAAAATATGAATTTTGAAAAATTAGTTCCGAACATTTTTTATGTTGATATTGCGGATGGTTTGAAATTGTTTGTCGAGTGTTTGGAGTTTGAAATCGGACACGATGAAATAAATTCCGCCAGACTATTTTGCGTAGTAGAAAAAGACGGTTTACGCATAAATCTTTTTGAAAACGCAGAACTTGCCAAAGAACATAATCCTGAATTTAGGCTGGTTACAAAGAATATTGCAGAAGTTTATGAGCAGGTTTCAATTTCTCATCCCGAATTTCTTCATCCAAATCTCAAAGAAATTACGCTTCGTCCTTGGGGAGCAAAGGAGTTCGCTTTGATGGATAAGCAATTGGGAATTATCATTCAAGAATGGTAGCTTGGCGAGAAAAGAAATGTTAAGAAATGAATAATACAAGAGTTTACAAAATGTCATTCGCGGGTGTTTATCCGCATTACATCGCAAAAGCTGAAAAAAAAGGTCGCACCAAAGCAGAGGTTGATGAAATTATATTTTGGCTGACCGGATATAACGCTCCTTTCATTGCTGCAACACATTGAAAATAAAACCGATTTTGAAACTTTTTTTGCTCAAGCACCGCAACTCAATCCGAATGTTTCGCAAATTACAGGCGTAATTTGCGGTTATCACGTTGAAGAAATCGAAGATAAATTGATGCAGAAAGTTCGCTATTTAGATAAGTTGATTGATGAATTGGCGAAAGGTAAGGCAATGGAGAAGATTTTAAGGAAATAATCTGACAAATGTCAGCAGTAATTGAGAATTTGTAACTCTATTCAGCATTTTTGGGCTGGCAATTTCATTCTGTTTTGGATTTGCTTTCAAGACAATAATCGCCAAAAATAACAATAATATGAAAAAAGTAACAGGAATCGGTGGTGTATTTTTTAAGTGTCAAGATCCTAAAGCAGTTAGCGAATGGTATAAAACCCATTTAGGAATGGATGTTGGTGCATATGGAGCAAATTTTGAGTGGCGGGATGCTGAAGATTCAAGCAAAACAGGTTCTACCGCTTGGAATACGTTTCCCGAAAACACAAAGTATTTTGAACCTTCAACCAAAGACTTTATGATAAATTACAGAGTTGATGATTTAGAAGGACTTGTTGAGCAACTCAAAAAAGACGGCGTAACGATTGTTGATAAAATTGAAACGTATGATTACGGCAAGTTTGTTCATATCGTTGACGTTGAAGGGAACAAAGTTCAACTTTGGGAGCCGACTGACGATTAGTAAAACAAAATAGAAACGCCTAGCGCACAACATCGGTTTATCACGGCAATCTGCCGAAGGTGCGAAAGATTATATTTAAATGAACAAACCAAATCCCAAAGTTGACGTATATTTCGCCGCAGGTTGCGGACGTTGTTCGTTGGTGAATACGCCCGAATGCAAAGTCCATAATTGGGATGCAGAATTAGCGATGTTGCGCGAAATTGTTCTCGATTGCGGGCTGGACGAAGAATTGAAATGGAGTCATCCGGTTTATACTTCTCAGAAAAGCAATATCGTTTTAATCGGCGCATTTAACGAAAATTGCGTGCTTAGTTTTTTCAAAGGTGCGTTGTTAAAAGACAAGAAAGGAATTTTAACTAAACAAGGCGAAAATACGCAATCGGCTCGCGTGATTCGATTTACTGATGTTCAAAAAATAATTGAGTTGGAAAGCGTCATAAAATCATATATTCACGAAGCAATCGAAGTTGAAAAATTAGGTTTGAAAGTCGAGTATAAAGACGTTTTGCAATATGAAATTCCTGAAGAACTGCAAAATAAATTGGATGAAAATGAGGCGTTCAAAAATGCTTTTAACACTTTAACGCCGGGCAGACAAAAAGGTTATATTCTTCATTTTTCGCAACCCAAACAATCTGCAACTCGCGAATCGAGAATTACAAGATGTGTGCCGCAAATTATGATGGGAAAAGGTTTAAATGATGATTATTCGATGAGAAAATAGAAATTATAGTAAAAATTTGCCCGCGAATAAACGCGAATAAACGCGAATTTTTTCTTTAATTAGCGAAGATTGGCGGGCTACTTTCATAAAAATATGCTGACCGAAATTAATCCAAAATTACCGATGTGCGACAAATCCGTAACGCGAGATTTTTACATCAATAAATTAGGTTTCGTGCAATACGGCGGCGACTTTGATGATTATTTGATGGTGCAAAAAGATAATATCCAAATCCATTTTTTTGCGTTTCGAGAACTCGATCCAAAAGAAAATTACGGTCAAATTTATATCCGAACCGACGATATTGATTAGGGCGAACGCATTAAAATTGTAAAACTTTAAGCAAGTAATTTTCATTCCAACCGGCTTTCTTGCGTTTGCCTTCGATTCCTCTTTTACAGGTTTTTTCTTGCTTCAACAGATTTATTCCGATGTGCCGCAGCGTGGCT
>JANNYB010000160.1:0-50508 GCA_031409875.1 Acidobacteriota bacterium | reverse complement strand
AGTTGACGAATTCTCAAAAAATTTAATAGAAAAGTTACTTAAGGAGAAAATATAATGAAAGCGATTTCTATAAGAAATTCCAGCATTGCCGCGCAAAGTTTTTTGGCGGCGATGATGGTTCTTTTA
Source organism: Acidobacteriota bacterium (assembly GCA_031409875.1). Lineage (GTDB taxonomy): Bacteria > Acidobacteriota > Blastocatellia > Pyrinomonadales > Pyrinomonadaceae > CALMEH01. The sequence goes on along the minus strand of JANNYB010000160.1, from coordinate 50,382 downwards.
TGCTTCAGCGCGTCATTCGCACAATCGCAGTCCAACGCGGCTGATTTATCCGGCACGGTCGTTGACCAAGCGGGCGGAGTTGTTCCGGGCGCAACCGTTGTCGCCAAAGATGCGGCAACCGGAATTACGCGCACAGTTACGACAAACGATTCCGGTGAATATAAATTTATCAGCTTGCCGCCGAGCGAATATGTTATTACGGCAGAAGCCAACGGGTTCAAAAAAGCGGCTCTTCCGCCAATTAGATTAACGGTCGGTCAAGCCGCCGATTTGACCATAACCTTAGAACCGGGTTCAAGTTCTATTGTGGTTGATGTTCCGATTGGTTCGGTTGCGCTTGTTGAAACGACAAGCACGACTGTTTCCAATACGATCAGCGAAGATCGCATTGACAATTTACCGATTAACGAACGCAGTGCAACGGGTTTTGCGTTGACGCTTTCGACGGTCGGACGCGACAACGGTCGCCCGATTGGACCTGCACCGACATCCGGCATCAATGTCGGCGGTCAGCGCGGACGTTCGACACAAGTCAACGTGGACGGCGCAGACTTTACCGATAACTCGATTAACGCGGCGCGAACCACCGTTTCGCAAGAAGCCGTGCAGGAATATCAAGTTTCAACTAATTCCTACACCGCCGAATTCGGACGCGCGACGGGCGGCGTTATTAACGTCGTTACCAAACGCGGCACGAATACTTACACGGGAAATATTTTCGGCTTTATCCGCGATAAAAGCATTCAAGCACGAAACGCTTTTGCGCCGTTCAAATCTGCGTTCACCAGAACACAATTCGGCGGAACGCTCGGCGGACCTTTGCCGTTTTTGAACTTCGGCGAAGGCGGACCTGTTGCCACTAACGGCAAAGACCGAAACTTTTTCTTTGCTTCGTTTGAACGCCGTCAACGTAATGAATCGGGATTTTTTACGAGCGATGTTACCGGAAACCTGACATCTTCGGCAACGATTCCGGTGATTGCGGGCATTAATCCGATTGGCAGAACTTTTAATAATTTGACACCGCAACAAGCCGCCGCAATTAACACGCTTGTCGGCAGCGGTGTCGCGGCAAACATCTGCGCGGCGCGGGCTTACGCATTTTTCGCTTCGAGCGGCGGACAAACCGCTTTGACCGGAATCAATCCGCTTTCCAGCCCTAATGACGGCAGTGTCTGTCCGGCAATTTCGCCGATTGCGCCGGGAACGATTGGTCCGCGGTTTTTATTGTCGGGCGCACCTGTTCCGTTTGGCACAACTAACGCCGGCGGAGACCTGATTGCGTTTCGTGCGCTCAACGGTTTGCAGAGAGTTTTCCCCGTAACGGACAGAACGAATTATTTTTCGTTCCGCACCGACCACAATATCAACGAGAGAAATCAATTAAACTTGCGTTTCAGCTACAACACGAGCAATTTAACAGGTATCCAAGTCGAATCGCAAAACCAATCTTTGGGACAAAACGATTTTTCGCGCACGGGTATTACGACCATTAAAGACGGTTCGTTCACGCTGAATTTAACCACGACGGGCGGCACGAATTTAGTTAATGATTTCCGTTTCCAATTCGCCAAACGCATCACGACCTTCCGTTCGCAAAACGGCGATGCGGTTTCGTTTAACATTTCCGGCACGGCGTTTATCGGGCGCGAACTTTTCTCGCCTGTCCGTCGCACGGAAAATCGCTTTCAAGTTGCCGATAATTTGACGTATGTTGTGGGCGACCATACCTTTAAATTCGGCGCAGATATGAACTGGGTTGAAATTCCTTCGGCACGTTTTGAATTAAACTTTGCCGGACTTTTCAATTTCGGTCCGACCGCTCCGACCAATCTTAACGCGGCATTTGCCGGATTACCCGATTTTACGCCGGTTCAATCTTACGGACTCGGTTTGCCTTCAATCTTTATTCAAGGTTTCGGCAATCCGATCAGCGAAATCAGAAACAGACCGTTTGCGCTTTTCGCTCAAGATACGTTTAAGTTGACGAAAAGATTAACCTTCAATTACGGCTTGCGCTATGACGTTGAATTTACGGAAACCATCGCGCCGGTTGCCTTCCGCGATCCGCTGACCGGAATTACACTTTCGTCAAACGACATCTTGAACGCGCAAAATGCACTCGGCGTTCAACAGGGAATTCCGCGTGATTACAATAACTTTGCACCGCGTTTCGGTTTTGCCTTCGACGTTTTCGGCGACGGTAAAACGGTTGTTCGCGGCGCACTCGGATTTTTCTACGATCACCCGCTTCTGGCGATTGCGTTCAACTCGGACATCGCTGATGCCGCACAACAACAGCAATCGGTTTTGACGGCAGGAAGTCCTGCGCCGACTTCGCTTTTTAACGCTTCGCAAGTGTTTCAAGGCACGGTTTGCGGTGTTCAAGGATCGCTTCCGGCAATCTGCGGCGCAACGATTACGCCCGGAGTTGCGGCTTCGGCGCAATATCAATTCGGCAGACAACGCTTTAACGACCAGACCTTTACCGGTTTCGGGGCGGTTTTGCCATTTGTGCTTCCGATTTCACAAAATTTTGAATATGCTTCGGCAACGCAAGCGAATCTGACGTTTGAACGTCAAATAACCAAAGATATGGCGATTTCCGTCGGATACATTTTCGTCGGAGCGCATCATCTTCCGCGTCCGACAGATTTGAATTCGCCGAATACCGCTTTGCAAATTCAGAATTTCCAACGCTTTTTCGGCGGTGCGCTTCCGACTTCAACACAAGCGGCAGTTGCCTTTTCGATTCCGACAACCGCGCCCGGAACTCCGGCAGGTGTCGGCTGTGCAGTAGTCATTCCGGGAATGGTTGCCCAATGTCCGGGCGGTCGCGTCGTGGCTCCGGCAATCGCTAACTTTTTCCGTCCGAATGCCCCGAACTACTTTTTGGCGGCGGCTCTTTCGGGCGGTCTAGTTTCAAAAGCGGTTCTCGATTCGCAAATCGCCGGAAGTTTGAGAACGCCGGGCGTGCTTTCGCCGTTCGGTGCGGTCAATGCTCAGGTTTCGGATGGTAATTCAAACTACAACGCATTGAACATCGAATTAAAACGTCGGTATGCCAATAATTTTACATTCTTGGCAAGCTACACTTGGTCGCATTCGATTGACGATTCATCGGATTTGCAGACGTTGTTGGTTCCGCAAGATGTCAACAATTTCCGCGCCGAAAAAGCGGATTCGTTATTTGACCAACGTCATCGTTTCGTTTTCAGCGGCGTGATGTCATCGCCGGTTTCGTGGCGCAATGGAAGCGGTTTGCAGAAATTCTTTTCGGATTTCTCGATTGCTCCGATTCTGGAAATTTCGTCGGGTCGTCCGTTCAATATCATCACCAATGTTGATGCGAACAACGACCAATCATCGCAAACTGACAGACCGAGTGTTAATGCTGACGGTTCGCTCTGCGTTCCGGGGTCGGTCGGATGTTCGACGGGATTGATTACAAACGGACGTTTTTCGGTTGGAGCTTTAGGGCGCAACCGCGGAATTCTCGCCGGCTACGCTTCGCTCGATATGCGTATTGCGCGTCAAATCCGTTTCGGTGAAAGAGTGCGACTCGAATTGATTGCAGAAGGTTTCAACCTTTTCAATCGTTTCAACGAAGCCAGCGCGTCGCCGTTCTTTACGGACGTAAATCTGCGTAACGAACGCTCCAAAGGCAGTTATTTCAGCCGTTCGACCGCTGCTTACGACCAACGTCAATTACAATTCGGTTTCAGACTTAATTTCTAAGTTTGAAATTTAATTAAAAAAAGGGCAGGCTTCGGTCTGCCCTTTTTTTTTGCGAACTTGTCAGAACCGCCTGCGGTAGCGGGCGGTTTATCGTTATTATCAAAAGGCTGATGTTCAAACTTAAACCAGCCCGCTACCGCAGGCGGTTCTGACAAGTTTATTTAAATTCCATCGTTCCGTCATCGAGCTTGCCGTAACGCATCGCTGAAAGATCTGCGACATAATTTTGATGAACACGCCACGGCGTTTTTGAACCTTGACGCGGCAAATCGTCTAATGCCCGCAGAACGTAGCCGGAATTAAAATCCAAAACAGGCTCGGCTTCGATTGACGCATCTTTGAGTCGCGGCACGGCGATTTTATAGTTTTTTTTGTCCATAAATTTCAACAGACGGCAAACATATTCGGCGGTCAAATCGCATTTCAAAGTCCACGAAGCATTCGTGTAACCGAAGGCAGACACGGCATTTGGCACACCGCTAAACATCATTCCTTTGTAAGCCAGCGTTTTCGACATCTCGACTTTTTCGCCGTCCACAAATAAATCCAAACCAGCCATCAATTTCAAAACCAATCCGGTTGCTGTAACGATTATGTCCGCGTCCAGATGTTCGCCGGATTTCAATTTAAGTCCGGTTTCCGTGAAATTTTCGATGTGGTCGGTTACGATTTCCGCCTTGCCGCTTTTTATTGATTTGAAAAGATCGGAATCCGGCACGAGGCACAAGCGTTGATCCCAAGGATTATAATTCGGCGTAAAATGTTTGAGCGCGTCTTCGCCCAATTCTTTTTTCACGCCTTTGGCAATCAATTTTTTCATTACCGACGGACGTTTTCGCGCCAACTTATAAAAAAATATTCCCAAAAGCACATTTTTCCAACGTGAAATTGTGTAAGCCGCTTTTGACGGAAGCGCGGCGCGAAGGAAGTTTGCAATCGAATCTTTTGCCGGACGCGAAACGATATACGTCGGCGAACGCTGAAGCATCGTAACGTGCGCGGCTTGTTCCGCCATCGCGGGGACGAGCGTTACAGCCGTTGCGCCGCTGCCGATAACGACGACCTGTTTGTTTGTATAATCAATATTTTCCGTCCATTTTTGCGGATGAACGATTTGCCCTCGAAAGCGATTCATTCCGGCAAAGTTGGGCGTGTAACCGTTTTCGTAATCGTAATAACCTGTGCAGAGATAAAGAAAATTACAAGTGATTTTCGCGTCCGAGTTTTCCGTTTCAATCGTCCACCGCGCTTCATCGGTTGACCAAGACGCTTTTTTAACGCGCGTGTCGTAGCGAATTTTTTCATCGAGTCCGAATTCTTCGGAAGTTTCGCGGATATATTTCAAAATCGCCGGACCATCGGCAATCGCTTTCGGATCGCTCCACGGGCGAAAACGATAACCGAGCGTGAACATATCCGAATCCGAACGAATGCCGGGATAACGAAATAAATCCCAAGTTCCGCCCATCGCCGCACGACCTTCAAAAATCGCAAAAGTTTTGTTTGGACATTCCATCTTCAAACGCGCCGCCGCGCCAATTCCCGAAAGTCCCGCGCCTACAATCAATACGTCAAAATGTTCCATATCTGTAAAATTTATCAAGCAAATAAAATTAGAACAAGAAGCGGTAGCGACTTGTCGAGACTTGTTCGTTTGGTTTCGGTTATCAGCTATCAGTTATTCGTTATCAGTTATTCCGAAAAGAAAATCGTTTTTCTTTTCGGAATAACTGATAACGAATAACTGATAGCTGATAATTTATGATTCTGTTCAAACCTTTCCGGTTTGAATAAGTTCTCAACCGATATTTATATGATAATCTTTTTTCTATGACCTTTACCGAAAAAATCAAATGCAAAGCGCACGAAATCGGCTTTCACAAAATCGGGATTGCCCGCGCCGAAGTTTTGACGGGCGAAAGCGACAATCTAAAAAAATGGCTCGCAAACGATTTTCACGGTGAGATGAAATGGATGGAACGCGAACCTGAAAAACGTGCGAATCCGAATTTGATTTTTGAAGATGCAAAATCAATCGTCGTCGTCGCTTTGAATTATTTTACGCCGCACGAACACGAAGAAAATTCATCAAAAGGCAAAGTTTCACGCTATGCTTGGGGCGATGATTATCACGATGTCGTTAAAGAAAAATTGCGCGAATTGCTTAGTTTTATCAAGACTTTAGACGAAAATGCAGAAGGCAAAATATGTGTTGATACTGTTCCCGTAATGGACAAGGCGTGGGCAGTTCGCGCCGGTTTGGGTTGGATCGGGAAACATTCAAATTTGATTACGAAAGAGTTTGGCTCGTGGGTTTTTCTCGGCGAAATTTTGCTTAATTTGGAACTTGAATATGACACGGAAACAGTTGAAAATCATTGCGGAACTTGCACGGCTTGTCTCGATGCGTGTCCGACACAGGCGATTGTTGCGCCGTTTGTAGTTGATTCGCGGGCGTGTTTGTCTTATTCTACTATCGAACTGCGCTCTCCCGAGTTTTCACCTGAAATCAAAGAAAATCTGCACGGCTGGCTTTACGGCTGTGATATTTGCCAAGACGTTTGCCCTTGGAATCGTTTTGAAAAACCGACTGAAGAAACGAGATTTCAGCCGCGCGAAAACAATGTTTCCGCAGATTTGCAGGAAATATTAAATCTTTCGCCCGAACGCTACGCCGAAAAATTTCGGCGCAGTGCAATGAAGCGCACAAAACTCGGCGGTTTGCAAAGAAACGCTGCCGCTTTGCTCGAAAATTCTCGAAAAGCGTGTCAGAACGGGGAGCGGTAGCGACTCGCCGGCAATTTTAGCGAGTCGCTACCGCTCCCCGTTCTGACATTCGCAAGAAAAATTATGAAGTATCAAAACACAAATTATTATCGGAATATTGCTATTTTAACAGCGGTTTTTGTCTTTGCGTCCTTCGGATTTTTCGGCAATTCGCAAAGTGTCAGCGCGGAAAATGAATTTGAAATTTCCTCAACGCCCGTGAAGAAAAAAGCGACACCAACACCGAAAAAATCAACGGCAAAATCTACACCGAAACCGACTCCGAAGAAAACCAACGCCAAAGCTACGCCGAAACCGACACCAAAGAAAACGACTGCTAAGGCAACACCAAAACCAACGCCGAAAAAAACTACGGCGAAATCTACACCAAAACCGACACCGAAAAAAACTACGGCAAAAGCGACACCGACACCGAATAAAAACACGAAACCGACCGTGAAAAAGCCGACGACAACGGCAAAAACTACGCCCACGCCGAAGAAACCGACAACTATCAAATCTCCGACAACTACCAAATCTCCGACAACAACAACGACGCAAACCAACACCGTTTTGCAAAAAGTTTTGATAAATGCGCCGTCGGTTGCCGTTCGCAGTTCGGCAAGTTCGACTGCTTCGGAAATCACACGCGCCAAATTAGGTTCGACTTATTCGGTTGTCGAGAAAAAATCCGGCTGGTATCGCGTCCAACTTCCGAATCAAAAAAGCGGTTGGATTGCGGCGACTCTGGCGACAAATTCCGATGAAAACGGCAACGAAGAAATCTATCGCCAAATCATCACGAAAAATTACAAAGCGGAAAAATCGACGTTTGCCGAAGCCGTTGAAATGTATGATTTTTTGACGCGCATTCAGCCCGAAATCAAAACCGCAAACACGGCGGCGGAATTCGGTTTGAAACGTCTGATGTCGTTGCGTTACGCGCTCAACGCGATTCCGACCGATAAAACAGACGAAAAAACTTATCAAGATTTTCTCAAAGCGCAAAATGAAAACGTCGTTTATAGCGAACCTGTCGGCGCGTGGTATGTTCGCGCACCGCTTTTTTGGGATTTGCATTCAAAATACACAAACACGCCTGCCGGCGAACAAATCGCTTGGGAAGGCGCGAAAACTTCGCTTCCGGGCGAATGCGAAGGTTATGTAAATTGCTATGTTTTCTTGATTCGGATGACCGACGGCGAATATTTGAATTATTATCCGAACGGCAAATATTCGGCGGAAGCCTTAACGAATATCATCAATTTTCTCGAACCGATTGCCGCCGATTCAAGCGAAAAGAAAATCTACAACGGTCCGAGCGATGTCAGCGACCGCGCCGAATTTAATTCGCTAATCACCGAAATCCGCGTTATTCTTTCACGAATGCCCGATTCAAACAAGGAAAAAGCTCTCGGACAATTGAAGAAAATTGCCGACGGGTTTCGGTAGAAAGCGAGAAAGTGAGAAAGTGAGATGGGGAGATAGTTGAATAATTATCAGCTTTATCGTCTAAAATAGAAAAATTAGAACTGAAAAGCTGAAAAGTCATTCAACAATCTCACTTTCTCACTTTCTCACTTTCTCACTTTCTCGCTTTCTCCCCATCTCGCTTTCTCACTTTCTCGCTTTCTTGTATCATTAAACCAATGCTGAAAGATTCTCACAACCGAATAATCCGCGATTTGCGCGTTAGTTTGACTGACCGTTGTAATTTTCGTTGTTTTTATTGTTTGCCGAACGGTGAACCGCCGCTTGCGCGAAAGGAAACTATTCTGACGTTTGAAGAAATCGCCGAAATTTGCGAGATTTTTGTCGGTTTGGGAATCGAAAAAATTCGGCTCACGGGCGGCGAACCGCTGCTTAGAAAAGATGTTGAAAGTTTGGTTGAAAAACTCGCTGTCTTTAAATTCCAAATTCCAAATTCCAAATTCCAAATTCTCGAAGAAGGCAATCGCAAATTGCTCGATTTAGCTTTAACGACTAATGGACACACTTTAAAAAATCGCGCCGAAAATCTAAAAAATCTCGGACTCGACCGCGTAACTATTTCGCTCGATTCGCTGAACAAAGAAAATTTCAAAAAGATTACGGGCGTTGATAAATTTGAAGAAGTTTTGGAAGCTATCGAAGCGGCGCAAAAAGCAGATTTAACACCTGTAAAAATAAATGCCGTCGTCGTTCGCGGTTGGAACGATACGGAAGTTGTTGATTTTGCAAGGTTTGCGCGTGAAAACGATTTGGCGATTCGGTTTATCGAATATATGCCGCTCGATTCACAGCACGAATGGCGGCGCGAACAAGTCGTTTCGGGTAAGGAAATTTTCACGCAGATAAATGCGCGTTTTCCGCTCCGACTAAAAGAAAAATCACGCGGTTCGGAAACGGCGTGGAAATACGAATTTGCCGACGGCGCAAAAGGTGAAATCGGTATCATTGCACCCGTCACGCAAATGTTTTGCGGCGCGTGTTCGCGCATTCGCTTGACGGCTGACGGACAAATTCGCACTTGTCTTTTTTCGACAAAAGAACACAATTTGCGCGACATTCTGCGAAGTGGCGCAACCCGCAAAGAGATTATCCAATTCATCCGCGAAGTCGTGTTCCAAAAAGAACCGCAACATTACATCAATCAAAAAAACTTCGCACCCGCATCGCGCTCAATGAGCTTTATCGGCGGTTGAATTATCATTTCAAAAAGCGCGGATTTTTGCTAAAATCTAGCGGAGGAAAATTATGTCGGCTGTTCTCGAATTACAAGAAAAAACTTTTGCTCCGATGGCTAATGGAAACGGTTCAAACCTCTATCGTCTGCGTGTTGAAGACTACGACAAAATGATCGAACACGGGATTTTTGACGAAGACGAAAGAATCGAATTGTGGGATGGAGTATTGATAAAAATGAGTCCAAAAGGAACAAGACACGCGAATACAATCAGAAGAATTGACCGCGCCATTGAAATTTATCTGCGCGAAAGAGTTGTTTTTTCGGCGCAAGACCCGATTCGGCTTGACGATTTTTCCGAGCCTGAGCCGGATGTTGCATTGCTCATTCCGCCGATTGAAAAATACGATTTTCTGCATCCGACACCGCAAGATATTTATCTGATTTCGGAAGTTGCCGAAACTTCAATCGTCAAAGATCGCCAGAAAGCCCTGAGTTATGCGCGAAACGGGATTCCGCAATATTTGATTTTGAATCTCAATAACAACGAAATCGAAGATTACCGCGAGCCTTCCGAAGACGGTTATCGGTTCAAAAAAACTTATATCGAAGACGAAACTTTCAACCTTGTCGCTTTTCCCGAAGTCGAAATCAAGGTCAGCGATTTAATGCCGCCGAAAAGCGAAAATGAGTAAATTTCGCACTGCAAACAAATTAAAATTTTTTACTTTTCTTCTTTAATCGTGGCAAAAAAAAGCACTTTACAAATTTGGATTGAATACGCGCCGGTTCGTGTGGTTTTCGGTTTTTTCAGTTTTCTACCGCGCTCGGTGGCGATTGCTTGCGGCATTTTGCTGGCGAAAATCGTTTATCCGTTTTTAGGCGGATTGCGGCGCACAGGTTTGCGGAATTTGGAAATTGCGTTTCCCGAAAAACCGTTGGCGGAGCGCGAGCAAATCTTAAAAAAAGCGTTTCAAAACTTAGGTAGAATCTTAGGCGAATTCAGTCAATTTTTCAACATTACGCCGGAAACATTGGCGGAAATGACCGAATTTGAATTTGAAAAAGACGAAAATAAAAACTCCGATGAATTGAAATTTTATGAAGCCGAACGTGCCAAAGGTCGTGGCGTTGTTTTGGTCAGTCCGCATTTGGGAAATTGGGAAATCGGTGTTTTTGCGTATTCGGCTTTGCGCGAACCTCTGAAATATTTGGCGCGTCCGCTGGATAATCCGTTGATTGAAGATTTGACCGTGCGGCTTCGGACGCGCTTCGGAAATCAACCGATAAATAAAACGAATGCGGTGATGTCGGTTATCGAAATCTTGCGTCAAGGTAATATTTTAGGAGTTTTGCCCGATGTCAACGCGCATCCGAAAGAAGGCGTTTTCGTGCCGTTTTTCGATGTTCCGGCTTGCACGACGAGCGGCGTGGCGATGCTCGCGCTTCGCACCAATGCGCTGATTGTGCCAATGTTCTGCGTTTGGGACGAGCAAAAAAAACGCTATCGTGTCGGCTACGGCAAAATCATCGAACCTGTCCGCACGGGAAATCGCCATCAAGACATTAACGAAACAACCGCGCTCTACACGGCAGAAATCGAAAAATTCATCCGCGCCAATCCCGAACAATGGCTCTGGATGCACAAACGCTGGAAAACTCGCCCGCCGGGTGAAAAAGGTTTGTATTAACTTGGTTTATAATAAGTAATTGGTAATTGGTAATTAAGTCAAAAACCAATTACCAATTACCAATTACCAATTACCAATTACTATTCGTGGACACCGATTTCGTCCAAACTTCTTTCTTGGTTGCGCCAATTTTCGACGACTTTGACAAAAAGTTTCAAGAAAATCTGTGTGCCGAGCAGTTTTTCGATGTCGGCGCGGGCTTTTGTGCCGACATCGCGGATTCGTGCGCCGCCTTTGCCGATGATGATTGCTTTTTGCGATGCGCGTTCGACGTAAATCGCGCAGTAAATTTTCGGCATTGCGGGGTTTGTTTCGTCAAACATTTCGGTTACGACTGCCGTAACATATGGAATTTCTTCGCCGGTTGATTGCAAAATTTTTTCTCTGACCATTTCCGCGACGATTGTTCGCATTGATTGATCGGTCATTTCATCTTCGCCGAAAATCGGTTCACCTTGCGGCAAATGTTTGATTATTTGGTCGAGAAGTTTGTCAACCGCTTCGCCTTTGAGCGCGGAAACAGGCACGATTTCTTCAAAGTTGAATTCTTTTGAGTAATATTCAATCAACGGCAAAATCGTGTGTTTTTCTTTGATCTTATCAATTTTATTTAATACGAGAACCGCTTTTTTGCCGGAATCTTTGACTAAATCGAAAACAAATCTATCGCCGTTTCCGGTCGAAACCGAAGCATCGCGCATTAAAACCAGCAAATCAACCGACAAAATCGCATCGTGAACCGCCGACATCATTCGCCGATTTAACAAAAATCCGGGTTTGTGAACGCCCGGCGTATCAACAAAAACGATTTGTCCCGCAGGTTTCGTCACAATACCTTGAATTTTATGCCGCGTCGTTTGCGGTTTGTTAGAAACCGCCGCAATTTTTTCGCCGACAAGCCGATTTAAAAGCGTAGATTTCCCCGCATTCGGACGACCGATGAGCGCGACGTAGCCGCTCCTTGAGGAAGAAGGGGAGAAAGTGAGAAGGGGAGAAGGTGAGATTTCTTCGACAATCTTCTCGCTTTCTCGCTTTCCTGCTTTCTCGCTTTCTCGCTTTCTCGCTTTCTCGCTTTCTCGCTTTCTCGCTTTCTTTTCTTCCATCATCTAACTATTACCGCAATCTCCTTCTTTCCGCAAGGTGCTTCAAAAGTTACGGTGTAAATTCCTTTTTTGGTGCTGATTGATCTGATGACGAAAAGAACTCGTCCGGTATTTTCGGAAAATTCGTAATCGGGAACGACTTGGATGTCGTTGGGACTGTTCGTAACGCCTTTGATTTGTTTTAAATCGCCGCCTTTTTCTTCAAATCCGACCAACACGGCGATTGTGCCGCCGCCATTAAGAAGCGAAACGCTTTCTTGATTGGCGGCAATGACGCAGGTTTCGACGGTTTTTTCGACGACTTTTCGTTGGCGTGTTTCACCTGAAGTCGGCTTTTCTTCAGTTTTCTTTTCTTCAGTTTTTGTTTCTTCGGTTTTCGGTTTCGTATCGTTGTTCGGAATGGTAATAACTACCGGCTCGAAAGGTGATTTTTGTTCGGTTTTTGTTTCTTCTTTCGGCTTGGTTTCGGTTTTTTCTTCCGTTTTCGGACTCGGACTTGGTTGCGGTTTGGTTTCTTCGATTTTTTCGGTCGGAGTCGGCGAAATTTCGGTTTTAATTTCCGTCGTTGGAGTCGGCGTGGCAATCGGCAGCGCGTCATTTATTGGCGTGGGCGAAGGTTTTGTTTTGGCGACTGTTTCGGTTTGAGCGGTCATCGAAGGTTTTGCGCCGATTTTGGTTTCCAAACCGTTGTTTGAACCGTTAATTTTTGTATAAAGCGTTTCGATAACGGTGTATTTTGAATAATTCGCCGTGTCCGAAAGGTAACATTTGATATATGCGTCGAGAGCTTCGGGCAATTTCCCGTCGGCTTCGAGTGCTGTGCCTAAACGCCATTGGCTCGAACGCCACCACGAACTTTTTTCCGGCAAAATGCTCAATGCGCGGTTCAAACGCACGATTGCTTCGGCAGGTTTGTTTTGCTCGAACAGCGTCCAGCCGGTAATTTCTTCGATTTCGCCGCGCAAAATATTTGAAAGCGTCTGGCGCGGAACGTCCGGCACGATGACGACTTGATTACGCGAAACGGCAAAAGTGCGGGTTTCGTAAAGCGCGTCCGCCAAAACCGCCGCCGCCGGATTTGAAATTGTCAGCGCAGAATCAACTTTTGGCGTGGCGGCTTTGACGATTTCCAGAATTTTCGGCAAAGCCTTTTTCTTCTGCAAAAGTTGACGCGCCGCAAACATTTGGCGATAAAATTTCATCGAATCTTCGCCGCCGATAAATTTGTCTGCCGCTTCCGTAATTTGTTCATCGGTTGCTTTTGCATCGTCGAGTCTTTGCGACAAATTGAGCAAAGTTTTCATTCGATTTGAGTTTTCTTCGGTGTCGGCGGCAAGCGGCTGATAAATTCCGGCACGGCGTTCTGCACCGAGAAGTTCGGAAAAAGTCGCAGCTTCGAGCCATACACGACCGCCCAAACGAGCGCGAACGTAATTATCCTTTAAGTTTAAACTAAAACTGCGGCGCAAAGTTTCGGCGGCTTCGCGGTAAAATCCGGCTTCAAAACGCGCCGTTGCAAGTTCGTAATCGAGCGTCGGAAAATCGCCGTGCTGTTTTGCGGCAAGCAGAATTTTTTCGGCTTCGAGCGGTTTATTTTGTGCCAGAAGTCCGCGACCGAGCGCGATGTGCGCCCAAGTGTAACGCGGTTCGACTTCGAGAGCTTTCCGTGCGAGTTCGACTGCGCGTTCGCCGTTTTTGTTCGCCGCATACCAATAAGCCGCGCCGACGAGAAGAAATAAATTATTCGGATTCGCTTCGATTGATTTGTTAAATTCGCTTTCGGCTTGCGATTTTTTGCCCGAATCGAACAGCGCGAGAATCACGCCGTTTTTCGCCGCGCCGTCTTCGGCATCCATAATCAAAACTTCGCGGTAGAGAGCAATCGCTTCGTCCGATTTTCCGACGGCGCGTTTCAAATCTGCCAAACTTCGCTTTGAAATTATCGAAGCCGCGTCTAATTCCGAGGCTTTCGTATAAGCCGCAATCGCATCATCGAGCATAAAACCCATTCGATAACTAAGCCCAAGCGTTTGATAAGCAGACGGCATAACGCTGTCAATTTCAATCGCTCTTTTTGCCAGACGTTTGCCTTCGACAGAATTTTCCGTGCCGAGATAAAACGAAGCTAACCCGATGATTTGTTTGGCGTTTGCGCCGATTTTTTCTTCGATGATTTTGGCAATTTCGACGGCTTTTTCGCGTTCGCCGCTGATGAAAAGATTGGTCGGAATCTGTAAAATAACATCGCCAAAAAGTTTGTCTGAAACAGGCGCGGGCGCGTCTTGGATTGCCATTTTGAAAAAGTTGAAACTGTTTTCTTTTTCGCCAGCTTGCAATTTTTCATCGCCGATTTGCGCCCGTGCGCTGACGATTAATTCCTGAGCGCGAACGATTTGCGCGGATTTCGGAAAGTTTTTTATAAAATTTTGCAATGCCGTAATGCGTTCCGCCGCATTGGTTACGGCGACGGCTTTTTCAAATTCCGTTTTTTCGTTGGAAGGTTTATTTGTTTGAGTGGTTTTCTTCGGAGTTGGCGTTTTTGTCGGTTTTTGTGCCAAAACTGATGCGGAGAGTAAAAATACTAAAAATAAAATTATAAAATTCTTCATAAATACGTTTTTTAGAAAATATTTCAAAAATAGATAATGAGTTATCATCTCTAAAATTTTCTTTGCGAACTTTGCGCTTTTGCGGGAAATAAGCGATTTTCCCCCGCAAAGGCGCAAAGTTCGCAAAGGAGTCAAACATTTTTGGAATAGCTTCCTTATTAACCAATATCGAACCAATCTTATCACGAAATTGCAAATAAATACCGCAAAGGTTTATGCTCAAATTGATGAACGAATTGGAACAAGTTTGGGCAAAACAACTTGAAACGAAAATTGCCGAATCGCAAAGTGCCGATGTTGCCGACTATTTGAATTTGCGAATGGCAAACGATTCGATTCGTGCGGCAAGCGTTAAATGGCTGTTCGATTCGCTGACCGAAATCGCCGCTTTTGCTAATCGCGGACATATTTCAATCACGATTGAAAACGAAAATCCGCATCAATTTGAATTTAATAAAGCCAATATGGTCGGCGCAATTTTACGGCTTCGTCTTGGAGTAAGATGTCTTTCGCTCGAAGCGGGTTGGACGCGCACGCCGTCAGACGGATTTATGCGCGGCGGCGCACTCGCGGCGGCACGGCTCACACATTTCGGGATGAAAAAGCACGACGAAGAAATAATTTTATTGCGCGATGAAGATTTTCCGAATTGGTTTTTGGTTGAAACTGACGGAAAGCGCGAGGTTTTTAATTCGATAAATTTACGCAAGCATTTCGAGATTTTTGTTAATTAAACCAATTTTTTTGCCTACGAAACATACGAAAGACACGAAAAATAAAACTAAAGAATTTCTTATTTTCGTGTCTTTCGTGTCTTTCGTGGGCAAATCTCTTAAAACGTAAATCTCACGCCGAGTTGCAACTGTCGCGGTCCGCCGAAGCGTGCGGATGACGGTGCGGTGTAGGGAACTGCGGCGTTGATTGACGGCGAAGTTCCGGTCGGGCAAGTGATGTTTAACGAATTTGATGTGCTGATTAAAGCCGCGTTTGTCGTGCAAAAATCGCTGATGCCGTCAACGCCGAAACCTCTGTTCGTGCTTCGGGTTACATTGAAAACTTCTGCCGAAAATGCCAGATTCATATTCTCGCCGAAGTTGAATTTCTTCAAAAGACGCAAATCGAGATTGAAAAATGACGGTTGCCGTGCGCTGTTGCGTCCAACGATTTGACCGTTCACGATAGCGCGGTCATTGGCATCGTTGCCGTCGTTTTGATAATCTTCGCCGTCAATAATTCGCGGCGTGTAGGGAAATCCGCTTCGCGCAATGGCAATTCCGCTTAATGTAAATCCGTAACCTAAATCAAAAACGCCGCTAAAATTAAAGTTATGGCGCACGTCTTGTTTCGACGGTCCGGCTTCGGCTTTTAAATTAAACGGATTGAGCGTTGGTTCACGCGAAAAATTTCGTTCGTTTGAATCGTCGTCGCGGTTATCGGCAAGCGTGTAATTTACTTCAAATTGAAAGCGTTGCGCGAAACGTCGGCGCAGGGAAATCGCCAGCGCGTTATAGGTCGAATGCGCGGTTGATTCGTTGATTGAATAAATTCCGATGTTCGGATTCGGTCGCAGTGCGCCGCCTTGCGCGTTGACGGGAAAGACAGGTAACCCGCTTGCTTGAATCGTCGGCGCAAACAAATTTCGATCAACACGGCGTTGCAGATTCCACGCCGAGGAGCGCATATAACTTACCGAAAGCGCAAAATCTTGTCCGATTTTTTGCTCCCAAGTCGCCGAAGTTTGAAACGTGCGCGGATTTTTGAAATCCTCGTCAAAACCGAAAGCGCGAGTCAGAGCCGCACCGTTGCGAATTGTAAAAGCGGCGAGAGTTGCGCTCGAAATTCCGCTCAAAACATTCGGAAAAGTTACGAGTGCGCCCGTGCCTCTGAAAAAACAGTTGGTCGGAATCGCCGCGCCGAGAGCCGTGCGACACGCGCCGCTGCGTTCGTCAATCCGCAAATCTTTCGTAACCAAATCGTTATTCGTGAAAACGCGATAGAACAAAATCGCCGGTGTGCGCGAATTGTAAATTCCGGCGGAAACGCGAAAGACCGAATTTCCATCGCCGAAAACGTCCCACGATGCGCCGAGACGCGGTTGCCATTGCTGAAAATCATCGGGAATTCTTTGTGTTTCGCGCAAAGCAAAATTTGGATTCGGCGGAGTCGGATTGTCCAAACCTTCCCAACGCAGTCCCGCGGTTACGGTCAGGTTTTTGTAAGGTTTGAATTTATCCGTTGCAAAAAATGCGTATTCTTTTTGATAGCCTGTCGCCAAAAGTGCATCGCCGATAATCGGCACGGCTTGGTCGAAACGGCGCGGAATAAGATTGATATAATCTTGCAAACTGTTGAAACGCCAAGTTCCCGTGCCGTTGGTTACGCGCTGGGCTTCAAAGCGATTGATGTTGATGTCAACGCCGAATTTCAGTTGATGAATTCCGGCAGTGTAAGAAAGATTATCCGAAAGCTGATAGCGCGTCGTGTTGAAAATTCGCGGACGACTGTTTGAACCGCCGAGTCGTCCAATGCCCGAAACGCGAATATCTGCGCCGCCGATGTTTGAATCTTCGCGGCGATTGTCGGTGGCGATTTGTCCGCGAATTTCATTAACAATGTTTGCGCCCGCAATCGTAACCCACGAACCTTTCAAGCCGTTGCTCGAACCGTTTCGCAAAACATTCTGCGTGGCGGCAACGTCCGTAATTACAATTCCATCATCAATTGCCACGAAATTTTCGGATTGCAGACGCGAATAAGAATATTGAAAATTGAGCGTGTTTCGTTCGTTTAAATTAAAATCGAAACGCGCAAAAACCGATGTCGGATTGTTGGTCGAAAGTTGTTCGCCTTCGAGCGCGGCAATTTCTGCCGGAAGCGCAATTGCACTTGGCGAAAAATCTACAAAATATGGAATCCGCAAAAAATTCTGCTCTGCGCCGATGAAGAAAAACGCTTTGTCTTTGACAATCGGACCGCCAATCGAGCCGCCGAAAAGATTTTGATTATTTGCGCCGTCGTTGCCAAAAGCATCACGCGAAGTCAGGCGATCATTGCGGTTAAAATAAAACGCTTCGCCGCGAAAATTGTTTGTTCCGCTTTTCGTAACGGCGTTGACAAAACCCGCGCCCGTGCGTCCGACTTCGGCGGTTGCGCCCGAACGAACGACTTGAAATTCTTTGATTGCCGTTTGCGGAAAGAAAAAAATTGCATCGTTTCCGCCGCGCTGATTTCCTTGCAGAGAATCATTAAAATCCGCGCCGTCAATCGAAACATTCGAGTTTATCGAACGCTGTCCGCCGATGACCAAACCTTTGCGGTCGGATTCTTGAACAACGCCGGGCGTTAATTGAACAAACTCGGCAAAATTTCTTCCGCGCATGGGCAAATCGGCAATCGAGCGCGAAGTTATCGAAGTCCCGGTTGCCGAAGATTCGGTGTCAATGAGTTCGTTTCCAGCCATAACGGTAACGTCCGCCGTCGCGCCTTTCGGCAATAAAACGATATTTACCGAAGTCGTTTCGCCGACCGATAAAACAATTTCTTGCTTAAATTCGGCAAAACCTTCGGCATTTGCGGTTACGGAATATTTGCCGACAGGCAAAACAGGCGCGGAAAATGCACCGTTTTCATTGGTGATAACCGTGCGCGTCAAACCTGTTTCGGTGTTTCTGACGATCACGCTTGCGCCGCGCACAATCGCGCCGTTTGCGTCTGTCGCCGTGCCTTCGACCGATGCGCTTCCTGAATCGGATTGCGCGAAAACGGCAAACGGAAAAACGAATAAAATACTGAAAACAATAGCTGAAAACGTATTTCGGCTGAATCGAAAATTCATTAAAATGTCCTCTTAAAAGTTAATTTGTTGCGGATAATCAAATCAAATTTTCGCGCCTCGAATTGAATTTGGTGTTACACAATTATTAAATTTATGTTACGTTTGTAACCTTAAAAATCGGGACAAGGAGCAGTAGCGATTTGGCTTTTTTGATTTTGTGCCAAGTCGCTATTGCTTCTTATTCCGATTAAAGCATCAATGGCTTTCCTAAAACGTGCAAGGCGTAATATAATGTAAATAATTTAATAGCAACACATATTTAACAGGAGATTTTAACAAAAAGTGAAGGCAGAACTCGAGAAATTAATAGAATTACAAAAAACTGACACCAAAATCAGAAATTTGAAAAAAGCAATTGATACCGCAGATGAAAGGCGTGCCGTAATCGAACAAGAGTTTGAAACGCACGCCTCTTCTATTCGGGAAATCCAGCAAAGACGGGACACAGCACAGGAAGAAAGAGCTAAACTCGAAACTTATCTCGAACTTCAAAAAAGTTATCAGGCACGCAACGACCGCAACCTAAAACACGCCCAAAATCAAAAAGAATACGAAACGGCAATGCGCGATTTGGACGTTGTGCTAAAACAAATCGCCGCACTCGAAACGCAAATCGTCGAAAAAATGACGGTAATCGAAGCCGTCGAAGCCGAACTTGCGACACGCGCCGACGAAATCAACTCGCTCGAATCAAACCGCGCCGCCGCCATCGGCAAATTCGACAAAGAACTTGCCGAAAACCGCAAAGAATTCAAAGCCCAAACCGCCAAAAGACAAGAAGTTTTCGTAACCCTGCCGGACAAACTCGCCGCTGTCTATAACCGTATGGCGCAACGCAGCCGCGACGGAATCGCTGTTGCCGAAGTCATCGGCGGCGCGTGCAGCGCGTGTTTTATGTCGCTTCGCCCGCAACGCCAAGCCGAAGTTCGCAAAGGCGACGAAATTATCACCTGCGAAAACTGCACCCGAATTCTCTACGCCACCGCCAAACCAATCCAATCGGAAGCCGGCGCAAGCTAAAAGAATTCTCAAAATTCGATTTTTCAGACGGACGCAATCCCAAAGCGTCCGTTTTCTTCATAACATCCGAAAAACTTGCAATTTCCCGTCGAATTGCGTATCTTTCAAAACAGAATTTCAAACAAATTTAAGGAAACAAACTCGAATGACAAGCGTCGGTTTTGCCGAAATTTCAATTCACATTTTAGTCGAAAACATCATCGCCGAAATCAAAGAACAATATTTGGCGGATGCAACGCCGTGGATTATCGGTTTTTCGGGCGGCAAAGATTCAACCACACTTTTGCAATTAACATTTTTCGCACTTCTCGAATTGCAGAGAGAAAATGTAATTTTGCACAAAGAAATTCACGTTTTATGCAACGACACTTTAGTTGAAAACCCGGCGGTTGCGCGTTGGATTGACAGCACCCTCGATAAAATTCGCGTCGCGGGCGAAGGCTACGGTTTCCCGATGAAAGTCGTCAAAGTTACGCCAATTTTGGGCGATACTTTTTGGATAAATCTAATCGGCAAAGGCTATCCGTCGCCCAATCGGTTTTTTCGTTGGTGCACCGAACGGATGAAAATCAACCCGACAAATAAATACATCAAAGACACTCTCGGCGATAACGGCGAAGCAATAATCTTGCTTGGCACGCGCAAAGCCGAAAGCACCAACCGTAAGGCTTCGATGGCAAAACACGAGCGCAAATATTCGCGTCTTCGCAAACATCAACTTCCCGGCGTTTATGTTTTTGCGCCGATTGCCGATTTGACGGACGACCACGTTTGGACATATCTTTTGCAAGTTCCAAGCCCTTGGAACGGCGACAACCGCAAACTTTTCACGCTTTACCGCAACGCTTCGGGCGGCGAATGTCCGTTGGTTATTGATACGTCAACGCCGAGTTGCGGAAATTCGCGTTTCGGCTGTTGGACTTGCACCGTCGTTGACGAAGATAAATCAATGGAAGGCTTGATTGACACGGGCGAATATTGGATGGAACCGCTTCTCGAAATGCGCGATTGGCTCAAATCCGCGACGACGTAACAATGCGGCAAGGCTATCGGCGCAATCTGCAAGACGGTTTAGGTCCATTCACCAAAGAATCACGCGCCAAAATCCTGCGCCGTCTGCTCGAAGTTCAAAAGGAAATCGAGATGCAACTCATTACCGGCGAAGAACTTTCGGGAATTCAATGGATTTGGTATCACGATTTTCACGACGCGCCCAGCGTTACCAAAATTTATCAAGAAGTTTTCGGAGAAGAACTCGTTATGAACAAAGAAATCAACCAACGCCGCGCCAAAGACCGTGCCTTGTTGGATAAAGTTTGCAAAGAACACGAAGTGCCAATCGAACTCGTCGAACAACTCTTGCAAATCGAAAAAGACAAAAGCGGACTAATGCGCCGCAACAACCTTTTCAAAGATATTGATATGGCGTTAAAAAATTATCTAAAACGTCAAGAATTTCAGAACTCTTAATTATTGACAGTCCAATAGAATGTGAAACAAGATTATTTTACTGCCTGATTTTCTCTGATGACTACTAACCAGTTCATCTGTAATTTCTGGAATAACTTTAACGACAATTAGCCTATCTTGGACGCTTAATGCTTTTTCATTGTCAGTGAAATTTTGAATTATTTCATCAAACCAATGTCTTGCGTTTTCATCTTGCCAAAAACCAACTAAAATGGCTTCTGGTGAATCGGAAGCATAAATTTCATCAATAAAATTCTTAATGCCGATATTACAATACTTATCAACCGCTTCGCTAAAATTTTTCTTTTTTAACCTTTTTCCTTCAATTACATATCTTCTGTAAGGTCTTTTTCGATTGTCCAAGATTACAATATCTAGCCGAATAAATTTGTCTTTAATATTATTCGTATCAGTTGATTTTATTCTGGAGTTTTCAGGAATTACTACATAATGCGGCTTCAATACTGACTCAGGCAAAAGGTCTAATTCTTCCAAGCCCTTTTCGATTTCTTCCGCAATTCTACCTGTAATAGTAGGCTCTTGCGTTTTGGCATTTAGAGAGGTTCTACTTTGTTGGTAACCAAAATTCAAGAGAATGTGAACATCCTTTCTAAACTTTTTTGGATAACCAGTGCTTTGAAAAAAACTTTTAATGTTTTTCAATTTGGAGTTCGGTGTTGTTTCCATAATTTGCCGATTGTGCGAAACCATCTAAATTTAAATCAATTCTCGCCAGAGTTTCTCCGAATAAATCAATTGCATCAGAAATTGCTTGTGATTCAGTCCAGTCTATTAGGCGTGGAGATTTGCATATATAAAATGTGTTGCCTGTTTTGTCAAAGAACCTTAATTCTCGCTGTATGTAAATCCATTGGCTAAATTGTGCCTGTTCCTGAATCCCACTTTTTATATTTACTAATGTATCTTTCCATTTACCAACCGCTTCTTCTATTGAATACTTTTGTGTTGTTTGTGTTTCTAAAAGATTAACTTGGCAAACAATCAAATCATCTGAGTAAATCACAGTGACTAAATGTTTTTCGTCACTATCATCAGTAAATTCATCTAACTCATTTCGCAGTCTCTTAGCATATTTCTGCAAATCTTTTTCCGTTGGCTTTTTAACAGCCTCAACTTTGGAGTTATGATTATCTACGGTTTTTCCTTTGTCTAAAGTTAACTTAACTCTGTGAAAATCATTGATTAAAATTCCAATACTTTCGGGCAAGTTTAAAGTTTCTTCCAAGATTAGATTATGTAACTTTTCCAAACTTTCTGGTGATTCTTTACCCTTTTCCATCTGAGCAAGTTTTGCCTGTAATTTCGCCAACCTAACGATTTGCTCTTTTGATAAATTAGGAAATGGTATGTTTCGCACACTTTCGGGACTAATAGTTCTACGATCAATTCCCCAAGAAGTGCTTTCAAAGAATATTAAAAAACGACCGAGATTTGAACTAAGATAAACTGAAATTGCTTTAAGATAGTCAGAATCTTCTTTGGATGTAGCAATTCCAGTCTGACCACCTGTAATTATAAAATTTTTGTCGCTGTAAATTGCATACTCAGTGTTTACAACCAAGTGTGGAGATTTAATCAAGTTAACACCAGTATTACCACTTCTGAAACGATAATATCTTTTGCTTGAAGGAACATTTTCTAATAAAAAATCAGGTATTTGATATTTGAATTTAGCTTTTCCTAATTTACTTGAGTTTAAAGTTACAAAATCTTCAGTTTCGTTTTCAAATAATGTTGCATTTAGTGCTTCAATTCTCTCTTTAGCGGTGTTTTTATCCCTTAACACTAAACCTTCAGATATATGCCATTTTTTTTCATCGCATAGTTGCCCCAATGTTTTTCTGTATGTATTTTGAATTCTAGTTAAAGTTCTTTCTTCTTCGTAGTTTCCCCAAAGAGCTATTTTCCAAGTTAGAGCATTACCTTTTTCAGCTTCCTCAGGACTAATCATTCTGATTTCACTTTTATTAATTACGATTGCCCAAACAGGTCTGGTAGGTTTCCCTTTTTTCAATTGTGCAATGATTTGATTCGCAACAAACGGACTATAATGCCAGATTGGTTTCTTCTCTCTATTACTATTACTTTTTTGATAAATAATAGTAATTGCTGAAACATCTGCTTGGAACAATAAATAATGAAAGTTAGAAAAATTGGTAATTCGACGCACTTCGTTTGCTTTGAAGAATTCTCGTCGGAAGTTTTCCGATTTGCTATTAAACAACCGTTTAGCAGGAAGCACAAATCCGACACAGCCTTGCTCCGTAACAAACTCCATTGCTTGCCAAGCAAATGCTTCTTCAATTCTTTTATCTCCAACAGGATGCTCTTGTGAACTGTTTTCAACCCAAGCTAAAGCATTTTTATCTTCAGGATTTTTCTTTGTGTTTATGGTTTTCCACGGTGGATTTCCGATAACCCAATCAAAAACTTTCGGAATATTTTCCGATTCCGAAAAATATTCCCTATTCGGCTCAAAGAAGTCCCCTTTGAAAATGTTTTTCCCGTGAAGATTTGGGAATTTAAACCTTCCATATTTGTCCAAATCAGGAGGCTCGACGTAGTTTAATAAAATTAGAATTAAGCTAAATTCCGTAACATAACATGCTTCAAGATTAATCTCTATGCCGTGAATACTCTCTTCCATAATTTGCTTCAATTCATTTGGCTTTAGGTTTTTCTTTTGACTTTTTTGTAATTCTAATTCAATCAAATAACGGTAAGTTAAAACTAAGAAAATACCCGAACCGCAACAAGGATCAAGAATTTTCATCCCACGTTTGAGAGGTTTTATTGTGCTAATTTCATTTACGAGATAATCGGCAAGTGCTTCGGGAGTATAAACGGCTCCGTGTTTTTTACTTAATCCCTGCGCCTTGAGAAACTGTTCGTAAATGTAAGAAAGCGTTTCGGTCGGAATATAAGAAAAATCATAAATATCAAACAAAACAGTTTGTCCATAAGCAGTATCTCCACAAAAAACAGATGCTACATAGTCAACCAAAGTGTTGTCGAAAACATCTTTGAAATCATCAGGAAATGGAAAAACTTTACCTCCAAAACGGTCTTCGATTGCATCAGTTAGCTTGATTAATTCCGAAAGTGTGGCTCCGCGTTTTAAGACTTTATCTAAATCAATCCCTTTCTTTTTCGCCCAATTTTCCGTCAAAATTTTGCGGTCACAAAGATAGCGAAGATAGACATACTTTCCAATGATTGCGTGAATATACTTTAATATGTCAGCTTTCTCTGAATTTGATAATTTTTCGAGAAGTTTTTCTTCTAAATCTTCTAAATTTTTTAGCAGTCTTTTATCAACACGATTATCGTAGTTGAATTTTTCATGAGGAGCATTTCTTAATTTCTGCCAAATGCTTCCGTCATCAATTGCTTCTGCGGAATATTTTTGCAAAGCCTCATTTGTTACTAAAGAGAGATCATCAAACAATCCTGTTTGTTCTAAATCAATTACATCAAGAAGTCCGTGACTTTCGTTATTTCGATCATAATCGAAGCCAGTATAAACTCTTATTTGGTCTGGTAATCTGACAATAACGAATGGGGCAGAACTTGAATTCCAAAGACTACGATGAACTTCTCTGGCTTCCTGCACTGTATCGGCTTTGGCAACAAAAACAACTGGATGAAAAATATCGGATTTGCTATCAACTTCGCTAAAGTCCTCTGAATCTTTGTTACCCGAATCAGATTTTATAACGTAAGTTCCGTGAATTTGAGCCTTGATGTTATCTTCGTTGATACGAGAAATTATTCGTGAAAGAGGTGAAAGGGATGACAAAGAAGAAAAACTTTCGAGCGGATAGTATCTGACCTTAAATTTTTCTTTATAGCCAAGTGCAGATAGAAGATTTTCCAGCTTCTCATCGAACATAAGTCGTTGTAAAAATATTGCTTATCCTTAAATTTGGTTTAATGTTGCATCTGTGAAAAACAATCTATTTTATAACATAATTTAGATGTATAAGTAAAACATCAGAAAGGGTTTATTAAAAAATAATGATGTAAAATTTTAGATTCTCTTCATGAAACTAAAATGACCTACAATGAGTTTTTGCATTTACTTAAGGCGCACGTTGATTACGGGTTTGCGTTGATTAAGAATGATACAAGCGGGTTTAAGTCTGAAGATGATATGTTGATTTTATTTGGTTGAATTGACGCGCAAAGGGCTTGAGCAGAGGACGGAAGAATCTGCGCCGATGATTGAGGCGACTCCGGCTTTTGGCGGGTTGCTTGATTTGAAAATCGGTTGGGAAAATGATGCGCCTGTTTCGGTTGAATTTAATCGGCAGACGAATAATTATCTTGCCGTTACGGGCAAACCCGGAAGCGGGAAGACGCAGTTTGTCAAAGATTTGTTGGCGCAGATTCGGCGGCAATCGGAGTTTGCCGTTAATTTTATCTTTTTCGATTATGCCAAAGGCGATGTCGCGGACGATGCGGATTTTATCGAAGCGACAAAGGCGGAAGTCGTGCGTTTGCCTGATGAGAGTTTGCCGATAAATCCTTTTGCGCGTGTCAATGTCAATTCGGAAACTGCCGTGAAAGTTGCGGCGCAGGAATTTGCCGATTTGATGGAATCGGTTGAAAAGCGTCTCGGAATTGTGCAGAAACGGCGGCTCAATGATGCGATTTTGGGCGGTTTTGAGATGATGCGCGGCACTGCTTCGCCGTTTCCCGATTTTGAGATTTTGCGGCAGGAAATTGATACGCAATATTTTATTCTCAATAATTGGAAGCCCGACACGCTGACTGAAATTGTGCGCCAACTGACTGATTTCAAAGTTTTTACGGCGAATGATTCGGCGGAAATGTGGAACAGTTTGACCGATAGAACGGTTGTCATTGATTTGCACGGTCTTACGGTTTTGCGCGAGATGACGGCGTTTTTGGTTCTGAATACGCTTTACCGCGAGTTGATGGCGATGCCCGACACGCAAGTTTCGGACGGCGTGCGCGAGATGCGGACGATTATTGTGATTGACGAAGCGCATCATTTTTTGAAAGACAAAAAGCGCAACGCGATTTTGGAAAGACTAATCCGCGAAATCCGCAGCAAAGGCGCAAGCGTTTTTTTGATGTCGCAATCGCCCGATGATTACGACCAAGATAATTTCGATTTTACCGAACTTTTGGAGTTTATTTTCTTACTCCAATCAAACGCGGGCGCAACAAAATTTCTCCAAAATGCGTTTGGTGTTTCCGCGCAAGAAGCCAAAAATCTTTCGGCGGAAGTTTCAAATCTGCCAACGGCACAGGCAATCGGCAAATCTTACGAAAAGAATAAAAAAGACAAAGTAAGCCGCTTGCGCGTTCGACAGTTTTGGCGCGAAAAAGGTTTGTAAAGTAAAAAGGCGAAAGTAAAAAGTAAAAAGTAAAAAGGCAAAAGTAAAAAGCTGTGTGATTCATTTGAGTTGTGCGGCTTTTTGTTTGAAACTTGATAAGTTTTGTCTTTGAGAGGTGATTTTTTATGAAACAATGTCGGCGGTGTCAAGAAGTTAAAGAGTTTTCGGAGTTTCAAAAATTCTCGCGTAATTCGGACGGATTGCAGCCTTATTGCCGTCCTTGCCGAAGCGATGGTAATCGTGAACATTATATGCGAAATCCGCGCCGGAATTATGAGCGTAACAAAGCCGCCGCGCATCGAAACCGGCTGTGGCTTTTTGAATATATGAAAACCAAAAAGTGCGAATGGGAAAGTTGTGAAATTGACGATTCCGATATGCTGGTTTTAGATCACATTGATCCTGCCGAAAAGCGTCTTGAGGTGAGTATAATGGTGCAATGTTCTTACGGGTTGGAGTCGGTCAAGCGCGAAGTTGCGAAATGCCGCGTTCTTTGTGCAAATCATCATCAGAAACACACGATTCAACAATTCGGCTATAAAAAATGGCAACCGAAAGATTAATCAAAATAAAAAGCGGTGCAATTTATCTAAATTGCACCGCTTAAAAAATGGAGCCACCCAAGGGATTTAAACCCTCGACCTTTCGATTACGAATCGAATGCTCTATCAACTGAGCTAGGGTGGCAGAATCGGCAAGCCGAATTAAAAAATATAAATTTTGGAGCGCGGAAAGTCAAGCAAGGAGATACAAAATTGGAGCGCGGGCATCTTGCCCGCCGCGCGTTCAAGCGAAGCGCGAACAGGCGCGAACAACTCAGATTACTCGAAAGTTTATTCAATGTGCGGCGTTGCCGTTCGACGCTTCGCGCGAACGGGCGGGCAGAGATGCCCGCGCTCCGACTTTTATTAAATTTTCTAAAATTTACGGAAACGGGAAGATTTTTGCGTTTGGTTTTGATAAACTGATGTCAGCACATTTCAAGGGAGGAAGCGAAAAGTATAGATTCTTGCGATTTTCGCGCCAATTTATTCAATTCCGGCAAGTTGGGTAAATCTTTCCGAACATTCAAAATAACACGGTTACAAATTTGGTTTCGAGGAGTAAATATTTAATGCAAATCAGTTTTAAGTTAAGCGAAAAACGCACGATTTTGGTTAGTTTTGGCGTTTTGGTTTTGGTGGCGGCGGTTGTTTTTTTGCCCGTTTGGTTTAGTTCCGAAGCGGGAAACAAAAAACGCGCGGTTTCAAACAAAACCGAAAGTCATATCGAAGGTTTTGAAAATTACGACATCCGCGAAGATAAGGCGGCGGTTGATAAACTATTGAGTTTTCGGCAGACTCTCGGCAGAAATGCTGCGGACGTGGCGGACGTGAGAGATAATTTTGCACGCGGGGAAAAAACTTTGCAACGCCGAGTTCCGACGTTGAAAATCGAATACAACACGGACATTCGCATTCCCGAAGTGATTACGCCGGATGTAAAACTCGGACGCGCTTTTCTGACTTCGCCTTCCGAAGCAAATCGCGCTGAAATTCTCCGCAATTTTGCAAAATCGAACAACGATTTAATCGGAGTTTCGGACGCGCAAGCCAACGGATTGAAAGTTACGGCTGATTATACGAATCCTAACGGCAATCTTTCTTTTGCTCATCTCGAACAATTTATCAAAGGCGTTCCTGTTTTTCGCGGCGAAATCAAAGCCGGATTTACGCGCAACGGCGAAATGATTCGCGTGATTAACAATCTCGCGCCCGGACTCGATTATGAAAATCTTTCCGATGATTTCGGCAATCCGTCGGACGCGGTGAAATCGGCGGCGAAATTTATTCCTTCGGGAAACATTGATTTGACCGAAAACAAAGCCGAATCAAATGATTTGAAAACAACTTTCGGCAACGGCGATTCGGCAACGACTGCCGAAAAAATGTATTTTCCGACCGAACCGGGCGTGGCTGTTCCGGCGTGGCGCGTGTTGATTTGGCAACCTGTGAATGCGTTTTATGTAATTGTTGACGCTGAAACAGGCGCGATGCTTTGGCGCAAAAATATTACCGAAGACCAGACGCAAGCGGCGACTTATTCGGTTTATGCCAATCCGAATGCGATGATAAATGTTGCAGATAATCCATTTCCGTTCACCCCCGGACCGAATTCGCCAAACGGTCAACAAGGCGTGGCAATTTCGCGCACGAGCATTTCGCGCATCGGCAACGAAGCTCCCTATCAATTCAATAACAACGGCTGGATAACGGACGGCGGCGACCGCACGGACGGAAATAATCTGCAAGCGGGAATTGACCGCGACGGCGTGGACGGCATTGATCCGAACACCGAAGCAATAAATGCCGGACGCAATTTTTCTTACGTTTATAGCCCGCTCGATCCGAACAATAACACGGGTGAATCACCGCTCGGAGTAACTTTTCAAAACGGTTCGACAACACAGCTTTTTTATATTACAAACTGGTATCACGATGAACTTTATCGCGCCGGATTTACCGAGCAGGCAAAGAATTTCCAAAACTCAAACTTCGGGCGCGGCGGCGTTGAAGGCGACCGCATTCGCGGCGCAGGTCAAGATTCTTCCGGAACAAATAATGCTCTTTTTTCGACTCCAGCAGACGGCGGACGCGGACGGATGCAGATGTATCTCTGGACTGCGCCGAATCCCGATGTTGACGGAAATTTAGATGCCGATGTCGTAATTCACGAAATCACGCACGGAACTTCAAATCGTCTGCACGGCAACAGTAGCGGACTTTCGACGAATATGTCCCGCGGAATGGGCGAAGGTTGGGGCGATTGGTATGGACACGCGATGTTGAGCGAACCGAGCGATCCGATAAACGGAATTTACACGACCGGAAGCTATGACACATATTTGTCGGGCGCAGGCACGAACAATAATTACTACGCGATTCGGCGTTTTCCGAAAGCGGTGATGGCTTTTACGGGCGTGAATGGTCGTCCGCATAATCCTTTGACTTTTGCCGATGTTGACGCAACACAGCAAAACTTGAGCGACGGAGCATTTGCGCCGCGTTTTAATACGACGGCTGACCAAGTTCACGCGGCGGGCGAAGTTTGGAGCAGTGCGCTTTGGGAAGTTCGCGCACGGCTTGTTTCGCGGCAAGGTTGGGCAGTCGGCAACCGCGAAGTTTTGCAATATGTTACCAATGGAATGAAACTCGCGCCTTTTGGTCCGACGTTTTTGCAGGAACGCGACGCGATTATCGCGGCGGCACAAGCAAGTTCGCCGATGCCGCAAGCAAACGCCGATGTCGCCGACATTTGGGCAGGTTTTGCGATTCGCGGAATGGGTTTTAGTGCAACGGTAAATAATCCCGGTTCGGGAAGCGGCACGGCGCGTGTTACGGAAGCCTTTGATTTGGCAAATCTGACGCGCTCAGGAATTGCCGTTATCACCGACACGGGCGGAAATAACAACGGTTTTCCTGAACCCGGCGAAGCTATTTCGATTCCGGTCGCGCTTTTCAATAATTCGGGAATTAATGCCACGGGCGTTACGCTTCAGCTTGTCGGCGGCGGTTCGGCAAACTTTGGCACGATTGTCAACAACTCCGCCGGTATTCAAAATGTTTCCTATTCCATTCCCGCAAATACGCCTTGCGGAAGTGCGCTGACTTTGACTTATAACGTCAACAGCAGTCTTGGTCCGACGAGTTTTACGGAAACGATTATCGTCGGCGTTCCGGTTACGACTTATACGGAAAATTTCGATTCCGTAACCGCGCCGAATCTTCCGGCGGGTTGGACGGCGGCGCAAGCCGGAAGCGGAATTAATTTTGTAACCGTTACGAATAACACTATTTCTGCGCCGAATGCCGTCTTTACGCCGAATACTGCGGTTCTCGGCGGCGCATCTTTGACTTCACCGGCAATGCCGATTATTTCTTCGGCGGCGGTTGTTAGTTTTAACCACAATTACAACACTGAAAACGGTTGGGACGGCGGCACGTTTGAAATCAGCATTAACGGCGGCGCGTTCACGGACGTTATCACGGCAGGCGGCAGATTTATCGAAAACGGTTATAACGCCACGGTCGGAGTTACGGTGAACAATCCGATTTCGGGACGTGCGGCGTGGACGGGCGATTCGGGCGGCTATTTCAGAACCAAAATCCAACTTCCCGCATCAGCCGCCGGGCAAAATGTCCAACTGCGCTGGCTGTTCGGCGAAGACACAAACACCGCGTCTGTCGGTTGGTGGATTGATAATGTCGAAGTTGCCGGAACTTACACTTGTAATTCTGTAACGGTTAAATCTCGCGCCGATTTTGATGGCGACGGCAAAACGGACATTTCGGTTTATCGTCCGTCGGAAGGAAATTGGTATCTCAATCGTTCAACTGCCGGATTTACGGTTGTAAATTGGGGATTATCAAACGACAAGCTCACGCCTTCGGATTACGACGGCGACGGCAAAACGGATACGGCAATTTATCGCAACGGCATTTGGTATATTTTGCGAAGCAGCAACGGCGCGGCAGATGTCGTCAGTTGGGGACTTTCAACGGACATTCCGCAAGTCGGCGATTTCGACGGCGACGGCAAAGCCGATCAAGCCGTCTATCGTCCGTCGGAAGGAAATTGGTATGTTCGCCGAAGTTCGGGCGGATTTTCGACCACGAATTTCGGAATTTCGACCGATGTTCCCGTTTCTGCCGATTACGACGGCGACGGCAAAACCGATGTCGCGGTTTATCGCGGCGGCGTTTGGTATATAAACGCTTCAACCGCCGGGTTCTCGGCTACTTCTTTTGGGTTAGCGGGCGATAATCCTGTTTCGGCAGATTATGATGGCGACAATAAAGATGATATTGCGGTTTTTCGTCCGTCTGATGGAGTTTGGTATATTCTCAAAAGTTCGGGCGGAGTTTTTATAATGCAGTATGGACTTTCAACAGATATACCCGTGCCGGGCGATTATGACGGCGACGGCAAAGATGACCTTGCCGTTTATCGTGGCGGAACTTGGTATTTGCTTCGTTCAACTGCCGGATATACGATAACGAATTTCGGTTTGGCATCGGATAAACCCGTGCCGAAGCAATATATTCCGTAGTGATTAAG
Organism: Acidobacteriota bacterium; assembly: GCA_031409875.1. Lineage (GTDB taxonomy): Bacteria > Acidobacteriota > Blastocatellia > Pyrinomonadales > Pyrinomonadaceae > CALMEH01. The sequence continues at coordinate 19,001 of JANNYB010000160.1, read as the reverse complement.
GGATAAGGGATAAGGGATGAGGGATGAATATGATTTTACGTCTTATTCATCCCTCATCCCTTATCCCTTATCCCTTTGCCCTCATCCCTTAACTAGCGGCAATGCCAGCAAATGACCTTCGTAAGCAAAATAAACTTTGCCGCCGTCAACCCACATCTGCATACTGTCGAATTTTATGCGCGGAACTTTCATCAGCGGTTTGAAGGTGAAAGTTTTCGCGTTATAGATTCCGATTTCGGTTTCGCTTTTTTCTTCATCGGGAATTGCCGCATAAAATTCGTCCGTAGTTCCGGTCGGTTGAATCGGGCGCGATTTTTGTTGAGCAATTACCCGAAAATCGCCTTTGGCTTCCTTCACCTCGCCCGTTTCGGCATCGAGCATAAAGAAATAGCCGTCGGGATTTATGCCTTCTTCGTAATATCCGCCCGGCGCAAGCAGAAATTTATTGACCGACGGAATATACGCCACGCCTTGTAAATAATATAAATTTTCGATATTGACCTTAACTTCTTTGTTCGTCGCCAGATTGATGCGGACAAGCGAAACTTCGTTTCTTTCTTCGGCATATTTTGTTGCCAAAAGCCAGCGTCCGTTTGCCGAAATAATCGGATTCGTATAAAGACCGTCGGCGATTTTCGTTTCTTTTCCGCCGACGATTTTAATCAAACTTTTATCGCTTTCGCGCACTTCGACCGTTGCTGTCCGCGCTTTCCATTGTTTGTCGGTGGCTTGTGCCGAAAAACCGTCGCGCACGGGAATTGAATCATTCGGCGTTGGCGATTCGGTCGTATTGCCGAGTGATTCGCCCGAAAAAATGCGCCACGAAAGATGCTCGAATTCGCGCTGGCGGCGGCGTTTTGCGTTCTCTTCTTCGAGTTTTTCGTAATCTACATCCTCTTTTGCCGAATCAGCTTGATATTGTTCATCGAGTTCTTTTTCAATCCGCGCTCTTTGTTCGGTATCGTTAATCAAAACGCGAAAATCCGCGCCCGTTTTCGAGAGCGACATCGCCTTCAGATTTTTATCCGTGAACAAAATTTCGAGTCCGGCGATGTCGTTTTCGAGATAGTAACGCAATTTTGCGGGTTGTTTTTGCAGTTCGGCAAAATATTTATCAAGCCCTGCGAAAAATGGCGGGATTTTGTGCGCCCGCAAATAAACGCGCCTTCCGCCCGCCGCGCCGAGCATCAAAAGTTCTTTTTCTTCGCATCTGTAGCAGAGCGATAAAAATGGCTTTAACGAATCAACATTTTGTGCGATAAGATAATTTTTAAGCTCGTCAAATTCTTCCGGTTTCAATTGGCGTTCGCGGTAACGCGCTTCGTCTTCTTCCCAACTGTAAATTATTTTATCTTTGTAAAGCCTGATAAAATTTTTGTCGTAAGCATAAACTCCGAGCAAATCTTTGTTTTTCAGAATTTCTTCCTGCAAATGTTTTTCGGTTGAGGCGAGATAGCCGTCCGTGTAATCGTTGAAATACGGAAAATATGACGCGCCCTCGATGCTGTTGAAAAGCATCGTCGAAAATTCGCTCGACGTTTCGGATTTTTCATCCGATTTAAACGACATTCGTGCGCCGAGAATTTTTGCCTGAATCGGATTATTTTCTAAAACAATTTGTCTTGCTTGCGGCGAATCTTCCGATTCGAGCCATCTTTCGGCGGCAGTTGCCAGCGTTTTATCGGAACTTTTTGCATAAACCGCCGCTTTTTCAAGCGGAAGTCTTGCGCGAATCAGCCGCCCGCAAGCGAACAGAGCCGTTTTTGCCTGCACGTTATCGCCGTTCAAAATCGCTTCATAATCCGTCGGATTTTCCATAATGCAAGCCGAAACCGCATTAGCAATTTGATTCGTTCCGCGCACGTTCAAAACTTCGGTTAATTGCTTTTCGCGCAATTCTTTACGAACACTTAGAAGTTTGACAATCGCGTCAACATCAGCGCGGTTATTTTTCAAATCAGCCAAAAAAAGCGAATAAACTGCCGCGCCGTTCCAGCGTTTCATAATCTCGCGCAGAGCTTTCGCAACCGGCGGATCTTTGCGCTCCAATTCATTAATTCGTGCCGCCAAAGCCACAACAAAATTACGCTCCGGCTCGTTATTATTTATCAAAAGATTTCCCAAAATCGGTTTGATTTCCGCCATATCAAATGTGCGGTTTGTCGGGTAATAATCGCCGTTGCCGGAATAATAACCGTTCGACGAATTCGTTATTGCCATATTATCCATTTGTATATTGCCAACGGCGTTCACCTTATTCGACATCTCGAAAGTAACGCTGGCTTTGATAATAAATTCGATGGCTTCAACTTGTTCGTTAGTCGAAAAACCGTTTGAAGCCAAAATCGCGCGGACAACCTGTGTGCGCTCCCAATATTCGACTTCCGGCAAAACTCCGCGCAAAGGCACGACTGCCCGCGAATCTTTCTGTGTCGCTAAAGCCTCTATTGCTTCGCGGCGATATTTGAAAACTTCGATATTTGCCGTATTGACAGGTTTGTTGGCGACGTTCGTTTCATAAACTCTGTTTGAATAAGTATTTACAGAGTAATTTGCCGATGAATTTATGCTATTTGAAACGCTATTTACGGCGTTTGAATAAACCGGCACGGTTGCGATGCTTTTTTCGTTGAGTATCGAAATCAAGCCCGGCACGCTTTCGTTCATTTTGATTCTTTGAAGCGCGACAACCAACAAGCGGCGTTCATCCCTTGTTTCTTTTGCCCATTTCACATCGGAAAGCCACGGCAAAAGTGCGCGGACAATTTCTTCGTTGCCTGATGACAGAAGCAAACCGAGATTGCGAATTGCCGCCGTTCTAATCGCCGGATTATCGCTTTTGAGAAGTGCAATCATTTTGTCGGCGAATCTTTCCGGCGGCGCATAATACAAAATCGTCGTCAAACCTGTGAAAAGCTGTCCGTTGACTCTTAATTCGCCGAGCGTTTCGTCGCCGAGAAGCGAAAAATACCAATCGTCGCGTCCTGCCCATTCTTTTTCTTTGACCAGCGCATCCAAAGCCAAATCGCGCATTCCGGCACTCGCGTTTTTATCTTCAACAATCGCTTTTAATTCGTCGCGGTATTTATCGGCATCGAGCGAATCTTCTTCGAGCGCGTGCGTGTAAAAAGCCCAACGCGCCAAAACCTGCGAAGTCGGATTGTTTTTGTCGTTGTAAAGCCGTTCGACAAGCGGACGCGCCTTGTCCCAATCAACCCGCGCCAATGCCAAAAGGTCTTCTTGATTTGTAACATAGCCGTCCGAATCCGTCACTTGATTTGCAACTTCGGCAAGTTCGTCGCTGAAATATTTGCTGTTGAATTTCAGCCAATTCTTAACCGCATTGCGCCAGCCTTCGCCCGATTCTTCATCGTCTTTATCTTTGTTTGCATCGTAAAGTTTTTTGACGAATTCGACGACTTCATCCGTTCGCGGCAAAATATTCAGAAAACTCGTCAGCGTGTCGGGATCTTCTTCGACAGTGGCAAGAATTTGTTCGAGCGTTTTTTCCGAAGGCTTGATGTTATAGCCGAGTTCGCGGTAATTTTCGCTCTGCATCTGCCAATATTCAAGCAAATCTTCAAGCGGCGCATCGTCCGCCGGCGGAGTTTTTTTGCTGAAAAATTCTTCCGTCCGATTCACGCCGTAACGCACCCGAAACAAAGGATTCGGCGGCGGCGGCGCAGGCAAATCGAGCAACTTCTGCAAAACATTATCCTGCGCCTCAGCCGGCGGCAAGAGAAACGTCAAACCGACAACAATAAACAACCCCAAACAGAGAATCACGGCAAACAAAAATCGTTTCATAAAAATCACCTCAAATGTATCTGAATTGATAACCTATTTTCACCGAAAAAGCAATTATTTTTGGTAGATAGTGAATAGCAAATAGTAAATAGTAAAATGCTTTTATTCATCATTGAACTATTTACTATTCACCATTCACTATTTACTATAAAGTTATGTCATCTAGTTTGATTTGGATAATCGTCATCGTTCTCGCCTTAACAATTCTCGGCTCGCTCGCTATCGGTTCAGTAACAATTTTTTATTATTGGGGCGCAAGAGGCACACCGCCGCCAACCACCGAACAAAAACGCCTCCTCCGCGAACAACAAGAACGCGCTGCGAAAAATAAATAATTTACCGACTGGAGCGCAAGCGTCCCCGCTTGCAATGAGCGTCCGCTTCGGGCGCGAAAAAGCGTTTGCATAAAAAGAAGTTGAATTTATGTGAAAACTTTTCCGCCGCTACGTTTCCACGCAAATCAACTTCAATTTAAGTTAAGAATTCCACATCGCGGCGTTTGCAATAAAATGAAATTGAATTTACATTGAGGTTTTACACCGCTGAAAAACGCGGTGTTTGCAAGCGGGGACGCTTGCGCTCCAGTCTTTAATATTATGGATTATCGGTTTCAGCCGAAAGGTTTGCGTTCAAATTCAGGTTGGTATAATCGCGGCTATCTTCCGCATTTTGATGGCGGAGAAACGGCGCAATTTTTTACGTTTCGGTTGTTTGATTCGCTTCCGCAAAGCGTTGTTGAAAAATGGCGCGAAGAAACCGCAAATCAAGGCGAAAAAGGAAAAATAACTTTTCGCAAAAATGTCGAAGGCTATCTTGATAAAGGTTACGGCGAATGTTTTTTGAATGACGAGCGCGTTGCCGAAATGGTCGAAAAAGCTCTCTTTTATCATCACGAAAATCTCTATGATTTAACCGCTTGGGTGGTGATGCCGAATCATTTACATCTTCTTTGCACGCCGCTTGCAGATGTCGAAATCAGAACAATCGCGCATTCGATAAAATCTTACACCGCACACGAAGCCAACAAATTATTAAATCGAAAAGGACAATTTTGGCAACACGAACCATTTGACCGTTACATCCGCAATAAAAAACATTTCGTCAATGTTATCGAATATATTGAAAATAATCCGGTCAAAGCCGGACTCTGTCAATTGCCCGAAGATTGGAGATTTTCAAGCGCATTTCATAAAAGAATTTATAACTGAAGCTCAAAACAGACTGGAGCGCGAGCGTCCCCGCTTGCAATGAGCGTTTGCTTCAAACGCGAAAAAGCCTTCGCCAACTCAAAACTCTGTTTAACCAAAAGCGTTCTTCGTTTATTTTTAGTTATTCGATAATAAACGCTTTTTCGCGTCGAAGCGACGCTCATTGCAAGCGGGGACGCTCGCGCTCCAGTCCGCTTCGCGTAAAAAAAGCCTTGCAAAATAATTGCAAGGCTTTTTGTGGTTTTAAAGTAATCTTCCGAATTACGCTTTCGCACTTTCCGGTTTCTTTTCGCGTTTGATGCCGCCGATTTGGACGAGTTTTTCGCCTTTGATGGAGTTTTTCTCTAAAACCATTTGTTGATAGAGTTTCTTCATCATTTGCATTTCTTCAGCCGCTGTTTTCGGTCCTTCCATTTCAGGTTTGTTCGGACGCGAAAGGTCAACTTGGTTTAAGTTGAGATTGTGCGTCGCGTCGTCCATCGTAACTTCTTTGCCTTTTGCAAAAACTTCGTGGCGACCGTGGTCTTTATACCACTGTGCAACCGTCGCGTTTTGGTGCATATGTTCGATGATGTTTCTCCAACCGATGCCCGTGTTATAAGCGCAAAACGAAATTTCGCCTTCTTGCGTGCCGTAGGGAATGATGCACATTTCGGTTCTGCGGAAATCGTAGTTGAACAAATCTTGGAACCACATTCCCGCAATAAACAGGAAGTTCCAAGGGTCTTGACGACGTTTTTCGATGTCTTCCATCGTGCGGTCGCCGCTGACTTTTCCGTAATTTTTGCCCGACAAACCGAATGATTTATCGAATTTTTTGAAAATTCCGCCGAGCGTCAAACTGTGCGGTGCGCCATATGGATTGTAATTTTTGAGCAGAGCCAAGCCCATCATCAGATTTGAAAACCATTTGCCACGATTCGTATCGGTAATGTGTTTCATATCCGTAACTAATCCTTGAATGTTCAAAAATTGCGGCACAGGTGCCATTTCTTTGGTTTCTTTGTTGACCATCACGGCAGTTCCGACACCGCAATTCGGGTGGCAACCGCACGAAACTTGTCCCCAATCAGATTCGGGACCGTGAACCACGTCCGCGAAATCGGCAAACGCGCCCATCAATGAAAGCGGAAACCAATCGCGTGTCGGTTCGGTAATTCCGACTTGTTTTTGCACGTCAATTGCCAAATGCGACAACGTATACCGTTGTTGCAGACGGCGTTGTTCCGTAATATGTTCGTCGCGTCCGGTGAACGAAACAGGTTGGAATGCGATGAACGAAATTTTCTTCGGATTTTCCAAAGCGAAACGAATAATCGTTCCGACTTGGTCATTATTTACGCCGTTGACGAGCGTTGTAACTAAAATAATATCAACGCCGGCTTCGTGTAAGTTGTTGATAGCACGAAGTTTAACGTCGAATAAATTGCCGATTTGTCTGTGCGAGTTGGCATCGTTGCCGATTCCGTCAAATTGCAGATAAACAAATCTTAAACCGGCTTCGGCGGCTTCGCGGCAGAATTCTTTTGATTTTGCGAACTCAATTCCGTTCGTCGCGGCTTGCACCGAGTTGTAACCTACTTTTCGTGCATAACGAACTGCGTCTAAAAAATAAGGTGAAAGCGTCGGTTCGCCGCCCGAATATTGCACCGACATTTGGCGACGCGGTTTGATTTGAATCGCGTTGTCGAGAATTTCGCTCACGTCTTCCATCGAAAGTTCGTGAACGAATCCGACTTGGTTCGCATCCATAAAACACGGGTCGCACATCATATTGCAACGATTGGTTAAATCAACCGTCAAAACTGCGCCGCGTCCGTATTTAATTGATGAAGTTCCGTGATTGTGCAATTTTTCGTCGTTGTGCGATTGCATATCGCGTCCGGGAAATAAAGTTTCGATGTGTTTCAGAAATTCCGAATCAATCGCCATTAAATCTTCAAAATGTCCGTGGTCGGGGCAATCTTTGATCATCCAAACTTCACCGTCGCGTTCGATGATTTGTGCTTTAATTTCGCCGACATTTTCATTAACCAATGTCGAAACATCGCGGTCGCCGCTCAAAATTTGCTCGCGTGCCTCTATGACACAGTTCGGGCAAAGTGAGTCGGTTGTTCGGGGAAATCCGAGTGTTGGCTTTGTTTTCTGCCAAGACTTAAGCAATGGCTTATCTGCCCATTTGGGAGTAAAAGAAGGATTCGGTTTAAACTGATTTACAGACTTAATTGCTTTGAATACACCACTTGCGACGTAAGTCAAGCCTTTTTCAAAATGTTTTACAGGTCTCATAATTTCTCTTTATCTTATTTTTGTATTATTACGATATGCGTGGCTGGAGTTGCCTTATATATTAATAAGGCAATCGCTATGCCTTTCAAGTAAAATAAGGTAAAATGTTGAAATATCAAGGCTTAAGACTAAAATTGGATTGTTGTGAGAGTGAATTGTGCTGTGGCAATTCGCGCCATTCTATGGACGATTAGAGAAAGCGAGTCTTTTTGACACGATTAATATTTCTTTAATTCTGCAAAGGAAATTATTATGGTTATTACTCAATTAAACTACTGCTTAAACCTTTTTCACATTGTGGAAAAATACAAAGACAAGGAAACATTATAATTACAGCAATTTAATAAATATTTAATAAATATTTCGGATTTCCGTTCACTAATAGTTCACTTTTAAGCAGCTAGTTTAATCATTACTTCAACTGAGGCTTGTAAACGCGGGAAATAAACGACTTGCTTGCCTGAAGACAGTGCTTTACAGGCGTATTTTTTTTATGCTAAATTCGATTTCACCTTAAAGGTAATTTTCAACTGAAAGACGCTCGGAAGATAATTTTTAAGAAAACGCAACATCTATTATTAGCAGTAAAACAAGAATTAACGCAATCGGAAAGGGTTAAAATGTAACTTTTCTTTATGAAAATACGCTTTGGAACATCAGGTTGGCGGGCAATTATCGGAGATGACTTTACATTTGCGAACGTCAGAAATGTTACGGAAGCAATTTGCAGTTATTTGACAGAAAATTTCGGCGAAGATAAAAGGACGCTGATTGTCGGACACGATTCGCGGTTTATGGGCGAAAAGTTTTCGCAAGTCGCGGCGGAAATTGCACAAAGAAAAGGCTTTCGCGTTTTGCTTTGCAATCATCCGACACCGACACCGACAATTTCACACGCAATACGAAATCAAAAAGCCGTCGGCGGGATGAATTTTACGGCTTCGCACAATCCGCCGGAATATCAAGGAATCAAGTTTTCGACTTCGGACGGCGCACCGGCTTTGCCCGAAATAACGAAACAGATTGAAAATTTAGTAGAAAATCCGTCGAATGCCGCAGATAAAAGCGGCGGTTCGATTGAAGAATTTGATCCGCGTTCAGAATATCTGGACGATTTGAAAACTAAGATAAACTTTGACGTAATCGCGGCGGCAAAAGGCAAATTTGCCTACGACGCACTTTGGGGAACGGGTCGCGGATATTTGGATAAAATCTTACGCGACTACGGTTTAGAAGTCGAAACATTTCACGATTGGCGCGACGTTACGTTTGGCGGAATGTCGCCCGAACCGGGAGAAAAGCAAATCGCCGATTTGGTCGAAGCGGTCAAAACAAAAGGTTTAACGCTCGGACTTGCGACAGACGGCGATGGCGACAGATTCGGCGTAATTGATAAAGGCGGCGCATTTATTCAGCCGAATCATTTAATCGCAATTTTGACAGATTATCTTGCAGAATCACGCGGTTGGAAATTAGGAGTTGCGAGAAGCGTAGCGACATCGCATCTGATTGACAGAGTTGCCAAAGACAGAGGTTTGAAATTGTATGAAACGCCGGTCGGATTTAAGTTTATCGGCGAATTGATAAATAAAGACGAGATAATTTTAGGCGGCGAAGAATCCGCCGGTCTTTCGATACGCGGACATTTTCCCGAAAAAGACGGAATTCTTGCTTGTCTTTTGGCGGTCGAAGCCGTAACTGTGAGAGGAAAGAGTCTGACTACTCAGTTAAACGAAATTTACAGCCGCGTCGGAAAACTCGAATCAGGCAGAATCGGAGTCAAATTAAACGCCGAAATTGCCGTAAAATTGAAGGAAAAACTTTCACAAGAACCGTCGGAAATCGGCGGACGAAAAATTGAAAAAATAAACCGTATGGACGGCGTGAAATTCATTTTTGCTGATAACAGTTGGATGCTGATGCGTCCATCGGGAACAGAACCTTTGGTTAGAATTTACGCCGAGAGCGAAGACTTACAAGATTTGGAGGTGCTACTTGAACAAGGTCGCAAATATTTATTGGAATAATCCACAACCGATTTCGGTGAGAAATCGTGCAAAAAAAAACGCTAAAAGCACAACGCCGCAATGGTTTGTTTTTACCGTCGTCGCTTCTTTGACATTTATGCTCTGTTTAGCGATAAATCTTCGGGCTTTTTCGGAGATGTCGCAAGAAACCGAACAGTTTGAGCAACTAAATGTTGATATTAATCGTCTGAACAATGAAAATATGTTGATTCAGCAAGATATAAACAGTTTGAAAACGGACAAAGACGCGATTGAACGCGAAGCCAAAAAAATCGGCTTATCTCGTCCGAAATAAAAAAGATTTTCGCGTTGTTTAATCGAATCTGCGGAGAGTTTGATTAATCAATACGGACTAACCTGCCCCGTTAATTTATCCGCCTTTTGCCCTATCTGCTCCGCGCAACCTTCAGTTGAGCCTTCCGCCAAATTTAAGGCGTTGAGTTCCCGAAACTCAACGCCTTTTCTTCCTTTTAAATTACGAATTATTCGATTTACTATCCACGATTTACGATTTACAATTTTCTAAAGATGAGCAATTACAATCTATTTTATTCGCCCTATTATTACGCCGAAATCGGCGAAGGACATATTTTTCCGATTCGCAAATTTGAATTGGTCAGAGATGTTTTATTGAATGAAGGCACGATTTCGCCGAATGAAATCATCGAGCCTGAGCCGGCGAAAATTGAAGATTTATTGCTTGTTCATACGGAAGATTATATTACGCGGTTGGTGAACGACGAATTAACTGCAAAAGAAGTTCGCAAACTCGGATTGACTTGGTCGGAGAGTTTGGTTCGGCGTTCGTTTCACGCAATTTCCGGCACGATAAATGCGACATTTAAGGCTTTGGAAAACGGAGTTTCATCAAATCTCGCGGGCGGCACGCATCACGCTTACCCTGATCGCGGCGAAGGTTTTTGCGTTTTAAATGATGTTGCGGTTTCAATTCGTGTTCTGCAAAGAGAAAAGCTCGCCGAAAAATTTCTAATCGTAGATTGCGACGTGCATCAAGGCAACGGCACGGCGTTTATTTTTCAAAATTCGCCCGAAGTTTTTACATTTTCGATGCACGGCGCAAAAAATTATCCGCTTTTCAAGGAAAAATCAACGCTCGACATCGAACTCGCCGACGGAACAGGCGATAAAGAATTTCTCGAAACATTGGAACAAGCATTGCCGCGAATTTTTCTGCACAATCCCGACATAATTTTTTACTTGGGCGGCGCAGATCCGTTTGAAAAAGACAAACTCGGACGGCTTAATCTATCAATCGAAGGCTTAAAACAACGCGATGAAATGATTTTACAATTTGCCCGCGAACACGAAACGCCAATCGTTACAACAATGAGCGGCGGCTACGCTTTAGATATTAATGACACGGTTGAAATACATTGCAACACGATTCGTGCGGTTAAAAAAGTGTTTTTCGGGAAAAATTATCGTTCCTCGATGACATCTGCCCAGACTTCTTCTTCGTCTTCCGAATCTTCGTAGAGAACTTCGAGCATTTCGGATTGTTCGACGATTTGGCGTTCGGTGTCGTGAAGGCGGTGCGTTAGATATTTGTTGTGGTTTTCGAGTTCTTTGATGCGGCGTTTTTGGGCTTTTTCCATTCGTTCGAGATAAATCAAATAGAGAAATTGCATAATTGCCAAGCCCGTTAATGAAAGCGATAGACCGATTAAAATATAAACTGTCATAAATTTTTCCGTCCGCGAAAGTCCGTTTGTTTTAATTATACTCTTGACCAATCGGTTCTGAAAAGCAAAAATTGATAAAATTGTTAAATTTTAATTAAATGGAGAACATAAGGGAGAAAAGTATGAAAAAAGATTCAAATGAAAACGATAAATCCGCGCTGACATTCGGCAGACGCGAGTTTTTGGTAACTTCTTTGGTTTTAGGCGCGTTTGCGCTCGATGTGATGCCGATTGCGGCGCAAACACAGGTTAAAACCGACGCGGAAGGTTTGACGGCGGGCGAAGTAAAAATCGGCGAAATGCCCGCTTATCGGGCAATGCCTGATAAAAAAGGCAAGAAATTTCCGGTGGTTTTAGTCATTCACGAGATTTTCGGCGTTCACGAACATATTCAAGATTTGTGCCGACGCTTTGCAAAGCAAGGTTATCTGGCAATCGCACCGTATTTGTATGCGCGTGAAGGCGATGTTACAAAAGTCGAACGCGAAAAAATTATGGAAATCGTCGGCAAAGTGCCGGATTCGCAAGTGATGTCGGATTTGGATGCGTGCATTGCGTGGGCAAAAAAGAACGGCGGAAATACGAAAAAACTTTCGATTACGGGTTTTTGTTGGGGCGGACGCATCACTTGGCTTTACTCGGCGCACAATCCAAAAGTTGATGCGGGCGCGGCTTGGTATGGACGGCTTGTGCGGAATCCGAACCAGACGGCAAACGATTTACAGCCGACAATGCCGGTTGACATTGCCAAAGATTTGAAAGTTCCGGTGCTTGGGCTTTACGGCGGATTGGACACGGGAATCCCGCTCGACACGGTTCAGCGGATGCAAGACGAACTGAAACGCGGCAAGTCGAAATCCGAAATTGTCGTTTATCCAAACGCGCAACACGGTTTTAATGCCGATTATCGTCCGAGTTACAATAAAGAATCAGCGACCGACGCTTGGGCAAAAATGCTTGATTGGTTTAAGAAAAATGGAGCTTTTTAAAGTGAAAAAGTGAAAAAGTGAAAAAGGGGAAAAGTTGATTGAGCGGAAATCAACAAAACTTTTTCACATTTTCACTCTTTCACATTTTCACTTTATAAATTATGAGAACTATTGCTTACATTGCGCCGTTTTTTTCAGACAGCGCAGTTCGTTTTATTAAGGCATTTGCGGAAATGCCGGATATTCGTTTGTGTTTGATTAGTCAAGACAGGCAAGAAGACCTTGCGCCTGAAATTCGCAGTAATATCGCAGCGTTTTGGCAGACGGCAAACGCGCTTGAAACACGCGAGATTGTCAATGCTTTTCGCGGTTTGGAATTGCAAGTCGGGAAAATTGACCGCATTGTCGGCGCGATGGAACAGATTCAGGTTCAATTAGCCGAAGCGCGTGCGGAACTCGGACTCGGCGGAATGAATGTTGCGGTTGCAAAAAATTTTCGGGACAAAGCCACAATGAAACAGGTTTTTCACGAAGGCGGCGTGCCGTGCGCGAAATTTCGGCGCGTTGTTTCTGATTCGGACGCTTGGGATTTTGCCAATGAAATCGGTTTTCCGCTGGTTTTGAAACCGCTTGCAGGCGCGGGCGCACAATCAACTTTTCAAGTGAAAGATGCCGAATCGCTTGCTGAAGCATTGAAATCAGTCGCGCCGAATCCGCACAGCGAAGCGATTATCGAAGAATTTATTACGGGCGACGAATATTCGTTTGAAACCGTTTCGATAAAAGGAAAAGCTGTTTGGCATTCGTTGACGCGCTATTATCCGACACCGCTCGAAGTGATGCGAAACCCTTGGATTCAATGGTGCGTCGTGCTTCCGCGTGAAATTGACGACGCGCAATTTGACGATATTCGTGAAGCGAACGGACGCGCCATCGAAGTTTTGGGAATCGAAACCGGCTTGACGCATCTCGAATGGTTTCGCCGACGCGATGGAAGCGTGGCGATTTCGGAAGTCGCGGCGCGTCCGCCCGGAGCGCAAATTATGACGCTTAATTCTCTCGCGCACGACAAAGATTTTTACGCGGCTTGGGTTCGGCTTCGCGCTTTTGACGAATTTGAACCGCCGCCGGAACGAAAATTTGCCGTCGGCGCGGCATTTCTGCGCGGACAAGGCAAAGGTCGCGTCAAAGCCATTCACGGACTTGATAAAATTCACGAAGAAGTCGGCGATTTGGTGGTTGATGTGAAAATTCCAAACATCGGACAACCTGCGTCAATCAGCTACGAAGGCGAAGGTTATATTCTCGTGCGACATCCGCAAACGGCAGTCGTTGAAAAGGCTTTACAAAGAATTGTTACACACGCGAGAATCGAACTCGGATAAAAAGGAAGAAAATTTATCCACAGATGAACACAGATAAACACAGATATTTTTTTGATTTCATCCGTGTTTATCTGTGTTCATCTGTGGATAATAAAAATGTTTTCGCCGCTAAAATGAAAACGGACAAGGATTAAAACTTTAATTGGGTAAAAGAAATGACAACTGAAAATTTACAACTCGTTTATACTTTGCTCTGCGACGATGTGCGAATCGAAATGGGCAATAAAATCTCGCTGATGGGCGTTTTTCAAAATATAATGGTCGAACGTCTGCCGGTTTCGTTGATAAAATTCGCGGTCGTCAATCATTGGCGCGGCGCGGGAAATCATCACACGGAAGTTCGCATTCTTGCACCTGATAAAAATAATTTGGTCGTAACTTCGCAACCGACGCATCTCGAACTCGCGCCCGGCGGATTTACCGATAATGTCAGTTTTTTTGTAAATGTAGTTTTCCCGAATCCGGGAACGTATTGGGTGCAAACTCTTGCAGATACAGTAGTTATGGAAGAATTTCCGCTAATCGTTACAGACGCGAACAACGCAAACACGATTCAGGCTTTGGAAGAAATCTCTGAAACAGTTAATTAGAACAGAAGACAGAAAACAGAAGTAAGAAGACGGTAGTTAGGCGCGAGAGGTTTTTATTTTCTTCTAATTTCTGTCTTCTGTCTTCTTACTTTTTAAGATCCAGCGTTATAGCGAGCCGATAAATCGCCGCATCGTCAACTTCGATTTCTTTGCTTGCGGAAACGCCTTTGACTGAAGCGGTAACGCGATATTTTGCCGCGCCTTTTGGAAATCTAAAGGTGAATTCGCCCATTTCGCTCGAATAACCCGTGCCGACTTTTTTTGTCGAACCGTCGGAATTAATTCTTACAACTTCGACTTTCGCGCCAAACAAACTCACGCCGTCTTGATTAAAAATACTGCCTTTTATGATAACCAAAGTGCCTTGGTCAAGCGTTAAAACCAGACGACTGCCCAAATCGGTTTCTTTTTTATTTTTAATTTCGATGTTATACAAAACGCCTTGACCATAGCCGCTTTTCGTGAAAACCAAATTGTAAAGTCCGGCTTTCAAGCCGCTCATTACAAAATTTCCTTTTGAGTCCGATGTTACAGATTTAACATCTTCGCCTTTTTGCCGTGCGGTAATCGTAACTTCGGCAATGCCGTCGCCGCTTGTTGTGCGAATTTTGCCTTTGACGCTTCCCGTGTCTTGCGCGAAGGCAAGCGCGGAAAAAGCAAAAATCATCGCCGAAAATAATGTAAATCTAAAAAACTTCATAAAATATTAAGTTGCAGATAGTTACGGATAGTTGCAGATAGTTGCGGATAGTTTTCAAACTATCTGCAACTTTCCGTAACTTCCTGTCAACTATCTGCAAACTCCTAAGCGTTGGCGGTTTCGCTTTTTAATTCTTCACGAAATTGTTCCGCTACGTCATTGATGATTTCATCGAGCGTTCGGGTTGGCTGATAACCGATAAGACGCTTGGCTTTTTCGAGCGAAGGAACGCGCCGACGCATATCTTCAAAGCCTTCGCCGTAGGCTTCTTCGTAAGGAATATAGCGGATTTCGCTTTTGCTTCCGGTCATTTCGATAGCTTTTTCCGCCAATTTTTTAATCGTAATTTCTTCGTCGTTGCCGATGTTCGTAACTTGTCCGAAACACGCGGGCGTTTCGAGAATTTTGGAAAGAGCTTCGACAACATCCGAAACGTGACCGAAACAGCGCGATTGTTCGCCGTCGCCGTGAACCATCAAAGGTTCGTTGCGAACGGCGGATTTAACAAAATTCGGCACGACCATTCCGTATTGTCCGGTTTGGCGCGGTCCGACCGTGTTGAATAATCTGACAACCGCAACCGGCAAATGCGATTCTTTCCAATGCGCCAACGCCAAAAATTCGTCCAATTCCTTCGCGCAAGCGTAAGCCCAGCGATGTTTCGATGTCGAACCTTTGATAATGTCGTTGTCTTCGCAAAACGGAACTTGCGTGCTTTTGCCATAAACTTCCGAAGTCGAAGGAATCAAAACGCGCTTGCGATAACGCGCACAAAATCCGAGAATGACATCCGTGCCGTGAAAAATCGTTTCGATAGTTTTCACGGGCTGTTCCATAATCAGACGAACGCCGACCGCACTTGCCATATGGAAAACTCTGTCCGATTCGCGGATTAATTCTTCCATCAATTTCGCATTTAAAACCGTGTCAATAATCAGACGAAAGCGTTCTTTGCCTTCGAGATGTTCGACGTTTGAGTAACGCCCTGTTGAAAGGTCGTCAATAACTGTTATATCGTGTCCTTCGCCGTGCAGTTTGTCCGCCAGATGCGAACCGACAAATCCTGCGCCGCCGGTAATTAAAATTTTCATAAATTATTTATCTTCGAGTTTTTCAATTCTTTTAAGTTGCGATTGCGATGCTTCGCTCAATTTTTCGATAGAATCTTTAACTCTTTCGATTTCAGATTCATTTCTTATTTGCGCGTCAATCAGCGCATTGAGTTTGAAGTTGAAATCTTTATTCGATTCTTCGCGCTCTTGACGCTCTCTGTCCAACGCATATAAAAAGTTTTCCAAACGCTCATCGTGGCTGATAACCAAATCTCGCATCATTATTGTTGCTTGCTCTAGTGTTTTTACTCGTTCTTCAAGTTCCATTTTACATTCCCCTAAACTTTCGTGCTTCTATTTTCCGATGTTTTGATGTTTTCCGCAAAATACGCAACGGTTTTTTTCAAACCTTCAGCAAGCGGAATCGTCGGCGACCAATCGAGAAGTTTTTGAGCGCGTTCAATATTCGGTTTGCGTTGTTTCGGATCATCTTGCGGCAATGGCAAGTATTTTATATTTATGTCTTTGCCGATGGTTTTCGCAACTTCCTGTGCTAATTCGTTCATCGTAAATTCGCCGGGGTTGCCGATATTTACAGGCAAATGAATGTTTTCGGCTTCGGTATTCATCAAACGAATAAAGCCTTCGACCAAATCATCAACGTAGCAAAAAGAGCGCGTTTGATTGCCGTCGCCGTAAATCGTCAAATCTTCGCCGCGCAGAGCTTGAACGATGAAATTAGACACGACGCGCCCGTCATCAGCCCGCATTTTCGGACCGTAAGTATTAAAAATTCGGACAATTCGCGTATCAACACTGTTTTGACGGTGATAATCCATAAACAAAGTTTCGGCAACGCGCTTGCCTTCGTCATAACACGAGCGAATGCCGATGCAATTGACGTTTCCGAAATAATCTTCCGGTTGCGGATGAACATTCGGATCGCCATAAACTTCCGAAGTCGAAGCCTGAAAAATCCGCGCATTAACGCGCTTTGCCAAGCCGAGCATATTGATCGCGCCCATCACGCTGGTTTTCACGGTTTTGACCGGATTATATTGATAATGAACCGGGGACGCGGGACACGCGAGATTGTAAATTTGGTCAACTTCCAAGAAAATCGGTTCGGTAATGTCGTGCCGAATCATTTCAAAACGATAATTGTCCAAAAGATGCGCGACATTTTCCTTTCTGCCCGTAAAATAATTGTCGAGGCAGATAACTTCGTTGCCTTCATTCAAAAGCCTTTCGCAAAGATGCGAGCCAATAAAGCCCGCGCCGCCGGTAATTAAAATTCTCATTAGTTATAAATTTTATTTTCTAAAAATCAATGCAACATTATCCTTGTGTTTCAAAATAATTTCAATGTGAAAAGAATAATGTCCGATGAACTTCAGTTCGTCGAATTTTTGAGCAATCAACAATCAGAAAGTGTTATGTGTCTAATTTTTTCTTTTTCTCTTCCAATAATTTTTTAGCTGATAAACTGCTTACCACTTTCTTTCCGGTTTTTTCTTCAATTTCCTTTCGAGTATTGCCCGCGATTGTGCCGCCTTGTTTCGCAATCACTCTGTTTTCTACAAAATTTTTCGGGTTTTTCTCTTTGCTGATTTCCGTAGTCGTGGCTTCGGCGAGCATATTTAATACCAACTCCAGATTCGTCATATTATCCCGAAGGTTTTCTTTCTTAAGTTCTTTATATTTTTTGTATTCTTTTACTGATAATCCGCTCCAGGCTTTTGTAATTTCATCTGTCAAAATCGCATATTCTTGTCCTTTTTCAACACCGCGTTCGTCCCATTCATCGGTCAACTCTTTGCGGACTTCGATGCTTTTTAAGCGTTGGTTAATCCATTCTTTGCTGTAACCTTTTTTGAGATAAGTTTCCATCAAGCGTTCGATTCCGATTTCGGGGTCTTCGATTTCGTCAAGTCGTTCGCGGGCAACTTTCGCAATCCACAACTTAAAAGGTTCGGCTTTTGGCGACGGAATTGATTGGATTAAACGAAATAATTGCTCAGTATCGGCAACGTCGGTTTTATAATATTTGCCGTCCGAAGATTGCATTTTCAGTTGGTTACAATCTGTAACCAACTCACTTCCTTCCTTATTCAATCGATGTTTTAGAACTTTCCAATAATTGTTTGGGTTCGGGCTGTCAGATAATATGCCGACAACATCAACGATTGAAAAATACCATTTTTCTTGTTCTTCGTCCCAAATGCTTCGTATCCGATTTTCTTGAAAAAGTTTAATTGCGGTTTTCTGTTCCATTTTTTTGCACCTTAATCTTGGTAAAATTTTTAAGAATATTTTTTCAGTCTCAAATCACGCCTGTTTCCAAGAAAGTAATCGTTGCATTTTCGGTGTCGAGTTCGGCTTCGATGCCGATTGGGAGCGTGAATTGGTCGCGGATGTGTCCGAAGGAAAGTCCATAAATGACGGGAATTTTCAGATCGCCGAGACGATCTTTTAAGACTTCGATGAGCGTCTGCGTGCCTTGCGTTTTCGGGTTGCAATCTTCAAAAATGCCGAGCGCAATTCCTGCAAGTTGTGTTAGGTCAACACTTTGCCGAAGTTGTGTGAGCATTCGGTCAATGCGATACGGTTGTTCGCCGACATCTTCCATATAAAGAATTTTGCCTTTCAAGTTATTCAAGGCGTTCGGCGTTCCCGCGAGTGCGGAAAGTAGCGAAAGATTGCCGCCGATGAGTTTGCCTTTGGCTTTTCCTTTGGTGATTACTTCGGTTTTGAAAAGATTCGATTCGTTGGATTTGTTAAATTCGGAAAACTCGATTTTATAAGGCGTAGACGGATTGAAAAGCGCATTGACGACGTGCGTTTTCGTATAATCCGAAAGCGCGGAAGACGCAACCGGACCGTGAAATGTTACAAGTCCGGTCATCTGCGAAATCGCCAAATGAAGCGACGTAATATCGGAATAACCGATTAAAATTTTCGGATTTTTGCGAATCAAATCATAATCAATCATCGGCAAAATCCGCGCCGCGCCGTAACCGCCGCGCAAACACCAAACAGCGGAAATCCCTTTGTCCGCAAACGCCCAATGAAGATCGTCGAGCCGTTCTTGATCGCTTGCCGCAAGAAAACCTTTTACGCCTCGCGCCGATTTCCCGATCTTGGTTTTCAAGCCCAAACTTTCGAGATTTTGTATCGCTTTATCGAAAGATTCCTTGCTCAAACCGCTCGCCGGAGCAATCACGCCGACAGTATCGCCGGTTTTTAATCGCTTCGGTTTAATAATTTTCGTTTTTTTCGTTTGTCCCAAAACCGTTGTCGCAAGCAGCGGA
>JANNYB010000159.1:0-15378 GCA_031409875.1 Acidobacteriota bacterium | reverse complement strand
AAACTGTATCTAAACGAAAAAATTCATCCCGTAATTCCATCGCAAGGTTCGGTCGGCGCAAGCGGCGATTTGTGTCCGCTTGCTCATTTCGGGTTGGCGATTATCGGCGAAGGCTACGCCGACTTTGAAGGTCAAATCTTTCCGACAGATGAATTGTTGAAATCGCGTGGTATTGCACCAATCGTTTTAAGTTACAAAGAAGGTTTGGCATTGATCAACGGCACGACCGTAATGACTGCGCTTGGTGTTTTGACGGTTTATGATTTTGAACGGCTTCTGAAACTTTCGACACTCAATTCTTCGCTGATGCTCGAAGCCTTGTGCGCCAGACGCGAAGCCATTGATAGCAAAATTCATATTGCCCGAAGAAACGAAGCACAAATCCAAGTTGCCGAATGGATTCGCGGTTTTATCGAAGGTTCGACTTTTATTGGCATAAAATCCGATGACTTGAAAAAATTCGGTTTGAGCGATGACGAAAAACGAAAATTTATCGAATTTGAAATCAACCAAAACAATTTAAATTCAGATGAAAAAGCCGAGTTTGAAATATTAAATGAAAAGAAAATCATAGACGAAATCGCCGCCAAGAAAAAAATTCCGCAAGATGCGTATTCGATTCGATGTATTCCGCAAGTTTTCGGCGCGAGTTTGCAAGCACTTCGCCACGCGGAAAGCGTTATTGAAAACGAAATGAATGCTGCGGTTGATAATCCTTTGATTTTTGCCGATGAAGAAGAAGTTTTATCAGGCGGAAATTTTCACGGACAGCCGATTGCGCTGGTTTTAGATTATTTAAAAATTGCCATTGCCGAAATCGGAAATATCACCGAACGCCAAATTGCAAAATTGGTTGACCGCAACACGAATCACGGGTTGCCGTCGTTTCTGATTAAAAACACGGACGGCACGAATTCCGGTTTGATGGTAACGCAATACGCGGCGGCTTCGTTGGTTTCGGAAAACAAGGTTTTGGTTCATCCGGCTTCGGCAGATTCGATTCCGACTTGCGAAAACACCGAAGATCACGTTTCGATGGGACCGATTGCCGGCAGACAAGCTCTGGAAATTTTAGGAAACGTCAAAAAAATCATCGCCATTTCCCTTCTCGCCGCTCATCACGCTACCGAACTACGCCGAATCCAGTTTGCAAATCGAGGAATTCCAGCGCAAATGTCTGTGGCAACCGAAAAACATTTGAACAAAATAAAGGAAATAATTCCCGAATTTAATCAGAAAGATTTTCTTGAAACCGATAGATTTTTATATAATGATATTCAGACAATTTTGAAAAATTACGAAGAATTTGCCGCATTGGCGGAGAATTTAATAATTTAATTTACTCTTGAAACGACAACTATAAACCATAAATTATAAACTCTAAATTATTCAGGAAGAATTTTTCCTAAACAGTTTAGAGTTTATAGTTTTTAATTTATAGTTTTGTATTCTTCAGTTGAGAAAAAAAAACATTTTATGAGCAAAACAAATCCGGCGCGTGGAATGCGTGATTTTTTATCAAGCGACATACGCAAGCGCGAGTATGTCATCGGCGTTATTAAGCAAGTTTATCAAAGTTTCGGTTTCGAGCCGCTGGAAACTCCGGCAGTTGAAAATATCGAAACGCTTCTCGGAAAATACGGCGAAGAAGGCAATCAGCTTATTTTTAAGATTCTCAAACGCGGCGAACACGAAAAATCGGGCGTTGCCGATCTTGCTTTGCGTTATGATTTGACCGTGCCTTTTTCGCGTGTCGTCGCCAACCATCGCGGCGAATTGCCGAAATTTTTTAAACGCTATCAGATTCAACCAGTCTGGCGTGCCGACCGTCCGGCAAAAGGCAGATTTCGTGAATTTTATCAATGCGATGTTGATGCCATCGGCTCAAAATCAATCGTTGTTGACGCAGAAATTTTGGCGGCAATCAGCGCGGTTTTGAGCCGTTTGGGTTTTGAGGATTTTATCATCAGACTTAATCACCGCGAGCTTTTGCGCGAAATGCTTTCAGCTTCGGGCATTGCCGACAATTTACAATCAAACGCGCTGGTTTCGATTGATAAACTCGATAAAATCGGCGTTGAAGGCGTAAAAAGTGATTTATCCGAACGCGGCATCAACCAAGATTCGGCGGATAAGATTCTGAATTTGTTCGATGAAATCTCGCGTTTGAACGATAACGCGGCAATCTTAGATGAAATTTCAAAATTCATCGGCGGCGAAACTGAAAGCATCAAATCATTGCGCCAAATCTTGGAAGTTTCTGGCAATCCGCATATCAAAATTGACGCTTCGCTCGCTCGCGGACTTTCGTATTACACGGGCGTTATTATGGAAGCCGAAATTACCGGAAGCGATTTTCGCGGAAGCGTCGGCGGCGGCGGGCGTTATGACGAACTGATCGGAATGTTCTGCAATGAACAAATTCCCGCTTGCGGTTTTTCGCTCGGACTCGAAAGATTAATCGTCGTCATGGACGAACGCGGAATGTTTCCGCCCGAACTTGAAAACAATTTTACTGACGTTCTGGTAACGCTCTGGAGCGCGGAAACAACAGGCGAATCGCTAAAATTGGCAAATGATTTGCGCGGCGCGGGCTTGCGCGTGTCGGTTTATCCCGAAACCGACAAACTCGGCAAACAATTCAAATATGCTGCATCAATTAATGCCGCGTATGTCTGCGTAATTGGCGAAAACGAAGTCGCCGAAGGCAAAGTTACCGTCAAAAATATGCAAAGCGGCGAACAACAACCAATTCTCCGAAGCGAAATCGAAAAATATTTTGCCTAAACACTGTTTTGAAGTTTGCTTCGAAATATATTTATACCCGATAGAAATTGGTTTTATTTTAAGTGTCCGACACGCTTCAGCTTGTCGAAGGCGACAAATTTCGACAAGCTGAAGCGTGTCGGACACTTTAAGCCGTATATACTTTCCGAAATCAATTTCTATTCAGTATTTTTCATTTTGCCTCGAAAAGCGGTTTGTATTTTTCACGTTGAGCGTAAGCCAGAAGCAAAATTCCGGCAAAAAGCGGAATCGCAATCGGCAAACCGCTCGGCAAATGAATGGCGTTGATAAGCAAAATATTCAGCATAATCGGAAATATCAAAACAACTGCCAGCGCAATGAATCTGCCCGAAATAAGTGCCAAACCGCACAATAATTCAAAAACTTTCGCCACCGGCAAAATGTATTTTGAAGCCGCTAAACCGTCGAAAAAAGTTTTCGTGTCGCCCGTCAAACCTTCCGGCGGCGGCGCGACATTCAGAAAATATGTAACCGACGAAACGACCAACAAAAGTCCGATTAAAACGCGAACTATAATAATTGCAATTTTCATAATTTTATTTTTGCCTACGAAAAATACGAAAAATGCGAAAATTTATTCTCATTTTATTTTCGTTTCTTTCGTGTGTTTCGCAGGCAAATAGAAGTTTTCCGCGTTTATTGCGGCAATTTGCTGAAATCCATAAAAATCTGATTCCAACGATGTCCGTCTAAATCGGCGAATGAGAAACCATACATCCAGCCTTGAATTTCCGCAGGTTCAGCAAAAATATTGCCGCCGGCTTCGGAAACTTTCTGCGCCATTTCGTCAATTTCTTCGCGGCTTTCCGCGTCGAACGAAATCATCATTTCCGAACCCGCTTTCGTGTCGGAAATTTCGTTTTTCATAAAACCTTTTAAAGTTTCTTCCGCAAAAAGCAGAACAGCAATGTTTTTTTCTCCGACTCTAACACAAGCCATATCTGCCGTTTCGTGCGCTTCTTCAGGCGTAAAACCTATCCGCGTGAAAAATTCTTTTGATTTTTTTACGTTCTTCACCGAAAGATTTATCCATAATTCCTTTGTCATAATTTCTCCTCAATTAAATTTCAACTATTGCCTTAAATCCGCCGTAAGACATTCGCGTGTAATCAAAGGTTATTTCGTCCGGCGAACAAATTTCGTTCATTCTTTCGTCTTTCATTACGAGTGCGTTGATGCGGTCGCGTTCCTCTTTCGATTCAAAAACGATAAACGCAAAAATTACCGTTTCACCTTCTTTCGCATCTGCCGATTTTTTGAACGAAACCATTTTCTCGACTTCCAAATCGTCGCCGACCGCTTCAATATATTCGAGTGCGCCGTGTTCCTTCCAAACTTCGCCTGCCATCTGCGCGATTTCCCGATATTTTTCGATGTTTTCCGCCGCAATCGGCAACAAAAATCCGTCAATATATTTAGACATAATAATTTCTCCTGAATGTTAGTTTAATTTTGTGTCATTGATGAAACAGTTTATTATCGTATCATCAAAAATGTATTTAGAAAAATCGGAAAACGAGATTTTTTTAATAGAAATCAACAGTTTGAAATAAGCATATAAAATTTATTAAAACGGAAACTTGCCCGCGAAACACGAGAAAATCAAAACTGAATTACACATTCTTTTCGTCTTTTTTTCGCGTATTTCGTGTGTTTCGCGGTCAAAATCTTTTTCTTGAACTCAGAATATTAAAAAATGTAAATTTACGGATCGAGCGGGTCAAGCGAATTCATAAACAAAGAATCGGTTAAGGGAAGAAATTCGACTTCGACAGGCGAAATTCGCGCAAAAATCTGCATCGGGACAAAATTTAATTCCTTCATAAAGCGTTTGACGAATTCTTCGCCCGCGACGTAATCAATGTGCGTTTTGCTCGAAGTTATCAAGCCTTTTTTATCTGCCGGAATTTTGTAGCGAAACATCAGACGGGCGGCGTTGCGGACATTTGTCGTCGTATGACGAGCGTGCGGGTCAATCAAAATCGCCGATTCGGGAATTTTGTATTTTTCCATCACATATTTTTTCATCTCCAACGCTTCGCAGTAAGGCGTTCGCGCCGGATGAACATAACCGCCCGACAAAATCAACAACGGAGCTTTTTTCTCTTGAAACATTTTAACGGCAACGTCAGTGCGTTCGATGCCGATTTTTCCGATATTCGGCGCGTCGCCGAGCTTTGCGTTCGGTCCCGAACCGAGAACCAAAATCACCGAATAAGGATAATCGTTCCACTTGATATTTTTAATATTTTCAAACGCTTTTTTGTTTTCGCTTTGCTCCATTGGCTCAAAACGTCCGGCTTCGTCGCGGTTGTTCGCTTCGAGCAATTTCATTGCATAAACAAGCGTCGGCTCAAAAAACAGCGCGTTTTTTACGGGTTTTATTTCCGCGACTTTGGTTTTAAGAATTTGCTTATATTCTGCGCCGTTCACGTCGTAGCTGACATTATCAATATCTTTGTAAAGCGCGTCTTTGCCGAGTCCGTAAACGTCCAAAATATGATTCAAACCACGCGCCGCATCGCGCCAAGCCATTGCCAGCATCTCGGTATTCGATTTCGCCGCATAAAGCACAAACATTCCCGAAGGTCGAAGGTCTTTCTCAACCAACGCCATCAAATTTTTATCGTTCGCGGAATTTTCAAAAACCCTTGCGATAAATTCGATGTCCGCCTCAGTTAAACGAAATGCCGCATCAAGACAATCTTTATCTTCGCATTTCCCCGCAGACTGCAAAGCGTTTTTTTCCTTCGCCCACTCCTGAAATATTCGATTTTTCACCAAACTCGCGCGAATTTTCTTCTGATTTTGCATCAAACTCAATAAATAAAAATTCTTGTCCTGCGTCGGATTGCGAAAATCAATCTTATAATTCGCGTCAAAAGATTTAATCGATTTCGTCGCAACCTGACCGAACAGATTGAAAACCACCACAAAAACCAAAAGAAACGAACCGGAAATTTTTCTTTTCATAAAATAAATGCCAAAGGTAAAATTAAACTATTTTCTGCTAACTTTAAAATATTTCACGATAATTTAATGTTTCATATAACACGATGTCAGCCTCGTTCACGAGGCTTTCCGAGTTTCGCGGCAATTAGCCGCGCTCATTTATGGCGCGGTCAAATGTGCAACGATTTTTCAAAGGGCGTTTTAACGTCCTTTTTTATGGCTTTAGCCGCCGAAGCCAAAGGGCTAAAGCAGAAGAAAAGGACGTTAAAACGCCCTTTTGGATTTAATCGCCAAACAACCGCGCCATAAATGGACGCGGCTAATTGCCGCGAAACGCGGAAAGCCCGATAAATCAGGCTAAAATCAAATATCGTGTAAGGTAAATTGATAAATAAAAGCCTTTATAATTCGGTTATCTCGATTGACTGATTTTTATTGTCTATTCGATAAATAAGTTTATGCTTTATCGAATATTTATGTGCAATAAAATCAGTTTTTCTATGAATTTCGTTGCCGTCTAAATCGGAAATAAAAAGCCCTGTTTTCTTATTCAAAGCGATGAATTGTGCTTTCTTTTCATCATAAAATAATTCGCCGGAAACATCACCTTCATCGGTATTTGCAAAACCGTCAAATTCAATTCGTTTGACGATTTCGTTTTCAAGAATATTTACAAAAAGCAATTCGCTCGGAAATTTGGTTTCGCCGTAACTTTCGGTATTTTTGCTAAACCCGACTGCCAAAGTTTTTTCATCAACCCAACACAAAGGTCTATCCCAATCAAAACTATAGCAATCATCAGCTAAATCGATATTTTGATGCGAGAGTTCAAATTTCTTCAAGAAATTATCAATCGAATACAGCGTGAGTTGACCGTAAGGATGCCATATCCAACCGTTGCTTATAAAATGAGTTGCATCGGACGAAACGGTTATCGAACTATGAAAATAATCTAAATAATTTGAGTCGGTATCGTAGTCAATGATTCGATTCGTCAATAATTCATCAGTTTCCAAGCAAGTTATGTCCAATCTGTTCCAATCCGTTCCGTGAATGAGAAAAGTTTGATTGTCTTTTGAATAAAAAGCAATCGGAAACGAAGAAACATATGCACAATAATCTCCGCGTTCCAAAGTCTTTTGATAATCTGCGTCGGCGAGATTGATAACCATTCCGAAAGTTCCGTTTTTCTGAACAATGGCAACGTAATTTTGATAACTGTAAATTTGCAAATTGAGTTGAAAAGGATTGAAAGCCAATGTTTTGAAAGGTTTGGCTGATTCGGTTTCGCAATCAAACAAAAAAATATTCCCGCTTTTGCAAACAAAAACGACCTCTAAATTTTCACGGTTCGTGAGGTCAGCGAAGACGATTTCTTCATTTTCAATTTTTAGCGAAATTATTTTCGTCATTTTTACTCAACTTTAAAGTAATTCGATTTCGTATGATAAACGATAATCGAAGAAGTTGACTGTTCGGGGGAAATCTGAAATTCTTCCGAGATTTCGAGACAAGTTGCACTTTCACCTAAAAACTAACGCCGTCGCAGACGACTATAATCGTAATCATCTCTGATATTGTGATAAAAGTAACTGCCCAAAGATTCGGCGTTCAACAGCTTTTCATAGACTTCTTTTTCGACCTCATAATACTCATAAACTCCGCCGTTGTTAAACTCGACTTCCAATGTTTCGGTTTTCTCATCATAGCCAACCGAAGCCAGCATTGATGATTCGACATCTTTTCTTTTCATAACTCGTATTTTATTCCAAACCCAAAGGAAAATCCGAAAAATCCGCGATATATTGACTCAAATCAATCTTCGAGCATTCAACTTTTTCATCAAAATACGAAAAATAAAGATTCAGCATTTCGCCGTGAACCGAGCCGATTTTGTCGGTTTCAAAATGATTAAGCAGTTCGTCTTGACGAATGATAATAGGTTTTATCCATTGGTCTAAATGTCTGACAATAAAAGCGTAATGAACGGGAACATCAATAATGTTTCGCAGTTGTTTGAGAGGAATGTTGAACCGTCCGCTAAAACCGTTTTGCCGAATGGTTGAGGTTGAAGTTTTGACCCGCACTCGCCGCAGAGTTCCACTTTCGTCTTGGACAACAAAAATATCATCACCGATGTCAATGCGCGGGAATTGCTACGTTCCAACCACGAAGCAGAAATTCCGACATCACAATCAGATGTCCGGCTTTGCCTAAATAAAGATGATAATTCTTTTTCACGAAGATAGTTTGAGGTTGTGCAACACATTGCCCGTTTGAGTATCTACAAAAAGAATTTCCTTGATTTTTCGCTTCAAGTCCGATTGATTTTCAACGCCCAGCAAAGCCGGATAAATAAACGACTCGATTTTGCTGAAATTATTATCAAAATCGCTTTTTATCTCATATCTGACAAAAATATTAACAGCCGGTCGTGAATTCGGAAACAAACGCCGAATCATCTCCCGAATCGGCGGCGCAAGGCTAAAATTAAAACCGTCCAACTGCTTATTCACATTAATTTTTATCGCTCCCATAATTACCTCTTACGCCGAATTATACTCTAAAACTTCAAACAAAAAAACTATTATTCAATATTGAAATACTTCGCTTCCGCGTGATGAATAATTATCGCCGAAGTTGACTGTTCGGGGTGAAGTTGGAATTCTTCCGAAATCACCACGCCGATTTTAATAAGAGAAGTAAATTCCAACATTTTACAACAGCTTTTTTAAAACAATTGCGCTTTCATAAAATTTGTCTAAAGAACGTGGACGTGCATTTTTATTTTTTTTATCTAATTCAATATCAACTATTTCAATAATTTCAAATCCGACTGAACCAGCAATTTGCTTAAAAATTTCATCGCAGGAAACACGAAACAAAATTTCCCGCGTTTTGTAAGAATAGAAAACCGTTTCTTTACCGATGATGAAAACGGCTTTTCCACCTTTTTTCAGAACGCGGAAACATTCTTTCAACGATTTCTTCAAATCTTGATAATAAATAAGTGTTGGTTGAGCTTTAATGTTTCGCAGTTCATCCTTGAAGAGCCAATCGTGAAGTTGATAAACAGAATCCGGCAAACCATTTCTTTCACCGTTAAGATTCTTCATTGAGCCGACACTTTTCTGTTCAATATTTTGAATATCTTTCTCGTTCATTAAATTCAACGCAGTTAAAGAAATTGATTTTCCGATTAAATAATCCTCGCGTCCCGATGAGGCAGGCAAATAAGGCGGCGAAGTAATAATAAAATCAACAGTTTCATTTTCTAACGGCTGATTGATTGCCGAATCATTCAAAATTTGAGGCTTGATTGTTTCAATTTGATAAACGTCGCGTAAAAGTTCAATAATTCTGGCGCATTTGAGTATATATTTGAGATTTTTTTCAATCAGCGTGTTGATTGCGCTTTTTTGAATCTCAAGTGCGAATCTGCCGACACCTGTTCCCATCATTCGGATATTGAATTTTCTGGTTAAAGCATCGCTAATGGCAATCTGAAAAAGTTCTTTGTTAATTCCGATGTGATTGATTTTCGCCAACCAATTATTTATGTCGGATTCATAATTTCGCTTTTCTTCTAAAATATTATGCCTTTCAAATTTACGACTAATCCAACTCGGAAATATATATGTTCCGTTTGTTCCGTTCGAGTTTGAGAATAATTGAACTGCGCTTTTTTGCACCGACTCAAAAGTATTAGTTAGTAGATTTATTTTGCTTTCGGAAATCAAACAAGAAAGTTTATCAATATCAATGCCGATACTTTGAAATCCAAGTAAAGCCGCTTCGATAACCGACGTTCCGCTTCCGACAAACGGATCAAGAATAGTTTGATTTTGACAGTTTTCAAGCGCAGTTTCCGAAATAATCAGCGAACGCACAAAACGCGGAAAAAACTTCGCTTTATAAGTATGTAATCCGTGAACGTGCGGCGTTGAAGTATTAGCGCGAAGAATTAATTTAGCAGTTTTCGGATTTTTTCCCTTTAGCGCAATAACTCGTAAAATCTCTCGAACAAAATCTTTTGAGATATTCGCTTCTTCTGTATAAGTGAGAAATTCAGACATCGCAAGAAACGGAACAAGGCAAGCAAAATTTTCGCTTTCGGCAACAAACGGTAAAGTCAAAATGTCATCAGAAAACAAACTTTTTTCGCACCAAATTTCCTGCACAAAACTCAGCAATTTTGCTATTTCAAAAATTTTCACTTTCGGAGTAAAGGCGATAAATCCGATGACATTTTTTGTTCGAGAATGTTCGAGAAAAGTTTCTGTTGGCAAATTTAAATTTTTTTGCGCTTCGGCTATTTTGTCTTTTTCAACGGCAAAATACTCGCCGAAAAGAGTTTTGATTTCTCTTTCTGCCAAAACAATATCGCCGTCAAGTGCGATATTGGAACGAAGTTTTAAGAAAAAAGCTGACATTATTTTTTAAGGTAAGAAAACAATTTCTCAAGCCATTCATCTCGCGCAAAAGTTTGCGTCAGCGCGACAATCGCATCGAACAAATTATAAATCGGTTGTTCATCGGGCAAATCTCCGACAAATTTCGCGTTTCCTGTTGCATCGTTTGTCCAAACAACATCTTTCAATGATTTCAAATAGTCGTCAAAGTGACGCGCCGGATGAATATTTGAAATTATCCCGACTTTATAATCCCAATTGCTTCCGCTCAATTTTCCTTCAACACCGAGTTTCAAAACTTGATAAATGCCTTTTTTAATGTCGTCGGTTCTGTCCATTCCAACGCTGGTTTTTGAATCGCTAACGCTTTCAAAACCTTCGCCGCGCAAACGCCTTTGCCAATTTACAGGAATTGGTGTGGGCGTTCCGCAAGCATTCGTCAGCCAATAAATATTTTGGTTTGATTTGGGCGAATATGATTTCAGAGAGTTTTCCCAAAACTTCAAATATGCGTCAAAAAACTCGTTACTTCTTTCGACCAGATTGGCAATTCCTCTGAAACCGAAAAAACTGTCAGTTAAATCTTTTTTCGTTCCCAATCCAAAATATTTTTCTGTCCATTCAAGCATTTGAATTTGCGGAACAAAAACATCGAACTCAGTTTCATAAAGATTTGAAAGCACACCAAGCGAATGACCGAGCGGCACGATTTCGCCATCTCTTTCAGTTGTCAATTGTTCGGAAACGGTTGAAAGCGGAAGTGTTACAAGTGGCGAAGCCTTGATTTCAGCGAAGAAAACTTTTTTCTCTTTATCGTTAATGATTATTGCGTCAACAGGTTCTGTGCCGCGTAAAATTCTTTCCTCAAAACCTTTTTGTCGAAAAACTTCTTGATAAAAAAGTAATAAAAGCCGCGCCGTTGTCGTGCCGATTTTTCCCGAAGTCGGTTTACTCGAAGCGTGAAAAAAGAATTCGTTTGCAACGGCGTGGCGCGGACAACAATTTGTATAAGGCAAAAAGTATCGTGAAGTTTCCGCCGGACAATAAAGCCAATTTGAATGAGAAATTAAGCTAAAATATTGAGCAGAAATCAATAAATCAAAAGCAGCGGCAAGCGAGATTCCGACATCTTTCTCGTCTATTTCAAGACATTTTTCAACTAAAATTTTAATCAAACGCGATTCATCTTCCGAAATAGAAGTAATCGGTGAACAACGCTTAATTATTTTATCTATCCAATTTTCCATATTTACTCAATATTAAAATACTTCGCCTCTGGATGATGAATGATGATCGCCGAAGTTGATTGTTCGGGGTGGAGTTGGAATTCTTCGGAGAGTTCGACATCAATTCTTTCGGGTTTTAATAATTCAAAGAGTTTCGTTTGGTCTTCGAGATTCGGACACGCGGGATAGCCGAAGGAAAAGCGCGAGCCTTGATAGCCTTGGTGAAAGAGTTTGGCTAATTCGGTTGCGTCTTTATCGGCGAATCCGAGTTCTTGGCGGATGCGTTTGTGCCACATTTCGGCGAGGGCTTCGGCGGATTCGACTGATAAACCGTGAAAGAGTAAATAATCGTTGTATTTGTCGGCTTTGAAAAGTTCGGCGGCGTGTTCCGAAGCGCGTCTTCCCATTGTTACGAGGTGAAACGCGACTGTATCAATTTTTTCCGACGAAAAATAATCCGCCAAACAGTAATTTTTGCCGCCGCGCTGTTCGAGCGGTTGACGCGGGAAATTAAACCGTAATCTTTCGGTGCGTTCGTCTTCTTCAAAAATTATTAAATCGTTTCCGGCGGATTTGCACGGGAAATAGCCATAAACAAGTTTTGCTTCCAAAAGTTTTTCGCGGATTGATTGCGCTTTTATTTCGCGGAATTTCGGATAAACTTCTGTTTCCAATAGCTTTGCATAATCTTCTTTCGATGATTTACCTTGTTTATATTGCCATTGACCTTTAAAAAGCGCGGTTTCATTGATGAAGTCGAAAACTTTGTTTAAGTCTTTAATTTCAACAACTTTCGAGCCGTAAAAAGGCGCGGACGGAATAATTTCGGCAGGTTTTACATCAGATTTTGTCGTATGCGTCGAGTCAAGTTTCGTTTTCGACTGATTAACTCTCGCCGCAACCATTCCCAATTTAGCATCTTCGCCGACTAAATCCTCGACATCTTCAACCGTTTCAATAACTTCATCCGAGCCAAACGAAACGGCTTTTGCCTTCGACTCTTGACTCTCGACTCTCGACTCTTGACTCGTTAATTCGTCCATCGCGTGAAGTCCGTCAAACGCATCACGCGCATAAAACAATTTTCCTTGATAAAGCGGCACTAAATCGTTGTCAACATATCGCCGATTCAACGCCGCGCCGCCCAAAATTACGGGAACATTCAGTCCGCGTTCGTTCATAATTTCGAGATTGTCGCGCATAATCAGCGTAGATTTGACGAGCAAACCGCTCATCCCAACCGCATCGGCTTGGTGTTCGGAATAAGAATCCAAAATTTGGTCAATCGTCTGTTTGATGCCCAAATTTACTACGTCATAGCCGTTATTTGTCAAAATAATATCAACCAAATTTTTGCCAATATCGTGAACATCACCTTTCACAGTCGCCAAAATCATCGTGCCTTTGGTCGAACCTTCGACTTTATCCATCAACGGTTCGAGGAATTTCACGGCGGTTTTCATCGCTTCGGCTGATTGCAAAACGAACGGTAATTGCATCTGACCTGAGCCGAAAAGTTCGCCGACAACCTTCATTCCGCCGAGTAAGTGCGTGTTGATAATGTCGAGCGGTTCGTATTTGTCGAGCGCAACTTTGAGCGTATCTTCAAGACCGATTTTTTCGCCGTCAATGATGTGATGTTGCAACTTTTCTTCGATTGTCAGATTAGTCGTGTCAACCTTCATTGATTTGGCGGTTTTGCCCATAAACATCGTCGTAAATTCGCCGAGCGGATCGTATGTGCAAATATCGCCGTCAAATTTTCGACGGTCATAAATCAAATCGAGCGCGACTTCAATTTCGTGTTCGTTGAAACGATTCAACGGCAAAATTTTTGAAGCATTAACAATCGCCGAATTCATTCCGGCTTCGACGCATTCGTGCAAGAAAATCGAGTTCAAAACGACACGCGCCGCCGGATTTAAGCCGAACGAAATATTTGAAACGCCCAAAATAATATTCGCTTCGGGCATTTCTTCGTGAATTGTTTTGATGGCTTCAACCGTCGCTTTGGCATTTTCGCGGTCTTCTTCGATTCCGGTCGAAATCGGCAAAGCCAGCGGATCAAAGAAAATATCGTGTGCTTCGATGCCGAATTCGGTCGCGCCTTTGAACGCACGACGCGCAATTCTGACTTTATCTTCCGCAGTTCGCGCCATTCCTTCTTCGTCAATCAAACCGACGACAATGCCCGCGCCGTATTCTTTGGCAATCTCCAAAACTTTCAAATATCTTTCTTCGCCGTCTTCGTAATTCGTTGAATTCAAAAGACATTTGCCGCCGGCGTATTGCAATCCGGCTTCCATTTTTTCCCATTCGGTCGAATCTAACATCAAAGGAATTTTGACGTTTGTTACGAGCCGCGAAACCAATTCCTTCATATCGGCAACGCCGTCGCGCCCGACAAAATCTACGTTGACATCCAAAATATGTGCGCCTTCTTTTTCCTGCGATTTGGCGAGATTTACGAGTCCGTCCCAATTTTCAGCTTCGAGAAGGTCGCGCATTTTCTTTGAACCCGAAGCATTTACGCGCTCGCCGACAATCAGAAACGAATTATCTTGCGTATAAGGTTGCTGAAAATAAATCGAAGAAGCGGACGGCGTAATTTTCCCATTTCGCTCTTTCGGCGAGATTTTTTCCATCATTTCGACAACCAATTTCAGATGCTCAAACGAAGTTCCGCAACAACCGCCAACGATATTTGCGCCGAAATCTTTCGCAAAATGCTCAACTTGCGCGGCAAAACTTTCCGGCGTTTCGTCATAATGTTGTTTGCCGTCTTTGACTTCGGGCAAACCTGCATTCGGCAAAACGGAAACATACATCGGCGCGTTTTCGCACAGATATTTCAACGAATCAGCCATTTGTTTCGGACCTGTTCCGCAATTCATCCCGATAACGTCAATCGGAAAAGGTTCGAGCGCAGTCAAAGCCGCCGCGATTTCCGTGCCGTTGAGCATCGTGCCGAAAGTCTCAATCGTAACTTGTGCAATCACGGGCAATTTAATTCGTTTTTCCGCGTAAAATTCAAAAATCGCCGCGAGTGCCGCTTTTGTTTGCAATAAATCTTGACAAGTTTCGACAACAAACAAATCAACGCCGCCGTCATACAGCCCTCGGACTTGCGATTCGTAAGATTTTTTCAAATCGAGATAAGTAATATGTCCGAGCGTTGGAAGTTTCGTTCCCGGTCCGATTGAACCGGCAACAAAACGCGGCTTTGCTTTGGTCGAATATTGATTCGCCAAATTTTTCGCAAAACTCGCCGCTAATTTGTTGACATCGTAGGCTTTATCGGCAATCCCAAACTCTTGCAAAACGACTTCCCCGCCGCCGAAAGAGTTTGTTTCAATGACATCACAACCGACTTCCAAAAATCCGACGTGAACTTGTTCAATCGCTTCAGGCTTCGTATAAAGCAGGTTTTCCGAACAATTTTCAAAATTATTCCCGCCCCAATCCTCAATCGTCAAACTCTGCGATTGCAGATTACTTCCCATCGCACCGTCAAAAACGATGACTTTTTCTTTTAACAGGTCTAAAAAATTATTGCTCATAAAAATTTAATTTTCGGTATTTAACAGATATAACTTTTATACCTTTCACTAACAACTTATCCATCATTCCTTAACGAGAAAATCCGCTACGGAAGCAACATCTATAGCACAGTGTCCGCCGTATAGCGGATGCCAAAAAGTCTTTACTCCTTTGCTCGAGGCAATATTTGCGAGAGCTTCTGTGCCTTCAAAATTCCCATAGTTGTCATAAAGTCCGCAGGAAAGATAGAGTTCGGGAAACCGATTATCCGCACGTTCAATCAACTTTATTGGCGAAATTGCGTTCCATTCTTCATCATTTGAAACATACGTTTTTGCCATCTGTATTACACCGAAAGCTATTTTGGGGTCTGCTCCCGTGCGTTTTGCGGCTGCCTTCATAGTAGAAAAATCAGAAAATGGTGAATCTAAATAAACTCC
>JANNYB010000158.1:0-73968 GCA_031409875.1 Acidobacteriota bacterium | reverse complement strand
ATTGGAACAGGTTATGTCGGATTGGTTACAGGTGCTTGCTTTGCCGAATTCGGCGTGGAAGTTACTTGTGTTGACGTTGACGAAAAGAAAATCGAGGGCTTAAAAAATAATGTAATGCCGATTTACGAGCCGGGACTCGATACGATTGTCGAAAAGAATGTTAAAGCCGGACGATTACATTTTACGACTGATGTAAAATCAGCGGTCGAACAAGCGTTAGTCATCTTTTTGGCTGTCGGAACGCCGCCGAAGGAAGATGGTTCGCCCGATATGAGTTATTATCAGCAAGCCGCAAAAGACATTGCCGGAGCAATGAACGGTTACAAAGTTTTGGTTACAAAATCAACCGTTCCCGTCGGCACTGGCAAATGGCTTCGTGAATTCGTTTCCGAACAACAAAAAACAAAAACGAATTTCGGTGTCGCTTCAAATCCCGAATTTTTGCGCGAAGGCGCGGCAATTGACGATTTTATGCGCCCTGACCGTGTAGTTGTCGGAAGCAACGAACCAGACGCGATTGCGATAATGAAGGATTTATATCGCCCGCTTTATTTAATTGAAACGCCCGTGGTTATTACGTCACTAGAAGCGGCGGAACTCATCAAATACGCGGCAAACGCATTTTTGGCGACAAAGATTACGTTTATCAACGAAATCGCCAATCTTTGCGATGCCATCGGTTGCGACGTTCACGATGTTGCTCGCGGAATGGGAATGGATAACCGCATCGGACGCAAATTTCTTCATCCCGGTCCGGGCTACGGCGGTTCGTGTTTTCCGAAAGATACGAAAGCCTTTACGAAAGTCGGCGATAAATTCGGTGTAGAAACTTCGGTCGTTGATGCAGTAATCAAAGCAAATGATTTACAGCGTCAGATGATGCTCCCGAAAATTGAAAAACTCGTCGGCGATTTAAACGGCAAACAAATCGGTGTTTTAGGTCTTTCATTTAAACCCGAAACCGACGATATGCGCGAATCTCCGGCGACGGATATTATCAGAGAAATGCAA
Organism: Acidobacteriota bacterium; assembly: GCA_031409875.1. GTDB lineage: Bacteria > Acidobacteriota > Blastocatellia > Pyrinomonadales > Pyrinomonadaceae > CALMEH01. The sequence continues at coordinate 72,957 of JANNYB010000158.1, read as the reverse complement.
AAACGCGGCGCAAAAGTAAAAGCCTTCGATCCGGTAGCGATGGAAGAAGCCAAACACAGTTTGCCCGACATCGAATACGCTTCGGACGAATATGATGCTATAAAAGATGCCGATGCGTTGGTCATTATTACCGAATGGAATCAGTTTCGCGCACTCGATATGAACAAAGTCAAATCGCTTCTGAAATCGCCGAAAATTATTGATCTCAGAAATATCTATGAACCGACGGATATGAAAAAACTCGGCTTTGAATATGTCGGAGTCGGACGATAAAAAAAAGCGCAGAAAAATAAGCGAAAAAGAGAATTTGCTCTATCCGTAAATGATTATTAAAATAATAATTTCGGAAAAAGAGAAAGTTCTCTTTTTTTCTTTTCCAATTTCTACATTTCAAAAATTTTATGGCAATGACAACAAAAGTTCTCGTAACGGGCGGAGCGGGATTTATAGGCTCTAATCTTGCAGACGGATTGATTAAAGAAGGCGCAAAAGTTGCGATAATTGACAATTTTGTAACCGGATTTCGTGAAAACCTCGAAGAAATCAAAGGCGATTTTGACTTTATCGAAGGCGATATAAATGATGATTCGGCGTTGCAAAAAGCTCTGCAAGATGTCGAGATCGTGTTCCATCAAGCCGCGCTACCGTCCGTTCCGCGTTCGGTCGAAAATCCTGCCGAAACTCATCAAGCGTGTGTCAACGGAACTTTTAATTTGCTTTTAAATTCAAAAAATGCCGGCGTTAAACGCCTTATTTACGCAGCTTCGAGCAGTGCTTACGGCGATACGGAAGTTTTGCCAAAGTCGGAAACGATGCTGACTTCCCCGCTTTCGCCTTACGCGGCGGCGAAGTTGATGGGCGAATATTATTGTCAAGTTTTCTCAAACGTCTATGACATCGAAACGGTTTCGCTTCGCTATTTTAATGTTTTCGGACCGCGCCAAAATCCTTCTTCGATGTATTCGGGCGTGATTTCGCGTTTTATTGATGCGTTAATGAAAGAGGAAACGCCCGTAATTTACGGCGACGGCGAAACTTCGAGAGATTTTACTTATATTGCAAACGTCGTCAACGCCAACATCAAAGCCGCGCAAACGACAAAAGGCATCGGCGAAGTAATGAATTGCGCCAACGGTGAGAGAATTACTTTGAACGAATTACTTGAAGTTCTTAAAAAAATCACCGAAAAATCAGATGTCCGCGCAGATTATCAACCCGAAAGACGTGGCGACGTAAAACATTCGCAAGCCGACAATCGAAAAGCCATCGAATATCTCGGATACGAAAAACTCTACGGTTTAGAAGCAGGCTTAAAAGAAACCATCGAATGGTGGAAACAAAGCCGTTTTGCTAAATAATAAAAAAATGTTTGCCATAGAAATACGCCGAGCGACAATAGAAGATGCCGAAATGCTCCGAGATTTATGTCATCAAACATTTTGGGACGCATTTCACGAACACCCGAAAAATTCGCCCGCAGATATGGCGGATTATATGGCAAAGGCTTTCAGTTTGGAACAAATCAAAATTGAATTAGCCGATAAACAAGCAGTTTTTTTAATCGCCGAAATTGAAGGTGAACCTGCGGGTTATGCAAAATTGATTATCGAAAGCCGCGAAGAACCTGTAAAAGCCACAAAACCGATTGAACTTTCCAGACTTTATTCGCACCAAAAATTCTTGGGCAAAGGTGTCGGCGCAAAATTAATGGAAGAAAGTTTTGCGCTTGCCGAAAGTTTAACTTGCGACGCAATGTGGCTCGGCGTGTGGGAATTTAATCCGCGGGCGCAAAAATTTTACGAAAAATACGAATTTCGTGTCATTGGTCAGCATATTTTTCAATTAGGCAAAGACGCGCAAACCGATTTAATAATGATAAAGAATCTAACAAATTCATAATTTCCGGCTTAGTGCTGAATTTCAAAACAGCTGATTTTTCATAGTTGCTCTCAATTATCTTTGACGTTAAACTTGATTTATAAGTAAGTCAATTAACATTAAGGAGAAACAATTATGAAGTTATCGGGCAAAATTGTCTTAAATTTAATTTTAGCGGTTGCTTTAAGTCAAGCAGTTTTCGGCGCAGTCTATACGGTTACAAAAATTGCCGACACGAACGACGGAACGTGCGACAGCGATTGCTCTTTGCGTGAAGCCGTCGCGGCGGCAAACGGCACGGCGGACAATGACACGATTATTTTCGCATCTCTTTTCAACACGCCGCAAACCATCACACTCGGCGGCACAGATTTAATCATCAATAACAACGGAACGCTTTTGATTTTCGGTCCCGGCGCAGATAAATTAACCGTCAGCGGCAACAATTTAAGCCGCGTTTTCAGCAATAATACGGGTGCAGTTACAACAATCGCAAACCTTCGCGTTACCGGCGGCACAGGCACAAGCACAGTTGTTTCCGGTCGCGGCGGTGGCGTTTATAATAATGTCGGAAATTTTACTTTGAACAATGTCGTTTTGACGGGAAACACAGCGGCAAACGGCGGCGCGGCGAGCAGTGCGGGCGCGGGTTCGGTGGTAAATTTCAACAACTGCTATCTTTTCAACAACACTTCGCCCGGCTCAGGCGGCGCAATACAGAATTTTAATAACAGCGCGTTAAATATCAATCGTTCGTCAATTATCGGCAACACTTCCGGCTCGGATACGGTCGGCGGCGGCGGAATTCAAGCGAACGGAAATGTCCGCATTACAAATTCGACGATTGCCAATAACACCGCCAACACAGGTTCAGGCGGCGGAATTCAATATAACGGCGTAACTTTAATCGTTACAAATTCAACAATTGTCGGCAACACTTCGACGCAAAACGGCGGCGGAATTCATAAAACTACTGCCAATCCGGGCGTTTTCCGCAACACGATTATCAGCGGAAACAACGGCGCGGCGGCTTCGCCTGATGCGACGGGCGCGTTTAATTCAGAAGGAACAAATGCAATCGGCAATATTGGAACTTCGACAGGTTGGATTGCTTCCGATTTAATCAATCAATATTTAGGTTTAACTCCTTTAGGGTTTTATGGCGGAACAGGACTTTCATATTCACTTTTGTCAGGCTCCCGCGCCTTAAATGCCGGACAAAACTGCGTGATAGATTTAAGTTGTGCAACAAATAATCCTACGATTTCAATAAATACTGATCAACGTGGTGCCATACGTCCATATCAATCCACCGTTGACATCGGCGCATTTGAATATTCGGAAGATTACCGCGCTGTTTTGCCGAATGCCATTATCAATCAGCCATACAATTTTACATTGGCTTCAAATATCGGCACCTTTTCATATTTTATTGCAGGTGGAAGTTTGCCAGCAGGATTGAATTTGTCGGGAGCAAGCATTTCAGGAACACCAACCGTCGGAGGCTTGTTCGATGTCAGAATTGGAGCGACGGATGGTCCAAACGGCAGTCCAACATACTATCGTCTTTATGTTTTGCCCGCGACAACTTCGGTCAGCGGCAGAATTGTTTCGCCAAACGGCGCGTTATCTTCAAAGGTTACGGTGCTTTTGACCTCAAACAGCGGCAATACAATCCGCACGACAACAAATCCGTTCGGTTATTATCGTTTTGATAATGTAAATGTCGGCGAAGTTTATCAAATTACGGCGGCGAGTAAAATACTTACTTTTGTGAATAATCCGCAATTCGTCTTGGTGAACGATGCTGTAATTGCTCCCGATATTATGGTTGCGCCTTAATTTTAATACAGAAACGCGCACCAAGTAAGCGTGCGCGTTTCTGCATTTTTTTTTACAAACTAAACCTTTCGCCCAAATAAAGCCGCCTTACGTCTTCGTCCTCGACGAGTTCGGCAGGTGCGCCGGTTCTTAAAATTTTCCCTTCCGCCATAATGTAAGCGCGGTCGGTGATTCCTAAAGTTTCGCGGACGTTGTGATCGGTAATTAAAATGCCGATGCCTTGATTTTTTAAGTAAAGAATAATTTCCCGAATATCGTCAATCGCAATCGGATCAATTCCGGCAAAAGGTTCGTCAAGCAAAATATATTCCGGCTCGCTCGCCAAACATCTGGCGATTTCAACGCGCCGACGTTCACCGCCGGAAAGTGCGTCGCCGCGAGTTTTGCGAACGTGCGATATGCCAAATTCTTCTAAAAGTTCATCAAGCCGCGCAAATCTTTCGGCGCGGTTCATCTTCATTGTTTCCAACACGGCAAGAATATTCTGCTCGGCGGAAAGTTTGCGAAAAATCGAAGGTTCTTGCGGCAAATAGCCCAATCCCAACCGCGCCCGCAGATACATCGGAAGCGTCGTAACATCTTGACCGTTCAAATAAATCTTACCTTTTTCGGCGCGTTCAAGTCCGGTCATCATATAAAAAGTCGTTGTTTTTCCCGCACCGTTCGCGCCCAAAAGCCCGACAACTTCGCCTTGTTCAACAAACAAAGAAACGTCGTCAACAACGCGCCGCCGCCCGTAAGTTTTCTGCAAATTTTGCGCGGCAAGTGAATCATTGTTCAGAGTTACGGCTTCAGCCGTGCTTTGCATTGACATAATATAATTTGAAATTTTTGAAATGCCGCGTTAATTCCCGCCGTAAGGCGTAACTCTGAACTTTATTGCGGCTTTACTTTATAAACCGTTCTGGTTCGCCCCGTGTTTGTTTGGTTCGTTTTGCCCTCGCTCAAAACCTGTTTGGTTCGCATTGAAACGGTTAATTGTGCGGCTTGCGAAATTCCACTTTCGCTGTCTTCGACACGCGCCGGATTTCCGCGCAAAACCACGACTTCGTTGTCCGCCGTGTATTGCGCCCAATCACCCAAAGCCCGACGGTTCGGCTGTGTTACGACGACATTATTTTCGATAATTCCTTTAGAAAACTCGTTATTTTTATTCAAATAAATATTCGCAATTCCGGCTGTAATTCTATCAGTTCCCTGCCGAATATCAACATCGGTTTCGTATCTCAAAACATTATTTTCCTTAAAATAATAAATCTTTTGCGACGCGACGGAAACCGGAACATTTGAAATTTTGCCGTTTTCGTTGCGTTTCATATCATACAAAACGCTCTGCACATTTCCTTCGCCGAAGAGCTTGCCTTCTTTTTGCTGTAACAATAATTTTTCGGCGCGAACATAATTATCATCTTGCCAAGCCCGCGCATTTCCCGTATAAAGTCCGGTTTCGGCGCGGTGGTCAAATTCCGCCTGCGCCGAAGTTAAAAACACGGGTGATTTTGCACTGCCGAAAGGCGTTGCGCCGCCGGTTTGATTTTGACTGTAATAAGTCGTGGCGACATTTCCGCGTAGAAAAGATTTATCGTTTTTCGTGTCCCAATCAATTTCGTTCGCCTTCGCCCGCGCACTCGAATCCCAAACCGTCGGCTCGCCACCGCGCAACCGAACGACTTCATCATTTGCCGTAAACGTAATGTTTTCAGCAATTCCGTTACGATCAAGTTCCGAAAATTTCGTATTTCCCGACGCTTCCATTCGTTCGATGTCTTGCGTATTTTGATTAAATTGCGCGTTCAATTTGTCGGCAATCAAAGTCTGTGTGCCGCGAGTTTCCGCCGGAATCGTCGGAACGCGAACGAGTTTCGCTTTTGTTTGCGCGTTACAAAATTTCGCATTATTGCCGACATCGAAAAAATCGCAATCAAAACGCGCCGCATTTATCGTCGTTTTATAATTTTCCGCCGAAGCCCGAAGCGGTTCGACATATAGTTCGGCGTTTCCGATAGCTTCAGCTTTCGATAAATCTTTGCCGTTCGCGTGAAAATAAGTTTTTACCGTGTCGGCAGTCAATTTTTTGTTCGCCACGTCGGGTTTATTATTCGGCGCGTTCATTAAAATCGTCGTGCGCCCGTCGGTTTGCATCTGTTCGAGCAAGCCGTTTTCACGAAAATTCAGCCGAATCGCATTCGGCGCAGAAAGCGTAACTTTTGAATAGTCTTCGGCTTTCGCCGGAATCATAACAACATTGCTTTGTCCGATGGCGTTTGCCTTCTGTATCTGTTGATTTTCGTTAAATGTTACGTTGAGTTCATTCGCCGAAACTTCCGTTGTGCGTTCTCCGGTTTTCTGACGCAAAAACGCATTACCGAAGGCGTTTGCCGTCTGCATTTTTTGGTTTTCGTTAAATGTTGCATTCAGTTCATTTGCAGAAATTTCCGCAGATTTTTCCGTATCGGTTTGACGCAAAAACGCATTTCCGAAAGCGTGCGCCGATTTTATTTTCTTTGACGCAAAAAGTTCCGCCGTTATCTTGTCGCCTTTGACATAATTTCCGCCGTTCGTGATTTCCGCGTTTCCGTTCAAGTAAATTTTGCCGCTCGCCTGTTCATAAACCGCGTCGTTTGAAGTAATTACGGCAGGTTGATTGGATTCTATCGTGATAATTTCAACGCCTTTGTCTAACGTAAATTTATCAATGTCTTTTTCATAAAGCGCGTAACCCGATTTTATGCGCGTCGGTTTCGATTCGTTTTGCGTCGTTTCAATGTTCACATTATCGAAAAGTTCAATGCGTTTGACTTCTTTTTCAATCCCGACAACCGCGCGATTCGCATAAATTTTTGACCATTTCGGTGAATTTCCCGACGGCTTTTGATAAACGAAAACATTGCCTTCCAAATCAATTTTTTTCAACTGTTTTTCCGTAAAATAAGCCGTCGCTTTATCGGCTTTTATTTCCGAAGGCTGTGATAATTCGCCTGCATTTCCATTAGGCACAACATTTACAACAACATTTTCGTTAAACTCAATACGCTCTTCCGGCAAATTAAAAAATGCGTGTCCGCTCGTTATTTTCGCAAATTTCACCTTCGCAAATTCGCCTTCACCGCCGACAGTTTCAATCTCGACATCTTTTAATAATTCGAGCGTTCTTTCTTGAATCTTCGCAATTGCGCCGAAGGATTTTCCCGAAATATTTTCACGCGAAAATTCAACCGTTTCTTCGGCTTCAATCGTTTCGGTTTCTTTTTTATAAGTCGCCTGTTCGGTTTTTATCTGCAATTCGTCGCGCGTCAAAACATTTATCGCACCGGCAAGATAAGCCGTAAAATTTTTCGTGCCGTCCGTTGCCGGAACATAAACGGCTTTGCTGGCGGAAATCTTGTCGAATGTGTCCGATTTATCGTCAAAAACTTCGAGATAAACATTCTCCATTTCTTGATGTTTATCGGCAAAAGTGGTCGCTTTATCGGCTTTTATGTAATATTTTTTAACATCGTCTTCGGTTTCCGTGCGCTCATAACCGTTGACGGTTGCGACAACATCTTTCGATAATTCGGTCGGAAAACTTTTCATCCGAAAATTTTCAATATTCCGCGCCCGAAAAAATCCGATTCCGACAATCAAAACCGTCAAACACAGCGCAACAATCGCGCCGACACGAAAATATTTCGGCACATTTGCGCGGCGTTGAAGTTTTTTAATGTTTTGACGTTTTATTTCAGACATTATTAAGCAAAGAAATCTTCGGCTGAGATTATTTCGAGCTTCGGCATAAAAGGTAAGAATTTCTCAAAATCTCCAATATTTGCAGTAACAATAAAACAATCGTTCAAAAGTGCGTTTCGAGCAATCAGCGCGTCGTTTTGCATTCTACCTGCGTCAGGAGTTTTCGGAGTTTTTCCGCCTGCCGCCGACTTTTCTCCAAACCGCAAACGCCGAATCATCTTTGCAGTTTCCCACCAATCAGTCATCGAAGGCGTAATTAAATCACCGCGTTTATAAGCTGATTGCCTAAAAAATTCTGCTTCCTGTAAAGTTTCTCTATCAACTGTCGTCGCCGTTAATTCATACAAAACAATTATTGATATTTTCATTTTCTCGAATAAAATCGGCGTAATCTGCTTTCGATATTGAATAAATGAAGTGCTATCCAACAACGGTTTCTTCGATTTGCTCATTTAACTTTTGTTTCTCGAGGTCTTTTCCCAACGCCTCCAAAAATCTCATTCCGGCTTCCATCATTTCTTTTTCTTCGCGTGTGTAACGCTTTTTCGGCTTGTAATCGTGAACCGAATATTTCGGTTTCGGTTTCTTTTCCGCGCCGTTTTCCTTTCCGTTTTCCATAATTTTCACCTCTGCACGTTTTGATTTTATCACTAACAACGATTTCAATAAACTTTCAAATCTTCGACAACCAACTGCAATCTCGTATTTCCTTGCCAAGAGTTTGCTTCAGGCGTGTAAGCTAATTCGATGCGTGTTTTGGGTGCGAGAGTTTGCCCTTTGGACGTTTGCTTTTCAACGCCGTCCCACCAGACGGCTTCAAAGCGTTTGCCGTTTGCATCGGCGAGTTTTAATTTCAGATGTTTTTCCTTCATTACCCAAGGTTCTTGCGTGAGAAATAAATCTTTCGTCGCAAAAATCGGTTTCGGATTTCCCGCGCCGAACGGTTCGAGCCGTTTGAGTTCTTCGACGATTGATAAATCCATCGTTTTTGATGAAACTTCCGCGTCAATTCTTATTTCGGGAATCAAATCTTCCGCCGTCAAAGTTTTTGCGGCGTGAGCGTTTAATTTTTCGCGCAAATCGTTGATGTTTTCCGCAGAAATCGTCATTCCCGCCGCCGCCGCGTGTCCGCCATATTGCTTCATCAAATCGCCGCACGAATCCAAACCTTGCAAAAGATGATAATTTGCAATACTTCTCGCGCTTCCGTGTCCGATACCGTTTTCAATCGAGATCACGATTGACGGACGATGCAATTTTTCCGAAATTCTCGAAGCCGCCAAACCGATCACGCCGCGATGCCAACCTTCGCCCGCAACAACGGCGAAATGCACCTGATTTTCGCTGCCGACATCCAAATATTCCTGCAAAGCAAGCGCGGTAATTTCCATCTGAACTTTTTGGCGTTCACGATTTCGGCTGTCTAAAATTTCCGCAAGTTCACGCGCTTTTTCAAAAGTCTCGGCTTCAAAAAGTTCAACGACCTGCCGCGCCACGTCCATTCTGCCAGCCGCATTTATTCGCGGCGCAATGCGAAAACCGATATGATAACTCGTCATTTCCGACTTGCAATCGGCAACTTCCATCAACGCTTTCAGCCCGAAATTCTTAGCTTTCGGCAAATCCAACAAGCCGAGTTTAACAATTGCGCGATTTTCGCCCGAAAGGTTCATAATATCGGCAACCGTTCCGATAGCAACGACTTTCAAAAATCCGTTGATAATATGTTCTTTGCCTTTTACGCGCAAAAGTGCGTGAGCTAATTTGAAAGCAACACCAACGCCCGCGAGATTTTTGTCGGGATATTCATCGTCCGGCTGATTCGGATTAACAACCGCAAAAGCATTCGGCAAACCTTCGTCTTTCGTCAAATGATGATCGGTAACAATCACGTCCATTCCGTTGGATTGCGCCCAAGAAATCGGCTCAAACGCAGTCGAACCGCAATCAACCGTAATCACCAAACCGTAGCCACGTTCTTTCGCTTTTTCGAGCGCGGGAATGTTCAAACCGTAACCTTCCGTAAAACGATTCGGAACGTGAAATCCGGTTTGTGCGCCGATAATGTCGAGGACTTTTCGCAAAACAACCGTGCCGGTAGTGCCATCAACATCATAATCGCCCCAAATCAAAATTTTTTCTTGATTTTCGACGGCTTGTAAGATTCGCGCCACCGATTTCTCCATATCTTTGAGCAGATTCGGCTCGTGCAAATCGTCAAGCGAAGGATTTAGAAATTTATGTGCTTTTTCGTGAGTTTCAAAACCCCGCGAAATAAGCAACGCGGCAATCAAAGGAGAAACTTTTAATGATTGCGACAAAGGAATGATTTGTTCACGGTCGTGTTTGAGAATATTCCAACGCTTGTTCATATCGTTTATCATTGAACATTTATCATTGAACGGCAAATTACACGATAAATGTTCAATGATAAATGTTCAAATTTGCGGCAATAAATCGCCGCGCCAAAGTAATATTAAAATTATAGCACCGACGATAATTCGGTAAATAATAAAAATCGCCGTCGAGTATTTTTTGAGAAAGGCGAGCAAAAACCAAATCGAAATATAACCGACAATTCCGGCAACGATTGTGCCAACGGCGAGCGAAATAAAATCATCTTTCGATAAAATGTGAATTGCTTCTTTGAGTTCCAAAAGACCGCTTGCCGTAATTGCGGGAATCATCAGCAGAAACGAAAATCGGGCGGCGGCTTCGCGTTTTTGTCCGGCGAAAAGTCCGCCCATAATCGTCGAACCCGAACGCGACGCGCCCGGTATCAAAGCCAAAACTTGCGCGAAACCGACTGCCAATGCATCAACTAACCCGAACTCTTTCAATTCTTTACGCTGACTTCCGACAAATTCGGCAATCGCCAGAAAAATTGCCACGACAATCATCATCGTTGCAATTATCCACAGATTTTTTGTTCCCGGACCTTCGATTAAATCTTTAAAATAAAGCCCGACCGTGCCAATCGGAATCGAGCCGAGAATTATCAGCCAACCAAGCCACGCTTCGTCCGAAAGCCACATCGGACGAATGCCGCCTGAGCCGGAAAAGTTTCGTTTTTTGCCTGTAACAAAAGCAAAATTATCACGCAAAAACGCGGTTGTAATTGCCCAAATATCCGCCGCAAAATAGACAAAAACCGCCGCCAAAGTGCCGAGTTGGATAACCGCCATTGTCGCCGTTATTTTTTGCGCGTCGCCGCCATAAACATCCGTCCAACGGCTTGCGAAAACGAGATGCGCCGTCGAAGAAATTGGAATAAATTCAGTCAAACCTTGAACAATTCCGAGAATAATTGCCGTTAAAATATCCATATTTTGTCAGACGTAAATTGTTTATTGTAATGTTCAAACAAACATTTAACAATTACCGATTAACAAATTTACTTTTCACGATATTTTGCGCCCGAAGCGATTTTGTCGTAAAGCCACGCGGGGAAAATTCTGCTCAAACGAACAAATGAAGCGAGTTGCCAAGGGAAAGCGGCAAATCTTTTTTGCTTTTCGATAGCGCGGAGAAAAAGCGGAATCGCGTCTTCGAGTTCCATCAAAAACGGCATTTTGTTGGGTCTGCCCGATGTCAGAGGCGTTTTGATAAATCCGGGCTGAATAATTGTTACCGCAACGCCTTGCGTTTGAACATCAAGCCGGACGCTTTCAAAAAAATTCGTCATTGCACCTTTTGAAGCTGAATAAGCCGCCGATTTCGGAAGTCCGCGAAAACCTGCAAGTGATGAAACTGCAACGAGTTGACCGCTTTTGCGCTCCAACATTTGCGGCAAAACAGCATAAACCGAATTGACCGCGCCCATCAGATTTATTTCGATAACTTTTCTAACCTGTTCGGGTTTATAAACGTCCAAACCGCTCGTATTGCCGCCGATTCCGGCATTTGCGATCAAAATATCAACACGCCCGAATTCATCGCGCAAATTATCCGCCGCTTTGCTCACGCCTTCCGCGTTTGTAACATCACAGGCAAAAACACGCGCTTTGCCGCCGACATTTTCGCATTTTTCGGCAAGTTCTTTTAATAGTTCTTCGCGCCGCGCCAAAAGTCCGACAATCGCGCCGCGTTTAGCCATTTCAACCGCCAAAGCCTCGCCGATTCCGCTTGATGCGCCCGTTAAAAATACGACTTTATCTTTCCAAAACATAAATTTTGCCAAGTTCGCATCTAGTTTAACCTAAAAATACAAACTTGGCATTTAGCGAAATTTTCAAACGATTATTTCTTGACTTCAAATTCTAAAACAACGGTTTTATTTGCCATCAAAAATAGTTTTCCGTCTTTGATTTCATATTCGGTAACTTGTTCGAAATTGCTTAAAAATTTGTTTTCGACATCCGAACCGTTTTGACAAAACATTTTTGTTGAAAAAACTTCCGAAATTTTTACTTTACTTCCGGTTTTTGACATATTTCCGCCAAAAACATTGCAGCCGCCATTTCCGCGAGCCGAATTTTTCGCTTCGTCAAATCTGATAAAAGCCTTTTCATTTTTGATAATATTTCCTTCGATTCGCGTCAATTTCCATTCAGTTCCAAAGAAATTCGGTTGAGTTTGCGTCGGATTTACTTCGGATTTGACACGCGCCAAAACTTTTTTCAAACGATATTTGAATTTTGAAGCATCTGCCGCCGGATTTTTTACGGTCGTAACTTGAACTTCCAAAACGTAAAAATAATCTGCGACGAAATTAAATTTTTCGATATTTTCATAGAACAACGAATATTTTTCTTCTGACAATTGTTTCACTTGCAAACAATCCATTTTGATAACGCCTGTGCAATTGGCTTTTTGGTCGGCGACAAGCAAAATTTCCGTCTTTGTCTGCGCCGAAATATTCGAGCTAAAAATCAAAACCACTAAAAACCCTAAAGTTAAAAATGCATATTTGTTAAATAATTTATTCATAATTTTCTCCCTTTTGACAAAAAAATTGACAACTTTTCGTTGCCATTTTTAGAACGCGGACTACTTGTTAATCTTGCACTTTTTTTCAACATAATTCTTCGACATATTCGCCCAACACTTTTAAGGCTTTTGCTAAATTTTCTTGCTTTATCAAAATATGATCGCGTGAAAATGCTGAAAGCGCAACGATTGAAATTTCTTCTGTTGCAAAAATCTTCGCAACTTCGGCGAGAAATCCGACAACCGAAAAATCCAACACAATTTCAAATGTCAAAAGCCGAAATCCGCGTTCAAATTTCGCATCTCGAATGGCATAACGAATTGTTTCAAAATCAATCTCGTCTAATAAAAGCGTCGTCTCAAACTTGTCCTTAAAAATCATAAACGGCGCGGTCATTCGCGGCGAAAGTTCAGGATTTTCAAGGAGTTTCAGCCAATTTTCGTGCCGCAAAGAAACCAGCGTAAATGTTTCAGGCGCGATTTCGACTCGTGTTTTTTTTAATAATTCCAAAGCATTCATCAAATTATAATCAGTAAAATATATTTAATAGTCGGTAAATTAAATTTTTTAACAAAATGTCCAACACGCTTTAGCTTGTTGATTGCCGGAACATTCGACAAGCTAAAGCGTGTCAGACTTCTAAAACATAAAGAAACTTAATTTACAGACTATTTAACAGTTTGTTTTTTATATTTTCTTACAAACTAACTTTGCGGACTTTGCGCCTTTGCGTGAAAATACAATCTCTGATTTTCAACAACTTATTTCCCGCAAAGGCGCAAAGTTCGCAAAGGAAAACATAAAGAAACTAAAAAATCGGACTAATTAATCGGCGACGGTAATAATTTCAAAAGTTTTCGGTTTGCCGAACAAATCTCGGTCGGAAATGGTAGCTTCAAATTTCGTTTTTACGTTTTTTTCCAGATTGTTTAATCTTTTCGTTTCAATACCGATTATTTCGGATTTTTCATCGTAAAAAATAACGTAAAGTTCCGGCGAAATGGTGTCGTAATTTTGGTTTTCGACAATGCCTTCGACTTTGTAACTTGTCGAATATGCAATCATCATTTTCGTTTCCGTAAAGTTCAAATCGAGTAACAATTGCGATGCCGGCTTATATATCTGATAATTTGCTCCCGAATCTTTCACTTTGACCGAAGTGTAATTTTCCGTGCCGTATAAACCGACCCAAACCGGAACGCTCTGTTGCGGTTTCAGATATTTTAATTTTATGAAAGCCGCGTTTTCTTTAATTACCACATCGTCTTTATAAAACTGCAACGTCATCGAAAACGGACGCGCCAGGCTTTCGCTGATATTTGTTACCTTGCATTTCAAAAAACTCTGTCCGCTATTATTTTTAACTTTTTCTAAAATTTCGATCTTGATATTACTTTTCGCCTCAGGTGTGCGAACAGGCGTAAAACCTTGCAAAGGCGTGCGCGTCGGCGTGCGCGAATAATCTTCAGGGTCATTCGCCACATAATAACGCAAATAAATCAATCCGCCGCCGACTATTCCGACAAACAGCAAAATCAACCCGACAACTCCGCTCAAAATCACCCATTTCAACGAACTTTTCTGAGGCTTACCGAAATCCGTCAAATTTGTCTGTTTATTTTGCTCCGCAGTTTGCGGTTTCTTATATTCCAAAGTCGCATTATCCGTCAAAGAAACCGTATCTTCTAAACTGAACCGTGCCGCATCTTTCAAAGTGCTGCCATCCGTCAGACAAAAATTCATCTCATCGCCGTATTCAGTTTTGCAATTTGGACAGATTTTCATTTCAACACATTAAATTAAACTTCAATAATCATCGTAACAATCAGAATTTATTGTCGCAAAGAAACAAACAAAAAAATTTCGGACGCAACTTCAACGCGAGCATTTCAATAATTTCGGTTAATTTTTTTTCGTTTTGGCGTATCCATATTTTTTTTGCAATTCCAAAAATTTGGTTTATAATCAATCTGCATATTAGGGAGTTATGCCGAATCAATCCGTATAACACACAAATAAGCGTGTTATACCGAATCAATCTGCATAACTCCCGAATAAGCGTGTTATGCCGAATGGTTCGGCATAATCATTAGTTCGACGGCTTCCCTGACTCATCGAAGTTACATTATTTAATTTTAAAGGAGATAATATGGGCTTTTTTAAATCACTTTTCGGTAGCGGCGATTCTACTTCTGCTTCCGAAAAAAAATCTGATTCAACACAACATGCTGAAAAACTTTTAGATGAGGCATGTAACCTTATAGCTGGTGTTAAAGTTTCAGCTATGGGAGGAGATAGTTTTGACTGGAAAACACATCAGAAAGCAATTAAACTATTCAAACAAGCATTAGGTCAGGGACTTAGTGGAAAAATTAGATTAGCATTAGGTCAGGGACTCAGTGGAAGAAACGAGGTGTATTGTCATTACCGCTTGGCAAATAGTCTTTTTGCGGGTTCTGGAACTTATCATCATGAAAGAGCTTTTGCGTCACAAGGTCGAAATATAAAAAAAGCGGGGTTGCACACTCTTCCAACATTAGCTGCGGCTGTCAACGAACTAGAAAAAGCTGTCCTTTTAGATTCAAAATTAGGAAACCTAGTCTTTAGTGACGAAGAAATTCAGGCTGACCTTCTCAAGCTAGATCTGGTTTGGGGATTTCAAAACTCCTACATAAAAAGGAAAAATGGAAACGATGCCGCTATATCTTATTTAATGGAAAAAGTAGAATTGATTCGTTCTCTTAAAGTCAGCTTGCCATCACTCTTTTTTTGCTTAGGGATAAATTATGCCGAGGCAGGTAAAATTTCCGAAGCTAAAGATATGTTTCGGAGTGCGAAAAGTGCAGAAGATTATTTAGATGAATTAGATGAAGATGACATTTTTTATATATTTGCTCGAACTTCCAAGCTAAATGCAACAAGTAATTTGCTTATATTGGAGGCTCGCGGTAAATTAGTAAACCAAAAATTAGTTGGTTGTGAAATTTATAGTTAACCTAAAATTTCATTATAAACTCAGAATAAAGGAGAATACGAAAATGGAAGAATGTAAAGGTTGTAAAGGAACAGGAAACTGCTCGAAGTGTAATGGAAGTGGTAGAAAAGGTCTTATATCAGGTTGTGACAGATGCGGTGGCACAGGTAAATGCACGGTTTGCAATGGCAAAGGCAAAGTGTAGAGAAATTTCCTTAAGCAATCTCGATTTAAATTAACGCGCCGTCGAACAATTCAATGGACGTGAGGGCGAAACAGCGACTTTGTTATCGAGGTTTTTGGTGAACTCGGAGTTGCGCGGTGGCGGTTTCGCCCCACGTCATCTCAAGCCTTCCAATCGTGATAAAATATGAGCAGAGGTAAAAATCAATGACAACGACAGAAGTTTTAAGTGAAATACAAAAAATGCCGCTTGGGGAAAAGAGTCAGGTTTTTCAGGAGTTGAACGAGCAATTAAATCTAGCCCGACAAAGCGATTTAGATTTTCAGGAAAAAAAGTTTGTCAATGGTTTGAGGCAGAAAGGTTTGGTAACGGAAATTCCGCTTCGCCTTCCTGACGATGAATTGCGCCGAAACTTTAAGCGAATCGAAATAAAAGGCGAACCGCTTTCCGAAACTATTATAAAGGAGCGTGGTTAGTGAGAGGATTTTTCTTTGACAGTAGCGCGATTGTCAAACGCTATGTGAACGAAATCGGCTCGAATTTTGTTGACGGTTTGGCTGATTTACAAAGCGGCAATGTTGTTTTGTTGGGGCGCATCACACGAGTCGAAGTCGTTGCGGCATTTGCCAGAAGATTGAAAAATGGAAGCATCACCGCCGCCGATTCTCAAAATGCGATTGCCGCTTTTCAGCACGATTTAACGAACAATTATTGGACGGTTGAAATAACGCCTCTGCTTGTGTCGTTTGCAATGAGTTTAGCGACAAAACACGTCTTGCGCGGATATGATGCAGTTCAACTGGCAACGGCTTTGGAGGCAAACGACGAGAGAATTTCAAATAATTTGCCGCCTCTGATTTTGGTTTCGGCGGACACGGAATTAAACACCGCCGCCCAAGCCGAAGGTTTAGCGGTTGAAAATCCGAATAATTATCCTTGAGTTAAATTTTAGGTAGTCAACTAAAAGTAATGTTAAGTAAGTGGACAGAATTAAATTAAAAATATTTGGCGCGTGTTCTGAGTCCCGACTTTAGTCGGCTTCTTCATTTCGCCGCGCTTCGCTGGCGAAATGCCCGGGCTTGTGCCAGGCGGGACTCAAAACTTAAAAATAATTCTGTCCACTTACTTACTTGTAATGCTTTGATTAATTGCCACTAGCTTCAGCTAGTGGACAGCAAATCTATGAACAAGGCTTTAGCCGAATTTAAGAAAAATAAAATTCCGATTGGCTTTAGCCTAATTTGCGCTAAAGCGATAAGGATTTTATCTTTTTACAGATATTCGGCTAAAGCCGATTGGCTTTTCAAAACTAACCACTAGCTGAAGCTAGTGGCAATTTATAAAGCATTACTTTTAGTTCACTACCAAATTTTAAACTTCAACAATCGTCGTAACAATCACCGGTTTCGTGCCGGTTTCTTTTTGTAAAAATCTTTTCAAATGAACGCGCAGAGTTTCTTGTAAAACATTGACATCGGAGATTTGCGCGACGGTCATTGCTTCGACGGCTTCGGCGATTGTTTTCCGTGCGCTCAAGCCGATGCCGTTGGCTAAATCAATTCCGGCAACGCCTTGGAACGAGATTTTCGGTTCGCCGGCGAGTTTTTTTAATTTTTTGTCGAACGGAACGACGAGCGAAACGGAGCCGCCGTAAGCGAGTCTTTTGCGTTCGCGGATGATGTCGTATTCGATTTCGCCCAGAGATTCTTCGTCAATAAACGTGCTGTGCAGTTGTTTATGTTCGACGATTCTTGCGCCGTAATCGTCAAATTCGAGCATATCTCCGTTTTCGATCAAGATAATATTGTCGTCCGTGTAGCCTTCGACGTGGTTTTTGACATATTCTTTGTGGCGGAAAAGCATCCGATATTCACCGTGAATCGGGATAAGATATTTTGGGCGAGCCGTTTCGACCATAATTTTTATATCTTCCTGCGAAGCGTGTCCCGAAACGTGGATCAGACGGCGTTTTTCTTCGATAATGTTTGCGCCGCGTTTATAGAGATGTCCGATTAAACGCGAAATTGCTTTGTCGTTGCCGGGAATAATTCGCGCCGATAAAACAACTGTGTCGCCTTTCGTGATTTCCATTCCTTTATAAGTTCCGGTCGCCAAATTCCACAGCGCAGCGCGATTTTCGCCTTGCGAACCTGTAACGAGATAGACGATTTGGTCATCGTCCAAACTCCGCGCTTCGCCCATACCGACCATCACATTCGGCGCGATTTTGATAATGCCGAGGTCACCCGCAATCTCGATATTTTTCACCATCGAGCGTCCGAGAACGCAAACTTTTTTATCGAATTCTTTGGCAACATCGAAAATTATCTGCAAACGGTGCATCGAAGACGAAAATGTCGAAACAAAAATTCGTCCTTGCGCTTCGGCGAAAATTTCTTCAAAAGCCGGAATAACCGCGCGTTCCGAAGGCGTTCTGCCCGGAACGGTGGCGTTTGTCGAATCTGCCAAAAGTGCTAAAACGCCTTCGTCGCCGTATTTCGCTAAAGTGTCTAAATCATAAGGTTTGCCGATAACGGGTGTGTCGTCAATTTTATAATCGCCGGTGTGAATTATTGTTCCGAGCGGCGTTTTTATTGCCAACGAAAAACAATCAACAAGCGAATGCGAAGCGTGGATAAATTCGATTTCAAAATTACCGATTTTCGCAATATCATTCGGTTCGACGCGATGCACGAGCGTTGATTCGACCATTCGATGTTCTTCTAATTTTTTATCCGCAAGCGCGGCAGTAAAGCGCGAAGCATAAACCGGAAGATTAAATTTTTTCAAAATATACGGCAACGCGCCGATGTGATCTTCGTGTCCGTGCGTCAAGATTAATGCGGTCAAATCATCCCGATAATTTTCCAAAAAATCAAAATTCGGTATTGAAATATCAACACCATAAGGCGTTTCTTCGGGAAAACCCATTCCCGCGTCAACGACAATCATCTCGTCGCCGCACTTAATTCCCATACAATTCATCCCGAATTCGCCGATGCCGCCAAGAGGTATAATTTCTATTTTATTCACTTTTTAAATTTCCTTTTCTCAATAATTATAACCATTTAGTATATCAGATTTCCATCAATTTACGACAATCGGTGAAACGGAAAACCGACTGGAGCGCAAGCGTCCCCGCTTGCAAACGCCGCGTTTTTCAGCGGTGTAACGACGTTTGCTTTCAGTCAACTTGAATTTAATCCGAACGCTTTTTCGCGTTTGAAGCAAACACTCATTGCAAGCGGGGACGCTTGCGCTCCAGTCGAAACTTGACTAAAAAGTAATGATTTGGTAATCTAAAAATGACAATTTATAAGGGGAGTAGATAGCCAAAAGTGGTTGACTGATGCCGTCAATACAATCGTTTATGTCGAAAACGATTCGGTTCAGTCGAGCAAATATCGAGACCTTTTGCGACGAATGATTTTTTTCGTTTGCAGAAGGCTTTTTCTTTTGCAAACTTTTGGAGGAATTTTACAATGAATCTATTCCCTTTCGCCGATTACTGGTGGTTTTACGGCGGATTTTTAATATTTGTTTTTATAATGCTTGCGCTCGATTTGGGCGTTTTCAATCGCAAAGCGCACGTTGTTTCGTTTAAAGAAGCAACTATCTGGAGCATCGTCTGGGTAACGCTTGCGCTCATCTTCAACTTTCTTTTTTATCAATACGCTTCCGGTAAGTTCGGCGCGGAAATCGGGCGCGAAGTCGGGCTTGAATTCTTGACCGGATATATTCTCGAATATTCGCTTTCGATTGATAATATTTTCGTTTTCGTGCTGGTTTTCAGCTATTTCGGCATTCCCGCAAAATATAAACACCGCGTTTTGTTCTACGGCATTTTAGGGGCGTTGATTTTCCGCGCAATTTTTATCGCGCTCGGTTCGGCGTTGATGCAATTTCATTGGATTATTTATGTGTTCGGCGCATTTTTGATTATTACGGGAATTAAAATGTTTTTTTCAAGTTCGGAAGAAATCGAGCCGGAAAAGAATTTTTTGATACGAATTTTCAAGAAAATTATGCCCGTTTCAACCGAAATTGACGGCAAAAGTTTTTTTGTGATGAAAGACGGCGTGCGCCACGCGACACCGCTTTTTATCGCGCTTTTATTTTTGGAAGCAACCGATATTATCTTTGCAGTTGACAGCGTTCCGGCAATTTTTTCGATTACGGATGAACCTTTAATCGTTTTTACATCAAACATTTTTGCGATTATGGGCTTGCGCTCGATGTATTTTATGCTCGCCGGAGTCATCACTAAATTTTATCTTTTGAAATACGGTTTGGCGATTGTGCTGGTGTTCGTCGGCTTAAAAATGGTTTGGTTAAATCCGATGTATGGCGGACATTTTCCGATAACTTGGTCGCTCGGCATTATTTTAGGAACGATTTTGCTCTCGGTAATTGCTTCTTTGATTTTTCCTGCGAAAGCAAAAACTTTAGAAAAAGTCTAATAATTCACATTACTGAGCGGCACGGAAATTGATAGGACACATCAATGACCGCCACGTTTCCGTTTTCTTCCGTGTTTTCAGTGTCTTCAGTGGATAGATTTATTTTTCTATCCACTGAAGACACTGAAAACACAGAAAACACTTGATTAAGTTGCGAACAATAAGCGATTTTTTAATTATACAATTTTCAGACCGCTCAGTAATGAATAATTCAACAAGATTGTCATAACATTAGTTTATTTTAATTAAAAAGAGCCTGCACCAATTAGAAGCGAAAGCATCTTTTTCGTGCGGGCTTCTGTATTTTTTTTATTTTTTCCGATAAATTTGTAACCTAAATTTCACCTTGTGCGTCTGTATGATTGAGCAGTTAATTTTGGAGTCAAAAAAATGAACAAAAAATTTTCCGATGAGCAACTCGACCAAATCTTGCGGCAAATCGTCAAAGATTCTGTTTTGAGCAAAGATGAAATTGAGGAAATCGCCGAATCGCCGAATCTTTGGTGGAATGTTCAGCACAACATCAAAAAAGCCAAAGAAAATCGCCGCAGATGTTGGATTCCGACTTGGTTCGATTGGCGTATTGCGGCTTTTGCTTCGGTGGCTTTGGTTGTTTGTTGCGGGCTTTTATTGTTTTCAAATTCACGCAGCGGAGAGATTCTTGCGGAAGTTAAGGCAGTCGGGATTTCAATTCCGAATACGCCGAAAATTAGAAATCGAGAAATCGCTCAAGAAACGCAAACCGTTGAGAAAGAACAAATTACAGAAATTAAATCAAAGCCGAAAACTTCTCCGAAAAAATTTGTTTCATCAAAAAACAATGAACATTTGACGGCTTCGACAAAACCCATAAACCGTTCGGTTAATCAAACAAAAGTTCAACCGAAAACCGAAGAAATTAAAACCGATTTTATCGCGCTCAATTATTCTCCGGCGGCTGAAAGCGGACAAA
The DNA here is from genome assembly GCA_031409875.1 of Acidobacteriota bacterium. Lineage (GTDB taxonomy): Bacteria > Acidobacteriota > Blastocatellia > Pyrinomonadales > Pyrinomonadaceae > CALMEH01. The sequence continues at coordinate 52,008 of JANNYB010000158.1, read as the reverse complement.
TTATGAAGGTCAAAGTTCCGCGTTCGATGATGGTAACGCTCGGCGTTACAACGAAAGTTCAAAATTCTACGGAACTCGTCAACGCCGAAATTCTTGTCGGCGACGACGGCTTGGCGCGGGCAATTCGTTTTGTTCAATAAAGTTCAGAGTAATTTTTGTTCAGAGGTAAAGTTATGAGATTCAAAAGTTTTATTTATATTACAATCATATTATTTTCCTGTGCTGCCTTAAATTTCGCACAGCGTCCGCGCGGCGAAAAACCGCCGTTTGGAGACAATAATCGTCAGCCGCGCCCCGAATGGATCGAGCAAATTGATGTCAACAAAAACGGCAAAATCGAACTCGATGAATATGTTTCCGGCGCAGACGTTTTTTTCAAAAAATGGGATAAAAATTCTAATAACATTCTCGAACAGAGCGAATTGCCGCCAAAACCGACTAACGGCGAACGACTTCCGCCGCAGATTATTCCGCCGTTTATTTTTCTGAACCGTGAAGATTCCGACATTTCGCGCAGTGAATTTAACGAATCAATCAATCGGAAATTTTCCGATATTGACCGCAACGACGACGGCGCAATTGATAATGCGGAACTCGGCGAAGTCAGACCGCAACGCCGCGAAGAAAATAAAAAACCTTCACCGAACGCGCAATTTCTCGGAATGGAAATGCGTTTCGGTGATAAATTTGTCAAAGACGCGCCTTTTTCCGCTGAAATAATTATTGAAAATACGCGACGGCTTTTTGACGGTTCGACCGCGACAAAACAATCAAAAGGCGCGATTTACCGTGATGCGGCTGGCAGAACGCGCCGCGAACAAACGCTTGAAGACATCGGCGGCGTTTCAATCGGCGAACCGCAAAAATTGATTTTCATCAATGATTTTGTCGCCAAAATGAATTACTTTATTGATGTCAATCGCAAAGTCGTGCGCCGAAATCCTTTACCCGCAAATCCGCCGATGCAAAACGAATTTGAACCGCGCAACGGCAAAACCGAATCGCTCGGCTCAAAAATGTTGGAAGGCGTAAAGGTCGAAGGCACGCGCACAACGGTTGAAATTCCCGCCGGACAAATCGGCAATGACAAACCGCTTCTGGCAATTACCGAAAAATGGTTTTCGCCCGATTTGCAAATGATTGTTTATTCGCGGCACGTTGATCCGCTTGCGGGCGAACAGATTTTTCGGCTCGTCAACATCAAGCTCGGCGAACCTTCGGCGGAACTTTTTATTGCTCCGAAAGATTTTAAGGTTGAGAAGTAAGAAATGATTAACAGCGTGGCGTTTGATATAAATTTGAATATTTCAGCGACAAAAACCGCTCAACCCGTTACGGACGATGAACTCGTGCAAGCAGTTCTCGCCGGTGATGAAGCGGCTTTTTCGGTGATTTTTGAACGCTATCGCCGCCTTGTGATTCATCTCATCAGCCGTTTTTTTAATCAACGCGAAACGATTGAAGAGCTTTCACAGCAATCATTTACAAAAATTTATTTTTCTTTGAAAGATTTTCGCGGCGGTCAGCCGAATTCATTTTCGTCGTGGCTTTCGCGTTTGACGGTAAATGTTTGTTACGACGAACTGCGCCGTTTGAAAAGACGACCGGAAAATCTTTTTACGAATTTGAGCAGCGAAGACGCTGAATTTATTGAAAATTACGTTGAAAAAAATTCTTCGGATAACGAAACATCTTTTGTAAATAAAGATTTAGCCGAAAAACTGCTTTCGGGTTTAGACGCAAAAGACCGTCTGGCTCTGACGCTGTTTCACGCCGAGGAATTTTCGGTTTCCGAAGTCGCCGAAAAGCTCGGCTGGACGGAAAGCAACGTCAAAGTTCGGCTGATGCGAACGCGAAAATATCTGCGTAATTTGTTGGATAAATTAGTTTGATCGTTTATTTGAAAAATGCAGAAACGCGCACGAAGTTAGTGTGATTTCGGCAAGACACGCTTACTTCGTGCGCGTTTCTGCTATTTTATGTATTTTTTTCCACAAAAATTTGACTTAATTAGAGGCTATGAGTATGAGAATATTAAAACTTTCTGTGGTTTTGTTTTTTGTTTTGGCGGCGATTTTCGGTTTCGGAAATAATCTTTTTGAATCGAACACAAACGCGCAAACATCGCTTTCCGCGCCGACCGGTTTTACGGCAACGACAAATCTTTATAACAACAAAGTCGGACTGCATTGGGACACGATGCGAGGTGCGACAAATTATCGCATTTTCCGCAACACGACCAATAATTCGGCGACGGCAACCGATGTCGGCTTAACGCAAGCATCGTTTTTCTTTGATACGACAGCAACTGCGGGACAGACGTTTTTCTATTGGATTCGCGCCGAAAACGCTGCTGTCCAAAGTGGTTTTAGCGCGTCCGTGCAAGGCACGAGAGCAATCGGCGCACAACAAGGACCTGTTCCGCCGCTCGAACCGCCGCAACTTTCGCCTGCTGGAAATCCGATGACCGCCGTTAAAGCAAATCTCGGCAAAGCACTCTTTTGGGACGAACAACTTTCGGCAACAAATACCGTTTCTTGCGGAACTTGCCACCGCGCCGGAATCGGCGGAACTGATCCGCGTTCAATTGTTTCATCGTTTAATTCAAAAAATCCCGGTTTTGATAATGTCTATAATACGGCTGATGATGTTACCGGGTCGGAAGGCGTGCCGCTCAATAATTTGGACGGAACTTATTCATTTTCAAGCACTTACGGATTGCGTTCACAAGTTACGGGACGCAAGGCGAATTCATTTATCAATGCCGCCTACGCGCCGGTTTTATTTTGGGACGGACGCGCCACCGGAACTTTCCGCGACCCGCTGACGAATGCCATCGTTTTAAACAACGGCGGCGCATTGGAAAGTCAAGCAGTCGGACCGCCGACAAATGCGGTCGAAATGGGACACGGCGCATCGAATTGGACAGAAATCGCGGGCAAAGTTACAACCGCAAAGCCTTTAGCCTTAGCTTTTAATATTCCGACACCTTTGCAAACTTGGGTTGATAATCGAAGCTATCCCGAACTTTTTCTGGAAGCATTCGGCACTTCGGACGTTACGCCGACGCGCATCGCCTTAGCGATTGGCGTATATGAACGGACGCAATTTTCCGATCAAACGCCGCTCGATCTGGCGAATGCCGGAATCACGCCTCTGCCTGCCAATGAGCAAAACGGGCGAAATACTTTTACAAATGTTTCGTGCGCCGTTTGCCACGCTGGGAATCTTCTGACTGACCAAACTTTCCGCAACATCGGTTTGCGTCCGGCGGCGGAAGATACGGGACGATTTCAGGTTACGGGAGCGCAAAATGATTTAGGCGAATTTCGCGTTCCGAGTCTGAGAAATGTCGGGCTTCGTTCATCGTTTATGCACAACGGACGGCTTCAGACGTTGGAAGAAGTCGTGCAGTTTTACAATCGCGGCGGCGATTTTCCGAACGAGCCGAATGTTCCGAACAATCTGATTCAACCTCGCGGTTTGAACGCCGGACAACAAGCAAATGTGGTCGCATTTTTAAGAAATTCTTTAACGGATAAACGGGTGCGCGACGAAATGCCGCCGTTTGACCGTCCGCGACTTTACACCGAATCAACCAATGTTCCGCAAATCACGGGAACGGGCAGAGCCGGCACAGGCGGATTTACTCCGGCGGCAGTTGCGGTCGAGCCGCCGTTTGTCGGAAATCCGAGTTTTACCGTTGCGGCTGGTAATGGTTTGGGCGGCGCGGCGGCGGTTTTGGTGATAAATTCGACTGATCCGGGCGTTGGCACGACAATTCCGTCAAACGGTTCATTTTTGCGTCAAACCGTGAATTTACAAGGCGCAGGCGCAAACAACGGTTCGGGTTCGATCAGCGTGGCGATTCCGAATAATCCCGCACTTGTCGGACAAACTTTCTTCGGGCGTTGGTATATTACCGATGCCGCCGCCGCCAACGGATTTTCGGTAACTCCGGCGTTTCGTTTTACTGTTTTCGGCGAAGCGACGGCGATAAATCGTCCGGCGCACGTTGATTTCGATGGCGACGACAAAACCGACATTTCGATTTTCCGTCCGTCAAACGGTCAATGGTGGTATCTAAAATCTTCAAATGGCGGAAATAATGCGTTCCAATTCGGCGCAGGAACAGACAAACTCGTTCCGGCTGATTTCACGGGCGACGGCAAAACCGACATTGCAGTTTGGCGACCGACAACAGGCGAATGGATTATTATGCGCTCGGAAGATAACAGCTTTTTCGCGTTTCCGTTCGGCGCAAACGGCGACGTTCCCGCGCCCGCCGATTTTGACGCGGACGGCAGAGCAGATGCGGCACTTTTCCGCGCTTCGACCGGAACTTGGTTTATTCAGCAAAGCACGAGCGGAAACATCACGCGCCAATTCGGACAAAACGGCGATCTTCCGCAAGTCGGCGATTATGACGGCGACGGCAGAGCCGATTTAGCAATCTACCGACCGTCAAATGGTCAATGGTGGTTAAATCGTTCGACAACGGGAATTATTGCGGCAACTTTCGGAATTTCAACCGATAAACCCGTCGCGCAAGATTACACCGGCGACGGCAAAACCGACATCGCTTTCTTCAGACCTTCGGACGGTAATTGGTTCGTTTTGCGTTCGGAAGACTTCAGCTATTATGCTGTGCCGTTTGGAATCTCAACCGATCAACCCGCGCCCGGCGATTACGACGGCGACGGCAAAGCAGACACGGCAATTTTCCGCGCCGGAACTTGGTATGTAAATCGCTCGACCGGCGGCTTGCAAATCGTCAACTTCGGCGCAAACGGCGACTTGCCTGCGCCTGCCGCGTTTATACCTTAAAGATTCCAGATTCCAGATTCCAGATTTCAAATTGAAGAAAAAGAATCTGGAATCTGGAATCTGGAATCTGGAATCTGGAATTAAACTCTTAAATAATCTCCGCGCCAATTTTTAACGGCGAGTTTGATTTCTTTTGAAGAATTAAGCTCGCCGTTTAATGTTTTTTCGACGAGTTGCGGCAATTCTTCGTCTGATGCAAAGCGCAAAGCAATTATTTGTCCGGTTTTCAATTTTCCGGCTTTTTGCGCCAAATCATCGGGCAAAATCGTGCTGTATCGCAAACTTTCTTCCAATCGAATCACGCGGTCTTGCGCTTTCAAAGCCTGAAGACGCGCCGCTAAACTCAATAAAAGCAAGCCTATTGCCAATAAAATCATTTCGGCTCTATCCCAATTCGGCTCTTGATAAAGCCGAACGCAATGCCAAATCAAATTGAAAAGCAAAATCGGGAAAAGAACGAAATGAACAAGCGGAAACCATCTTGTATGGTTTTGGTAGTTTTGTGTATTTTCCATAGTTTTTTTTCGACTGGAGCGCAAGCGTCTCGCTTGCACGCGCGTTCGAGGCTTTGCAAGAACAGGCGCGAACGCCTTAGATTACTCGAAAGTTGATTTCTATTCGAGCGTTTGCCGTTCTTGCTTCGCTCGAACGGTGCAGGCAAGATGCCTGCGCTCCCAGTTTTTATAATTTTGTTGCTGAAAATTTCTCTTGATCTTTGATTTCTTCGCCCGGATTGACGAATAAATTTTGCTCGAATTTGTATTGCTTATCGTAAAGCTGTTTATATCTTCCGCTTTTGGCGATTAATTCGTCGTGCGTTCCGCGTTCGAGAATTTCGCCGGATTCGACAACGAGAATTTGGTCAGCCGAACGAATTGTCGAAAGTCTGTGGGCGATAACAAACGTCGTTCTTCCCTTTCGCAAACTGTTCAAACCTTCTTGAATTAACGCTTCACTTTCCGAATCGAGCGAACTTGTCGCTTCGTCCAAAATCAAAATTCGCGGATTTGCGAGCAAAGCGCGGGCGATGGCGATTCGTTGGCGTTGTCCGCCCGAAAGTTTTACGCCGCGTTCGCCGACAATCGTATCATATTTATCGGGAAACTTTTCGATAAATTCGTCGGCGTTTGCCACACGGCAAACTTCGCGGATTTCATCGAAATTCGCGTGCGGATTGGCAAATCGAATATTGCTCAAAATCGTTCCGTCAAACAGAAAATTGTCTTGCAAAACTACGCCGAGATGTCGCCGATAATCTTGCAATTTAACACTTTGCAAATCTCGCCTGTCAATCAAAATCCTGCCTTTTGTCGGCTGAATAAAATTCAAAACCAAACTCAAAACCGTTGATTTCCCCGAACCGCTCGAACCAACCAAAGCCGTTGTTTTTCCGGCTTCGGAATGAAACGAAACGCCTTTCAAAACGGGAACATTTTCTTCGTATTCAAAATGCACATCTTCAAAATCAATCGCGCCTTCAATCTTCGGCAGAGCGTTTCGATTTTCGTCTTCGTCGGTTTCGGTTTTCATTGCAAAAATTTCCGAAATTCGGTCTAAGCCGGCAAAGGCTTCGGTGATTTGTGTGCCGACATTTGCAAGGTCAACAATCGGCAAAACCATAAAAATCGTAAAGGCAATATACATCGTAAAATCGCCCGAACTCATTCCATTTGCAGGGTTTTGAATGTTTGCAATAACCGCGCTTCCGCCGAAATAAATCATCACAACGGCAATCGCGCCGATGACCAGCGAAGCGAAACTTCCTGTAGCCGAAACGCCCGTCATTGACTTGGCAATATTGCGAAAAAGCCTGTGTGCGCCGCGTGCAAAAGACAATTCTTCGCGCTTTTCCGCCGTGTATGCTTTGACGATTCTGATGCCGCCCAAACCTTCGTTCAAACGTCCCGTAACTTCGGCTTCGATTTCGCCGCGATCACGAAAAAGCGGGCGCAATTGTTTGAAAGCATAACTCAAAACAAACCCGAAAACCGCCAAAACAACGAGCGTTACAATCGTGATTTGCCAATTCAGATAAAACAAAAAACACATCGAAACCAAAGCCGAAAGCAATCCGCCGATGATTTGTCCGAGTCCTGTTCCAACCAAGTTTCTAATTCCTTCCGCATCGCGCATAATCCGCGAAATAAGCTGTCCGGTTTGCGTCGAATCAAAATACGAAGTCGGCAGACGTTCGATGTGCGCTTGCACGCGCTTTCGCATTTCGGTAATCGCCCGTTGCGCCGCCACGCCCAAAATCTGCGACAGCGCAAACGATGTCATTGCCCCAATTACAGTCGAAATACCAACTGCCAAAGCAATCCATTTCAGCAAATCATACTGCGCTTGACCGAAAACATTATCAACCAAAAACTTTGTCGAATAAGGCAAAATAAATCCGGCGGCACGCGAAATCAGCATCAAAACCAAACCGAGCAACAATCGCCAACGATAATCCCAAATCAAACCTTTGGCTTCAACCCAAGCGCGTGAATAATCTATCTTCTTCTTCTTTTTTTCGTCTGCCATTTATTTTATTTGATTATTTATTTCGCAATTTTGCAACCGACACTATTTCAATTAAACTTTTAACAAGCTATGAATCAAACATACATCAACGAACTAAAAAATCACATCGGCGCGGAAGTTACGCTGAAAGGTTGGCTTTATAACTCGCGTTCGAGCGGGAAATTGGTCTTTTTGCAGTTGCGCGACGGCACGGGAATTGTGCAATGCGTCGTTTTTAAGCCGGCGAATGAAGAACTTTTTGAATCGGCGAAATCGCTCGGGCAAGAATCTTCGATAATCGTAACGGGCAAAGTCAAAGAAGATACGCGCTCATCAATCGGCGTGGAATTGGACGTTACCGCGTTGGAAATTATCCAAAATGCCAGCGATTATCCGATCACACCGAAGGAACACGGAACGGAATTTTTGATGGACAATCGGCATCTTTGGATTCGCTCGAAAAAACAACACGCCGTTTTGAAAATTCGCCACACCGTTATCAAAGCGACGCGCGATTTTTTTGATGAAAACGGTTTTATTCTCGCTGATACGCCGATTTTTACGCCTGCCGCTTGCGAAGGCACGACGACGCTTTTTGAAGTTGATTATTTTGACGATGACAAAGCGTATCTGACACAAAGCGGACAACTTTACAACGAAGCGACAGCCGCAAGTCTTGGTAGAAGTTATTGTTTCGGTCCGGTTTTTCGCGCTGAAAAATCGAAAACTCGTCGTCATTTGACCGAATTTTGGATGGTCGAACCTGAAATGGCTTACGCACATCTTGATGATGTAATGACGCTCGGCGAAGGTTTGATAAAGTTTATTGTCGAACGAGTTTTGGCAGACAGACGCGAAGAATTAGCGGTTTTAGAGCGCGATATTTCCAAGCTCGAAGCGATTCAAGCGAGCGGTTTTCCGCGTGTTCATTACGATGATGCGGTGAAAATGTTGAAAGAAGGATTTGCCAAAGGCGAACTCGAAAACGATTTTGAATGGGGCGGAGATTTCGGTGCGCCCGACGAAACTTATATTTCAAAACAGTTTGACGCGCCCGTTTTCGTCCATCATTTCCCTGCCGTTATCAAAGCATTTTACTTTGAACGCGACGCAGAACGCCCGGAATTAGCACTCGGCGCAGACCTTCTCGCGCCCGAAGGTTACGGCGAAATCATCGGCGGCGGCGAACGCGCAATGAATTTGGAATTTCTCGAACAGCAAATCATCGCGCATAATTTACCGAAAGAGTCGTTTGAATGGTATCTTGATTTGCGAAGATTCGGCAGCGTTCCACACGCCGGTTTCGGAATGGGCGTTGAACGCGCCACGGCTTGGATGTGCGGCATCGAACACGTCCGCGAAACAATCCCGTTTCCGCGAATGCTTAATCGTTTGAAGCCGTAGGTTTTATGATTTTATTTGGTAATGATCGAATTTGTGTGCTTTCTTTAAAAATATGTCTGAAATAAATACGGAAAATCAGAGTGATAAAAATTTGATTTCCACGCTTGAAGATTTGGGTTATTTGCCGAATGGTTTTCAAGGCGGATTTTTGTTTAATCTGCTCGAACACAAGAATCCGAAAATCAGATTTTTAGCCGCAAAGAATATTGCCAAACTTAACCAATCTAAAAGTCTCGAACCGCTTTGGAACGCATTTAAGCAAGAAACCGACACCGGAACACGGCGCGAAATAGTTTCGGCAATCGGCAGACTTCGCAAACCGCAAAATAAACCGTATTTATTTGAAATTTTGCAAGACGAAGACCCGAAAGTAGTTTGTCAAGCAATTCGCGGACTGCTTGTTTATGACGATGATGTTTTAGTCGAACGAAAGTTAAAACCTTTGCTTAATCACGAAAACGAAACGGTTAGAACGGTTATTTACAAAGAGTATTTCGCTGAAAAGACGAAAATGGATAATGGGTTTCTACAATCTGAAACAAAAGAAACAATGAAACTAATAGAGAGTTTTCTAAACAAAATAATTTGCGGAGATACATTGGAAGTGATGCGCCAAATGCCGGATAAAAGCATTGATTTGGTTGTAACTTCGCCGCCTTATAATTTGAAAAATTCAACCGGAAACGGAATGAAAGCCGGAACAAAAACCGGACGTTGGGCAAATAATCCGCTTCAAAATGGTTACGCCCATCATAACGATAAAATGCCACACGATGAGTATGTCGCTTGGCAAAAAGAATGTTTATCCGAAGCAATGCGATTGCTGAAAGACGATGGAGCAATTTTTTACAATCATAAACGGCGAGTCCAAGGCGGAATAATGCAAGACCGCGATGACATTGTTAAAGATTTTCCGGTTCGTCAAATAATAATCTGGAAACGGGCAGGTGGTTTCAACTTTAATCCCGGTTATTTCGTTCCGAGTTATGAGGTTATTTATTTAATATGCAAACCTAAATTTAGACTTGCACCAAAAAAAAATGGTTATTCTGATGTTTGGGAGTTTTCACAAGAAATGAAAAATAAACATCCTGCTCCTTTTCCTCTTGCTTTACCTTTTCGTTGTATCGAAAGCACAGAAGCTCAAATCATTCTTGACCCTTTTTCTGGTTCTGGAACGACAGCAATGGCAGCTAAACAACTTAATAGAAAATATATTGGCATTGAGATTTCTCCTGAGTATTGTGAATTAGCAGAAAATCGTATTAACGGCACAATGGAACTTTTAACTGGAGAAAATACTCTTTTCGATTTAACAAATTAATGAAAATTTATACGAAAGAAACGCTTATAGAAGAATTAAAAAAAATTCGTGATTTAGGATTTATTTCAAATGCCCGGCACGGTAATCACGGTGGAATCGGTAATACCCTTGAAGATTTATTAGGAATTGAAGAAAATAATTTACCTATTCCAAATGCTGCTGAATGGGAGTTAAAGACACAAAGATTAGGAACATCATCCTTAACAACTCTCTTTCACGTTGAGCCTTCTCCGCAAGCATTGAAATTTGTCCCATCTACTTTGTTGCCAAAATACGGTTGGCGACATCAAAAAGCAGGAAACGGTTATCCAGAAACCGAAATGAGCTTTCGTCAAACCATTCACGGACTTGCACCAAGCGATAGAGGATTTAAAGTTTTAATAGATGAAGTCGAACAAAAAGTTTTAATTTCTTTTGATAGTTCAATGGTTGCAGTAAAGCACAGTGATTGGCTTAACTCGGTTGAAAAACGCATTATGCTTGATGAGTTAAATCCACAACCGTATTGGGGATTTGCAGATTTAGCCGCTAAGGCAGGAACAAAGTTGCATAATTGCTTTTACGTTCAAGCTAAAGTAAAACGCGAAGCAGGACAAGAATTTTATCATTATCAAAAAATCTTAAAATTGACGCGCTTTAGTTTTGAAAAGTTCTTACAAGGTTTGCGTGAAGGCTTTGTATTAGTAGATTTTGACGCTCGAAGTGGTCATAATCACGGCACAAAGTTTCGTTTAAGGCAAAATCACCTGCCTGATTTATACGAACACGCCGAAGAAATTTAAATTTTCAATCGGTCAAAAACTTCAGCCAGATGCGGGAGAAGTTTTTAGCACAAAATGGATAATCAAACAACGATTTCAGAAACAGATAAAATTTTTGCGACAGGTGTTTTTCTACAACCTGTTAATTGTGAAATCAACGGAAAGCAACAATGGCGTTGGGTTGCTGTTGATTTTGAAGATGACAGCTATTTCAATGGACAGCGCATAGAGATTTACGATTATGCAGATAATCTCAAAGGTTTAATTGATGATACTGCCAACGATGAGTAAAACGTGCGGCTTTGCGCGGCGGTTTATGGTCAACGGCAGGCAAAAAAGTCGAAAAGCCTTTGATGTTGACGCTGTGCAAGTTATATCAGGTGGCTGACGAAAATTACTCAGTCAAACTCAAAGGCAAAGATGTTGAAGTTGATGAAACGACTTTTGAACGTGAGATAGATTTTTACTTTATCGAAGGAAACAACCGATATAAGTGCGAAGTTAAATTGATGGGCAAAGGCAATCCCGAAAGTGCCGATGCCGTCATTGCCAGAGACAGCCGCGTTTTTGTCGCCGATAAACTTTCTGATATGAACAAGCGTCAGTTGAACAGTCTGAATGTTGATTGGATTGAACTGCGAAGCGAAAACGGCTTTCAAAAATTTGCGTCCGTTTTGAGTTCGTTGAACATTAAACACGGCGAAATGTTGGAAGTATCAGAAGAAAATCTGGAAATGGTTTTTGCTGAAATATTCAAATAAAAAGTTTGGTTCTGCACGCCAGTCGTTGAACGCGCCACCGCTTGGATGTGCGGCATCGAACACGTCCGCGAAACAATTCCGTTTCCGCGAATGTTGAATCGTTTGAAACCGTAGAAAAATAATGTTAAGTAATAAATCGTTCGTTTCCGACATTAAACAAATCATCGAACAATCGCGTGAAAGTGCGATTCGTTCGGTGGATTTTGTGCGCGTCCAAATGTATTGGCACATCGGCAACCGAATTTTTGAAGAAGAACAACAAGGCAAAGACCGTGCGGATTACGGGAAATTTCTGATAAAATTGCTGTCTGAACAACTTCAACCCGAATTTGGAAGCGGTTTTTCGATTCGTCAATTGGAATTGATTCGCCAATTTTATCGCACATTCCCAATTGCGAATGCACTGCGTTCGCAATTGAACTGGACTCAATACAAACTGCTGATTCGCATCGAAAGCGAAGATAAACGCGAATTTTACATTGCCGAAACTGTCAAAAATAATTGGACATCGCGGCAGATGGAGCGTCAGATAAATTCACAGCTTTTTGAGAGATTGTTGTTGAGCAATGATGTCGAAAGTGTTCTGGCAGTTGCGCGGAAAGAGAAATTTCCGACCGATGCGAGGGAAATTATCAAAGACCCGATGGTTTTGGAGTTTCTTGGGCTAAAGCGCGAAACGAGTTATTACGAAAAAGATTTCGAGAAAGCTATCATCACGCATTTACAAGACTTTCTGCTCGAAATCGGCAACGGATTTTCGTTTGTGGCGCGGCAAAAACGAATTCATCTCGACGGCGATGAATTTTTTATTGATTTGGTCTTTTACAATCGCCTTTTGCAATGTTTCGTGTTGTTTGAAATCAAACGCGAAAAACTTACTCATCAGGATTTAGGGCAATTGCAAATGTATGTCAATTATTATGACCGCGAGGAAAAATGTGATTTTGAAAACCCGACAATCGGAATTTTGCTCTGCGCCGACAAAAACGATTTGGTCGTAAAATATTCTCTGCCCGAAGACAACCGTCAAATTTTGGCGAGCAAATATGAATTGCTCTTGCCGAGTGAAAAGCAATTGATTGAGGAACTTAACAAAACGCTGAAAGAATTAAAATAAAATGTTCAAAAGTTCGATTTCTAAAATTATTCTCCTCATTTTTGCCGTATTGGTTTTGCTGGTATCGGGCGTTTTTTTGATTGTTTATTATTTTTGGAATTCGACTACGGCGGAAGTAAATACAAATAAATCGCCCGAACAAATTTCAAATGTCGCAAAAACGCCAACGCCGAAACCGAAAGGCGAACGCGATGCAAAATTGCAGAGAGAAACCGACGCGCTGTTGAATTTGTTTGACCGAATGCGCTCCGTTCCCGTTTATTTGACGAACGAACCGATTGAAAAAGGCGAAGAAGGCAAAGAAGGCGGCGTGGCGTATAATGTTTGTGAGAATAAATCTCCGACGATTTATATGAAAAAAGCGTTTTATAATAAAGGAAATCAAAAACAGATTACTAACATTCTAAAACACGAATTGACACACGCTTATTTTTGTCGGCAAGATATTCAAGCCGGACACGACGAGCGTTTTCGCAAGAAATTTACGGAAGTCGGCGGATTTGGGAACTAAAGTCAGAACCGCCTGCGGTAGCGGGTGGTTTAAATCTACTGTTCAATTTGTTGGCAAATATTTCTAATGTTAATCTTCAACCGCCCGCTACCGCAGGCGGTTCTGACAAAACCAAACTATGAGCGATGAATATAAATTTAACGGCGCAGGCGGAACTTCGGGCGGTTTAATCGAGTTTTTTATCGGACTTGGAATGGCGGTCGCGGGCGCGTATCTTTTGACCAATCAAGTTACGGTTACGAGTAGTTTTTGGTCGCTTTATGGTTACAACACTTTCGGTTTGACGCTGATTCCGCTGACTTTCGGCATCGGTATTTTGTTCTTTAACGGCAAATCAATTCTCGGTTGGATTCTGCTTTTCGTCGGCATTATCATCATCGCCACCGGAATTTTGATGAATCTGACCGTTTATTTCCAACCGACAAGTCTATTTAACACAATAATGATGCTCGTCCTGCTCGCTGGCGGCATCGGCTTGATTGCCAAAGCGATTAAATAAAAAATGAGGGATGAATAATAGTTGATTTAATTCATTCCTCATCTTAAAGAAAATTCTTCAAAACGCTACTTGTATTGCATTTCTATCAATTAACATCAGCAAGTTAGTTTCAATTACCAAAAAGTTTGCTTTTATTTTTTCAGCAACACATCTTTAGGACTCGACACCTATTGTAAGTGTCCTATATTCTGCGGTGCTAAAGTTTTCTACTCACCGACTATTTTAATCTTTTGTTTTCATTAGCGAATATTTGTGGTAGTTTGTGGACAACTTATTTTCATTTTTTCTAATCGGTAACATTAGATTATCTATTTTGGAGGAAATGAGAAATGAAACAACCATCGGCAATATCTACGCTATTTGCGCTAATCATCGGATTATTTTTTTTAACATTCAGCCAAACAATAGCCGCGCAATCTGCGCTTGACGGTTTTAACCCGAATGCAAACGGGACAATTCGCACTTTTGCCATTCAAGCGGATGGCAAGATTTTAATTGGTGGTGAATTTACCACCGTTTCGGGTGTTGCCCGTAATCGCATTGCCCGGCTTAATGCCGACGGCACACTCGATATGACTTTTGACCCAAACGCCAACAATTCTGTTTTTTCGATGGCGGTGCAATCAGATGGCAAGATTCTGGCGGGCGGTAATTTCACAAGCGTTTCGCCAAACGGTGGTGCAACAGTTACGCGCAACAACATTGCACGGTTTAACCCCGACGGCACACTCGACACGACATTTGACCCGAATTCAAACGGCGAATTTTTTTCAATCGTAGTGCAGTCGGACGGAAAAATTCTTATGGGCGGCAATTTCACGAGCGTTGCGCCAAATGGCGGCGCAACAGTTACGCGCAATTACATTGCCCGATTTAATGCAAACGGCACACTCGACACCGCGTTTGACCCAAATGCAAGCGGTCTTGTCTATTCAATCGCGGTGCAGTCAAACGGCAAAATTCTTATTGGCGGAGATTTTAGTAGCATTACGCCAAACGGCGGAGCAGGTTTTATACGCAACCGCATCGCCCGTTTGAACATAGACGGCACACTTGACACCGTTTTTAATCCAAATTCAAGTGGTGGTATTTTATCAATCGCGGTGCAAGCGGACGGCAAAGTTCTTGCGGGCGGACAATTTATCAGCATCGGCGGACAGCCGCGCAATAACATTGCTCGTCTTGATGCCGTAACCGGATTAGCCGATTCATTCGACCCCAGCACAGACGAAATTGTTTGGTCAATCGTGGTGCAATCGGATGGCAAAATTCTTGCAGGCGGAAGTTTTACAAGCGTTGCACCAAACGGTGGAGCAACCGTTATACGCAACCATATTGCTAGATTTAATTTAGACGGAACTCTTGACACCCCATTTAACCCGAATGTGGACAATCAAGTAGATTCAATGGCAGTGCAGTCCGACGGCAAGATTCTTGTTGGCGGCAAATTCAACACCATCGGCGGACAACCGCGCAACCGCATCGCCCGACTCGAACGCGACGGCACGCTTGACCAAACGCTTAATCTCAGCACAATTGGGAGCTTTGTTCTCGCTATCGCCGTCCAAACAAACGGTAAAGTTCTAATCGGCGGCACATTTTCTAATGTTTTGGGCGTGGCTCGAAACAATATCGCCCGGCTCAACGCGGACGGCACGCTTGATACCGCTTTTAACCCGAACGCAAATAATATTATTGATTCAATCGCGGTGCAGGCAGACGGGCAGATTCTCACCAGCGGACAGTTCACCAACATCGGCGGGCAAACCCGCAACCGCATCGCCCGCCTCAATTCCGTTACCGGAGCGGCTGATTCATTTGACCCGGATGCGAACAACTTTGTCGTCGCAATCGCCGTTCAACCGGACGGCAAGATTCTCGTGGGCGGCTTTTTTACAAACATCGGCGGACAAACCCGCAACCGCATCGCCCGCCTTGATCCTGTTACCGGACTTGCCGATTCGTTCGATCCGAATGCCAACAATATTGTCTTATCAATCGCTACGCAGTCAGACGGCAAGATTTTAGCCGCAGGCTTTTTTACAAACATCGGCGGACAAACCCGAAACCGTATCGCCCGGCTAAATTCTGACGGCACACCCGACCTCGGCTTTAATCCGAATGCTAACAGCCAAGTCTATTCAATCGCGGTGCAATCTGACGGCAAAGTTATTGCGGGCGGAATTTTTACCAACATCGGCGGACAACCGCGCAATCGCATCGCTCGCCTTGAGGCAACAACCGGAGCGGCTGATTCGTTTGACCCAAATGCAAATAATGTTGTCTGGTCAATCGCGGTGCAAGCAGACGGGAAAGTTCTCGCGGGCGGCGCATTTACCAACATCGGCGGACAGCCGCGCAACCGTCTTGCCCGTCTTGATGGCACAACCAACTTGGCTGATTCGTTTAACCCGAATGTTGACAATGAAGTTGATTCAATCGCAGTGCTGGCAGACGGGAAAATTCTCGTGGGCGGACAATTTACTAATATCGGCGGACAATCGCGCAGTCTTTTTGCCCGTCTATCAAACGACACCGCCGCGCTCTCGACGCTCGCCGTTACGCAGACAACTTTGACGCTCACCCGCGACGGTTCAGGCGCACAGTTTGCCCGCGTTATCTTCGAGCAATCAACCGACAATGGCGCGAATTGGACATTATTGGGAACGGCGACCAACAGCCTTACGGATTGCGGATTGTGGATTGCGGATTGCGGATTGCAGAACAAAATTCCGTTCGCTCCGAACGCCGCCGGTTACACACTCGCCGGACAGAACATTCCGACCGGACAAAATGTTCTCATCCGCGCCCGCGGCTTTTATCGCACGGGTTTTCAAACCGGCTCGGAAACCACCGAAGAAAAGGTGCAAATTGCGTTCATATTCCCTGTTCTCGCCGCCAATGTTTCGGTGTCGGGCAGAGTGATGACCGCAAACAGAAACGGCTTGCGGAATGCGATTGTTAATCTGACTGACAGCAACGGCATTTCGCGGAGTGTGCGGACAGGTTCGTTCGGTTATTACAGTTTCGATGATGTCGAAGTCGGCGAAACTTACATCATCGCCGTCGGGTCAAAACGCTTCGTATTTTCGCCGAAAGTCATTCAAGTTAATGATAATATTGCGGACTTGGACTTTACGGCACAGTAGAGAAGAAGGGGAGAAAGGGAGAAAGGGAGATTGTTTTTAAGCATATCTCCCTTTCTCCCTTTCTTCTTCGCGGTTAGGGCGGAAGGCGTGTCCGCCCTTGCTCACGCGCAGGCTTCTGTTACCGTAGATCAAATCTAAATCTGCTCCAAGTTCAAAAAACTTTGCAAGAAAATTTCTAACCTGTCGTTCCTTTCATTGCACAAAGCAAAGTAGATAGCATCTACAAAATAATCTGGAGGAATTTATGAATGAACTAACCAAGTCGTTGGTCGGTTTGACGACCAACGCTGCACTCGAAGTGTATTCAAAATTGGAAAAATTGCTTATCAAAGCATTTCCAATCGTTTCAATGGCTTTTATTTTGACGGCAATGTCTTTGACGACATACGCCGCAACTTTTACCGTAACCGTAACGAGCAATGCCGGAGCGGGCAGTCTGCGGCAAGCAATTATTGACGCAAACAACGCGCCCGGAGCCGATACGATTGATTTTGCCGCGAATCCGTTTCAAACAATCCAATCAAATAGAATTCAAATATCGTCTGAACTTGGAATTACCGGCGATTTGACGATTGACGCATCGAATACGAAAGGCGTTGAAGTAACCTCTTTCGGCACGAGCCGGATTTTCAATATTACAAACGCGACGGTTCAATTAAATAATCTGTCAATCTTTTCCGGAAGCGTTACCGCGCCTGCAAATGGCGGTTGTATCGTAGTCAATGGCGGCACGACAACCATAAATAATTCTATCGTCTGGGCTTGCAATTCGACCGGAAACGGCGGCGGAATATATGTCCAGAGCGGAAATCTGATTTTTCAGAATTCGACGCTTTCGATAAATTCGGCGACTCTTTCCGGCGGAGGTTTGTTTATCAACAACGTCAATGCAACGGCATCTTTCGTCAGTAGCACGATTTCAAGTAACACAGGAACACAATCCGGCGGCGGCGTTGCCGTAACAAACGGCACGGTAAATTCGAGAAATTCGATTTATGCCAATATCAACACAGATTTTGCCGGAACGATGAACTCGCAAGGCTATAATTTGATAAAAACCACGACAGGTTTGACCATCGCGGGAACAACTACTGGAAATATCTTGAATGTTGACCCGCTTTTAGGTTTTGCGGACTTTAACGGCGGCACTACTCGCACACACGAAATCGGACTTACGAGTCCGGCGGTTGATGCGGGCGATCCGGCATTGGCAAACACCACCGACCAACGCCGCGCCAGACGAAATACGGACGGAAATCTCAACGGTATCGCCGGAGTTGACATCGGCGCGTTTGAAAAACAAAAAGCATCCTTCGATTTTGATGCCGAAGGTTCGAGCGATTTGGCTATAACCAGAATCGTTTCCGGCACGAATTTATCTTGGCAAGGCGGAATTCGCGTGATAAGCAGTTTTCAAGAACAATTTAATGCGACACCAAACGGGCTTTCGATTCAGCAATTCGGTTTAGCCGCAGATATTCCCGCACCCGGCGATTATGACGGCGACGGGAAATTGGACGCGGCGGTTTATCGTCCGTCGGATGGAATTTGGTATATTTTCGGCTCAACCGGCGGATTTCGCGGTGTTCGTTGGGGAATTTCAACCGACATTCCTGTTCCGGCTGATTACGACGGCGACGGCAAAACCGATGTCGCCGTTTATCGCTCCGGCGTTTGGTATATTCTCAAATCTACGCAAGGTTTTACCGGCACAATCACGCTCGGCAACGCAAACGATAAACCTGTTCCGGCTGATTATGACGGCGATTTGAAAGCCGATGTAGCAATTTTTAATGCCGGAACTTGGACAATAAATCGCTCGACCGGCGGACAAACAACGGCGCAATTCGGATTAGCCAACGATGTCGCAGTTCCGGCTGATTATAACGGCGACGGTTTGGACAATCTGGCAGTTTTTCGACCAAGCAACGGAACTTGGTATATTGCCAAACCGACAGGCGTTCCGGCGCAAAACTTTGACGCGATTCCGTTTGGACTTGCAACCGACAAACTCGTTCCCGCCGATTATGACGGCGACGGAAAAGTTGACATTGCCGTCTGGCGTTCAAACACGATGACCGGAAGAGGCGATTGGTATATTCTTCAATCGAGGGACGGTTATTTCTTGGCAAACTTCGGTTTCTCAACCGATAAACCAACCGCAAATTCGTTCATTTTCCAATAAAGCGAAAATAAAAAAGCCTTGACCATTTTAAGTGTCAAGGCTTTTTTACTTTTTACTTTCTAACTCTGCATTGAAGCTAGAAATTCGGCATTTTGCTTCGTTTTGCTGAGGCGTTCAAGCACGACTTCCATCTGTTCAACAGGCGACAGAGGATTGAGAACGCGGCGCATAACCCAAATTCGGTTAAGGTCTTCTTTGCTGAGAAGCAATTCCTCTTTGCGCGTGCCTGAGCGTTGCAAATCAATTGCAGGAAACAGACGTTTATCGGACAATCTTCTATCGAGATGAATTTCCGAGTTACCTGTTCCTTTAAATTCTTCAAAGATAACGTCGTCCATACGCGAACCTGTATCAATCAGCGCAGTTGCAATAATCGTTAAACTTCCGCCTTCTTCGATGTTTCGCGCCGCACCGAAAAATCGTTTCGGGCGTTGCAGCGCATTTGAATCAATCCCGCCGGAAAGAATCTTGCCCGATGGCGGCACGACCGCGTTATGTGCGCGAGCCAGTCGCGTAATCGAATCGAGCAAAATAACGACATCGCGTTTGTGTTCGACTAATCTTTTCGCCTTTTCGATAACCATATCCGCAACTTGAACGTGGCGCGTTGGCGGTTCATCAAACGTCGAAGAAATCACTTCGCCGCGCACACTGCGCTGCATATCGGTAACTTCTTCAGGTCGTTCGTCAATGAGCAAAACAATGAGCGTAACTTCGGGATGATTTTCCGTAACCGAATTTGCAATCGTCTGCAAAAGCATCGTTTTTCCGGTGCGCGGCGGCGCAACAATCAAGGCGCGTTGACCTTTACCAATCGGCGTTACGAGGTCAATCACACGCGCCGCGATTTTGTCCGGTCCGGTTTCCATTTTCAACATCTCATCGGGATAAAGCGGTGTCAGATTGTCAAAAAATACTTTTTCCCGACTGTGTTCCGGTGCTTCAAAATTGATTGCTTCAACCTTGATGAGCGCAAAATATCGCTCGCCTTCTTTCGGCGGACGGATTTGCCCACTCACAGTGTCGCCGGTGCGTAAATCAAACTTGCGGATTTGCGAAGGCGAAACGTAAATATCATCGGGACCGGGCAAATAATTGTATTCCGGTGCACGCAGGAAACCGAAACCATCGGGCAAAGTTTCGAGAACGCCTTGCGAAAAAATCAAACCGCTTTTTTCGGTTTGCGCCGCGAGAACCTTGAAAATCAATTCCTGCTTACGCATTCCCGATGCGCCTTCAACGCCCATTTCTTTAGCGATGTGCGTCAATTCGGAAATTGACTTATCTTTCAATTCCGCTAAATCGAGCAGTGCGGCGTTCGCATCGGTTCTTTCTTTTTTATCGGATTTTTTAGATTCGGCAGGAGCGGTTTGGGCGGATTCTACTTTTTTCAAATCTTCTCCGCCGGCTTCCGCGCCGTTCTCTTCCGTCTTAGTTGTTTTTATAACTTTTCTTGCTGTTGTCTTAGTAGCCATGTTTTTTCCGTTTTTTTTAAATTATATTAGGAGTATAAAATTGCAGTTTTCCAAGAGTCTATCTTCACACGATAAATTTGAAATTATAAAATAATAGCTGATAAAAAATAAACTCGAATTGAAAAATTTGTATGGAAAGTTCCGTTCCGTGATGTTCCTAAAAAATAAGCGTCAACGCTTTTTCAAAACCCAGAGCTTTTCGGATGCTTAATTATTGCAAACTTCAAATATAAAAATCAACTCTAAAAGTGAAAAAGTTTAAAAGTGAAAAAGTGAAAAAGTTCAGAAGCCGCGTTTTCGACAGAATGTTGAGTTAAAATTATTACAAACTCTTATTAAATTGAGATATTTGCCGCAGGAAAAACTAAAACTTTTTCACTTTTTCACTTTTAGGCTTTTAAACTTTCCAACGCCGCTTCGATTTCGCGCCAGACGGTTTCGCGTCCTTTTCCTGTTTTCGCTGAATATGGGATTATTTTTGTGTCGGGCAAAGTTTTTTCAATCACTTGCAAACTTTTATTAAGCTCATTGGTTGAAAGTTTGTCTGATTTGGTTGCCACAACAATCGAATTTTTATTGTGAAATTTCAGCCATTCGTGCAGATTCAAATCAAGTTCCATAGGTTTATGGCGCGAATCAATTAATTGAATAAACAACCGAAGTTCTTGTCTTTCCAATAGATATTCTTCCGCCATTTTGCCCCAATCCGCCCGCATTGTTTTGGAAACTTTCGCATAACCGTAACCGGGCAAATCAGCGAAATGAAACTTGGAATTTATCAAAAAAAAGTTAATGGATTGCGTGCGTCCGGGCGTGTTTGATGTCCGCGCCAAACCTTTGCGCGAAAGCAAAGAATTCAGAAGCGAAGATTTCCCGACGTTTGACCGCCCCAAAAAAGCGATTTCCGGCAAACCGTCCGTCGTCCAATGCGCCTGCTCAAACGCGCTTTTAATAAATTCGGCTGATGTGATTTTCATAAAAGATATAAGAATGAACATTACTGAGCGGCACGGAATTTGATTACGACATCATCGCCTTCAATTTTCGGTGGTTTTTTCCGTGTGTTCCGTGTTTTTCGTGGACAGATTTCTTTTTCTATCCACAGAATACGCGGAACACACGGAAAAGAACTTCGATAATTGCCCGATTAAGTGATATTTCCCGCGTCAGCAAATTCTATGCCGCTCAGTAATGAAGAATGAAGAATAAACTCAAACATTTCAAACTCGAAACTTCTTATTCATCCCTCATCCCTTATCCCTCATCCCTGATTCGCCGCTCGCGCCTGCATCCAGCGTTTCATCAATTCGCGTCTGACGGCAAGCATTTCTTTGGCGTTGGGCTGTTTCATAATCAAGGCTTCGAGATTTTTCAGATAATTTTCGCCCATCGTGGCTCGAAGCTCTTCGATAAACGGCTCGATTTTCGAGAAAACGACAATATGTTCGCCCGTAATTTCCGAAAACATCGCTTCATCAATCGCGCCGTGATTGATAAAAGCCGCCGCCATATCCCAATAAGTCGTAACCATTCGATACGCCGCAGAAGTTTCCGCGTTCACCATCGCTTGCATAACGTCCGCCGTGCTTTCGGGGAAAAACGCCACAAACCAAGCCCGTGCATCACGCATTTTATCTTCGCGCCGCAGGTCATACAACTTCATTATCAAATCCGCAGATTCTACTTTATTCATAAAATTATCTCCTTATATTTTTCAAATTTTAATCCAAAAATGAAATTTTCTCAAAACGACAATCTTGAATCCTGTCCGATTTGACAAACGAATTTTTCGGCATTTTCACAACTAACTGGCTAATCCGATTCGGCATAATAGACATTCTCCGATTGGAAACTAAAGATTACCCGACCATTGGAACCAGGTTGATTTGCCAGTTAGATTTCAGCTTTATTTTTTTACACAAATACATTATCTACCTTGTGTGCAACTTAATTTTCCTTAAATATCGCGTAGCGATTACTTGAATTTAGCCGTGTAATTTATTGCACGGTCTTGGTTTAAATGATTTCTTGTCGCGTGAGCGACAACTGAACGGGCGATAATTCAGCTGTCGCTCACGCGACAAAACGCCCGTTTTTTATTCACCGTGCGTTAAAACACACGGCTAAACTCAGATTGTCGCTCTGCGACATTTAAGGAATTACATTTATTTTCAACAACTTAGAAGCAATTCTATTTTTCAAATAAAGTTGCACACAAGGTATTATCTCTATGTTATAATTGCAATTAAGCAGTTAATTTCTGCTCCCCAATTATCTTTAATCGGCATAGCTTTCCATAATATTTCCATACTAAACATTATCAAATAAGAGGTTCTCAAATGTTTCCGTGTATCAAAAAACTTAACTTTTATTTTACATTTTTCTTTTTAACAATACTAGCTTTTGCTACTTATGTGGATGCCCAGCCCGGCGAAATTGACACAACCTTCAATCAGACAGGTTTTCTACGAGAGTCTTTCGGTTTTGGTTACGATGTTTCTCGAGCGGTTGTCATTCAAAATGACGGTAAAATCATTGCTGCCGGTTATGCAGGTTTTGGTAGCGAATTAGAGTTTGCGGTTGTT
Organism: Acidobacteriota bacterium; assembly: GCA_031409875.1. GTDB lineage: Bacteria > Acidobacteriota > Blastocatellia > Pyrinomonadales > Pyrinomonadaceae > CALMEH01. Next base: position 28,905 of record JANNYB010000158.1, on the reverse strand, counting down.
CGCTATAATTTGGATGGCAGTCTTGATAATTCATTCGGTGAAAATGGTGTTGCTGCCAAGGGACGAAGAAATACTGATGAAATTGCAAATGCAGTTGCTCTTCAACCGGATGGAAAAATAATAGTCGTTGGAGAATCAAGAGCCAGAAATTATAGTTTTCATTCATTTGCTATTGCCAGATTTAATTTAGACGGCTCACCTGATTCTTCTTTCGGAAACAATGGACTTAAAATTTCGCCCTTATCTGATGGTTACGGTATTGGAACAGCCGTTGCCGTTCAAAATGACGGGAGAATTGTTGTAACTGGATACCTTGGGAACGGCGTTACGGTTTTTAGATTTAATATTGACGGTTCATTTGATAACAGTTTTGGCACAAACGGTAAAACTACTTGGTTTTCAGATGTATCTTTCGGCTCGGGATTGGCGATTCAGTCTGACGGTAAAATTGTTGTTGGCGGAGGTTTTGCCAATTCTTCTTATTGGGATTTCGGACTATTTAGATTTAACCAAAACGGTTCGATAGATAGAAAATTTGGGATAAATGGTAAGGCTAGTTTCTCCTTGAGTTCTCGACATGATTCCGTCACATCAGTGGCAATTCAACCTGATGGGAAAATTGTTGTCGTAGGGTCTGCACAAAATGCTTCCACTCCTAGTTACGCACAATTTGCGATTGCCCGATTTTATGGTAACGGAAGAATAGATTCGACCTTTGGAAGTGGCGGTGGCACTGTTACATCGCTTGGAAATAATGAAAATATTGCAACGAGCTTAGCCTTACAATCTGATGGCAAGATTCTCGTTACCGGAACAAGTTACGACGGAGATAGAGAACGTATTGCAATTGTTCGTTACAAAACAGACGGCACACTCGATAATTTATTCGGTAATAACGGCATAGTTTTAACTTATTTTCAAGATTCCACAATTTCCTATTCTGTAACACTCCAAACAGACGGTAAAATAATTATTTGCGGACTTACTTCCAACTACTCTCAGACAGATTTTGCTGTGTTTCGATACAATTGGGATGGAAGTTTAGATACGACTTTCGGTATAAATGGAAGTGCTATAAATGACATTGGAAATAGCAGTGACGGATGGAAGTCTGCAATTGTTCAAAATGATTCAAAAATAGTGTTAGTTGGTGATGCGTGGATTAAAAATAATAGAACATTGGTTCTAACTCGACTTAATATTGATGGGACCAAAGACAATACATTTGGAGAAAACGGAAAAGTTACTATCACAATTAACAATAATTTTTTCGATGTTAGTAAGGCAATTTTACAATCTGACGGCAAAATTTTAGTATGTGGCACAGGTCAAGGCGGCTATACTATTTTTCGCTTTAACTCTAACGGCAGTTTAGATGAAACATTCGGAATTAATGGAATAAAATCTATTTCAGTGGGTCATACAAAGGGGCGGGCAAATTCTTTGGCTATTCAGGGAAACGGAAAGATTCTTATTACTGGCGAGGCTAAGCGAACATCGAATACCGAACCTGAATTTGCTACCATAAGATGTAATTCTGATGGAAGTCTTGACACTTCATTTGGTGAAAACGGTATTGCTTGGACTTCAACAAGTATATATAGCGAAACTGCTACAGCGGTCAAAGTCCAAAATGATAACAAAATCTTAGTTGCCGGCTATGGAGTTGGAAATACGAGCATTTCAGTTGATTTTATAGTTACAAGATACAATTCGGACGGTTCTTTAGATAATACCTTTGGCAATAGCGGCGTAGTAATCACCGCATTCGAGGAAAGTAATGGAGCAAGACAAGACCGCCCAAGTGATTTACTAATCCAACCTGACGGTAGAATTCTCGTGGCTGGAACTTCTGACAATTTCCCTAATACTCAAAATTCAAAGAGTGTCATTACTCGTTATCTTCAAAACGGGAAACTCGATAAAACCTTTGCCCTAAATGGGAAGGTAATAAATTCGTTTGGCGGCGAATCATCCGCCACGTCTCTATCAATCCAAAACGATGGAAAGATTTTGGTTGGTGGAAATGTAACAACTTCTGCTGAAGCCTACTATTACTTCACCATTGCCAGATATTACCCAAACGGTATTTTGGATGAAAGTTTCGGGGCAAAATCCAAAATTCCCGGAACAATATCATTGGGTTTCGGCGAGAATGAAAATTTCAACAATACGCTTGCCATTCAATCTGATGGCAAGATAATCGGCGCAGGAATCATAGATAGGAAATTCGGAATTGCCAGATTTTTAGCTCAATAAATATTATTTTTATTCAATCACCGTCGAAATATCGGTCGAACCGCGATTGTCCGCGAAAATCGGCGGCATTTCCAAAATGTCTTCTGTGTGTTTGGCTTCGAGCGCGAATTTCAGCACTTCATCAATCGTGTCAACGGTGTGAATCGTCAAATCTTCGCGGACTTCTTCGGGAATGTCGGCTAAATCTTTTTCGTTATCCTTCGACATAATAATCGTTTTCAAACCGAAACGATGCGCCGCGAGAAGTTTTTCTTTGACACCGCCGATTGGCAAAACTTTTCCGCGAAGCGTGATTTCGCCGGTCATTGCGACATCGTGCCGCGCTTTTTTTCCGGTTAAAACGGAAACCATTGCGGTTGCCAGCGTGATTCCCGCGCTCGGACCGTCTTTCGGGATTGCGCCTTCGGGAACGTGAATGTGCAAATCTTTTTCGCGGAAAAGATCGTAGCTGATGCCGAGAATTTCAGCGCGAGTTTTAACGCAAGTCAGCGCGGCGCGGGCTGATTCCTGCATCACGTCGCCGAGTTTTCCGGTCAGCGTAACTTCGCCTTTGCCTTTAACCAAAGTTGCTTCGACTTGCAAAACATCGCCGCCGACTTCCGTCCACGCCAAGCCGTTGACCAAACCGATTTCCGATTTTCGGGCAATATCTTGTTTGCGGAATCGAATCGTGCCGAGCAATTCGCGCACTTTTTCCGCGTCAATAACTTCTTTGAAATCATCAGTTTGATTGGAAACGATGAATTTTTTGGCAACTTTTCGCAGACACGAAGAAACTTCGCGTTCGAGATTGCGAACGCCGGCTTCGCGTGTGTAATGGCGGATGATTTCTAAAATTCCGTCTTCCGTAAATTTCACTTTTTCCGCGTCCAAACCGTTGTTTTCGGCTTGTTTCAAAATCAAATGCCGCGTCGCAATTTCGGCTTTTTCGCGTTCGGTATAGCCGGAAAGTTGTAAAATTTCCAGACGATCTTGAAGCGGCGCGGGAATCGTGTGCAAAACATTTGCCGTTGCAATAAAGAAAACTTGCGACAAATCGTAATCAACATCGAGATAATGATCGCGGAACGTCGAATTTTGTTCAGGGTCGAGAACTTCGAGCAGAGCCGCCGACGGATCGCCGCGAAAATCTTTGCCGAGTTTATCAACTTCGTCCAACAAAATCACGGGATTTACCGTTCCGGCGCGTTTCATTAATTGGACGATTTGACCGGGCAACGCACCAATATAAGTTCGGCGATGTCCGCGAATTTCAGCTTCATCGTGAACGCCGCCGAGTGATAAACGAACGAATTTTCTGCCCGTTGCGTTGGCGATAGATTTGCCCAAAGACGTTTTTCCAACGCCCGGCGCACCGACAAAACAAAGAATCGTGCCTTTCGGATTTTTGACTAATTGACGCACGGCGAGATATTCCAAAATGCGCTCTTTGATTTTTTCCAAACCGTAATGATCTTCGTTTAAAACTTGCTCGGCTTCCGATAAATCATTAATTTCTTCAGACGCATCTTTCCATGGAACATTGATTAGCCAATCCAAATAAGTGCGCGAAACCGTGCTTTCGGCAGACATCGGCGGCATTGCTTCGAGCCGCGCAAACTCTTGTAAAGCCTTGTCTTTCGCCTCCTGCGTCATTCCGGCGGCTTCGATTTTTTTCTTGAGTTCTTCGAGTTCGGCTTTGTCGTCTTTGCGTCCGAGTTCTTTGTGAATCGCCTTGATTTGTTCATTCAGATAATATTCGCGCTGATGTTTGTCCATCTGCTTTTTGGTGCGCGAATGAACGGTTCGATCAAGTTGTTTTTTCTCAATTTCGACTTCCAAAATCGAGATTAATTTTTGCAGACGTTCCTGCACGGAAAATGTTTCGAGCAAATCTTGTTTTTCCTCAACCGTTACGCGCAAGTGCGACGACATCGCATCTGAAATCTGCGCCGCAGAAATTCCGCGAAGGCTTGCGTGAAGCGCGTCCGAATAAGCATCCGGCGAAACGCGCAAAAATTGTTCGACTAAATTATGAATCTGTTGTAAAAGTCCGTCGGTGCGATAACCCGATTCATCAACCGATTGGACACGGCGAACGTGCGCGAAAAACATTCCCTCCGCATCTTGTTCAAAACGCACGGCTTGAGCGCGTTCTCTGCCTTCGACGACAACTTTAATCTGTCCGTTATCTTGACGTTGCGCCTGTAAAATTCGTCCGAGCGTTCCGACCGTAAAAATTTGATCGGCTTGCGGTTCGTCAACAGTTGCGTCGTGTTGCGTGGCTAAAAAAATATTTTTTCCGCTCGTCATCGCTTGTTCGAGAGCGCGAACCGACGACGGACGACCGATCTTAAAAGCAACTTTGGTTGAAGGAAAAATAACGACATCACGAATCGGCACCATCGGATAACGCGCAACATTCGCGGGCATTTGGTCTGAAAATTCTTGCATATTATTTGGAAGTCTAACAAATGAAAATCTTATCTCGTATTTAGGTAAATGTTCATTAGATTCGATATTTTAATTTTAGAACATTTTTTATTCGAGATGCAAAAAATTTATCTGTTTATTGTCGCCTTTCAATAATAAAATTTCAGATTTCAGCTGATTATTTATGTGAATCAAAAGTTATTGTTCATTTCTTCGATTGCCGAAATTCACTTCTCACAAAAAGATTCATCAAGCAGATTAAATTTGCCTGATGAATCTTTTTTTTATAAAATATAAGAATCTGCAATAACTTTGTCCGACTTTCTTACTTTTTTACGCATATAACAGCGACAGGAAAAATTCGCTTGGAGAAATTATTATGAAATCGTCAAAAAATTTATTCGCAATGGTTTTTAGTTTGGTTCTTTTCGCCGGTATATTTTTCAGCTCGGCAAACGCACAAAATATGAAGCATATTTTGCCGGGCTTGGATAAATTCAAAGTTCCGAACAGCAATCGGGATTCGGCAAATCAAACGAATTCGGCTGATTTACAAACTAATTTTGATAATTTGACGGCAAAGGCGAGGGAAAACGGCACGGTGAGAATTATCGTCGGCTTTCATCTTGAAAATTATCGCGCCGACGCGGAATTAAACAATTCCGAACAAACCAAACAGCGCGGCGACATCAAACGCAAACAAACGGAATTGCTTAATCGTCTGAGCAGTTTTGCAGTAACGAACGCCAAACAATTTGAATATATTCCGTTTTTGGCAATCGAAGTTTCGGCGGACGCACTCGCTGAATTACGCAAATCGCCCGACGTAAATTCGATTCAAGAAGATCAATGGCGCGAACCTTCGCTATTGCAAAGCATTCCGATTATCGGCGCGAATGTTGCGGCGGCGGGCGGCTGGACAGGAAACGGTTGGACGGTGGCGATTCTCGATTCGGGCGTTGACAAATTTCATCCGTTTTTTAATAACCGCATCGTTTCCGAGGCGTGTTATTCATCGGGCGGCGCAGGCGCGGTCAGCACTTGTCCGGGCGGCGCAACATCTTCGACCGCTTCGGGTTCGGGCGTGAATTGCAATGTCAGTCAGGTTGAAGGCTGTTTTCACGGAACGCACGTTGCCGGAATTGCGAGCGGCGGAAATCCGAATATCAACGGATGGGGCGTTGCCCGAAACTCCAATATTATCGCAATTCAGGTTTTTACTTATTTGACTTCAAACTGCGGCAGCGAAACTCCGCCGTGCATCCGCACGTCCGATTCGGATTGGGCGCGTGGGCTTGAAAGAGTTTATGCGCTTCGCACGACTTACAACATCGCTTCGGCAAATATGAGTCTCGGCGGCGGACAATATTTTAACACTTGCGACGCGGAAAACGCGCTCGGCAAAGCCGCGATTGATAATCTGCGCTCGGCAAATATTGCCACTGTCATCGCATCGGGCAATAGCAGTTATACAGATTCGATGGGTTCGCCCGCCTGTATTTCATCGGCAATCAGCGTCGGTTCGACCAACGACGGCGACGTGATGCCGATTGATGCGATTTCATCTTTTTCAAACAGCGTGTATTTTCTAAGTCTTCTTGCGCCCGGCGAATTGATTACGTCGGCTTATCCGGGCGGATTTTACTACGATTCGCAAGGAACTTCGATGGCTTCGCCGATGGTTGCGGGCGCGTGGGCAGTAATGAAGCAGAGATACCCGACCGACACCGTTTCCCAAACTCTGACGCGGCTGAAATACGGCGGCGTGCAGGTTTTCGATTCGCGTAACGGAATTGTCAAACCGCGCATTAGACTCGATACGGCGATGAACACCTCGAATGTTGACCCGTGCAGTTCGGCAACCGGAACGATTACTGCCGGAACGCCGATTAACGGCGCACTCTCGAACACCGATTGCCTTTTGAGTTTGGGCAACCGCACCGATGTTTACAGTTTCACCGGAACAGCCGGACAAAGCGTTTCGATAACTCACGGTTCGACGGCGTTTGATACATATCTTTATCTGGTCAATTCGAGCGGCGGCATTGTCGCACAAGACAACAACGGCGGCGGCGGCACAAATTCGAGAATTCCTGCCGGAAGCGGCACTCTGACGCTTCCCGCCAGCGGAACTTATTATATTTATTCGACTTCGTTTGAAGGCAATAAATTCGGAAATTACACGACTGCTTTGACCGCTACCGGCGGCTGTAATTTTACGGTTTCTTCGAGCAGTCAAAATTTTGCGGCAAGCGGCGGAAGCAGCAATTTTAATGTAACGACGGCGGCAGGTTGCACTTGGACAGCGCAGAGCGATGCAGCGTGGCTGACTACGACTTCGACCGGCAACGGCAACGGCGCGGTAAATTATTCGGTCGCCGCAAATCCTTCTGCGACACAACGCACCGCAACAATCAATGTCAGCGGACAGATTCACACCGTTACGCAAGCCGGAACGAATGTAACAATCACACATCGTCCGTTTGATTTTGACGGCGACGGCAAAACCGATCTTTCCATTTTCCGTCCTGCGCCGGGCGAATGGTGGATAAACCGCAGTTCAAACAATACGAATCTTGCCGCGCAATTCGGCGCATCGAGCGACAAAATCGTTCCCGCAGATTACACCGGCGACGGCAAAACTGATTTTGCTTTCTTTAGACCTTCAAGCGGTCAATGGTTTATTTTGCGGAGCGAAGATTTTTCGTTCTTCGCGTTTCCGTTCGGAAATTCGACCGATGTTCCAGTTCCTGCCGATTACGACGGCGACGGCAAAGCTGATGCCGCCGTGTTTCGTCCATCAACGCTGACTTGGTTTATCTCGAAATCAACCGGCGGAACGGACATTTTAACTTTCGGCGCGGCGGGCGATAAACCTGTTGTCGGCGATTACGACGGCGACGGCAAAGCGGACATTGCCATCTATCGCAACAACGGCGGAATTTCGGAATGGTGGATTCGCCGAAGTTCAAACGGCGGTGTATTTGCGACGCAATTCGGAAATTCGACCGATAAAGCCGTGCAGGGCGATTACACCGGCGACGGCAAAACCGATGTCGCAATTTTCCGTCCGTCAAACGGTAATTGGTTCGTCTTGCGAAGCGAAGATTTTTCGTTCTACTCGTTCCCGTTCGGAACTTCGACCGACGTTCCTGTTCCGGGCGATTACGACGGCGACGGCAAAACCGATGCCGGAGTTTTCCGACCGTCAAACTCGACGTGGTTTATTCAGCGTTCGACTGCCGGAACATTAATTCAAGGCTTCGGAATTGCCGGAGATTTGCCAACTCCGAATGCTTTTGTGCCATAAAAAACCAGTAAAATTAATCCGCTAAAAAAGACAGGTTTCAAATCCTGTCTTTTTTATTTCCGCAAAACAATCAATTATACAAATTCCTTTTTTATAAAAAACTTTCTATAATCGGCAAAAGCATTTCTTAAATGAATCGGGAAAAACTCGCCAAAAAATTAGTGGAAAGTTCGCTCGCGGAAAGAAAATTTCTCCTCGCGGAAAATTCTGCCGTTTGTGATGTAAAACTCGCTCTTGCCTTGCAAAATATCTGTTACGAAGTTTGGACGAGCCAACCGAAAAAGGTTTTAGGCATTGTTTCCGCGCTCGATTTGTTGACAAAACAAACGCGAAATAAAGAAATCGAAGCGATTCTCGAATGGACAAAAGCGATTAAAAATCTTGTTGGCGGAAATTTGGAAAAATGTTTGGCGTGGCTTGATAAATCTGAAAATTCCTTCAAAAAATTAAACAAAAATCACGCCGCTGCGACAACGCAAATCAGCAAACTTTACGCGCTTGCGCTGCTTGGGCGTTATGATGAAGCCGTGAAATGCGGGCTGAAAGCGCGTGAAGTTTTTTTATCCGAAAACGATATTTATTCAGTCGGAAAAATCGAACACAACATCGGAAATCTTTATTGGCGGCGCGATTTTTATGCGGAATCCGAACCTTTTTTGGCTTCGGCGTATCAACATTTTTCGCAAATTGACGATCAACGGCAGATGGCGATGGTCGAAAACACGCAAGCCTTTGTTAAATCTTTGCAAAACGATTTTCTTGCGGCAGAAAAAATCTATGCAAAAGCGATAAACCGCGCCGAAAAAAATTCATTTACCGTAACGCAAGCCGAAATCGAAACAGGCTTGAGCAATCTTTATCTTTTTCAGGGCAAACTCGATTTTGCGCTGAAATTTATGGAACGCTCGCGGCGCAAATACGAAACTTTGCAAATGCCCGCGCCAACCGCAAATTGCGAACTCGAACTTGCCGATATTTATTTAGAATTGAATCTTTTGCAGGAAGCATTGGAGCTTTACGAAACGGCGGCGCGAAAATTTACCGAACTCGGAATGCAGGCGGAACTTGCCCGATGTTCGATGAATTCGGCGCGAACGCATTTATTTTCGGGAGAAATAAACGAAGCTCGACTTCAGATTGAAAAAGCGGAAACGCTTTTTTGCGCTGAAGGAAACTTGGTGGCAACGGCTTCGGCACAAGTTTTTAAATCGCAAATTTTCTTTCTCGAAAATGATTTTGCAACCGCCGAAAATCTCGCCGAACACGCTTTGAAAGTTTTTGCGGACAACAAAAATCTTCGATTTGAACTTTTTGCGCGTTGGCTTTTAGGCGAAATTGCTTTGGCGAAAAATGATTTGGAAAAAGCCTCGCAAATTTTTGAAAAAACTTTGTCGGATGCCAAAGATAATTCGTCTTCGATTGAAAATTTATGTTTAATCGCGCTCGGCAAAATCGCTCTGAAAAAAGGTAAAAGAATTGATGCCGAAACATTTTTCCGCCGCGCCGTTGAATTGACCGAAAACACGCGCTCGACTTTAGAAGCGGAAGAATTTCGGATGGCTTTTTTAGGCGATAAAATTTTTCCGTTTCTCGAAATTGCTAAGATAAAACTCGCCGAAAACGATTTTGCTCAAGCGTTTCAATGGCTCGAACGCTCGCGTTCGAGAAGTTTGCTCGATGCCATCGGAACGCCGTCTGTTCCGCTCGACAGCGATCAAAGCGACAACTTGAAGATTGCAACTGAAATCGAAAACCTTCGCGGCGAATTAAATTGGTTTTACAGCCGTCTGAATCGAAATTCGACAAGCGGTTTGGAAGCGCGTAAAAATTTGAATTCATTGAAGAAAGAAGTTTTTGAGCGCGAAAAAAAATTGACCGAACTCGAGCGTCGTTTGCCGAAAGATTCCGGCACAAATTTTGATTTTGAAATTGAAAATCTGCAAAGTCTTCTCGGCGATTCGGTTTTAATTGAATACGCAGTTTTTGACGGGAAGATTTCGGCGTTTGCAATCAATCGAAACGAAATTAATTTTTGCGAAAATATTGCCGACGAAAAAGCCGTAAATGAAGAAATCGAGCAATTTCTTTTTCAGATTAAAACCGCCAGATTTATTGACAAACTCAGCAAATCAAATCAAAAACTCGCGCTTTCGAGAGTTTTGCGTCATTCACGGAAACTTTATGATTTATTGGTCAAACCGTTTGAGAAATTCATCAAGTCAGAACCGTCTGCGGTAGCGGGCGGTTTAACTCTGCAAACGAAGAACTCGAATATAAACAAAAGCGGCTCACAAATAAAATTTCAACCACCCGCTACCGCAGGCGGTTCTGACAAATCCAAAATCGTTTTCGTTCCCGCCAATCGGCTTCATTATCTTCCTTTTCACGCGCTTTCGGACGGTGAAAATTTCCTTATCGAAAAACACGAAGTTTCTTACGCGCCGAGTGCCGCAGTTTTGGCAAATTGTTTGCAAAAACCCGACGCGAATTTTGATTCGGCTCTACTTATTGCCTTTGCCGACGAAATAATTCCGAACGCCGAACGCGAAGTTGAAAAAATCGCCGAACTTCTTCCGAATTCCGTGCAAATTATAGGAAACAAAGCAACTTTGCGGAATATTCAGAAACTCGCCAAAGACGCAAATCTTTTGCATTTCGCTTGCCACGCGAAATTTCGCCCTGATAATCCGCTCTTTAGCGCGTTAAATCTTTCGGGCGAAAATCTCGTTGTGCGTGATGCGCGAAAGATTGATTTGCAAAATAAATTAGTCGTTTTAAGCGCGTGTGAAACCGGATTGAGCAAAATCGAATCGGGCGAAGAAATTCTCGGACTTTCACGCGGTTTTCTTTCGGCGGGCGCGAAAAATTTGGTCTTGAGTTTTTGGACGGTTAATGATGATTCGACGCTTCTTTTAATGTCTGATTTTTACAAAAATCTTCAAAACGGAAAAACTCCGGGCGAATCTTTGCGGTTGGCGCAAATAAAAAATCTCGAAAAACATCCGTATTTTTGGTCGCCGTTTTTTCTGGTCGGCGGTTAAATTTCTCCCTAATTCTCTCTTATTGATGTATTTTTTCACTTCTTCACTAGACTAATCACTTGGAAAATAATATTATTTGCTGGAAAAACTCGTAAAAATACTATGTCTGTCCAAAACTTCTACGGCAAAATCTGTTTGCTTTTTCTGTTTTTATTTTCAATTACGGCAGTTTCGGCGCAGGAATTTTTGCCGAATGAAGTTATTGTCAAACTCAATCAAGCGTCGGATTTGTCCGCTGTTGCCGCGCAATACGGACTTTCGGCAACGCCGCTCGAACAATTTACGAACGGTAGCACGATTTATCGTTTGCGAATTTTGAATAATGCGAATGTTCCGCAAACGATAGCGAATCTTCGCGCCGATATGCGGCTTTCTTACGCCGATCCGAATTTTATTGTCGGAACGCCGAATGCCAGCACAGTTTCTTGGAGTTTGGGCGGAAGTTGGTCAATCGGCGGAAGTTGGTCAATCGGCGGCAGCACGAAAGGTTCGGCGCGACAATGGATGCGGAAAAAGATAAATCTCGACGCGGCGCACGTCCTTTCGCGCGGGCAAGGCGTAAAAATCGCCGTTCTCGATACGGGAATTGATTTATCGCATCCGATTTTTGCCGGAAAACTCGTTCCCGGTTACGATTTTGTTGACAACGATGCAAATCCCACGGAAGTCGGAACATATTATCAAGGTGCTTACGGACACGGCACGCACGTTGCCGGAATCATTGCCCAAGTCGCGCCCGACGCGAAAATTATGCCGCTTCGGGTGCTTGATTCAAACGGTGTCGGCAATGTTTGGACGCTTGCCAAAGCGTTAAGCTACGCGGCAAATCCCGACGGCAATACACAAACAAACGACGGCGCGGACATCATCAATCTGAGTCTCGGCACAACGCAATCAACATCGCTCGTGCGCGATTTGTTGCAAGCCGAAACAGCGCATAACTCGCCGCATTTCAATGATTTTCCACACATCAACAGTCCGGGAATATTGGTTGTTGCCGCCGCCGGAAACACGGGAAATACCACGAGAATCTATCCGGCAGCGGAAGATGTGATGAATCTTCCGGGTTTAATTGCCGTCGGCGCAAGCACTTCGACCGATACTTTGGCAGATTTTTCGACACGCGGTTCGTGGGTTCAGATTCTTGCGCCGGGCGAGAGAATCGTTAGTGCGATTCCGGGCGGACGCTACGGCGTTTGGCGCGGAACTTCGATGTCTGCGCCGATTGTCAGCGGTATCGCTGCGCTCGTGCAATCGAGAGATCCGAATATGCGAACGAATTTTTTGGCTGAATGGCTGAAAAACTCGGCAGTGCAAGTCTATAATCAACCTAATCAGCCTAATCAACCATTTCTGTTTCGACGCGCTGACGCGCTGAGAGCCGTAACTACGCCGCAAATGCCGTAGCAAGCTCGCTTTACTTGTGATTACAGATTACAAATTACAATAATTTACCCACCTTAAGCAAAATACGAATTTTTTGCTTTGTCGCTGAAAGCGACCAACATTATAGCCTAGCGAGAATCGCTAGGTGATTTGCATCGAATATTCGCTCGCTGAAGGCGAGCAACAAATAGCCGCAACCTTTTGTTCGTCGCTTTCAGCGACGGAATCCATTGTCAATACTGACCTAGCGATTCTCGCTAGGCTATAATGTCAGTCGCTTTCAGCGACAAAAACCAAAACTGCGTAGCGTGAGTAATTTATAATTTAATGAGGTAATTTACAAACCTAAAGATTTCAGAATTTAATTTTCTCTCATTGTATTTTTCGCAACTTTTTGCGGACTTATATGATGTAGTAATTCAACACGAAAAGTTCGGGTTTTCAGCGAACTTTTACAAAATCAAAATTTAATGTGTTCGTCGCTTTTTGTGAAAACCCCAATATCGGCAATTATCAACGAACGGGAAAAAAACTAAGGAGATAAAAATGCAAACTGCATATCAAACTTTTTTCAAATCAAAAAGCAGACTTCGTTCTACTTTTCTAATTTTAACGGCAATCGCCCTTTGGGTGTCATTGCCCTATTTGTTTCAGGTCGGGAGCGGCACGAGCAATGCTCAAAGCAACAATCTTCCCGATCTCGTCGCGGTTTTGACCGCGCCGTCGGCATCGCCTTCGGGTTCGCCGACAACGACGACCGCCGCAAACGGTTATGCAACCTACGATGTCAGAACATCCGACGGCACGACCGTGCGCGAGTTGATTGTTAATGTGAACGGCGTTAATGTAACGGCGGGAACACAAGTGCAAGTATTTTTAAACGCCGGTCAAATCGGCACGATGACGATTGATATGTTTCGGCGCGGACGTTTGACGCTTTCAACCGCAACGCCGAACACGACCGTTCCGATGGTTGTCAGCGGCAACACGGTTACGGTGAAAAACGGCACAACGACCGTCGTTTCGGGCGCATTTTCTGCACCGTCAACGCCGTCGCCGACCGTAACGCCGAGCCATTCGCCGACGGTTACGCCGAGCGGGACACCGAACGGAACGCCGATTCCCGTAGTTCGTCTGTTTGCGGTTTTGAACGGCAACGCGATTGACGGAATTGTTCCGCGTGGAAATTCGGTTTATGAAACTTGGAACACGCGAAGAATGCTCAATGTTTGGGTCAGTTCCGTAAATGTTCCGAACGGCACGGTTTTGAGCGTCAGTCTCGGCGGTGCTTTAATCGGCAATATTACGATTCAAAATCGTTGCGGCAGTCTGCGTTTGACAACCGATAATAACGGAACTGTTCCGACGGTTACGAGCGGCGCGATTTTGTCGGTCAGAAACGGCGAAAACACACTGCTTTCGGGTCCGTTCTCGGCTACGCCGCCGACACCGACTCCGCACGTTACGCCGAGCGGGACACCGACGGCAACACCGACTCCGAACGGCACACCTGTTCCGCACGTTCCGCGTGCTTTTTCCGCCAATCTTCGCGGTCAAGAAGTTGTTCCGGCAGTTACGACCAACGGCAGAGGACGCGGTTTTATCGTCGTGAATCCGGCGGAAGACGAAATTCGCGTTAATCTCGGTTATTTCAATCTGTCCAGCGCGGCAACTTCCGTCACGATTAACGGTCCGGCAATGACGGGCGAAAATGCAAGTGCAGTCTTTACTTTAACCAATCCGGGCGGCACTTCGGGCAGAGTTATGGCGCAAAACTTCGATGTTAGCGAAGAACAAGTCGAACAATTGCGCGACGGGCTTTTCTATTTCGTAATCAAAACGGCAAATCATCCGAACGGTGAAATTCGCGGTCAAATCCGCTCGCTTCATCATCGCGGAGATTTTGACGGCGACGGATTTGCCGATGTTTCGGTGCTTCGTTCGACAAATTCCAATTACACTTGGTTCACTTTGAACAGTTCGGATGCAACGACGAGTGTGCAAACGATGGGACGCGCCGGAGACATCAATGTTCAAGCCGATTATGACGGCGACGGAATGGTTGATTTGGCGGTCTTTACTCCTGCGACCGGAACTTGGACAATCAATCGAAGCGCGACTTCGACAACCGTTACACAGCGTTTCGGCTTAAACGGAGATACGCCGATGGTTGGCGATTACGACGGCGACGGCATCAATGATTTGACCGTTTTCCGTCCGTCAAACGGCACTTGGTATGTTTGGCGCAGTTCTGACAACGGCTATACGATTATGCGTTGGGGCTTGAACGGCGACAAACCTGTTTCGGGCGATTACGACGGCGACGGCAGAACTGATATTGCTGTTTTCCGTCCGTCAAACGGTAATTGGTATGTCTTCAAGAGTTCAACGCAGACGATGTTTGCGATGCACTGGGGCTTGAACGGCGACAAACCCGTTTCCGGCGATTTTGACGGCGACGGCGTAACCGATGTCGGCATCTATCGTCCGTCAACCGGAATTTGGTATGTCTATAACCCGCTTAACGGAAATACGATTATCCGTAAATTCGGTATCGGCACAGATGTTCCCGTGCCAGTCGAATTCGATGGCGACGGAAGCACTGATTTTGCCGTCTATCGTCCTTCAGATGGAAGTTGGTATATTTGGAACAGTTCGACCGATTCGATGACCGTTCAAAGATTTGGAATCTCGACCGATACGCCTTCTCATTTGATTTACGCACCGTAATTCGAGAAAGTGAGAAAGTGAGAAAATGAGAAGGGGAGATTATCGCCAAAGATTAAATCTCCCCTTCTCGCTTTCTCGCTTTCTTATTTCAAAAAAGTGGTAATTATTTCAAAAACTTCAACTGACGAAGAATTAGTCGCGGCTTGTCGGCGCGGCGATGAAGCGGCTTGGGAAATGATTGTTTTGAAGTATCAAAAAATGCTTTTTTCGATTCCGCGTCGTGCCGGATTAGGCGTTGATTTGGCTTCGGATGTTTTGCAAGATGTTTTTTTGACGCTTTTTCAAAAACTCGACACGCTCGAACAACCGCAATTCTTACGCGTTTGGCTGACAACGACGACGCGCCACAAAACTATTCATTTAATTCAACGCGAAACTCGCGGGCGACCGAAATCGCTTGACGAAATGAAAGAAGAAAGTTTTTTTGAATTTCCCGACAAAGCACCTTTGCCCGATGAAGTTTTAATCAACCTCGAAAAAGAAATCAGCATCGAAAAAGCAATGTCGCAAATGGACGAACGCTGTCGTCGCCTTATTTCGATGCTTTATCTCGAACAGGAACAAGTTTCCTACACGGAAATTTCCGCAATTTTAGAAATTCCGCTCGGCAGCATCGGACCGACAAGAGCGCGATGCTTACAAAAATTGATAAAATTATTGCCTGATTAGTATTTTTTCAGCAGTTAAACTGACTTATAATGTAGAACAAACTTTAGTTTGTTCAATAAATTAAAATTTACGCTTTATGTTTTTGCAACACATTAAATTTGAACAACTCGTGCACCTCGCCGAAGCAGGTTTGTCCGATAAAATCGCCGACAAACATCTCGCCGAATGCGCCGAATGCCGTGCGAATCTGCAAAAACTCCAAAACTTTTTCGCATTTGCCGAATCGCACGCAACGGAAACCGTGCCGCAAGCCGCAACCGCGCATTTATTGAACATTTATCAGTTGCCAAAACAAAAAACATCTTTTGCAAAACGCTTGCGCGGCGTGTTGGCATTCGACGATTGGCTTCCCGAATTCGCCATCAACGAACGCCTTGCATTTTCCGACACGCGCCAGATGCTTTTCCGCGCCGACGGTTTCGAGATTGATTTGCGCCTAAATTTCGCAAACGGCAAATGCCAACCGAGCGGACAAATCTTCCCCGATTGCAAGAACGGCGAAATCGAAATCGTAACAAACAATTTCACCGAAAAAGTTGCTTTTAATGAATATTGCGAATTCGTTCTGCCATTCGTTTCCGAAGGAATCTACGATTTCAAAATCCGCCTAAAAAACGCCGAAATCGAAATCAATCAAATTTCCCTCTTCAGCTAAATTCGGTAGCTTGGGAATAGAGAAACTCTTCATTTTGGATTTTTGGGGAATTCGAAATAAAGAGTTTTTTTGAATCCAAAGTTTATTTTATATCGAATACTTCAATATAGTGTGAGTTTTTCCGTCGGCTATTCTAAAATTTATTTTTTTAAGTCGTAATAATAGTCGGATTAAAACAAACACCATCAGCATTTTGAATCCACAAAAATTAAAGTCTGTAGATTAGTCCGAATTGCCTTGTTTGAAGTATTTAAGATAAATTCTCGTAATTTTGCCGACTAACTTTTTTGTTTGAAACTAATTGAACTTCAACCCGAATTTGCATTACTTTTGAAGTGAAAAAAAGGAGAAAATTTTATGAAAAACAATATCAAACCGCTGTTTGTCGTTTTCGCCGCCAAACAGTTGAGTCTTTTTGCAATTACATTCGCATTTGTTTTTTTTGCCGGATGTTTTATCGCCAATGCACAAACGAATTTTACGGCTACCTTGAACGGCGTTCAAGAAACTCCCGCAAATAATTCGCCCGGAACAGGCACGGCAACGGTTGTCTTAAATCAAGCACAGACGCAAATTACGGTAACACTTAATTTCGGCGGTTTGTCCGGCGCACAAACCGCGGCACATATTCATTCGGGCGCAACCGGTGCTTCCGGTCCGGTCGAAATCGGATTGCCCAACGGCAATATTTCCTCGCAAGTTATTTCTATTTCACCTGCCCAAGTTTCAACATTAAATGCCGGAAATTTGTATTTTAATATTCATTCATCAACCTTCGGCGGCGGCGAAATTCGCGGGCAAATTTTGGCTCCATTGGCGGCAAATGTTACCGTCGGCGGACAGATTTCTATGGCAAACGGCGCAGGAATCAGAAACGTAATCGTTACATTAACGGAAACCAACGGGCAAATCCACACAACTCGCACGGGAGTTTTCGGATATTATCGCTTCGACGATATTGAAATTGGAACGGTAATTATAAACATTCGCGCTAAACGCTTTACCTTCATCAATCCGACACAAGTGCTGAGCGTTTCAGATAATGTCGGAGATATTAATTTTACTGCGATTGAGTAATAAATAATTAAGTTCAAGAGAATCATTGGAGTATTTTTTATAAAATAAAATGCCCGAATATTTTAACAAATATTCGGGCATTTTTAATTTTTTCTACGCGAAAGTTCAGATTTTTTATAATTATGCAGCTTCTTCCAATTCCCGAATGACTTCAAAAACCGGAGCTTTGCGTTCGACCATATCTTTGGTGATGACGATTTCTTTGACTTTTTTCTGCGACGGAATGTGATACATCGGTTGCAGAAGAATTTCTTCGAGAATCATCATTAACCCGCGTGCGCCGACTTTTCGCAAAACTGCTTGTCGGGCAACGGCTCTGAGCGCGTCGTCGGTAAATTTCAAACGCACATTATCGAATTCAAATTTGCGTTGATATTGTTTGACGAGCGAATTTTTCGGCTCGGTCAAAATCTGTAACAAAGCCGCTTCGTCCAATTCAGTCAAAGTTCCGAGAACCGGCAAACGTCCAACGAATTCGGGAATCAAACCGTAATGAATCAAATCTTCGGGTTCGAGCATTTCGATAGCTTCGTCTTGCCGCTGTTTGCTCGATTTTACGTCTGCCTGAAAACCGAGCGATTTATTCCGCATACGGCGATCGACAACTCTGTCCAAACCGATAAACGCGCCGCCGCAGATGAATAAAATATTCGTCGTATCCATCGGCGTAAATTCTTGTTGCGGATGTTTGCGCCCGCCTTGCGTCGGGACATTTGCGACCGTTCCTTCGAGAATTTTCAATAATGCCTGCTGAACGCCTTCGCCCGAAACATCGCGGGTGATTGAAGGATTGTCGTCTTTGCGGCAGATTTTATCAATTTCGTCAACGTAAATAATTCCCTGTTGAGCGCGTTCGACATCGCCGCCGGCGGATTGAAGTAGCCGATGCAAAATATTTTCGACATCTTCGCCAACGTATCCGGCTTCGGTCAAAGTTGTCGCGTCAACAATGCAAAACGGCACGCTCAAAACCCGCGCCATCGTTTGCGCGAGCAGAGTTTTACCTGTTCCCGTCGGACCTATCAGCAAAATATTCGATTTTTGTAATTCGACATCCGAACGGCGTTTGAGCATTTCGATGCGTTTGTAATGTTGATAAACCGCTACCGAAAGACGCTTTTTCGTTTCCTCTTGTCCGATGACATATTCGTCCAGAAAGCCTTTTATTTCCTGCGGTTTAGGCAAAGCCGTGCGCGTCGCCATTTCTTGCTGTTCGTCGTCGTTGATGATTTCGTTACAAATATCAATACACTCATTGCAGATATAAACACTCGGTCCGGCAATGAGTTTTTTGACTTCATTCTGCGATTTCCCGCAAAACGAACAGCGTAGGATTTCTTCAGGTCTTCTAATCATAGTCTAGGAAGTCTTGAAAGTCTGGGAAGTCTTGAAAGTCTGGGAAGAATTTGACTTCCCAGACTTCCTAGACTTCCCAGACTTCCTAGACTTATTTCTCCCGATGTTCGATAACTTCATCAATCAAACCGTATTCTTTGGCTTGAATCGGCGTTAAAATGCGGTCGCGTTCGACATCTTTTTCGACTTGTTCGTAAGATTGTCCGGTGTGATTCGCCAAAATCGTCGAAGTCAGTTCACGCATACGAATAATTTCTTCCGCCATCAAGCGAACGTCGGTCGCTTGACCTGATGCGCCGCCCGAAGGTTGATGAATCAGCACACGCGAATGCGGCAGAGCAAAACGCTTGCCGGGCGTGCCGGCAGTCAACAATAACGCGCCCATCGAAGCGCATTGTCCGATGCAAATTGTCGTTACGTCGTTTTTAATAAACTGCATCGTGTCGTAAATCGCCATTCCCGCAGTAATCGAACCGCCGGGCGAATTGATATACAAATTGATGTCGCGTTCGGGATCGTCGGCTTCGAGAAAAAGAAGCTGGGCGACAATCAGATTAGCGATTTGATCATCAATCGGCGTTCCGATAAAAATAATACTGTCCTTCAAAAGACGCGAATAAATGTCGAAAGCACGTTCGCCGCGCGAAGTTTGCTCGACAACCATTGGAACTAAAGCCATAATTTTTTCTCTCTCTTAGATTTCTTTATGAATTACTTTAATTTGACGGAGCTAAATTGCAGAAACAAACGGCTAAATGCCGATTCGAGTTTGATTTTACAACTTCTCCGAAAAAATGCAAATCTCAAATGATATTCTTTATTACAAAGAAATATTATCCACAGATGAACACAGATAAACACAGATGATTTAATCAGATTTTACATCTGTGTTTATCTGTGTTCATCTGTGGATAAAAAAACATTACTTATCCTTCTTAGCCGCTTTTTTCTTCGGCTTTTTCTCGGTTTTTTCTTCTTCAACCGTTGCTTCTTCAACCGCTTCTATTTGCGGCGCGATGGTTTCGTCAATCCATTCGCCGTCGGTTACTTTGGCGTTTGAAACAATTGCTTCGACAGCTTTGCGGTTTCGCAAACTGTGGGCAATGTTAGCGTCGCCGCCTTGTTCTTCGAGCGATTTGCGGATTTGTTCGGGCGTGGCGCGATAATATTTCGCCATTTGCTCGACTTCTGCCGCAATTTCTTCGGGAGTTACTTCGACGTTTTCGAGTTCGGCGATTTTTTCCAGAAGCATCGCGCCGCGAATGTCGCGGACGGCTTGCGTGCGCGTTTGTTCGTAAATCATTTGAACAAAATCTTCGCCGACGCTTTGCAAATCAACACCGCGCTGTTGCATATCCATCGCAAAATTGTTCATAAGATTGCGGGATTGATTTTCAACCAACGCATTCGGAACTTCAAACTCGTGATTTTCAATCACTTTCGCAATCAAATCGTTTCGCACACGCGCATCGGCATCGGCTTTTGCCATCGTTTCCAATTCGCCCGACAATTTACTACGCAAATCCGCCAGCGTTTCAAAACCTTCGTCCAAACTTTGCGCCCATTCATCGTCTAATTCGGGCATTTCCATTTTGCCGACAGACTTTATTTTCGCTTTATAATCAACGGTTTTTCCTGCCAAAACGGGCGAAGTAAAATCTTCGGGATAAACGACGGTAAAGGCTTTTTCGTCGTCTTCTTTGACACCGATTAAATTGTTCGTGAACGATTCTTCAATCAATTCATCGCCCAAATTTATTTCCAAATCGGCGGCAGTAATCGGCGGTTCGTCCGGCGAATCCACAAAAATTCCTTCCAAATCAACGAGCAAAGAATCGCCTTTTTCAGAAGCGCGATCTTCAACCGGAACGAGTGTTGCGCCTTCCTGCAAACGCTCTTGAATCAAATCGTCGGTTTCATTTCCGACAAGCGGTTTAACACGGCGCACGGCTTCCAAACCTTTGTATTCGGGAGTCGGAATTTCCGGCATCACTTCAAAATGAACGTGCAAAGAAAGCGGTTGTGAACCGTTTAATTTGACGTTTTCAGCGTCTTCGAGATGCAGTTGCGGTTCGCTCAAAGGATGAAGTCCGCTTTCCTGAATCGCTTGCGTAACCCATTTTGCAAGAAGTTCTTGCAAAGTTTCGTTTTGAATTTCACTTTTAAAGCGCGTCTTAACAACATCAACCGGCGCAAAACCTTTGCGAAAACCCGGAATTTGCGCTCCTTTCGCATACTTTTGGCAAATTTTCTGATAAGCATTCTTCACCGTTTCGGCTTCGATTTCAATTTTTATTTCACGTTCAACGGCGGAAGTTTCGATAATTTCTGTTTTCATTAATTAAAAATAAAAGCCGTTCGATGCTTTAATGCCGACATCAAACGCTTTTGCAATAAGTTTATGTTAAAAATCCGATAAAATCGGTATAAGAAAAGAATATCTAACTTGGTTAGAAATGTCGAATAAGACTTTTTCAACCGCGAAAAGACGCTAAATAACGCTAAATAATTTTTGTTTTTTTTCGCGTTATTTAGCGTCTTTTCGCGGTTAAATATTTTTGGTGCTGAGAGCGAGACTCGAACTCGCACGCCTTTCGGCACGGGCTTCTAAGACCCGCGTGGCTACCAATTACACCATCTCAGCATAATGCAAATTTAAAATCTAACGAATTATTTCTATTTCGGCAAATACTTGCGTTTATATTCTTCGAGAGCGCGGTCGGCATCTTGCAAATCGGCAATCGCAATCGGCATTTTGTCTTCTAATTGGGCTTTGGCTTTTTCCTTTTCAAAAAATAATTTGTAACCGCCAAAACCGATTGCGCCGATGATTCCGGCATAAAGCAAAAGCCAAAAAATCGCGGAAACCATTCCAATCAGCCAATAACCGGCGACCAAAACCACGATAAGCCCGACGGCGATTAAAATAATTTTGATAAAATCCATTTTTTTACTTCTTCCTTTCAGTTAAATGATAGCTCATTTCGCAAACTTGCGCCAAAATCGTATAATCCGAATTGTTCAAAAATTATGACTCAAAAATTAACAGCCAAACAAGTTGCCGATCAATTAGATGCCGAATTTTTCGGAATTGAAACGATGGAAGTTTCGAGCGTAACGCACGATTCGCGTCAAGCTAAGACAGGTTCGCTTTTTGTCGCCGTGCGCGGGTTGACGATGGACGGACATCGCTTTGTTGATGACGTAATGCGGCGCGGAGCAAGCGGAATTATTTCTGAATTGGACGCGCCCGAAGATTTTCAGGGCGCGTGGCTTAAAGTTTCCGATGCGCGTTCGGCACTTGCCAAAGCCGCGTCCGTAATTTACGGAAATCCTTCGCACGATTTGAAATTAGTCGGCATTACCGGAACGAACGGCAAAACGACAACTACTTATCTTTGCTTTGCTTTAGCCGAAGCCAACGACGAAAAAGCGGCGATGTTGACAACGGTTGAATATCGCATCGGCGACAAATCGGAAGAAGCCGTGCGAACAACGCCCGAAGCCTCCGACACGAATAAATTTTTGCGCGAAGCAGTGAACGAAGGTTGCAAAACTGCCGTGATGGAAACTTCTTCGCAAGCGATTGATTTGCATCGTTGCGATTGGCTGAAATTTCGAGTCGCAATTTTTGCGAATCTGACACGCGATCATCTTGATTACCATTTGACGATGGAAAATTATTTCGACGCGAAAAAGAAACTTTTTGACGGCAGAATCGGCGAAAAACCTGCATCGTCGGTTATAAATATTGACGACGAATGGGGCGCGAAATTGGCAAAAGATTTACGCGCCAACGGTCAGCGAGTTTTGACTTTTTCACAAGATTCAGCCGCTGATTTGACAGCGGAAAACATCGAAGTTTCGTTAATCAAAGGAACTTCTTTTTTGCTCAAAACTCCGAAAGGCGAGCGACAAATAATTTCGCCGCTTGTCGGGAAACCGCACGTTTATAATATGCTTGCGGCAACTTCCGCCGCGCTCGAATTAGATTTTGATTTAGATAAAATCGTCAAAGGTTTAAAAACTTGCGTCGGTGCGCCCGGACGTTTTGAACGAGTCGAACACGACGGCGATTTTGCGGTTGTTGTAGATTACGCGCACTCAGATGACGCGCTTTTGAACACTCTGAAGACCGCCAAAGATTTGACAACGGGCAGAATTATCACCGTTTTCGGTTGCGGCGGCGACCGCGATAAAACAAAACGCGCACCGATGGGCGAAGTTGCCGGAAAACATTCGGATTTGGTCATCGTAACTTCCGACAATCCGCGCACGGAAAATCCTCTGAAAATCATCGAAGAAATCGAAGTCGGTTTGAAAAACGCAAACTGTCCGTATCTTTCAATCTCCGACCGCCGCGACGCAATTCACCAAGCAATCTCAAAAGCCAAACCAAACGATGTCGTTTTAATCTGCGGCAAAGGACACGAAACTTACCAAATAATCGGCAACGACAAATTTCACTTCGACGACCGCGAAATCGCCCGCGAAGCGTTGGACAAATTGAAAGAAGATTAAAATGAATGTCTTGAATCGTATTAAATTGAAAATCGTTCGTGAAGAAATTAGTTACTCCAGCCACGTTTTGGACAATTTGGAAATTTTAAATTTAACGAAAGATGACATCAATCAAACTATTATTACCTGTGAGGAAATCAAAAAAGAGGTAGATTTAATCAGCACAAAATATGTTATACTCGGATATGCGCTTAACGAAATGCCGACAAAAGTTGTTTGTGCATTCCGAAACGATTTACTGATTTTTATTTCGATTCACGAGGATTGGTTGCGTTATGAATAAAGAAAATTATTGCGTAATTTGCGGCGGCGAAACAGAAGTTCAATATGTTTCTTATACGTTTGAAAGATTCGGCGTAAAATTTCCTTATAATGATATTAAAGCGGAAGTTTGTTTGAATTGTGGTGAAATGTATTATGACGGAAAAACCGTTAATCGAATTTATGATGAAATTGAACAAAAACTCGTCAAACAAGCCGCATAATTCATAAAACACTAAAAGCGATATGAAAATTATCGGTTATGCACTCTGTTTGAATAATGACGAATACACCGCATCGCTAGAAGTCCGCAAAATTTATCCGATTGTTGAGCCTTATGCAAACGACCCGCAAGATTATTTGCGAATTATTGATGAATCAGGTGAAGATTATCTTTATACAAATTTGCGTTTTTCCCCGATTAAATTGCCATTGAAATTAAAAAAGCAAGTTGAAAAAAGTCTTGCTTTGGCTTAATCTTCCCGCAGCGTGTCAACAAATTTCTCCAAAAAATCTTTTTGCGCGTCCGACAAATCAATAAATCTAATCGCAAAACCGATTTCATAGACGTGATTAACGACTTCGCCCCAAAATTCGATGCGTCTGCCGTCCGTTAAAGGAAAATAAATCTTCACGGTTTCGGTGTCTTCGACCTCGCCCGAACAAAGAATAAAACAACCTTGCGGCGAAATATCGCTGATTGTGCCGTTTTTACTGCCGACAAGTCCTTCCCATTCGACCTCGATATTTACCTTGAATCGTTCGATATATCGCCTGTCGCGCCCGCTTCTTCTGTCTGTAATTGCCATTTATTTATTTTCCGAATCAGAATCTGTTCGGTTTTCCTTCGTTAAATAATAATAAATTGGCAATCCCATTAAAATCAAGATAATTCCTGCGATTGAAGGTGCTTTGATAACCGTATAAATCTGCATTAAAAGGCTCGGATCAATTAATTCTTTGAGATTTTCCAAGACTTGGTAATAATCGGTTCTTACGGTATTAAACAAAAGAAATGCCGCGACAAGTAAAAACAAAATCGGCACGACCGGATAACCGAAAGCTCTGTAAGGTCTGACGGCATCGGGAAAACGTCTGCGGAAAACGAAAATCGTCGAAGTTGCAAAAGCGTAGAAAATCCACGAACCGAACACGACATAATCGGTTAGAGTGTCGAACGAACCGGAAAGCGCGAGAATCGAAGCCCAAATTCCCTGCACGATAAGCGCAATTACGGGAACACGAGTTCCTTCCGAAAGTTTGCCCATTGATTTAAACATCACGCCGTCTTGCGCCATCGCGTAAGGCACACGCGCTCCGGTCAAAATCGAGGTATGAAGTGTTCCGATTGACGAAAGCATCAAGCCGATTGTGAAAACCGAAACCGCAAAACCTGTCGCAAATGTGCTTATATCGCCGCCGAAAAACTTTGAAACAACAACTTTTGCGACCGAAGAATCTTTTGAAACCGAAGCAATCGTCGTCGGATCGAGAACGTAAAAATAAGCGATGTGCGCGAAAATATACAAAAATATAATCGCAATCGTGCCGCCGATTAATGCCAGCGGAATATTTTTTTCCGGCTTTTTGACTTCGCCCGCGACCAAAGACAAATTATTCCAACCGTCGTAACCCCAAAGCGCACCGAGCATTGCCGCACCGAAACCTGCAATAAACGAATACGAAGCCGAACCGTATTTCACGCCGTCCGCCACGCCTTCGCACGTTCCGCCCGTGTTCATCATCGAAAAATTCCCGAAACTTCCGCCCGTTACAAACAAAAATGCGCCGAGCGCGACAAAAATAATCAAAAATATTTTAACAAACGTCAGAAACGTGGCGATTTGTCCGCTCAAAACTACGGAAGCGCAGTTAATTGTCGTGAAAATTATAATTATCAGCACCGCAATTAATTGCAGTGAAGTTAGTTCGTAAGAAAATCCTAAACTGTCGGTTTTGAATAAAGTCTGCTTCAGTTCGCCGCCAAGAAAATCGTTCAAGCCGATTGTAAAAGCTACGGCAACTGCCGCTTGGGAGCCGGTTTTGGCAATAAAAATCTGCATCCAACCGTAAAGAAAACTCGAAACGCGCCCGTAAGCATCACGCAAAAAGATGTATTCACCGCCGGCTTCGGGTTTCATTGCCGAAAGTTCGGCGTAGGTCAACGCGCCCGCGAGCGAAAGAAGTCCGGCGGCAACCCAAGCCAAAACAACCCATTCGGGCGAGCCGAGATTGCACGTCATCACACGCGCTTTCAAGAAAACGCCTGTGCCGATGACGTTGCCGATAATAATCGAAATCGCCGCAACCAATCCGAGTCCGCGAACTAAAGTTATATTGTTATCCGACATATTTTTTATGATGCAGGGAAAGAAAGTTGTTCACATATTACGCTAAAACCGCTTTCAAACAAAATAAATTTTCGTGTTAAAATCCGAAATGTGCAAGAAATTACGATTTCCTCCGATGAATTGGTTACGGCGTTGCTCAAAACCAGCGAGAAAGAGCAAGTTTGTCTGCTCGACAGTTGCGGCGTTTCGCATCTCGATTCAAAATTTTTGATTGCCGGAATCAAACCGCTCGAAGTTTTTGAAATTACCGATAAAGATTATGAAAAAACTCTCGAATTCCTCGACGAAAAACTTAAACGCGATGAACTTTTCGCCTTTTTCACGATGTCTTACGAATTCGGTTTGAAAATAAATCGCATAAAATCGCGGCATTTTTCCGACGAACCCGATTTATTTCTCGCGCTGTTCGATTCTTTAATTATTCACAATTACAACACGAAAAAAACTCATCTCGTTGGTAACGAAAATCGTTTTGATGAAATAAAATCCGAACTTTTCAAACAAAAATCTATTGTAACTTTTGATAACTCTGCAAACTCGAAAATAATTTCAAACTTCACACGCGCCGAATATCTCGAAAAAATCGAAGAAATAAAAGAATTTATCCGCAACGGCGACACCTATCAAACAAATTTGACGCAACAAATAACCGCCGAATTGCCCGAAAATCTCACCGCGCAAAAGATTTTTTACAACTTACGAAAAAATAATCCCGCACCTTTCGCGGCATTTCTCAAAAGACAAAATTCGACCGTCGTTTCTGCTTCGCCCGAACGATTTTTTAAAGTGGTAAGTGGTAAGTGGAAAGTGGTAAGTGAAGAAAATCCTCAAAACTTACCACTTACCACTCACCACTTATCACTTATTACAACTTCGCCAATCAAAGGCACACGCCCGCGAGGAAAAACTTTTGAGGAAGATTTATTTTTGCAAAACGAGTTAATAAATTCCGAAAAAGACCGCGCCGAAAACGTGATGATTGTTGATCTTTTGCGAAATGATTTGGGCAGAATTTGCGAATTCGGCACAGTCGAAGTCGAAAAACTCTGCGACCTCGAAACACATCCGACGCTTTTTCATCTAACTTCGACAATCAACGGAAACTTGCGCGAAAACATAAAATTTTCCGAAATTCTCAAAGCCGTTTTCCCGTGCGGTTCAATCACCGGCGCACCGAAAATCAGCACAATGAAAACTATTGACCAACTCGAAACCAAGCCGCGAGGACTTTCGATGGGCGCAATCGGTTTTTCAAAGCAAAAATCAGAAATAAATACTTATCTTAACTTAGATTTGAGCGTTGCCATCAGAACAATGGTCATAAAAGACAATAAAGCCGTCTTCAACGTCGGCGGCGGCATCGTTATTGACAGCATTGCCGAAAATGAATACGAAGAAACACTTACCAAAGCGAAAGCCTTGCTAAATTCAATCAATGGAAATCTATAAATAATCATTACTGAGCGGCACGGAAATTGATAGGACAAATCAATGACCGCCACGTTTCCGTTTTCTTCTGTGTTTTCTGTGTCTTCAGTGGATAGATTTATTTTTCTATCCACTGAAGACACTGAAAACACAGAAAACTCTTGATTAAGTTGCTCATAATAAGCGATTTTTCAACTATGCAATTTTCAGACCGCTCAGTAATGATAAATAATCAGAAAGTTTCTATCTATTTTAATTATTTCGGGATTCACATATAATTAGGCTTCGGAATTTGATTTCGTCTTAGAACACTTATGGTAAATAAATTGGACAAAATTTATAACGCTTGTAATCCTTTGCTTGCTGCGCCGAAGGAATTTTATTTTGATTGTCGGGAAGCGCGTGGCGGCGATGATTTTCTGAAAAATGTTTTTAATCATCTAAAAAGAAACAGTCCGATAAAAAAAGGAGAAAGCGCAAAAGAAAGATTTCGTCATTTTTTATTTTCGGGACACATCGGAAGCGGAAAATCTTCCGAATTAAAACATCTAACAAATCAATTTATTGAAAAATCCGAATCGGAACTTAATATGCGGTTCTTTCCGATTTATATTGACACCTTTGATTATCTCGATGTTTTTGATGTTTCCATCACGGAAATTTTGCTTTGCATTGTTGCCGAACTCGCCGACGAGTTAAAATCCATCGGCATTAGCTTAAAAAGCGATTTTCTTTCCAATCAACTGAAAACTTTAAAAGAATTATTTTCCGACCTTGAAATTGAGTCATTTGAAATTGGCGCGTGGAAAACGAAACTTAAAATAAATCGTCTGAAACAAGATGAAAATGCGCGTCAAAAGATTAGAAAAGCCTTGGGAAATAAAATTCCGACGCTTTTATCGGAAATAAATCTGCTTTTTGACCGCGCCAGACTCGAAATCAGAAAACAAAGTGGCGGTGAACTTTCGTTAAAATACTCCGATATTATAATAATTATTGACAACTTAGAGAAAATCGAAAAATTCGAGGAAGTTTCTGCGGGAATCGAATCCTATAAACATTTATTTATTGATAATTATTCGATTCTTACAGGACTTCAATCGCATATTATTTTTACCGTTCCTTTGCGTCTTGTTCGTTCGACGATTGGAGCAACTTTGAAGGATTTTTACAGCAGTATTTTCGTTTTGCCGATGGTTAAAACCTTTCCGCGTGATAAAAACGAACCATTTCCGAAAGGAATTGAAACCTTAAATAAAATTTTACAAAAACGTCTGGGTGAAAAAATCAAACTTACAGATGCTTTTACTAGGG
Source organism: Acidobacteriota bacterium (assembly GCA_031409875.1). Classification (GTDB taxonomy): domain Bacteria; phylum Acidobacteriota; class Blastocatellia; order Pyrinomonadales; family Pyrinomonadaceae; genus CALMEH01. Next base: position 135 of record JANNYB010000158.1, on the reverse strand, counting down.
CGAACGCATTAAAATTGTAAAACTTTAAGCAAGTAATTTTCATTCCAACCGGCTTTCTTGCGTTTGCCTTCGATTCCTCTTTTACAGGTTTTTTCTTGCTTCAACAGATTTATTCCGATGTGCCGCAGCGTGGCT
>JANNYB010000157.1:0-18832 GCA_031409875.1 Acidobacteriota bacterium | reverse complement strand
AACTGAAAAAAGTAGCTTTAATTGCCTGTGCCAGAAAATTGATGACTTTTCTAAATTCAATGGTCAAAAATAATTCTGCTTGGAATCCCAAAGTTACTCAAGTTTCGGCTTGACTTTTATCACAGTTGCTCTGTGGATAATAAAATTATGAACCTGAACGATTAAGAAAATATCTGACAATGCCGAAAAGACTAATCAAAACCCAAAAGAATTCGACAATAAACGCGGAAAAATTGAAATTATAAAACAACGAAAAAATAATCAAACTCGCGCCGCCGGCATTCAGCAGCGAGTAAGTTAATTGCTCGCTGCGGATTTTCCCGACCTGAAGCAAAATATATGTAAAAATTATAACGCCGACACCAATCGAGCCGACAAAATCATACCAAGCATATTGCATAAAAACGTCAGACTAACATAAATCGTTTTCACGCGCATATTCGACGTTGTGATTTGCGACGATTTTCTTATCTGATAAACTAAAAACTCATCAAGACAATCATAGGAATAAGAAATTATCTTTTGCACTCTTCGGAAATAGGGCTAAAAATATGGATTTATGATTTTAGATATTGTAAAATCAATTAGCAGTGTGCCGATTCGTTTAATGGAAGAACGATGGTATGACCATATTATTTTTAATCACTCTTATTATGAGCGGATACTATAATATCGTTTTAGACACCGTAGAAAATCCGCAATTTATTTTGCGCGGAAATAATAAATCTAAGATTGCCGTTGTCAATTTATCGCGCCGAAAATGGATTCACGTTATTTATAGAGAAGTTTCCAAAGCTGACGGTTTCATCATTTCGGCACGAATTCAAGATGATTACGACGAAAACAAAGTAATATGGACACGAGATTATTAACGCCGACTAAAAAATTATTATCATTGGCGACAAAAAGAGTTCAGTTGCCGAGTGTGCCGATTTTGACTAAGTTTGACGATGAAGAAAATATTCTTTATTTACGCTTTACCAACGAAAAGCCGGTCATCAGCAATCAAAGCAAACTTGACGATGGTGTTATTTTTGATTTGGATTCGCAAAACCGAATTGTAAGTATTGAAATTTTCGATTTATACGAAAATTAAAGCGTTGTGATTCACAACGATTTTCTTGTCTGATAAATTAGAAAAAAGCAATCAAAGCAAATTTTAGTAATAAAAACGATTAGCGAATTTTGGAAGGAAAAAAGGTTATGATATTTTTGTTTTGAAGGTGAATTATGATTAAAAAGCAATTACTTATATCGTTATTTTTTGCAATAATTTTTGGCGCGTCCAGCACGTCATTTGCTCAAACAAAACAAGATTTGATATTGCTGGATAATCCTGCTCTTCTTGAGGCGTTGACTAGAATAAAGCCCCCTATTTACAGTAAAGACGAAAAATTAAAGAATACCGCACCCTATAACAGATATATATTTGCTATGAGCATTACAAATGCTCCGATAGAAATTTATCAATTTGTTAATAATCACATTGAAAAGGACAAAGAAACCGGAGCTTACCCAATGGTTAAAGTGAACGGTTCTGATGTTCGCAATGCAGTAATCTTAATATCAGCACTAGCACACGCTGACGAATTAGACCAAACTGGACAAGATCAACTCACACGCTCTTTTTATCAAGCGCAAGGTGATACAAAGTTTGATGTCAGTATTCCAGATGAAAAGCGTAGTTCAGAAGAGCTAAACCGATTAAAGAAGCGTTTGGACGTAGCAGGGAATTATGCGGCGGGATATGGGCTGAAGAAGGGAATTGAAAACTCAGAAAAAGACATAAAATAAAAGATCACATCCAAAGAGTAACAAAAACGACCTGTGCAGATTTTATAAAAGAAAGGAACGATAATATTTTTACTTTAAAGGTGAATTATGATTAAAAAACAATTATTTACTCTATTATTTCTCACAATAATTTTCGGCACGTCCGCCGCGTCATTCGCTCAAACGAAATCAAGTTTAGCCGAAGCCTTCATGATGGCGGATGAGCAACAATTAGTCGAAGCACTTTTACGCGCCGGAATTTGGACGAAGGACGAGAGCAAAAAAGACACAAAGGCATATAAACTTTATTCTGGTTTCACAAGTTTTCAACTCACAACGCAATACGAACTTGCAAAACTTGTGAACGGCGAACCAGCAATAGAAAACTCTTATTATGTTGTAATAAAAGCTAACGGCGCGGAACTTAAGCAAGCAATGTTATTTATGACTATATATGCCAATCAAGATGAACTCGACAAAGAAGGAAAGAGGCTTGCCGCTCGATTGATTTACCAATCACCGGATAACAAAACATTTAATCCTAATTTGTTACCGGAAGAAAGAAGTGCAGCAGAAGTAGCCGTAAGCAACAAAAGATTATTAAAAGCCAACGATTATGTCGGCGGCTTTGTTCTTTTGAAACGAAAAAGAGAATTAGACAAGATTGAGACCAAGCCGAAGCAATAAAGTAAAATATCATCTGCGATTTGCTAAGTTTTGGTTGTAATTTGCACCAATTTTTATTTGATTAACTAACGAAATTTGTGTTAATATTCGGTGTATGGGACAAATTATCATTGATATTCCGGTCAACAAAATGCTGCATTACGAAATCGCCGACGTAGGCGAGTTTCAAGAATTGATGCGCGTTTTGGAGAAAATTTGCCCACTTGAAAATCCCGAATTAACTGCCGAAGACCTCGAAGACATTCAGTATGCTTACAAAGCTCTCGAACACGGCGAGTTTATCACGCTCAAGGAAGCCGAAAATTTCTGGGATAGATGAAGTATCAAGTAATTTTAGAAAAATCGGTTGCCAAATTTGTTGACAAATTGGAAAAGCCCGCGCAAATCCTCATTCGCCGCGCTCTGCGTGAACTCGAAGATGAGCCACGCCCTTACGGATATAAGAAAATGGTTGATGCGGGCGGATTATATCGTATCCGCGTTGGCGATTTTCGCGTTATCTATTTTGTCCAAGATACTAAACTTATTATCACTGTCGTTCGTCTTGCCAAACGTAATGAGAGAACTTACTAACAAATCTGCTTCTTAGGCATTTCCTTTGTGCCTGACTGGTTTTTTCCGGTCAATCTGTTGGGTTTAATTCTGTAACTCAGAGTAATTTCTGTTATACAAGTCAAATTTGTTGTAATTTGCACCAATTTTTATTTGATTAACTACTAGAATTTTTTAGTTTCTTTCGTATTCGACGACAAATCTTTTCATTGGTGGAATTTCATCGTCGAGCGTTTCTTCAAAATAAACTTGCTTTAAATTGTTCGTTTCAAAGCGCGATAAATCTTTGCGCGATAAAGCCCACGGCATTTCGAGCGGAATTTCGTCGTTTTCGCGCCCGCGGGTTACGATGACGAGTTTTCCGTTTGGAAACTTGATGAAATTAGCAATCGCGTCAATAACTTTCGGGCGAATTTCGAGCGGTAAAGGTTGAATCGTGTAAATTTCCAAAACAAACTCAAACGCTTGATACCAATCTGTCGGCGGATTAAAAAGGTCGGCAACGACAAATTTTATATCGGTTTCCGAATGTAATTTTCGCGCCCAATCAATTGCCGTCGGTGAAATATCGAAAGCCGTAACATTGAAACCCAAATCGTGCAAAAACCGCGCATCGTCGCCAAGTCCGCAACCGACAACCAAAGCCTTTCGATTATCGCCTTGCAGATTAGTTTTCTCCGCAAATTCGACAAAAAACCGATTCGGCAAAAGGTCTGCCCAAGGAATTCGCGCATTATCGCCTTCAGCTTCCGCATAAAGCGCATCAAACCAACCAACCGCATCACCGCGTTTCGCAAATTCCGCCTGAATTTCTTTCGTCCGTTCACGAATTAAATCTTTTTCATCCTTCATCCTTCATCCCTCATCCTTTGCCTTCCACGCCGTCCAGCCGCCAATCATCGAAAACACATTGTTGTAACCCATTTTTTGCAGATTTTCCGCTGCGAGTGCCGAACGATAACCGCCGCCGCAATATAAAATCAACTCTGAATTTTTGTCGGGAAATTTGCCGATAATGTCGCGCTCAATCACGCCGCGCCCGATATGTTCCGCGCCCTTCGCGTGTGCGGTTTCAAATTCGTTATCTTCGCGCACATCAATCAAAGTTGCGCCCGATTCAATTTTTTCCAAAGTTTCCGCAACCGAAATTTCCTTGATATTCGGCATTATGTCGGCGACTAATTTCTCGAATTCTTTTGAATGTTCCATAGCTTTTTCAGTTTAACTCAAATTTTATTCAACTAAAATGAGAATCTTCGGAATAGCTGAAAACTGATAGCGAATAACTGATAATTTGTCTGCCGTGCCGCAAAAAATCTGCTTCGGTTATCAGTTTTCAGCTATCAACTATCAGCTATTCCGAATTGTAAAATTAAAATATCCCGACATAAACATTCTCGAATTGGCTTGCCGTCGCATAAACTTTTATAATAGTCTTATTGTTTTTATAAATTTTTGGAAAAAGAGGATTAAATGGCAGAACAATTTGACGTAGTAATTATCGGTTCAGGTCCCGGCGGTTATGTTGCCGCAATTCGCGGTTCGCAAGTCGGTTTAAAGGTTGCGATTATCGAAAAAGAAAAAGACGCACGGCTCGGCGGAACGTGCGGACTTCGCGGTTGTATTCCGACAAAGGCTTTGTTAAATGCGGCGCATCTTTACGAGAAAGCACAGCATTTTGAAAATTTCGGTTTGAAAATCGAAGGTTTAAGCTACGATTTTGAAAAAGTTCAAGAATACAAATCCGGCGTTGTGTCGAAAAATTCGGCGGGCGTTTCGTATTTGATGAAGAAAAATAAAGTTACGGTTTTTAACGGTTTCGGCAAAATTGCGGGCAAAGGCAAAGTCGAAGTCGCGTATGACGACGGTAAAAAGGAAACGATTGATGCAAAAAATATTATTATTGCGACAGGTTCAGTCGTGCGTCCGATTCCGGGTTTTGAAGTTGATGGTAAATTAGTTGTCAATTCAGATCAAATTCTTGAATTAAATTCTGTTCCGAAATCAATGATTGTTTTAGGTTCGGGCGCAGTCGGCGTTGAATTTGCAAGCGTTTATTCGCGTTTCGGTTGCGATACGACGGTTGTCGAATTGATGGACAGAATTGTGCCACTCGAAGACGCGGAAGTTTCCAAAGAACTCGAACGCTCGTTTAAAAAACGTGGCATCAAATGTTTGACCGGCGTGAAAATGGATAAGCTCGAAAAGACGAAAAAGTCCGTTAAAGTTTCGGGCAAAGACGCAAAAGGCAAAGACGTTTCGCTCGAAGCCGAAATGCTTCTCGTGGCGATTGGACGAATGCCGTTCATCGAAAAACTCGGCTTAGAAAACACAAAAGTCGTCGTCAATCCACGCGGCACAATCAAAGTCAACGAATATTGCGAAACCGACGAACCGAATGTTTTCGCCATCGGCGACGTAATTGACACCGCTTGGCTCGCGCATCTCGCGTCAAAAGAAGGCTGTTTAGTTGTCGAACGAATCGCCGGCAGAAAAGTCGAACCGATTAACCAAAGATTAGTTCCAAACTGCACCTATTGCGATCCCGAAGTCGCCAGCGTCGGCTTGACCGAAGCCAAAGCCAAAGAACAAGGCTACGACGTAAAAGTCGGAAAATTCCCGTTCTCGGCAAGCGGTAAAGCGCGAATCTTAGGCGAAACCGACGGCTTTATCAAAATCGTCAGCGACAAAAAATACGACGAAGTTCTCGGCGTTCACCTCATCGGACCACACGCCACCGAACTGCTCGCCGAAGCCTGCGTCGCCATGTCGCACGAAGCCACCGCCGAATCAATCGCCAACACAATCCACGCTCACCCGACAGTTTCCGAATCAATGATGGAAGCCGCCGAAGGCGTTCACGATTTGACGATTCATTTGTAATTTGATTTGTGAGTGGTCAGTTGGATTTATGTCCGATTGACCACTTTTTAAAATGAAAAATCTCAAAACTCTAAATAAAGCACGGCAAATTGCCGAAGACTTACTCAATCAAGCTAAAGCAAATGAGCCGAATATTACTGCTGATTTACAAAACATCGCATTGAAAGTTTCCGCAAAAATAGTCGGTCTAGAAAACAAATTCAAGACGATAGAATCTTTAACGCACAAGTTAATGACGACGGCACATCTTAACTTGCAAACAATTGTCGAGGCAAGCGAAACAATCAATGATGCTTTGCGCTACACATTCATTTTATCGGTTGAAAATTATTTTGATTTTTTTGAACAGACAATCGAAATTCTTTGGCAAAACGGCTATTATGTTCCCGAAAATCGAATTTGGAATGCTTGGAAAAACATCGGCGAAAAATTTGATAAAGGCTATCGCGGGATCAATATTTCTGTAATTTCTTCTCAAAAGCAAATTTTTGAGTTACAATTTCACACAGATAAAAGTTATGAGTTGAAGACTGAAATGCACAATTTATACAAAGAATCGAGAAAAAAAGAAACTTCAATCGAAAGAAGAAGAGAGATTAAGCAAATGAGTATAAAAGAAGCGGAAAAAATACAAATTCCGGATGGAGTTAAATAATGGACTACTTTATTTTACGAAACGAAAAGACAGGCGAAATAATTAAACTAGGTCGCTTCGGAGACGATCTTTTGCAAGAAAGTTTCCGCAATGGCGAATGGCTTTGGGACGAGGTTTTAGACCGCCAACTGTTTGACGGGTTATTAGAAGAAATTCCCGAAGCCAAAGCTAAAGAAATAATTGCTCAACAACACAGCCGCGAAAAAATTGCCGCTTAATTTCCGCAACTCGCATCGAATGGTTTCCGACTCAATGATGGAAGCCGCCGAAGGCGTTCACGATTTGACGATTCATATGTAAAAAAAATAAAGTGGACAGTTTACTTAAATTGTCCACTTTATTTTTCCAACAGAAAGATTGTTTTAATCTTTGTTAATTAAATTTTCTAATTGATTTAAAACTTCTTCTTTCCATGCAGTCTGAATTCGTTCATTTAGAATTCCAAATAAAGGTTTTTGTTCGTCATCATGAAACCATCCTCTTAATTTTTTTGCTACATCATCACGAAAACCGGAACCCCAGCCATAAAGATTGGCACACTCATTCCAAAGAGAACTTTTATCCAAAAAGGGCATAAACATTTGATTGCCAATTATTTGAACTCGATTAAGAAAATTTGAGTTCCACGTTTTCCAGTTTAACCTTAATTCCTCCAGAAATTGATGCGAAGGATCAAGTCCTTCATCACCAAGCAGGTTCTTAAGAATTCCATCCAATTCTAAAAAAATCTTAGAGGAATCTTTAGAAACTTCTTGGCGAGTTCCGTTTCCAAGATTGAAATAAACATTAAAATTTCCCCAATGTCCGTTTCTTCTCATAGATGCCCAAAGTGTTCTTGGATGTGTGCTGTTCATCCATGCAAATAAATAAATTGTTATGTTTCGATTATATTCGGTCAGTTTAGGACTCTGTTCAAGAAAAATTCTAATCTTTTTAGCTACCTCTTCTTGAGATAATCGAACGCTTTCTTGCTCTTTGTTTGATATAAGATAATCAACCGCATCACTAATAGATTGAATACGTTTTATTCTTTCATTTCTTAAATTATTTATTTGTTCTTCAATAAATTCATTTAATTTAATTGGTTTATCGTTAAATGAATCAAAAAAGTGGGTAGGTATTTTGTCTAGCCCAATTTTACCCAATAACATTTCTATCTGTTCTTCTTTTACTTCATAGCCTTCTTTTACATCCTGAACCGAATCACCGCTATCATCTTTTACAGCAAGTGCTTCTTTCTCATAAGGAAGAACTAAAATAGCGGTTCTCTCATTCAATACGTTTATTTGCTCTGTTTTTTTCAAATGCTCAAGCAGAGTTTGAACTGAAGTTCCTGGTGCATCATTAAATTTAGAACATAAAACTATAAGTGTTCCTTGTTCGTCAATACAAGACTGTGTATCTGGTCGAATCGCAGTTTGGTCAATACCTTTGGTATCAATTATCTCAATTTCATAATTAGATATTTCTATAGGTTTGGATGGAATTATTATGTCTATTCTTTTTGGCAAAGAAAATTTTTCATGTTTTCCGTTGTTAATTTCTTTAAATATTTTTCGTAGCCATTCAACCTCAGAAAGACCCGTTGACTTATCATAGGATATTTCTCGTTGCATCCTTTTCCATAAGAATAGACGTGAAATAAATTCAGATGCTAAGGCTTCAGTGCTATCTTGATTTTTTGCTAATTCTTTTAGTGGATCAATAGTTTTTCGTTTTCCTTCTTCATTTTTTTCATAGCGGCGTGTTAAGCCAGACATATTGCGTAAGGCTCGGTCTATTTCTCTTGAAACTCCTTTCGTAGCTTCAATATCAGTATTTTCTTTTTGACTGTTTTCTCCTTCAAATATACCCGCACATAATTCTCCAGAAAATTTATAAACTTCAGTATCGCTAACGGGTTCGACAAAGATTGAATATTGTAATCCATGTCTAATTCTAACTTCGCATACTGTTGTGCCACCCGCGCCGACTTCAAGAACTGTTTCTATTTTCTCCAATTTATCATCTTTAATAATTAATCCTGTTTGAGCGCAAACCGCAGTTGTTTTGCCGACTCCAATGTCGCCGATATAAGCTACTGAATGTCGTGTCGATTGAATAAACTGCACATTATCTAACAATGATTGTTGGTGCATTTTAGCTTCACCCACTAAATAATTAGATAAATTTTCTTCTTCTAAAAGTTTTTTTAATTCTTGAAGTTTGAGTTCTGATTGGTAAAGAATTTCTCTTTGTGGATGCACAAAGGGAGGTTTATCTAACTCTTTCCACGATTGCTCTAAATAGCTAAGATAATTACTTGCATTATCAGTATTTATTGCTTTTAATAATGCTGATTTCTCTTGAAAAGAAATAGAAATTTCGCCAGTTTCGATGCGAGAAATTCTACTCGTATCAAATGTTAATTTTTTTGCCAAATCAGATTGTTTTAAGTTCGCGCTTTTTCTAATTTCAGAAATTATAGTCCCAAAATTTAAGTCTTCGTGCTTTATCATATATCTCTCCTAATGCTTCGTTATTATGGCATATATGCAATATGTAGTAAAACTATCAACGCATATATGCACAATCTAGCTTACAGCTTTTACTCATATAGTCAAGTTGACAGATTGGCACAAACAATAATTTCTTCTCAAAACAAAGATTTGAGTTACAATTTCATACGAGGGAAAGTTTTGTTTTGAAAACTCAAACTCATTATCTTTATGAAGATTTGAGAGATAGAAAAACTTCAAGCAAAAGAGAAACTGAGTTGATAAATATTTTGAAAGAGATGGCGAGTAACATCAAAAGACCCGAAGGAGTTTAATTATGGAGTATGTGATTTTACGAGATGAAGAAACAGGCGAGATTGAAAAACTCGGACGTTTCAGAGAAACGGGAATTACCGAACGATTTCATAACGGAGAATGGATTAGAGACCGCATTTTATACAGCGAAATGTTTGATGGCTTGCTCGAAGACATTTCCGAAGCCGAAGCCGAAAAAATCATCGCTTTGCATAAACAGCGCGAGAAAATCGCCGCTTAAAAAAATCAGATGAGAATGGTTTTCCGTTCTCATTTTTTTTGTCTATAATTTCTGCGTGATTAAATCTTACCGCACGGCGCAAATTTTAGCGCAAAAATTGCTTGACGAAGCACGGGAAAGCGAACCGCAAATTACGAATGATTTAGAAAAAATCGCGCTTGAAGTTTCGGCTGAAATGGTTGGGTTGGAGAATAAATTCAAGAGTGAGATTTCTTTGATTCGTAAATTGGTTGGTATGACTCAAACTGATTCTGCGGAAATTGCTCAAATAGTTGAAAAATTCAACGATGCTTTGCGTTATACATTTATTCTGCCGTTTGAAATTTATATGAAAAGTTTCCGGAAAACGCTCGAAAAATTGCAAGATAAAGGTTACGAAATTCCCGAAAACAAAATTTGGAACGCTTGGAAAAATATCCAAACCAAATTTGACAGAGGTTATCGCGGCATCAATATTACGATAATTTCTTCACGAAATCAGAAATTTGAGTTACAATTTCATACGGCGGAAAGTTTTGATTTTAAGACGGAAACGCACCGTTTTTACGAAGAATCGAGAAACATTGAAACTTCGCGTAAAAGAAAGCGGGAAATTGCCGACATTTTGGTTAAAGCGGCTGAAAAGATTGCCGTTCCCGAAGGAGTAAGATAATGGAATATGTAGTTTTAAGAGATGAAAAAAACGGTAAAATCATCAAACTCGGTCGTTTTGGAGATGATTTTTTACAAGAAAGATTTCATAAGGGCGAATGGATTTGGGACGAAGTTTTAGACCGTCAATTATTTGATGGTTGGTTAGAAAAAATCTCCGAAGCCGAAGCCGAAAAAATTATTGCCCGACAACTTCAGCCCGAAAAAATTGCCGCTTAAGATTTTTCTTCAGTTATTTTCGATTCGATTCTTCTATCGGGAATCAGCCAAATCAGCGCGACGATGACGTAGAGTGCGCCGGAAATCCATTGGTTGAAGAAGGCGAACGCGATTGCTGTGATGTAGCAGACGAGTGAGATTTTGCCTTTCAAATCGTTGCCGATGGCGGTTTTTAGATGTTTGTTTTCTTCGTGCGCGGCGATAATCAGGTTTTGCAAAATCGTGTAAGAAATAGCGGCAGCAAGCAAAATTACGCCGTAAATCATCGTCGGAAGCGGCGCGAAATGATTTTCGCCCATCCAACCTGTGGCAAACGATACGAGCGAGAGCCAAAACAAAAGGTGCAAATTCGCCCAAAGAACTTTGCCACTGACTTTTTTCGTGGCTTGCAACAAATGATGATGATTATTCCAGTAAATTCCGAGATAAATAAAACTCAAAATATACGCGATAAACTTCCAAAAAAGCGGACGCAAGGCTTCAAAATCCGCGCCGTGCGGAACTTTCAATTCCAATACCATAATCGTAATTAAAATTGCAATTACGCCGTCGCTGAATGCTTCGAGCCGCGTTTTATCCATAATTTTTTGTTATTTCGATTAATATACGATTTTCATTATGCAGTATTCGCACTCAATCGAAGCGGTGAAACTGCAATGTTTCTTAAACAAATAAAGGCTTTTAGCAGTTTAAGCTAAAAGCCTTTATTTGTCGGTTTAGAAATGGTCGGGGCGAGATGATTTGAACATCCGACCTCACGGTCCCGAACCGTGCGCTCTACCAGGCTGAGCCACGCCCCGTTGTTATGCCAAGTTTTAGATTCTAGTGATTAAGTGTTTGAAAGTCAAACCGCTTACATTTCATTTTCGCTGATATTCGGCGTTTCCGCCAATTTTTTTTCTTTTCTCAATTTCAAATATTCGATAATCGGCGGCAGAAGTGAAAGCAAAACGACAACGATAACAACTTTCTCAATGTGGTCTTTTAGTTTGATTCCCAGAGCTTGTTCGACCAAATTGCCGAGAAAATAACCTGCCAAAACCATACTCGAAATCCACAGCAAACCGCCGAAAATACTATATGTCAGAAATCTGAGATACGGCATTCCGCTGGCACCGATGACGATTGGCGCAAAGGTGCGGACGATTGGCACAAAGCGAGCGAGAATGATTGTTTTGACACCGTATTTTTCAAAAAATTTGTTTGCTTTGGCGATGCGAGAAGGTTTGAAAATAAACGAATCTTCACGACTGAAAAGACGGCTGCCCATAAGTCGCCCTGTCCAAAAGCCGGTCGAATCGCCAATGACCGAACCGGCGAAAAATGCAATCAGCACCAAGAAAATGTTCAATTTTTCGGGCAAAGTCCGCGCCATCAAACCCGATACGACGAGCAGAGAATCACCCGGCAAAAAAAATCCGACAGCCAAACCCGTTTCCGCGAAAACGATAAAAAATAAGCCGAAATAAACATAAATTCCCAATAAATCGAGAAGATAATTGATTAGATTATCGGGCTTGATGAAATCTATAATTTGATGAATAAAATCCATATTTCTTTAAAGTGGAAAAGTTGAAAAGTGAAAATGTGGAAAAGTTTAGATAACTGACGCTGAAAACTTTTTCACATTTTCACTTTTTCACATTTTCACATTTATTTCCAACCGTGTTCGCCGATTAGAGGCACAAAAGCGCACGCGCCGAAGTCTTCGGTTTGAAAATTGGTTGCTGTTCGCGTAACTCGAAAAAGTTTTTGCGTCTTTTGGTCTTGTCCGATTGGAATGACGAGTTTGCCGCCAACTTTCAGTTGATTTAAAAGCGGTTCGGGCATTTTCGGGCTTCCTGCCGCGACTAAAATTCCGTCAAACAGCGCGAAAGTTTGCCAGCCGTTTGTGCCGTCGGCGCAAACCAAATTTATGTTTTGAAATCCGAAACGATTTAATTTTTCCTGCGCTTCGTGCGCGAGCAGCGGAATGCGTTCGATAGCAAAAACTTGTCCGGCAAGCGCGGCTAAAATCGCCGTTTGATAGCCCGAACCTGCGCCGATTTCCAACACTTTCGATTTTGAATTAAGTTCCAAAAGTTCCGACATTTTCGCCACAATATAAGGCTGAGAAATCGTCTGTTTCGACGAAATCGGAAGCGCATTGTCTTTGTAGGCTTGCGCTTTCAGAGCTGTCGAAACAAAAAAATCACGCCGAATCTGCATCATTGCAGACAAAACCCGTTCATCACGGATTTTATAATGCCCGCGAAGATGGTCAATCATTTTTTTACGCGAAATTTCGTATTCGTCCATTTTTGATAGTTTGCAGAAGTTTTCAGAAAGTTGCAGGGAGTTGTAGGTAGTTTTCAGAAAGTTACAGGTAGTTGTAAAAGAATAATCTTAACTATCTGCAACTTTCTGAAAACTTCTGCAAACTTCCTGAAAACTATCTGCAACTTCCTACAACTTTGCTGCTTCCCAGCTTTTTAACAATTCAATCGCACTATAATTCGTTAAATCGGTTCGCATCGGCGTAATCGAAACGAAATTTTCGTCAATCGCTTCAAAATCCGTGCCGCCTTCGGCGTGAAAACCGTTGCGTTGTTCGCCGATCCAAAAATACGGTTTGCCGCGCGGATCAATGTGTTCGGAAATAATCGGACGCGCATCTTTGAAACCTTGTTTAGTGATGCGAATTCCGCGCGGTTCGCCTTTCGGAATGTTGATGTTGAGCAATGTATGTTCGGGAATGCCGTCGGCGATTGCTTTTCGGGTAATCTCCCTAGCAACTTTCATTGATTCGGTAAAATCGGGATTACGGCTGACGGCAAGACTGAAAGCAAGTCCGGGAACGCCCAAAATCGTCGCTTCCATTGCACCCGCAACCGTGCCGGAATATGTCGCGTCATCGCCGAGATTCGGACCGTGATTGATGCCCGAAACGCAAATTGTCGGACGCTCATTCGCCGAAAAAATTTGATTTATCGCTAGCGTTACGCAATCGGTCGGCGTGCCGTCAACCGTCCAATGATGCGCGTCAATCTTCCGAATTCGCAAAGGTCTCGCCAACGTCAAACTGTGCGACGCGCCAGACATTTCTGATGCCGGAGCAACGACAAAACACTCACCGATTTCGCTCAAGGCGTTTTCCAGCGCAATAATTCCTTCCGAATGATAACCGTCATCATTGGTAATAAGAATGCGAATTTTTTCCGAATTCATTTTTATATTTAATTACAAAATAATAACGAGAGCCAAAGACTCCCGTTTAATTTTTTGTCGCGCTTATCAAGCCGCAATTTTTACATCTTGCTTTCGCGCGGAAAGCAGTTTCATTGCTTGAGTTTCCGAAATATTTTCCAAAAGTCCGTCAAATCTGAGCCGAATCAAAAGCGAATCATCTTCCCAACTGCCGTTTTGAAACGATTCGCCCAAACCATATTCTTTGAAACGCCCGATGACTTCGATTTCGTTTGTTTCTTCATCTTTCATTACCACATATTGCATCGTTAAATCCTTCTCGGTCGTTTTATTTCGGCGGCTTTTTCCAACATTTTCAAAGTGATTTCGCGCTTTCTTTTAGCGGAAGTTTTCGGGTTTCTGAATTCTTCGTAAAACTCGTGCGATTCGGTTTTCAAATTAAAACTTTCCGCTGTATGAAATTGTATCTCGAATTTTTGTTTTTGTGAAGATAAAACCGTCAAATTTATGCCGCGATAACCCGTATCATCAGGTATTCCTTCATTCAGCCAAGCGTCGAATTTCTTCATCGTTTTGTAATTTTTCAAATCTAACAAATTCAAGATTTCAGCATATTTGTCAATTTAATTTTCGGCGTTTAAAGTGTAAGTATAGCGCAATGTATCGTTGATTTTTCGGGCGACTTTTTCGAGCGGAATTTGATATTTTTCGGAAATATCCGTGAGTTTGCGAATCAGAGATTTTTCCGATTTGAACTTTGCTTTCAAACCTTTCAGTTCTGTTTCGGTTTGAGCGGCAATGTTGTGTAAGTCTTCGGTAATTTTCGGTTCACTATTTTGCGCCTCGCTTAAAAGTTGTTGAGCAATCTCTGCCGCTTTGCCTTTTTTGAATTTCAATATACTCACGGTTTCTGATTTTAATTCAACTGTTTTGCGTAAAAAAAGCGTGATGCAAATAAATTCGCATCACGCATTGGAAACCTGTCAAAAAATCTAGCGATTTTGATTTTGGTTCTGGTTTTGATTTTGGTTCTGACCTTGACCTTGATTAAACTGCCGAACTTGGCGGAAACGCTTGCGGTTACGCTTGCGGGCATTTTGCGATTTGAGAATTGCCTTTTGTCCGGGCGGAATAAAATGCGCGTGTTTTTTCAGGTCTTTGATGATTTCTTCCGTAATCACTTTGCGCTTAAATCGGCGCAATGCACTTTCGATAGATTCGTTATTATTAACTGATATATAAGCCATTTGTTCTGTTGCTCACCTCCTTTTGTTCGGGGTTTCGTTGACCGAGCAAACTAACATTAAACACTTTTTTTTCAGTAATGGCAAGCTAGTTTCAAAAACATCATTACGTCAGAACTAATTTTTTGAATTGACGTTCTATATTTTTCGTGTCTTTTCCGCTGATGTAAGTTTCCGAACAATTTGGACAAACTTCAGCTTCTTTAACTTTGAAACTAAAAATCTTCCCGAAGCGTGGAACTTTTACATCGGCTTCTTTGGTTTCCGTCAGAGTTCCGCAAACGTCGCAGTGAATATGGTTCTTTTTAGTCATAACTTCATTAAAAATCGGGCAAATACACCGTAATTATAACAACTTCGTCCTCGATTCGACAAACAGTTTCCAACAAAGTGTCTTCCGTTGCATAACCTTCAATAACATAGCGTCTGCCACGTTCATCATTATCCAAAATTTCGACAAGTTCGCCGTTTAAAATAGAGAATTCAACGTCAATCGGTGTCAATTTGAGCCGAAATTTACTGTTTATTTCATACAGTTTATCGTAAATATGTGTGCGATGATAAAACTCTCCGGCACGCATTTTTTTCTTTATAAGTTCTAAACTCATTATTCACTTTTCAAAGGCAAACCGAGCAAATGACCTTGATAAACGAAATAGATTTTGCCCGCCGTTTCTTCGATCCAAATCTGCATACTGTTCAGATTTATATCGGGAATTGCGCGAACGGGCGTAAATTTGAAAGTTTTATCGTTATAGCGTCCGATTTGCGTGGCTTTTAATTTTTCGTCATAAATCGCCGCCCAAAATTCGCCTGCCACGCCTGTCGGTTGAAGCGGACGATAAGTTTGCTGTAAAAGCGGACGAAATTCGCCTTTGACGATTTGCGCGATTCCGGTTTCTGCATCGAGCAAATAAAATTCAGGCACAGCCGGACTCGGATTCGTTTTATCGTCGGTCGGTTGATAATATTCGCCGTCGCCTTCGTTGCCGTATTCGATTAAACCTTCTTCCGAACGGAAATATTTGCCTTTCGCGCGATAGATTAAAATCTTGTTGTTTGAAGCGTTAAAAGCAATCGGCATCAACGTATCGGCGGGCGGAATGTTGATGGGAAATTCCTTGCGCGTTTGCAGATTTACCCGCGTCAAAGTTTGTGGTTTAACCCAATCTTCTTCAGATTTTGAAGCGACAACCCATTTTCCGTCGCCTGTAACAATCGGATTTTGGAAAGTTCCGTCTTTGATTTTTGTCGCGGCTTGCGAACGGCTGACTTTGAACAAATTATTTTGGTAATAATCAACACCGACGCGGATTTCCGAATTTCCCGCACGAACTTGCCACGCACGCGGAAAAAGATTGAGTCCTTCGGCTTCGGAAACTTGCGTTTCGTCAAATAAATAAGGCACTTCGGCAGGTTGCGTCGAGTTTGCGCCGAGCAAACCGTTTTCAACTTTTCGCCATAAATAATGATCGTATTGCATTCGCAAACGGCGGCGTTGCTGAGATTCGTAACGCGCTTGCAGTTGGACGTAATCATCTGATGGAATTTCGACCGCATTTTCCTGTTTTTCGAGTTGGGTTAATTGCTTTTCGATTTCTTCTTTTTTGGCTTTATCTTCAACAAGGACGCGGAAATCGGCATCTTTTTTCCAAACGGCAAGCGCGTTGAATTTTTTGTCCGACATCATTATTTCCAAGCCTTTGACCTTTGCCGCCAGCCAATAATTCAGACGCAAATCGCCTTTGTCGAAATTGTCGAAAAAGGCGAGGATTTTCAAAATCGGCGGCGGCGAATATTCGCCCGCCTCGGTAAATGTAACACGCCTTCCGCCGGCGCGTCCGAACATCAAAAATTCGCTGTAAACGCATTGTTCGCAATCGCCGCCAAGCGCAGAAAGCGAATCAATATTATTTGCGATAACCGCGCCCAAAAATTCTTCGTATTCTTCCTTCGTCAAATTTCTTTCGGTATAACGCGCCGTGTCTTCGTAGTTTGAATAAACAACTCTGTCCTTAAAAAGCCGCACCACGCGCAAACCGGCTTCCGCATTCGGCACGAACGCATAAACTGCTAATAAATCAGCGTTTTGCTTCATTTCGTTACGGAGATTTTCTTCGGATTTGCGAATCTTGGAAAGATTAACGCCGCCGAAGTAGGCTTCGTTGACGCTGTAAAAAAGCGTGTTCAAAGCCTCGCTCGTGTAAGGCGTTTTTACCGAATTCGGGACAAACGCTTCTTGCGCTCCGAGAATTACAATATCGTTTGGACGCTTTGCCAAAATCATCTGCCGCGCCTCGACTGAATCTTCAGTTTCTAAATATCTTTCCGCCGCAAGCGCAAGATTCGGATTCGCGCTCGCCAAAAATCCGCCGACTTCCGCCAAAGGCAATTTCGCACGAATCAGCCGCGCACAGCCAAACATTGCCGTTTGCGCTTCAACATCGCCGCCGCCTAAAACATTTGAATATTCCAATTCTTCCTCGACGATACACGCGCCGAGTCCGCGCCCGATGCCGTTTGACGTGCGAAGATTGACGATTTCATTCGGCATTTTTTCGCGCGAATCTTTGCGTTTGGCGAGAAAATTTAAAATCGTTTCAATGTCCGCTTCGCCCGCTTTTATTTGACGAACCGTTTCAATAAACGCCACGCGACCTTTCCATTTCTGCATAATTCCGACGAGAATTTGCGCGACTGCCGGTTTCGTTCGTTTCAAAACCTTCAAACGCTCGACGGCGCGAGTTGCCAAACCTTCGGAAGGTTCTTCTTGGTCGGCAACATATTTTCCGATAATTATCGGCAAAGGCTGAGGTTGCGTGCCTTCTTCGCCGTAATAATATTCTGATTTTTGGAATATTTCCAAACCTTCGGGCGTGGAAATCAGCGTCGCATATTGTTCGAGCGAAGTCATCTGTTCAGCATCGCCGATGCCGCCCGTTGCGACCAACGCGCCGACAATATATTTGCGATATTCGGGGTTTTGCTCTTCCGCAAGTGCGCCGCGCAAAGCAGGAGCGGCGCGAATGTCTTTATATTTTGCCAAAGCAAGCGCGGCGTAAGCGCGATTAACATCTTTTTCGTTCTGCACAACGGCAATCAAACCCGGCACGGCTTCGGGAAATTCCGCTTCGGCGTAAAAACTTATCAACGTCAAACGCTGACTTTCATTGGCAGGTTTTGCCCATTTCGCGTCAAAAAGCCACGGCAGAAGTGCTTCGAGCAATGGCTTATTGGTTTTATCGAGCGAATTCATCAAATTTCGCACAGCGGCGGAACGTGCGGCGAAATTACTGCTTTTCGTCAGACGAATCATCGCTTCGGTAAATTTTCCGGGTTTCGATACGGAAAGCATCGTCGTCAAACCGGTGTAGCCGTTGTCTTGAATCGTCAGCAAAGTTTCGTCTTCGAGCAGGGAAATATACCATTCGTCGCGCCCTTCCCAATCGCCCGAAAGCGAAAGCGCATCGAGAGCCAAATCGCGCATCGCCCAAGTTGCGGACTTATCTTCGACAATCTTTTTCAATTCGCCGCGCCAACGGTCAATATCGCTCGCATTATCTTCGGCAAGCGCGTGTTCGTAAGAAACCCATTTCGCTAAAGTCTGCGAATAAGGCTGTGAAGAATCATACAAAAAACGATCAACAAGCGGTTTCGCCGAATCCCAATCAACCCGCGCCAATGAACGCAAAATATCTTGTTCGGTGTTGGCAACATAATTGTTTTGATCTTTGATTTTTGAAGCCTTGTTAATCAAATCGCCGAGATAATAACGGCTGTTCGTTTTGAGCCAAGTTTCAACCGATTCGCGTAAGTAGTTGCCGACTTCTTCATTGGTTTCATCGGGCATACTGTCATAAATCTGTTTAACTTTATCGCCGATTTCCGGCTTGACGGGCAGAATGTTTAAAAAATTAACGATTTCTTCCTTGTTTTCGGCGGAATAATC